>JBJEJH010000033.1:0-31800 GCA_051877855.1 Lachnospiraceae bacterium | reverse complement strand
ACACTTTAAGTTTGAAGATGCACAGGCAGAAGTTTTACTTATGGATGAGAGTTGTCGTAAGAAATCATCTTAACTGTCGTAGAGAAAACTCCGTTACGACAGTATTTACGACAAACAAGTGAAAAAATACGCCAAATTAAGCAAAATTATACCGAAATAAGGTTGAAGGTAAAAGTGCCAAAACCCAGTAAAATCAAGGATAAACAAGGAGTTTTAAGGAATGATAAAAGTATTATTCTGCTGTCACGGCAACATTTGCCATTTCGTGTACAAATAACAAAGGGTATTGTGATTGAGATTAAAATAAGTATGTAGGATAAGGAGGTACAGGATGATAAGAGTAGCGTTTTGCTGTCATGGAAATATTTGCAGATCGACTTTAAGCGAGAGCGTATTTACCCACAAGGTAAAGGAGCTGGGGCTGGAGGATCTGTTTGAGATAGATAGTTTTGCTACAAGTACGGAGGAGATCGGAAACCCTCCGCACAGAGGCACAGTAAATAAGATAAGGGAGGTAGGGATCCCTTTAGTGCCTCACAGGGCTAAGCAGATAACCCTTAGAGATTATGATAATTTTGATTATATTATTGGCATGGATACCGCTAATATCAGAAACCTTAACAGGATGCTAAAGGGAGATCCAGAGGGCAAGGTGTACAAGTTTCTTACCTTTGCTGGATCTGGGAGAGATATAGCGGATCCGTGGTATACTGGAAATTTTGATATAACCTATGATGATGTAGTAGAGGGGTGTGATGGATTTTTAGCATACCTTAAGGAAAACGGAGAAATATAGAGAGCTGTGAGGGCTGTAGATCATTGTACTAATGGTTTACAGCTCTTTTTTTTATTGCCCTGTTATAATGTACTGTGGCGGTAAATCCGCACAAAGAACAGGAATTACAGGAGGTAAAGGAACATGAAACACAGAAAGAAGATGAGGAGAGGGGCTATACTGGCTTTAGTGTTGGTATTGCTCCTTAATACGATGGGAGTACAGGCAGGAACAGGAGCACCCTCTATAACGGTTAATAGCTATGTAGGGCTTTATACTACGCTGGAAAACGCTAGAGATGGGGATGTGATAGGTATTAAGGGAACCATAGTAGTACCAAGCCCAGATAAATTAGATTATGCGTGTGTAACTCTAAAGCGTATGGAGGCAGGAGCTAAGATAATTTTTAGGGATGATTATGGGTATGGTGGAACCTCGCAAGTAAATAAAATCTATTTCGATGGAAACTCTAGTGATATAGGCGGAGATGATCCGTTTATAGTAGTATCTGGAAATGTAGATTTTAATATGTGCGATTTTGTAAATTGTTATTATTCTGGAGGTAATGGAGGGGCTCTGTATATCTCCTCTGGAGAGGTTAATCTATCATCCTGTAGCTTTTTGGATAATTGCGCAGATTATGGAGGGGCTGTTTTCAACAGAGGCACCTTAACTATAGATAACTGTACAATAAAAAGTAATTGGGCGGAGGAGATGGGAGGATCCATATATAACGCAGGTACCCTCACAATAAGGAATACAGAAATTAAGGATAGTACCGCCAGAATAGGGGGAGGGATCTATAACAATTCCTCCGCAGAGCTCTATAACTCCTTAGTATGGAGTAATACAGCCAGCATACACGGATCAGATCTTGCTAATGAGGGGAGCCTTAGTAACTATACTACCGATGAGGAGTATAATAGCTGGCTAAGCCATTATCAGCTTTATTATGCAGGCTGGCAGGATGAGCTTAATACCAGTATAGGAGGGGCTGGAGAGTATAAGAAATTCCTTACAACAGATACAGCTCCTACTCCTAGTGAGGGGGATAATACAGGGGATGAGGGATTAGAAGAACCTCCAGAGGGAGGATCCAATCAAGAAGAAAATCCTCCGAGTGAGGAGGAAAGCTCTGGAGAGGATCCTAGCACTCCTCCTAGTAATGAGGAAGTAGGCGGAGAAAACCAAAACATTACAAATAATGTAGACAGTAGCGGATCTAATAACTCCTCTGCTACGGATAATTCAGTATCTAATGGGGATACCGTAACAAATTCCTCACAAAATACGAATAATAGTAGCTCTGTGGTATCTGGGGATACTGTTACTAATTCATCACAAAGTAGTGATAATCATAGCTCATATAATGAGGATCACAGCTATAAGGATACCAGTACATCCACAGTAAATAACTACTACCAGCAAGAGGCTCCTGTAGCCTCCCAGAATGGCTCCCAGCCTGTTAATGTAAGTGTGCCTGTAAATATAACCGTACCTAAGCAAAATGAGGCGGATACAGGCACTACAGGAGCCCCAGAGCAGGTTATCACAGTACCGCAGGATATAAAGATAGAGGCGGAGGGAGTGGATCTGGTGTATGAATATACAGAGAATGGGGTAAGCATCTCCATAAAAGCATCTAAGGAGCCAGAGAGCGAAGATCCAGCGGTTACTACTCTTAGTACTCCTGTAATGGCTCCAGAGCAGGCAGAAAGCCCACAGAATAGCACTAACTGGGTAGAGATAGTAACTATGCTCCTCTTAGCGGTTTTAGTGCTGGCAGAGCTTAGGGATAAAATAAAGGCTCATTGACACATAGGAGCACCTGTATTACACTAATAAGTGTTTGGTAAAGGATACTCTGGAAACACCTTTAGGATTGGAGAGAAAGATCGTTGTTTGCGGAGCCCTAGTAAGATTAAGAGAGGTAGAGCGTGATACCTCTCTTTTTCAATGCAGAAAAATAGGAGGGGCGTTATTGCTCCTCCTTTAGCTTTTCCTCTAAGAGATCTGTAATGTAGGCGGTAAGGCTTTTGTTATTACGCTTTGCCAGCTCCATATAGAGCTTTTTCCGACCTTTAGCCACACGAAACTTAATAAGCTCTTTTCCCTCATCATATTTAGCTACAGCTCTTTTTTGAGCCTCTGATGTACTCATATCCTTAGCTCCTATCATGATTTATATACCCCCTATAATAACATAATAACAAAGAAATTAAAATGTTTAACTCAAATTTGAGGAATATATATTGACATCTAAGGTACCTTATAATATATTGAATATAAGGTACCTTAGATACAGGTGCTTAACAATGAAATTACATAGGAGGTACAGGATTATGCAGGATATTTACAGGAGATATGAAACAGAGGAGCTTGTGGCTATGTACCAGAACACTCAAAAAGAGGAATATTTACAGGAGATTATGATAAGAAATAGCGGTTTACTTCATGGGTGGGTATGGCAGTATAGAAATATTCCTAGCTACGATAAGGAGGATCTCCTAGAGGAGGCTAATATAGCTTGCTGGAGAGCTGTAGAGGGATATGATCCAGCCAGAGGCGTTACTTTTACTACTTTCCTTAAGGTTCATGTGGTACAGCAATTAAACCGCCTCTATGCGGAGGCTACACGCCAGAAACGCTTTACAGGATGCCTCCCAGATAGCTATGAGGAGCTTACAGAGGTTAATAAGGATGGCGTGAGCATGAGATCCTTTACGGTGGAGTGTTTGGAGCTCTCCGAGATCGAGGTTAAGGAGTTTCTGGAGAGTATCAGCGGTACGATCCGAGAGGTAGCGGTTATGCTCTATGATGGCATGACAAAGGGAGAGGTAGCTAAGGCTTTAGGAATTACTCCAGCTAGCACCACTTACCATCTTAAAAAGCTCCAGCAAGCCTATATATCTTATTTTGAGGCGGAGGTGTAAGGTTATGGATGATCATGTATATATGAGCGTTTTGGAATATGCAGAGTGTGATCTGATCCCCAGATTTCAAAGCGAGTATAAAGAGTGTGGCAAGGTTACAAAGTGTGATAGCTACGAGGAGATGAGAGATCTCTGTACCGCCCTTAATGCGATAGCTCCGTGGGCTGGGATGGAGAGAGTAACACCCAGTAGTTTTATAGAGGAGGCTGGTTATGACGATTGAGGAAAGAGTGGAGCGGTATAAGGAGATTTTCCCCGATTGTAAAGCCTTTTCTCCGATGAGGAAAGTAATTATTGCAAAGGGCTACAGGAGTGCTAATATCCACCAGAGGATAGAGCTCCTTAGAGAGTTAGATACCGAGCTGGCAGGAGCCTATAAGGTTACGATCCCTGTTATTACCTTTTTTGTGAGGGATAACAATTATGTAAAGGAAACTAAGGAGATCTACCTCACAGAGCCAGATCTGGAGGGTTTTCTCCACCAGTTTAGGCACCACCTACAAAATGAGGCTAGAGATTATGAGAGGAGGCTCCTCTTAGTTGAGGATAATAAGAGCATAGATTACAGGATCCCCTACAAGGATGCTAAGAGCCTCTTTGAGGGGGAGGATGATGCTGTAGCATGGAGCAGATTTATAATAGAGAGTGTGTAATATCGAGGAGCTTATCCGCTGGCTGGTGGGTAGGCTCCTTTTAGTTTATTCAAAAGTTATATAGGGGGTGGGGATTGAATTAACCACGAACTCATGGTATACTAACCACGAACAAAACAGGATTTTACAGGATAAAACAGGAGCTAAAGGATCGTACAGGAGAATGATCTGGAGGCTCCTTTTTATCTTGCCTCATTACAAACTGAATATAGTAGAGCGGACAGCGTAACCGCTTAAAATAATCGTGGTTTATGTGTCCTAAATAAAAACACATCGCAGATAGAAAAAGAGCCTTACTTTTTCTGTTATGCGTAGTCGATCTTAACCTCTACGACAATAAATAAAAGAGCTTGGTAGGTTTTCCGACTGAGGGATTATATCAATTAAAGCGTGGGCGGAAATGCGTAACAGTTCATTTTTGAATTGGTTGATATATCTAAGCTGAAATGTTTAGACTATTAAGGCACCCTATACTTAAGAGCTGGCTCTCTTTTGGAACGGTATAGATTTTCCTCACTCCTGTGGGGATAACTATACCCTTCCTTAAGAGCTGTTAAATTAAATGGAAATGTTAGAACAAATGGAGTAAATAAAATTATTAAAAATAATTGTTTCTAATGGGATCCTATAGGCATTTATGGGGATTGTGAGAAAAGATAAAACTAAAATTTGAGGAGAGCGGAGGCAGTGAGATTTTTTACCGCCTTTTGGCTTTTATCCTCCTCTATGAGGTGTATATCCCTCACTTGTGAGAGATAAAATACTATATATGGGGCATATAATAAATAAAAACCTCAATATTTAGTGTTATTAGTTGACTTAACCATGAACTTATGATATACTTATCACGAACTAATAACAGGATATTAAAGGAAATGGGCTACCTTGCCCACAGAAAACAGGATTTTTACAGGAAACACAGGAGCGTAAAGGAGTGTGTTACTGTTTAGATCCTGTTTTTTTTATTGCAAAGGAGTGGAGGTATATGAGTGATTTATGTGTAAACAAAAAAGAGGCAAGTAAGCTACTGGGAGTAACAGTTAGGCAGATAGATAAACACCTCCATAGTGGCAGGCTTACAGTACACCACATGGAAAAACACAGGGTAATGATTGATATTGCAGAAATTTATGCTCTTAGAGCAGAACTTATAAAAAGAAAGCGAGGAAAATAAAATGGGTAGAATGACAAGAGAGGAATGGATTGAAAAGAGATTGGCAGAGGGCTTTACTGTAGAACAGGCGGAGCATGAGTACGATAAGTACCAAGATCCAGCTATCAAACAGGCACAGGCGCAGGTAGTACCTACAAGAGCGGATATGATGGTTATGATTAACGAGGCATTCCAGAATAATCCAAACAGAAAGAGAGTATATACTCCAGATTTTAAGCTCTCTAAGGAGTATCTGGCAGTAAAGGCGGAGCTGGAAAAGGTAAAGAAAGCCCAGCCTTATGAACCGAAAAAGGCGGAGGAGCTGTCTAACCGTATGCTTAGTATCCAGATGGGAGGAACTATTACAGATGAGGTTTTGCAGGCAGAGGTTGACAAAACTCTGGAGATGCCTATTAAGCAGATTATCGCAGAGCGTAAGAAATATGAGAAAATCGTAGCAGATTGTGAGGAGAAAATTGATAATTTTGATCTCACAGCGGTACAGGCTAAGGCAGATGCACTTTCAGAGGAGTACCAGAAAAAATTAAGAGGAAAAAGCGGTATTTCCTTTAGTACGATCAATGCCGAGTATGAGAGAAAAGTGGAAGATCTGGAGTATGAGGAAGTAACTAAGCCTCTTAATGATCTTAAGATCCAGCGGTTTGAGGCTAATGAGTTTTACACCATTTATGAGGCAAGAGTTAAGTATTATGTGACCGCTAATAAGGAGCTTATTGAGGAGGAAATCCAGAACGCTAAGCGCATGGAAGTAAGAGAGAGCTTAGCGGATCTGGCGGAGTATGTAGAGGAGGAGTAATCTATGTATTATAAAGCAGGTAAAGGCATTACAAGAAAAAAGCCCAGTACCTCTATACTCCCTTATTTAAGAGCAAAAGAGGCAGAAAAGGAGGAGGCAGGTAGAAAGCCAGCCTCCCCTACTACCGCATATACAAAAAAAGCAGATACTACACCTCATAAAGAGGAGAGCTATGATGAGGCTAGGCGGAGTATTTTAGCGGAGGGCTAAAGGATGGCGCAGATAGATATAGCAGATCTGGAGATAAAAGGAATGAGGCTAGATCTTGTGGATCTTATATCTCCTCATGTACCAGCTTTTAAGGAGTGCGTACCGTATCTAAATATGTATGGGAGTGAGCTGGAGGCTTTAGTAAAGCTACCAGATGCGGAGCGGAGAAAAGAGCTTATAGCCATAGCTCATAAAGTATTAACCTCATATAAGAGAGATAAAGACGGAGGGCGGAAAGATGTTTAAGTGTGAGGAAGATGCAAAAAAATCTATAGAAAAAAAGATGCAGGAAAGAGAAAAGCAGGAGGCGGAGGATAGAGAGCTTTTAAGAGAATTAAAAGCAGATCCAGCTATATTAGCAGAGCTACAATACAGGATCCTATCCAGAAAGCTCCATAACCAGATCTATGGGATGGTAACAGAGGCTATAGAGAATGATGTTGTACAGGTAAAGACCGTAGAGGATTTACTTACCCTCATAGAGCTTGATTTACTGTTAAACTGATAGGTATTTCAGTAAAACTAAGTTTTTAAGGGGATAAAACAGAAAGAGGCGGAAACGGAGGGAGCCCCTCCCCCTCCCCCCTGTAATAGATATGGCAAGAATAGGAGGCGGAGAAAATCATGGATAATGAGAAAAAGGCGGAGCAGATAGTAACGCTGGAAAAGTTGAGAGATGAGCTTGTAGTAGTAGCCCAGCAGGTAAAAAGGGGAGTTATAAGCCCTAATACTGGTAATGCTGTTATAAATGGGCTTAGATCCGCTGGATATATTGAGTTAGGGAGGCTCCAGCAGGAAAAAGGGCAAGCTGTAAAGCTGGAGCAATCTGGAGAGCTAGAGCTATCACAAGAGGATAAAGATAGGCTGGATGATATTGCAGTATTGTTAGCTGGAGGTACGCCTAAGAAAAGGAGGAAAAGCAAAAATGACAAGAAACAGAGTTGATAGAGTACTCATACAGGCGGATCTTTACTATAAGGCATTTCCTACGGATAAGGAAACAATTAACCATAATATCATAAAGCAGGTTGTACAGATCATTAAGCGGATCATGGAGTACAGAGGGGCTACAAAGGGATCAGGAGCATTACCTAAAAGCCTCTTAGAGATGCGATATAATGAGATGTATGCAAACTTGCAGGAATTGAGAGAGCAGGTAAACAGAGCGGATAACGCTTACAAAGAGGCTCTAAAGGCTCTTAGTGATGCAGAGGAGCTCTTAGATCATGTATTTATTTAGGAGGATGCAGATATGGGTATGATGGATATTACTGAAATGAATATGAGTAGAAAAGTTAATATGAGTAGAAAAGTTAGGATTACAGTTAGCGCAGATTTTGAGGTATCTCCTAGTTGTTTATACTCTTCATCGGATAAAGAGGCAGATGCTATTATGAATGATAGATGCCTTGCAAGTGCGGAGGAGTGCCTAATGGCTAATGTAAGGGATGCTATTAGAACTACTGGAGGCACTAATTTCACACTAACTATTGAGGAAAAGTAATGGAGGCATTATGGAGGAGAATGTAGGTTATACAAATAAAGAAGTGAGAAAAATGTATGGTATTCCATATAATAAACTCACAGCGGAGCAGAAAAAGATCCTCCATGCAGATAGTGTAAGGAGAGCTAAGTTAATTTCCAGAGTGGAAAAGGATACTATGGATAACGGAGCCACAGCCTTTAAGGATGAGGTAGAGCTGGAGAAAATTTTAGCTGATCTCTATAGTGGCTGTATGGATAGGATAATATCAGCTATTGTAAAGGTAATGGCTAAGGTAAAGAAAAGTGGCGGAACATGGAGCTATGCGAATATGTCAGAGCTCACAAGGCAGAGAGGGCTATTTGAGCAAATAGCAAAGATCCTTAAGGAGCTTACAGGAGAGGAAAAAACTCTTGTATATGATTATCTTAGCCATATTTATACCGATCAATTTATGCGCGAGATATATAGCTTAGGGCAGTATATTCCTGTAAAGGCTAATTTTAACAGGCTTAATCCAGATCTGGTAAAGCAAACTGTAGAGTATCCGTGGAGTGGATCAATGTTTAGTGATCGGCTCTGGTTAGATAAAGAGAGATTATTACAGAGCTTAAGAACGAACTTAACCCAGAGTATGATACTGGGAGAGAGCATAGTGGAAGTAACGGAGCGGATGCAGAAAGCCTTAGACACAAGCCGATATAATGCGGAGCGTGTTGTAAGGACTGAAACAAAGAGAGTGTGTTATGTGGCTCATGTGCAGGCGTTTAAGGATACAGGGGTAAAACAGGTAAAATATAAGTGTTCTAATGATGATCGTACTTGCAAAACCTGTAAAGAGGATGATGGTAAAATCTATGAGCTTGGTAAAGAGCCTACTCTCCCACGGCATCCTAATTGTAGGTGCGTATATGCTCCTGTAGTGGAGGATACCTTTAAGCCTAATGAGCTTAACGAACTTACAGGATCTATAAGAGGGGCAGAGAATTATAATAAATGGGTGGAACATTATAAAGAAATCCTTAACCCAGATGGCTCTCTAATGGATGGATGGAAAACAGAATGGGGAAAATCTGTTATGGAAAAGTATGGAGAGCCTGTAAAAACATTGTACACTACAGATGATGGTAGAAAACTCACTTTAGAGGAATATAAAAAACAGTTTGCAGGTAAATAGAGGAGGGCTGTATTATGGCAGAACAGGAAGTAAAAGCGGATGAGCAGGTACAGGAGCATACTCCTAAAACAGAGGAGCAGATTAGAGCAGAGTTACAGGCAGAATATGAGAAAATTGCAGATAAAAGGGTAACAGAGGCTCTAAAAAAGCATGAGAAAAAGTGGGCTGAAAAGCTCAACGCAGATAAACAGGCACAGGAGCATGAGGATATTACCAGACAGGAGGAGCAGGCTAAAGAGGATGAGGCTAGAGAGCGTGATATTATCACAAAGAGTCTTAAGCTGGCTGTAGTGGATGCTCTACAGGAAATGGGCTTAGCTCCTAGTATGCGTAATCTGATTATGGTAGAGGATCTTGTAAGCCTCCCAGATGAGGAAAGAGCTAAAAAGCTCACAGATAGAGTGTTGAGAGTGTGTGATATTTTTAATGCAGAGGTAAATAAACAAATACAGGCGGAGAAAAAAGCCTATCTTAGAGGCATAACGCCTCAAACAGGTAATACAAAGCCTATCTCAAAGTATGATGAGTATAAAAAGGCTGGTAATTTGCAGGGTATGATCTCTGAAAAGATGAGAGAATATAGAGATGCAGATGATTATTAAGTATATTACTGGAGTATATGTAGCCTCCTACTTAGCTCCAGATAATATAAACCTGCTTTTGCAGGAGAGCCTAAGAGCTCCTTAAAAATTTCTTTCGGGTAAGGGTTATGGCTGAGCGTAGGGCAGGCTGTAGCCCTTATTTTTATACTACTTTTTTTGTGGTTAATATGATATAATCAACTCAAAAAAGAGGAGTACTGATGATGAATACTATAAAGAGATTCTTTAAATATATTTTGTATGTAGTAAAAGATATTTTTATGATAATATGCTTTGTTTTGGATGTTGTAGGTGTAATTGTAGTATATCAGACAAATATAGATATACCAAACTGGATTTATATTGCAGTACTGGTGGTAGGGTTTATTATTGCCAATTTTAAAATATATGTTGATAATGCTCCAGAAATTACCATAAACACATCTCTGCTTAACAAATATCCATATAAAGTTAGAGGCGCTGGAGAAAGCTATGTTAATTTGATGGTAAATTATAATCTCTATATACAGAATCCGAGTAATAATGCAGGTATTGTAGAAAAGATAAATGTGGAGTTACAAAGTTTCAGTAAATGTAAAGATCCATTTTTGCTTGATAAAGTAGGAATAAAATATAAAGAGTTTTTTATAGCAGATGAGGAGATTTTTACTCCTTTAGAATTTATGAAACATGAGAAAGAAACAGAATTTCCTATAATTATAGAGCCTAAGGGATTGATAAAAAAGGTTTTGATTTTGTATATTGACATAGATGGGGATAGTGAGGAGGATTATAAAAATACACTGGAATGGATGCATGATATAGAGTTTGTAATGACAGTAGATGTTAAAAATAATAATATTGAAAAACAGAATAAGTATAAAATTAAGGTGTCAAAAAATGATATAGAACAGGCAAGAATCAGAGAAAAGAAAAGTGAAGAGGATTTAAAAGATTGGTTTGAGGGGATAGATGTCAAGTAATAAAGGGTTTATTTGGTTGGAGAGTGGTTATAATATCACTCTCTACTTTTTACGCCTCATATCTTAGGAATAGTGTATAATGTGATTAGGTTGTTATACAGGAGGAATATAAAGCTATGAGCATTAAGGATATTATGAGAAAACACGGATACACAGGAGGTAAAAAGGGCTTGTTTGAGGCAAATGAGCCCAGCTTAGAGGAGGTAAAGAAGATAATAGCTAAGGGAAAGCTGGAGGAGGCAGGTTTTAGGATCCCTGTAGAGCTCCATAAGTACATGGATATAAGCCCAGAGGGGGAGCTGGTGGAGCTACAGGCTATCCCAGAGGAGCTACAGGGCTTAGCAGATGAGATAAGAGCCACATGGGAGAGGATCCACAGCCCAGAGGATTTATCAGAATATTAAGGAGGTGCCTAGAATGAGTGAGCCTACAGTAGCATATCCGAATAGTTGTAATTTATTGTTTTTACAGGCAGAGGCAGAGCGCATGGAAAAGCAGATCCACAATGATATTAAGAAATACAGGGATGAGATGAGCCAAGAGCTTATAGAGGCTTTACAGGGATTAGAGAGAGCCTGTAGCGTACTTAGTAAACAGGTAGAGGCAGAGCGTAAGGATAGAAACCCACAGGAGGGGCTATAGGGGCACCTATACCATATTAGCCGATAAAGTGTAGGGGTAAAATTAAAGAGGGCTGTATGAGGCTTACAGAGCGTTATAGCGGTATCCTCATAAGTGAGTGAGCTAGGGAGCGGATCCTTAGCTCATTATTTTTATATAAGGGATGTATAAAAATTTCTCCTAAATGTGATTAGGTTAATTGAGAACTCAAAAAAGAGGCGTACAGGATCACAAAGGAGGCTACAGGATGAGAAAGTTAAGGGCTGTATTTTATGCAAGAGTATCCACGGAAGAAGAAAAACAGCTAAACGCTCTGGAAAAGCAAATACAGGAGAATAGAGATATTATTAAGGAGCAGGGCTGGGAGCTTGTAGGAGAGTACATAGATGAGGGTAAGAGCGGTACTACTACAAAGCGGAGGAGTGATTACAAGAGGCTCTTAGATGATATGGAGGGCGGATCCTTTGATATTGTAGTATGCAAGGATCAAGATAGATTGCAGAGAAATACTTTAGATTGGTACCTTTTTGTAGATAATCTGGTTAGGAATAATCTTAGGCTGTATATGTATCTGGATAGTAAGTTTTTCACTCCATCGGAGGATGCTCTGATAACAGGTATAAAGGCTATTATCGCAGAGGAATACAGTAGGAACCTGTCTAAAAAATTGAATAATTCAAATAAGCGGAGAATTGAGAAAGCACTCAATGGAGAGGAGTTATCAGCTATGGGAAATGGTAAGAGTTTGGGCTATGCTATAGAGAGAAGTGAGGGCGGTAAAAAGAGTAAATGGGCGCAGGTGCCAGAGGAAATAGAGGTATGTAAGATCGTATGGGATTTATACGAAAAATACGATAGTATCCGCAAGGTTAGGGATGATATTAACAACATGGGATATAGAAACTCTGTAGGAAAACCGTTTACCTCTGAAAGCATAGCTAGAATATTGAAAAATGAGAAAGCTAAGGGTATAATTGTGCTGGGTAAATATCATCATGATTTTGACCTCAAAAAGATCGTGAGGATGCCAGAGGAAGATCTTGTAAGAGTACCAGCTCCAGAGCTGGCTTATGTATCGGAGGAGCGTTTTGATCGTGTAAATGCAAGGTTAAAAGCTAAATCAAATAATGGTAGAGGTAAGAATGTAGGCAGGGATCCTCTTAGCGGTAAAATATTCTGTGGAAAGTGTGGATCTGTACTCTGGAGGAGAGAAAGCTCCCAGAGAAACAAGGCAGGAGAAAAGAAAACCTATTATCATTGGGCTTGCTCCGCTAAGTATGCTAAAGGGGATATTGTTTGTGAGGGTACAGGCACCACTACCGTAGCTATTAGGAATGTTTACAAGGAGCTCACAAGTGAGATAGAGGTAGATAGAAAAGCCCTTAGGAGCTATTTTGTAAAATGGCTTAATCAGCTTAAAACCTCTCTTAGTGATACCTCTGGTAATGCTAAGGTAGAGAAAGAGCTGGAAAAGCTGGAGAGGCAGAGAGCAAAGCTCTTAGAGGCTTATCTGGAGGAGATCATATCTAAGGAGGATTATAAGGGCAAGTATGCCGATATTGAGGGTAAGATAGAGGAAAAGAAAAAGCTCTTAGCTCCTGTAGAGGATAATGAGGATATAAAGGAGATCGAGAGGATCTTAGCTAACTTAGATGAGGAATTGGATGAGTTTATTAAAACTCTGGATGTGGAGGAAAATAAGATAGATTTCCTTATCGAGCATACAAAGAAAATTACAGTACTGGAAAATAAGGATCTGGTTATAGAATTGGATTTAGTAGCAGGGGCTATAATAGCAGGAAAGAAATTTCTGTTGTATGTACACGATAGTATGCCGATCGACTTTAGCTCAGAGTGTATTTACCTACAAGGTCAATGCGCTGGGGTTGGGAGATCGCTTTGTGATAGACAGTTGTGCAACGAGTAGGGAGGAAATTGGAAATCCTCCGCATTATGGTACAGTGAATAAGCTCCGGCAGGTAGGAATTCCGGTGGTGCCCCACAGGGCGAAGCAGATTACACTGTCGGATTATGATGAGTTTGATTATATCATAGGCATGGATGCCGCTAATATTAGGAATCTTAACCGGATGCTTCAAGGTGATCCGAAGGGGAAGGTGTATAAGTTCCTTACCTTTGCGGGATCCGACAGAGATATCGCGGACCCGTGGTATACGGGAAATTTTGATGTAACCTATGAGGATGTGGTAGAGGGATGTGATGGATTTTTAGCATACCTTAAGAAAAAGGGAGAAATATAGAATGCACGGAATGCTGCAGATCATTTTTATAAATGGTTTGCAGCATTTTTGTTGTATAGGATTAGGGTGTCAAAGGCTCATTTTGCTATTAAATTCTCCATAACGGGCTTTTGACACCCTAATCCTATACAACAAAAACGCTCCGCGAGGATGTGCACTCGCGCGTATAAGGTCGATGTTGTTTTCGCGACCGCGCTCGGCACAAGAGTCCGCTTGCGGACTCTTTGAAATTTCACAAAGTTTTCATACAATTTACACATTTTACCAATAAGATTGGAAATATCATATAAAATATCATCAAACTATATCATCTAGGAGGATTTATGAGCGGTACGTATTCCAGGAAGAAGAAAATCATCAAGATTGTTATTGGTGTTGTCATACTGGCAGTGATAGCAGTTGTGGCAGTCAGTGTAATCAGAAAGAACAACCAGAGGAAGGAAGCCCAGAAGGCCATGACACAGAAAACAATGACTTCAACCACCAAGGTCAGCAGGATGGATTTGTCCAATTCCATCAGTGTGACGGGAACCATAGAAAGTGTTGACTCCCGCACCATTACCAGTGATTTGAAGGATGTGAAGGTAACGGAAGTTGCGGTAAAGGTGGGAGAGTATGTGGAGGAAGGTCAGGTGATCTGCCGTCTGGATTCCGCCGATCTTGAAAAATCCCTGGCAGAAACACAGAATAACTACACGGTCAATCAACAGCTGGATGCCCTCAAGGGCACACCGTTGGATGAATATAATGATGCGGTGGAGAAGGCTCAGAAAACATATAATTCAACTGAGACGAATTATCACACCAAGGCAGCAGAATACAATGAGGCATTTGCTGTAGCGTGTGGGGCGTTTGGCATTGATTCCGGAGCAGAGGATGCGAAGAATTTGCTTTCGGCAGCGATTGATGCAATGCAGCAGGGGGATGACAATTACAATGCCAAAAGTGAGGCGGTAAAGTCCTATCAGAGCGCGAAAACCTCCTTTATTTCCGCGGAAACTTCCCTTATAAATGCCAAGGAAACCTATGATGAAGCGGTTGAGAAGGCGAAGAAAACCTATGAACAGGATGTTTTGTCCGAGAAGCTGATTTCACAGGACAGTGAACTTAGCAAGATTGAGGATTATCAGGAACAGATTGAATCCTGCACTATTACCGCTCCAACCAGTGGTGTGATTGCATCCATAGAGGTTTCAGAAGGGGATACAATTTCAGGGGGAACAATCTTTACAATGTTAGATAATGAGCATTTTAAGGTGACAGCAACGGTGGATGAGTACGATATTAACAGCATTTCGTTAAATCAGAGGGCCTATGTGAAGACCAATGCCACAGGGGATGAGGAAATCCCGGCTACGGTAACTTATGTTGCGGTGATCTCTTCCTCCACCCAGATGAGCTCCAGTGCATCCTACCGGATTGAGATTACATTGGATGAGGCACAGACCCTCTTAAGAACAGGAATGACTGCCAGTGTAAGTATAGAGCTTGAGAGTACAGAAAATGCCCTTGTTGTACCTTATGATTGTGTCACAACCGGTAAGAATGGTAAGAGCACCATTACGGTTATTGAAAATGGAGAAGAAAAGACAATAGAGGTAACCAAGGGTCTGGAAACGGATTATTATGTGGAAATAAGCGGTGATGGTATATCCGAGGGAACGGAAGTTGTGCTTCCTGTGACACTTATTAATACAGGTTCATCGAAGGACGATATGGGATTTGGATTTACCATGCCGGGAGGAGATATGGGCGGCGGTATGCCATCCGGTGGAGGCCAAGGTGGTCTCGGCGGCGGTCAAGGTGGCCCGAGTGGCGGTCAGGGCGGCCCGGGTTCACGTAATTAGTCGGGAGGTTCTTATGGAAGAAAATGTTATGATTGACCTTCAGGGTATCGTTAAGAAGTTTTATCTGGGCAAACCCAATGAACTGGAAATTCTTCATGGAATCGATCTGAAAGTGAAAAAAGGAGAATTTGTTTCCATCGTGGGTGCCTCGGGATCGGGAAAATCCACATTGATGAATATCATTGGAGTGCTTGACCGGCCGACGGAAGGAAATTATCTTCTCGATGGTACGGATGTTTCCAAGGCAAAGGACTATGAACTTTCCAACATCCGCAATAAAAAGATCGGATTTGTTTTTCAGACCTATAACCTGATCGGAAGAACATCGGCTCTTAAGAATGTCGAACTGCCGATGTTATATGGCAATGTGGGACGTAAGGCAAGAAGAACCCGAGCCATGGAACTGTTAGAAATGGTAGGAATGGGTCAGAGAATGGCACATAAGCCGGATGAGTTGTCCGGTGGACAGAAGCAGAGAGTGGCAATTGCCCGGGCCATGGCCAATGATCCCGCAATCATTCTGGCGGATGAGCCCACCGGTGCGCTGGATTCCGCTACAGGGCGTCTCATCATGGATTTGTTTCATCGGTTAAATAAAGAACAGGGCAAGACCATCGTTCTCATTACCCATTCCAATGAACTGGCAGAGGAAACGCAGAGAATTATAACCTTGAAGGATGGCTCAATCATCGGTGAAAGAGGGGGAATCGTAGAATGCTTATAATTGAAAATATCTTTATGGCATTTTCAAGTCTGATGGCGAATAAAATGCGAGCCCTGTTGACAATGCTTGGTATTATTATCGGAATCGGCTCCGTTATTGCTATTATGTCCGTAGGTAATTCCATCAGTAATTCCGTCACCGGTTCCATGGAGGATATGGGATCCAACAATATCACCGTGGGATTATCCCGTAAATCAACCCAGACCCAGAAAACAGAATCCGGAAGAACATTTGAGGGCTTTAGCAGAAATTCTGCCATGAAGGATGAGGATTATCTTAGTGACGAAATGATAAGCGAACTTCTGGATGAATTTGAGGGGCAGGTGGCTTCGGTTCTTCTGGAAGAAAGTGTGGGGAGCGGTACAGCGATTCTTGATGGAGTGGAAGCAAATGTTATTGTTACCGGTGGAAATGAAGCTTATATCGAGAATCAGCAGCTTGAAATCCTTTGTGGCAGAACCCTGACCGCAAGAGATCAGGAAGAAGGTAAGCGGGTGGTGCTGGTGGCGGATGATCTTGCAACAGAGCTTTTCGGAGAGGATTATACGAAGGCCTATGGCAGTGAACTTCCGGTTTATGTGAATGACAAATATTATTATTATACAATTGTAGGCGTGTATGATTATGATGAGAATGCTACATATGCAGGGTTAGATTCCACAACGGTTACTACCACGGTTTACATGCCTCTTGAGGCAGCGCGTAATCAGAATCACAAAACCAGCGGTTACACGCAGTTTACGGTTCTTGCGGCAAGCGGAATGGATGCTGAGAGCTTATGCGACAGTCTGGAGGATTGGTTTAATACCAACTATTATCGCAATAATGATTCCTATGAGGTCAGTACATTTAGTATGTCCACCATTATTTCCTCCATGACGGAAATGTTGTCAACGATCTCGATTGCAATTTCAGTTATTGCCGGAATTTCCTTACTTGTAGGAGGAATTGGTGTTATGAATATTATGCTGGTTTCCATCACCGAGCGTACCAGGGAAATCGGTACAAGAAAGGCATTGGGCGCAACCAATGGTTCCATTAGGTTTCAGTTTATCATGGAGTCCATTGTAATATGTCTTGTAGGAGGATTTATCGGAATTGCCCTTGGCCTTGGACTTTCCGTGGTGGCAACATCCATTCTTGGATTTGAGGCATCGCCGTCCATTCCGGGAATTATATTTGCCGTAAGTTTCTCCGTAATTATCGGTGTGTTTTTTGGATATTATCCTGCCAATAAGGCGGCTAAAATGGATCCGATTGACGCTTTAAGGTATGAGTAGTGTGACACTATGAAGATACAGGCCGTATTGCCGGATGGTTTAAAATAAAGATCAACGACGAGAGAGATTGTCAACCTATAAATATAAAATAGGTTGACAATGTAAACCCGGTGTGTTATATTCTCCTTGTTGCCGAATTGTTTTCAGTATGTCACGGCAACAGAAGGAGATTATTAAAATGAGCGAAAAAAAACTTAAGACTCTCGACATTGCCTACATAGGTATGTTCGTTGCATTGATGGCAATTTGTTCCTGGATCAGCATTCCGACACCTTGGGGAATTTCATTTACCCTGCAGACATTTGCAGTGTTTGCGGCGATTGCTGTTCTGGGTCTTGGCAGAGGCTTTCTTGCCGTTCTTGTTTATATTATCATAGGCGCAGTGGGTGTTCCTGTATTTGCAGGATTTAGCGGTGGATTTGGTGCACTGATGGGAACCACCGGGGGATACATTATCGGTTTTCTTGCATCGGCGGTTGTTACCGGTCTTGTCCTGAAGTTTGGTGGGAAGAAAGTATATATGATGGCCATTGCCATGCTTCTTGGACTGGTTGTGTGTTATGCCTTTGGTACGGTCTGGTTTATGGTTGTTTATGCGAGAACCAATGCGGCAGTTGGCCTGATGACAGCGCTTTCCTGGTGCGTATTCCCATACGTTATCTGGGATGTGCTTAAGATTGCATTAGCTATTCTTCTTGAAAAGAGAGTAGGACGTTTTATAAGGTGATCCATATGGAACTGATTCGACTTCGGCCACATCATGGCTTGTGTATTCGACATTTTGAAGGAAAAGGGTACAGTGAAGAATTTGTGATTCATATGACGGAGGTCATTCGGCGTTTGCAGAATGGTGGGAGAATTAAGATTGTAAGTTCGCAGGATGAGATCTGCTCTTGCTGCCTTCACCGGAAAGAAACGTACTGCGACAGTGAGGAGCGAGTCTGTGGCTTTGATCAGAGGGTGTTGGAGATGACACAGACTCGGCCCGGAGAAGTTCTTTCTTATCAGGATTTTCAAGAACGTATTCAGAGATGTATTGTTGACGCAGGGCGTTTTGGCGAAGTGTGCGGCGACTGTGGCTGGGGTGAGATCTGCCACGGGAAGTTACATCATTATTCGCATTAACATATCCACTTTGGCTTTCTCGGCTTCGGTTAGATTTGTTTTTAATTCATTGACAAAGTGCAGGGTTTCTTCCTTGGTGAAGGAGATTCCCATTTGTTTTGCTTTCTGTGATACAGCTAAGATGAGGGGCAGGATTTCGTCAGAAGTTCTGCCCTTTGACATATTCATAAAGTCATCAATCAATTTCTGCTTCTTTGCATCTAATTCCATAAAAATATACCTCTTTCTTATCTGGTCTAAACCATTCTTTACGATTCCGTTTCGTTTAGTTCCTTTATAAAATCATCGTATAGTTGTTTTTGTTCCCCGGACATCATGGAACGCATAAGACTCTCGGGGGATAAACCGCCGAAATGTGATATGTTGTCACTCTCACATTCCGGACCGGATTCGGTTTTGGCAGGATTGTTTTCGCTACCGGTCTGGTTATTGCCATTGGGAAGAACGGCATCGGCAGTCCGGAAAAGATTCATCATATTGGCAAATTGTGCGGCGAAGTCTGCACCGGAATTGCCACTATGATCCCCGTCGCCATTTGTACCACCGGATCCGAAGAGACTTCCCGGTCCGCCGACTAATCCCCCAAGACCACCGCCCTTTTCATCCCATAGATTACTCATTTTCATGATTTCAGAAATGTTCATGAAGTTTAGTACCATGTCAATCATCTGCTGATTTTCCTGAGAGCAGTATTTCTTGATGTGTTTTAGCATATCAAGATCTATGCCGTCGGGTCTTATGGCAGCCTCCCTTTCGCTGCCGGAGGGGGACATGGAGTCTTTAGAAGAATAATATTCCTGCAGGGTGAAAACCTCTCGTTGAAAGAAACGGACGGTCTGGATCAGTTCCCAGATGCGCACCATGATGGAGATTATTTTCTGCTCCGAGGGGGAAAGAAGCGGGATGAGAGCCTTGATCATTTGTGTGCTGCCCTGTGTGGTTCTTAGGTCGAATTCGGTTACAATAAGGTCTTTGTTATCCATGATTTTGCATTTACTGATGGGATTCATTTGGTATATCTTATGCGCCACTGGGACAAATATGTCTGAAAAAAGGGCACACACCCGAATGAGTGGTGCCCTCCCAATGAAGTGAGAATGTTAAAAGATAATGCTTTTTGTGCAAGATGCTAATTAGCATCCACATCCGCCGTTGCAGAATACGCTGAGGATGATGAGCCAGATGATGATAGAACAGCAGTTGTTACCGTTATCGCATCCACATCCATTATTGTTACCCCACATTCCATTGCATCCACAGTTGCCGCCGCAGAAGATGAGTAAGAGGATGATCCAGATGCAGGAGTTGTTTCCTCCCATGTTAAAGAAATTACTGCCGCAGCTGTTTCCACAACCACATCCATTATCGCATCCACATGAAGTTGCTGATAAGTCGCTCATATCGAGACCTCCAAAAATGATTTACAATACATACTATTCCGCAGGGTTTGTATAAGTTACCTATATTTCAAAAATAAATAAAAAAATCTTTTCCTTATATTGGCATAATGATATAATAAAATGTACTATACGATTTTGGAGGTATTTCTGTGGTTACAGTTATTATTCCGTCCTTGAATCCTGATGAGAAATTAATGATGGTAGTGAATTCGCTGATTGAGACCGGCTTTAATGATATTGTGTTGGTGAATGACGGCAGTGATGCGGATCATATGGAGCCATTTAACAAGGCAAAGGAACTTGGGCAGTGTACCGTGCTGCACCATGAAATCAACCGTGGAAAGGGTCGCGCTCTTAAGACGGCATTTGAATATTGTTTGAAAAATCGTAAGGATATCGCAGGGGTGGTTACGGTGGATGGTGACAATCAGCATCGTGCAGAGGATATCCGAAACTGTGCCCGGGTGATGGAGGAGAAGAGGAATCATGTGATTCTTGGTGTGCGCAATTTTAATTCCGAAGATGTGCCATTTAAGAGCCGTTTTGGCAATCACATGACCAGTTTTGTGTTCCGATTTGCCTGTGGAATGAAGATTTCGGATACCCAGACCGGGCTTCGTGCAATTCCTTATGAGTATCTTTCCGGAATGTGTCAGGTGTCCGGTGAGCGCTTCGAGTATGAGACCAATATGCTTCTGGAATTTAAGAGAAATCACATTCCCTACGATGAAGTAACGATTCAGACGGTGTATATCAATGAAAATGAGACAACGCATTTTCATCCCATTCGGGATTCCTTCAAGATATACGCCATTATATTTAAGTTTGTGTTGGGATCCTTGTCTGCATGTCTGATTGATTTGTTCGTTTTTTCCGTCATAAAGTTTCTGACGGCGGGACTGGGCGATAAATTGGCAATTTTCATATCAACAGCACTGGCGCGTGGGATCTCGTCCTTTTATAATTATAATTTTAACCGTAAGGCGGTGTTTGAATCGAAGGAAGGCATGGGTAAGACTGTGGTGCGCTATTATGTGCTCTGTGTGATCCAGATGCTTTGTTCCTTCGGTCTGGTGTATGCCGTGACCCACTGGATGGCGCTGGGGAATGTGGGAACGATTGTTGCCAAGGCGGTTATCGACACACTGTTGTTTTTCATCAGTTTTAAGATTCAGCGCGCGTGGGTATTTCGTACATAGACATTTGCAAAACGAGTGAGCGCTTACACAAACAATTAATTATACAGAACGAGAGGTTTATTGCTGTGAAGAAGATCATGAAATGGGCAGGAAGAGTCCTGATTACATTGTTGCTGACCGTCGTGATACTGGTGGGCGGAATCTACGCATTGATGTGTGTGCTGGTCTACGGACCTTCGAAGAAAGCCGGAGAATTATTTGTTATGTCGGTGCGGGAGACCAGTGCCATCGGTTTTCTGGCAAATTGGTTCTATACCGATGAGGAAATTGCACAGATTGAGGAGAATAATTCCATCAAGGATACCGAGGTGATTACCGATTCCTCTCTGGTTACCGTGGAGACGGGTTCGGATCAGGCAGATTCGGACCTGCCGGATATTGAGGAAGTTGATATTAAGGGTGATACCTATTGTGGTAAAATGTTGATCATTCATGACCCGTCCCGCGTGTTTGTGGGAACCATTCCTACATTTGGTACGGGAACCGGCATGCAGGTGGATAAAATGTGCGCCAACTACGGTGCTGTTGCAGGGATTAATGGCGGTGAGTTCGTGGACGGTGAAGTGACGGACGCATCCCAGCCGGTTGGTCTTGTGATCACCCAGGGCAAAATGGTATGCGGTGAAGTCAGCGGAACTTATCATGTGACGGGATTTACACAGGACAATGTTCTGGTGGTGGGAAATATGACCGGTCAGCAGGCATTGGATCTTGGTATTCGTGACTGTGTAAGTATTAGCAGTTATATTGGGCCATTTCTTATCGTAAATGGTGAGTTGCAGAATGTGTCCGGTGTTGGCGGTGGACTGAACCCGAGAACTGCCATTGGACAGAGAGCCGATGGTGCGGTACTGTTACTTGCCATTGATGGACGACAGGCCAACAGCCTTGGTGCATCATTTTCGGATCTTATGTATGTAATGAATGAGTACGGTGCAGTTAATGCATCCACTATGGACGGTGGTACTTCCACACAGATCTGCCTGAATGGAGAGATTATTAATCATCCTTATTCTCCATGGGGCGCAAGATCTTGTCCTACAGCATTTTTGGTAGGAGGTGTGGAATAATGAAGAAGCGTAAAATAAGTGGATTTGTGATTTTTTTACTGGTTTATTCCGTAATTCTGATTGGAGTTATCGGTGCGGGACTGGGTTATGTATGGAATCTTCTCATTGATTATGAGGCCGGCATGTCGGATGTGAATATGGAGCGATATTTGACGGAGTTTGATGCCGAACATATCGGTGGAACATTTGACAAGTATCCGGCAGAGACTTCCGTTTATGAAACTTCGGATGTGATGAAGGCCTGGTTTGAAAATCAAGTCGCAGAAAGTGATGTCAGTTTCGAGAAACTGACGGGGCAGTATACCAATGCGACGCCGGTTTATGAGGTGTATGCCGGTGAGAAGAAGATTGCCCGGGTGGAACTTTCCGAAGTGGGTAAGAATGGACATGGGTTCCCGGTGTGGGAAATGTCCGGTGTATCCTTTGACGGCTATATGGATATTCTGGATGCAGTGAATATCAAGGTGCCATTAAATGCACAGGTTCAGATCAATGGCATCCCGGTAAAACCGGAGGATCTTAAGGAGACTGAAGAAGTGGATCTTGCCGGTGCGGCCGGTGATTATGTGGAGCAAATTCCGGGGTATAATATCTATGAGATTGAGGGATTGCATTTTGAACCTGTGATAAGCGTGTTGGGAGATAACATCGTCGAGGTGGAGGATGCGCAGTACGCTGTATGTTATGATTATGGAACGGATGAAGCCTTGTTAAATGAGGTGCGGGGACGTATTACCCAGATGGCACATGCCTACGGTACTTATATCATCAATAAGGGAAGTCTTTCGGATGCTACCGGTTTCATGGTGGGCAAAGCGCGACAGGTTCTCAGTGATATTCCGGGCACGGGCTTTTATCTGTGGAACGAGGAATACACTTATGATTTTCAAAAGGATGAAATCACGGACTTTGTGCGTTACGGAGAGGATTGTTTTAGCTGTGAAGTGAGCTATTATCTCCACGTATCCTATCGTGGAGGTTCCCGTAACATCGGTTACGATACGAAGCTTCAATGTTTCTTTGTTAAGAACAAGGGTAATTGGTATCTTGCTAATTTCAGTCTCGTGAGTGAGTAATGAATTCTATATAAAATGGAGCAATAGCATGAGTCAGGAAACAAAAAATAGTATACTGCGTCAGGGAACGATTCTGGCGGTGGCAGGTATTGTGGTCCGGGTCATCGGAATGTTCTATCGCATTCCTCTGGCTAATATTGTTGGTGATGAAGGCAATGGAGTTTACTCGGTTGCCTTTAATGTCTATAATATTGCGTTGATTCTGTCGTCCTATGGACTTCCTATGGCGGTATCAAAGATGGTATCGGGATGTCTTGCGAAAAATGAATATGGAAATACGAGAAGGATCTTTATTTCTTCCTTGATTTTTGCCTGCTGTACGGGAGGCCTTGCCTGTCTGGTGCTGTTTTTTGGCGCGGGCTTTCTGGCAAATCATGTGTACTCGGGATATGCCGGGATTGAGATGCCCCTTCGGGTACTGGCGCCGACGGTATTTATTGTGGCCATTCTTGGCGTTGTCCGGGGATTCTTCCAGGGATTTGGCAATATGGTTCCTACCGCGGTTTCTCAGGTTATTGAGCAGATTGTCAATGCCATTGTAAGTATTGTGGCGGCGATGATTTTGGTGAATGCGCATCTTGGTGCGGCGAATATTGCGGGTTATGGTGCCATGGGCGGAACTTTTGGTACCTGTTTCGGTGCCGTTGCCGCCCTTGCCACCGTAATCATATATGGCATTGTAAGTAAGGCGTTTATGATCAGGGGCAGTGCATTTTTGAAGGAAAGAAAGAAGACTCAGGGCGAGATTTACCGGATGATTCTGTTTACAACGATTCCGATCATTCTGGGTCAGACATTTTATCAGATCAGTGCAGTGTTTGATGACATTCTTTTTGGAAATATAATGAATGCCAGGGGATTTACTTCGGAGGTGATTTCGGGAAGTTCCGGTGTGTATAATTCTATTTATGTATTGATGATCAGTATTCCTATGGGAGTGGCATCGGCATTGGCGTCCTCAGCATTGCCAAGTATTGTCCATTCCTATGCAAAGGATGATGTGGAGGAAGTGAAGAGTAAGATCCATTCGGTGATTAAGTTCGACATGATGATTGCCATTCCTTCCTCTGTGGGACTTTTTGTCATCGGTGAACCTGTGGTTCGCATGATTTTCCCACGGCTGGATTATGTGACGGGGGGAGCTATGCTGCGTCTTGGCGCACTGGCAGTGGTGTTCTATGCAATCTCCACAGTGACCAGCTCGATTTTGCAGGCATTGGATAAGATGAATTGTCCGGTTATACACTCTGCTATTTCATTGGTGATTCATGTGGCAATGGTTGCAGGTATGCTTAAGTTTACAGATCTTGGACCATATGCTCTGGTTATCGGGTATATGACATTTCCTGTTATTGTGGGCATATTGAATATGATTCAGATCCGTAAGACGATAGATTATCATCAGGAAGTTTGCAAGACATTTCTGGTGACTGCAGGATGTGCATTGTTTATGGGTATCTGTACCTATGGTACCTATGAGGGTGTGTATGCGTTGCTGCAGAGCAATACCCTGGCAGTGTTTGCTGCTCTGGCAGTTGCGGTGGTGACCTACTTTGGTCCGATGATTGCATTTAAGAATGTGGAGCGGCCTTAGAATGTCAATGTTGGGAATGTATCGGGATCATGCGCAGATGGTATTCGGGGTTGTGCATGGATGATATTCGGAGTCGTGCTCGGATGATATCGGAGTCGTGCTCGGATGTTATTGGGAGTCGTGGGAGGAACCTGCTATGGTTTTGTTAACAAGTTTATGATTAATATATAAGTATATGATTTGTGTAGAAGTTTATACTCAATGTATAATAAAAAGCGGCATATCACTTTGATGAATGAAAATTCGTGAAGTGGTATGCCTTTTTTGATTGTAGGTGAAGTATTTGTTGGGATCTACTGAAATGCCAATGCGGGCATAGGGAAACGCGATTTGCCCAATCCCTATGCCCTGATAAGCATAAATCAGCTGCTGAGATGCCGGTACGGGCATAGGAAAACGCGATTTGCCCAATTCCTATGCCGCAATAAGCCCAAATCAGCTGTTGAAGTGCCGGTACGGGCATAGGAAATCACGATTTGCCCAATTCCTATGCCGCAATAAGCGCAAATCAGCTGTTGAAGTGCCAATGCGGGCATAGGGAAACGCGATTCTTGCAATCCCTATGCCGCAATAAGCCCAAATCAACTGCTGAGATGCCAATGCGGGCATAGGAAAACGCGATTTGCCCAATTCCTATGCCGCAATAAGCCCAAATCAGCTGTTGAAGTGCCGGTACGGGCATAGGGAATCACGATTTTCCCAATGCCTATGCCACAATAAGCCCCAATCAGCTGTTGAGATGCCGGTACGGGCATAGGGAATCACGATTTGCCCAATTCCTATGCCGCAATAAGCCTAAATCAGCTGCTGAGATGCCAATGCGGGCATAGGAAAACGCGATTTGCCCAATCCCTATGCCACAATAAGCCCAAATCAGCTGTTGAAGTGCCGGTACGGGCATAGGGAATCAATATTTGCCCAATGCCTATGCCGGATTTGATTGGAATCGCAATATTATGGCATGTATTTTGCATTAACTCAATTTCCCCTGCTGTTCGATTTAAAATATTCCTCGCCTACATAATAAAAGGAGCATGCCACTTCACAAAATTTCATTCGTTAAAGTGACAGCTCCCCCGGAACTTTATTATGATTATTGATTATTATTCATTCTTACATTAATTCCATTGACTTCCACGTTGTCGTTGATTTCGATGACAAGACAGGTGCGGCCGTCGATGACCTGCGTCTGTACCAGATGGGTCATGGCCGGGTTAACTTTAACGACTACATCCGGTGTCTTGATATCAAAACTTCTTGCATTGACCACATTGGCGGAAGAAAATACGGCTTTCTCGTCCAGAACGGATTCCTCAAAATGAGAGTCGAAGGACTCCAGTTGCTCATCCGAAAGACCGGTGGATTCTAACAGATGCTTTACATCGTTCTTCTCAAATACAACTGGTTCCGGTTCTTCTTTATGTTCTTCCATGATCTCCTGAATACTTTGATGAATCGTTTTGACCGTTTCAAAGTCGCAGTTCTCGCCCAGAGTTTCTTCAATGATGGTTTGGAAAGCTTCCTTCTGACCTTTGGAGGTTAACGGCTGACTACATCCTAACATCTGGTCAATGAAATCCAGCTGCAGAGTCTCCGGATTCTTGGAATAATACAGAAGACTGTGGATGTCCGATGCACGGTCATTGAATGCAGGGAAGAGGAAACCGTGGATTGGTGCATCAACGACCCAGTCGCGGATACGTTCTTCGATACAGTTGTGTTCCTCGTTGTAGCAAAGTGCGCTTTTGGCAAGGTTTACCGGACAGATACTGCACAGGATATGATCGTAGATCGTATCGGAAGCGTCTTCCATCTCCATACCGTCCTTGGCTTTGCCCGGAACATCGTAAACTGCATGAATCAGTACGATATAGTAATTTTCTCCGTAATTGTAGGAATCAATGATTTTCTGATAAAACTCCTGCAGAAGATCATCATCCTTTAACTGGCTGTTTCGAAGGCGGAGCAGAAATTCCTGGGTGCCTCCTGCTGCTTCGGTATAGGTTGGAAATTCCATATTCAAAAGATTCTTTCCAAGACTACCGGAGAGGGTCCCACGGAAAATGTTAAAATACTTAAACATTTCTTCCTGAGGAAGGGCAAGAAATGCATCCTTTAACTGTGTCCGGATCTGCTTTTCGTGATCCACATAACAACCGCAGATACGTGTGATGGAACAACGATCCGGGGTGAATTGCTTCTTAATTTCAGATATTTCTTTTTTATTCATAATGGTACCTCAATCTAAGATTTTTCATTTTGATAATATGTGAAAAATTATATGTCACCCGGTTCTTTTTTTCAAGAAAGATTTTTCGTTAATTTATAAATAATAATTGCCATTCTTTGGAAAATACTTTACTATGAAAGTATATTTTGATGTTTTCGGAATTATATTGGCGGATTAGTTTTGGATGATCGGTTTGGACTGCTATTTTGATAACAGGAGAAGGTAGAAGAAATGTTAATGGATGATCTGGATGTAAAGCTGTATTATGAGGATAGTTATATCAAGGAATTTAATGCACAGGTGCTGGCCTGTGAACTGGTGGATGATCACTATGAGGTGGTGCTTGATCAGACTGCCTTTTTCCCGGAGAGCGCCGGACAGTACGGGGATACGGGAACACTGAATGGAAGAATTAAAGTGCTGGATGTCAAGGAAAAGGATGGAGTAATCTATCACTGGACCAATGCACCGCTGGAACTGGACAGTATAGCTACGGGAAGACTGGACTTTGAGGAACGTCTGGACCGGATGCATCAGCATACCGGCGAGCACATTGTCTCCGGAATTATCCACTCAGTGTATGGATATGACAATGTAGGATTCCATCTCGGACATGATGTTGTCACCGTGGATTACAATGGGGAACTGACGGAAGATGATCTCTATATGATTGAAAGTGCTGCCAATCAGGCTATTAAGGATAATCTTGTGGTGGAAACACGTTTCCCTGATGAGGAGGAGCTTGCAGAACTTGATTATCGTCACAAGGAGGATAACCCCGGCTTAGTACGTCTGGTAATTATTCCCGGTTATGATGTCTGCGCCTGCTATGCACCCCATGTATGTACCACCGGTGAAATCGGAATTATTAAGATTATCTCTTCAGAGCGGTACAAAGGTGGTACCCGACTTCAGTTGGTTGCGGGATTCCGTGCACTGGCAGATTATAAGGAGAAGGATCATACGGTCCATGAACTGTCGGTGATGCTTTCGGCAAACCCTCATGAGCTTGTAAATGCGGTGGCAGGACTTCGGGAACAGGTTTATACGGAACGTTCCAGAACCGGCAAGATACTGGATCTCTATATTAAAATACGACTTCAGGATGTTGATTTTAGTAATCCTGTGGTGTTCCTTTATGAGGAAACACTGGAATTAAAATATCTCCGTGTGTTGGTCAATGCAGCCATGGAGAGGACGGAAAATATCTGTGTTGCAATGAATGGAAATGAGGAGGATGGGTTTCAGTATGTGCTTGGAAGTAAGCAGTATGATATGAGAGAACTGAGCCAGGAACTGAATCACCAATTTGCCGGAAAGGGCGGGGGTAGTGCCCAGATGACGCAAGGGTCGGTTCATGGAAATATGGAGGAAATCCGGAGTTTTTTACAGAATTATTACAAAATATGACATAATTCTTAAATTTTGGGGTAGAAAAGCAAAAATACTTTGATTATTACAGGAGTATGTTGTATAATTGTAAAGATTGATGAAAGGGGTGTGAGTATGGCAAACTCATCGGGCCGTAAAGGTCAGAATGGTCGCCTAAGTAAGAAGGAACTTAGACAAAAAAGAAAGATTGAAAGAACTGTTGGTCTCGCGCTTACAGCGATGCTTGTTATATTTATGGCTGTATTTATGGGACTGTTGATGTACTTAAATGTATTGCCTACATTATATGTGGTGGCAATTGTTGTTGTACTGTTACTGATTCTGATGTATGTGTTCTTATCACAATTCACGAAGAATGCACATATGATTGGAAAGGTGGTAGCGGTTGTCCTAAGTATTATAATGGCTGTCGGATGTTACTTCCTGGCAGTGACGAATGGTGTGCTTAGCTCCATTACCAAACCGGATGCGGAAGTGGATGTCATGTCCATCGTGGTCTTGGCAAATGATTCCGCACAGAGTATCGAGGATACGGCGAATTATACCTATGGTATTAACTCTTCCTTTAGCGAAGAATTGACAAAGGAAGCAATCGATCATGTTAATGCCGATTGCAAAACAACGGTTGCAACCGTGGATTATGAGAACTGGTCACGCCTTGTTGAAGCACTTTATGCAGGTGATGTTCAGGCAATTATCTTCAATGAAGGTTTCCGTACAACGATGGATGAGAATTATGTTTCATTCTCAACGGATACCAAGGTTCTTGGAACCAAGGAAATCGAGGATAAGACACCGGAGATTGCAGTTCCGGAGAAGGAAATTACCAATGAAAGTTTCATCGTGCTGCTTTCCGGTACGGATACAGAGGGTAAGGTTTCTTCTACAGGACGTTCGGATTCCAATATTTTAGCAGTGGTTAATCCGACGGAACGTACGATATTCTTATTAACTACTCCGCGTGATCTCTGGGTTCCGTTCTACATGACGGATGGCACCAACAGTGGCAGTCAGAGAGATAAGTTAACACATGCAAGTAACAAGGGTATGGGTTGTTTGATGTCAACCTTGGAAGCTCTGTATGATATTGATATTGATTTCTATGTACGTCTGAACTTTACAGGTATGATGAAGTTAGTAGATGCCCTTGGCGGAATTGATGTATATTCAGACTATGCATTTACGTCTTATGCTCAGACCCATACCTACGTAAAGGGTATGAACCATATGGATGGTTATGCAGCATTGATTTACGCAAGAGAAAGACATGCGTTTTCAGATGGAGACTTCCAACGTTCTAAGAATCAGGTTGCTGTAATTCAGGCAATTGCGGATAAGGCACTGTCTGTGAAGTTATTACAGAATTACACGGGAATTATGGATTCCTTACAGAATTTTGTAACAACTAATATTCCACAGGATCAGCTTTCAAAGCTGGTTAAGGCACAGTTGGAAGATATGAGTAAGGGATGGACCTTTAAGTCTTATTCGATTAACGGTGTTACCGGTTCAGAGTATTGCTATACGACTGGAGATAATAGATCCGTCGTATATGTGGATGACAATCAGGTTGCCATTGCCAAGGCAAAGATCCAGGCAGCAATGGAAGGAAAAGATCCGGATAGTGTGACGGCACCGTCTGCACAGTAATATAGCGAAGAAATTAAGCAGTTTACAGCTGCCACAGGAGGAAAATCCTGTGGCAGTTTTTTTGTCCGATAGAGGAGGGCGATTTCTGTTGCGTCATCCGGTCATGCATTGTAAAATGTAGAAAAGAGAAGAAGTGGGGGATTTGGCATGTTAACAAGCATTGCGTTGATTTTATTACTGGGACTGCTTCTGGGAGGCATTTTTTCAAAATTTAGGCTTCCGGGGCTGATTGGAATGATTCTGGTGGGTATTATTTTAAGTCCCCATGCCTTAAATCTTATTGATGCGTCCATCTTAAACATATCTGCGGATTTAAGGCAGATTGCTCTGGTTATTATTCTTACAAGAGCAGGACTTTCCTTAGATATATCGGATTTGAAAAAAGTCGGAAGACCGGCAATTCTTATGTGTTTTGTGCCTGCATGTGCAGAAATCCTTGGAGTGGTGATTCTGGCTCCGGTGTTACTTGGGGTCAGTACGCTTGAGGCGGCAATCATGGGAAGTGTCATGGCAGCAGTATCTCCGGCGGTCATTGTGCCAAGGATGATTCGGTTGATCGAGGAAGGTTATGGTAAGGAACACAGTATACCGCAACTGATACTGGCGGGAGCATCCGTGGATGATGTATTTGTCATTGTTGTTTTTACGGCGTTGACATCTCTTGCGGCAACAGGAGCGGTATCGGCATTCAGTTTCTTACAGATACCGGTTTCCATTGTACTGGGAGTTCTTCTGGGTGCAGTGTGCGGCATGGTGCTTGTGGCGTTTTTTAAGAAGTTTCACATGAGAGATTCGGTCAAGATTTTAATTATTCTCAGCATTTCTTTTTTACTTTTGGAGGTACAGAACAGACTGGAGGGCATTGTACCGGTTTCAGGGCTTCTGGCAATCATGAGTCTTGGAATTGTCATCCGGAAACAGTATGAGGTGCTTGCAGTGAGATTGTCGCTTAAATATAACAAATTATGGGTGGCGGCAGAGGTCTTTCTATTCGTTCTTGTGGGTGCAACGGTGGATTTAAAGTATGCAGTATCCGCAGGGGTGGCTGCACTCCTTCTGGTAGCCGGTGCATTGTGTTTTCGAATGTGTGGTGTGGCAGTTTCACTGTTTAAGACGAATCTTAGCAGGAAGGAAAAACTGTTCTGTATGCTGGCCTATACGCCGAAAGCCACCGTACAGGCGGCGATTGGAGCAATTCCGCTTGGCATGGGACTTGCCTGCGGGCAGATTGTATTAACGGTTGCGGTATTGTCCATTTTGATTACGGCACCATTTGGGGCAATCTGTGTGGATAATCTGCATGGGAAACTGTTGGACAAAAATTCTCTTTGAAAATTAAGTATAACTTGAAAAAATGGGAGTTATCATAATGCGTATTATTTTGTCTCCTGCGAAGAAGATGAATGAAAATCAGGATATCATAGATCCACTTGGTATCCCGGAATATGTAAATCAGACGCAAGAAATTTTATTATGGCTTCGTAGTCAGACCCGGGAAGATTTGCAGAAAATGTGGAAATGCAATGATAAGATTGCACAACAGAATTTTGAAAGGTTAGAACAAAT
>JBJEJH010000032.1:0-105981 GCA_051877855.1 Lachnospiraceae bacterium | reverse complement strand
CGTCGGTAAGCGATATGAGCATATTTATAAAAGCTAATACTGGCAGAATTCTTTAAGAGTAGAAGAGCGGAGGTGCTGGAGATGGCAGTTTTGGATTTTACATTTGAGCGGAGAGAAAAACTGATTGCGAGGGACAGCAGGGAGGAAGGCAGGAACGAGGGCATTGAGATTGGACTTGGAAAGGGACTGGAGATGGGATTAAGCCAAGTGGCAGAAAAGATGTTAAAAGCAAACAAACCTTTTGAGGAGATCATGGAGTTTACCGAATTATCGGAGGATGAATTGAAGAAGCTTGCAGAAAAACTGGGAGTCTGAGTAGATAAACTTAATGGAAGATAACAAATCGATTAGAAATATGATAATAGGTGAAGCTGATAATCCGACGTTCCTTTCGGTGTTTTCTGTGACTTGTGACGGATATTAGAACTTCTTATATCCAAAACTCGGAACCGAAAGGAAAGTGGATTGTCGTCGGTAAGCAATATGAGCATATTTATAAAAGCTAATACTGGCAGAATTCTTTAAGAGTAGAAGAGCGGAGGTGCTTGAAGTGGAAGTTTTTCTATTGACTCGGTATGTGGTTTTGAGTACAATTCTGGTAAGATGATATAGGAATGGAGAAGATTTGTAAGGTGGCCGGAACGAGAAAAAATTTTGCATTGTTAAAGAATAGCCGGAGAAAACTTAATATTTTTCTTCTTTTTATGCTGGGACCATATCAGCTTATGGGAGGATTCGACTATCGCAATCTGGTCGTTCACAAATATGGTTGGATGATTGCGGGGCTTGTACTGCTTGGAATTAGTATGTGTAAGCCTTTTTTTGTGTGGAGAAGAGAGAACCGCATGTCTCGTCTGGATGGGGTGCGATACGCAAGTATTGGAGTTCTTGCAGGATGTATTCTTATTTCTACGATTCTGTCTGATGATTGGAAAGTCAGTGTGTGTGGCGCATGGTCACAGTACAATGGTATAATTACCTATCTTCTTCTACTGCTTGGGGCAGTTTGTGTGGAGCCCATCGGAAACGATTCACGGGATTTACGATTTTATCTGGAATGGTTTTTAGGTTTTTCTGTGATTAGTGCCTTGTGGGGAATCATAAACAGTTATGGTTTCGATTTGTTTTATATGCACGCAAAGATTGCTTATGAGGATCGCTACTTTTATTATGCCGGGATTGGACAGAAGACTATTTATGCAGAAATATTGTTGATGGCAACCTGTATAAGCTGCATCTTTTATGTGTTGGAAGAGGTTCGAAACAAAAGGATATATTATGGTTTTGTATGTGGTATCCTTTTCTATGCAGGGTATCTCTCCTTGTCGGATAATTACTTCTTTGGAATTATTCCTGCATTGTGGCTGACGCTTCCATGGACCATCAAGAATAAAGAGGGAAAGCTACGTGTTCTTGATATGGTAATTATACTGCTTGCGCTGGGTTTCATGATACAATGTGCGGGACCGAATGTGTTCCGTTATCATGGTGCATTTGCGATGCCTAAGGATCCCATTTCCTTTGATGCGGTGGCTGGTGTGCTGGTTGAATCCTTGTTTTCCCGGGTGCTGCTTGTTTTTTTAATTAGTATTCGAGTGATTCTTGGAATAAGAGTTAAGAAACAGGGTGTGTTGCAGGGCGAATTTTGTTCTAATCAGGAACGTCGATTTGGTATTCACGTCACAATTCTGATTGCAGGAGTTGCATTGTTGGTTGCCTTTATGATTTATATTCCGAGAAGTAACCTGATACTTCCTTTTGGACGTTTCCTGGGATATTTTCGTTTTGACGATGACTGGGGATCCGGACGAGGATTCCTTTGGAAGAACTGTGTTACGATATTCTCGGAGTCATCGATGATTTGCAAGATCTTTGGAAGTGGTGCGGATTGCATCGGACAAAAGATGGTGGATTTTTTTGGAGATTATGCGTTCCGTAACGGAGCAACCTATAATAATGCGCATAATGAGTTTTTGGGCATGCTGCTTTGTCATGGAATAATAGGTGTAACGAGCTATCTTATCTGGCTCGGAACGGTGGTAAAGAATCTGGTGAATTGTATCAGAGAGAAAAATCCAGGTGAAAACCCGACTGCGGATGATTCGGAGGAAATTGCACTTCTGGCTGCAATTCTTGGATATGTTATTCAATCCATTGTAGGGCTGAATAATGTTGCGGTGTTGCCGATTTTTTTCATATGGATAGGACTCGGAGGTGCATTACGGACAGGGCATCCCGTGGGAATGTTGACAAAAGCACGGAATGAATAGTATATGGAGTGAGTGATGAATGAGTCGATTTTTAAACATTTTATAAAATATGTGTCCCAGAATATCCTGGGTATGCTTGGAATATCCTGCTATATTATTGTGGACACTTTCTTTATTGCACAGGCAGCGGGATCCAATGGTATTACAGTATTGAATTTGGTGCTACCCATATTTAATCTTATTTTTGCCTTTGGCGCCATGATGGGTGTGGGTGCGGCAACCAGGTTTGCAATTCTTCGGGCACAGGGGGATGAGAGCGCAGATGGTTATTTTTCGAATGCAGTATTCTTTGCGTTGATTATTGGCGTCTGGTTTGTGCTGGCGGGAATTCTCTTTCCGGAGAAAATTCTTCAATGGATGGGTGGCGATGCAGAAATTATCCGGTTAGGTGTTGGATATACCCGTATCTTTATAAGCTTTGCACCATTCTTTATGTTGAATCATATTGTGAGTGCATTTGTTCGTAATGATAATGCACCTACGCTGGCCATGGTCGGCACCATTGCGGGAAGCTTATCAAATGTTCTGTTTGATTATATTTTTATGTTTGTGATGAATTTTGGGTTGGACGGAGCAGCGATGGCAACAGTGGCATCACCTATTTTAAGCATTCTTGTGTGCAGTATGCATTTTCTACAGAAGAAAAATACAATTCGTTTTGTCTGGAAGTTACCATCCATGAGGTTGTTGTGGCGTTCCTGCCGTCTGGGTGTTGCTTCGTTTATTGGCGAATTGTCCTCCGGTGTGATTACCACAACCTATAATTTTCTGATTCTTGACATAGCGGGAAATATTGGCGTGGCAGCTTATGGTGTGGTGGCTAATTATGCCATGGTAGCAACGGCTTTGTTCAACGGTGTGGCGCAAGGGTCACAGCCGCTGGTTAGTGAGTGCTATGGCAGAGGGGACAAGGGATCACAGAAAAAATTACTGGGTTATGGTTTGAAAACAGTTCTTGGTATAGCGTTGCTTTTGATTGCTGTTGTGTATGCATTTACGGATGCTGCAGTCCTGATCTTTAATAGTGAGAATTCAGCACTTATGGCAGAGTATGCCCATGAGGGACTGCGAATTTACTTCGTTGGGTTTCTTTTTGCCGGATATAATATAATGGGGGCAGGGTTCTTAAGTGCCACGGAACAAGCGGAAGGGGCACTTCTGGTATCTCTGTCAAGGGGTGTTGTGGTTATTTTGATCACTGCAATCCTTCTGGCAAAACTGATGGGATTTCTTGGGGTATGGATGGCCTTTGGCGTGGCGGAGGCAATTACAGCGGTAATCACCACTGTGAAACTGATTCAGGGATTTAAGGGAAAGCGGAACGTGTATATTGCGTAAAGAAAATGCCTTAGAAGAACGTCTTAGGACATAATTGATTTGACGTATGCCATGGAAACGATTACAATCAAAGCATGGTCATAAAGAATCGGAGTGCATGGAGAGATATATGAGTTTCAAAGATATGATGAAGAAGAATCCGAAGAAATTCGGATGGATTCTGCGCTGTTACAATAAAATATTGGGAGGTAACCATATTCGTGTATCGGGAAGTAACCGGCTGTCGGTGGGAAGTTCGCTGATGAAGAAAGTTACAATCCGGGTGGATGGTGAACATAATGAAATTGTGATTGCTGATCTTGTGCAAATGGATCACCTCACCGTACAGATTCATGGAAACAATAATCGTCTGGTGATTGGTGCAGCTAATGGGTTCGATCACTGCAGCTTGTGGCTGGAGGATGACGGTAATTCTATTGAAGTGGGAGAACATAACCGTTTCTTTGAAGGAAGCCAATTGGCAGCATTGGAGGGAACGAACATTACAATCGGAGCCGATGGATTATTTGCCGGCGGAGTACAGGTTCGTACATCGGACAGTCACTCAGTGCTGAATGCAAAGGGAGAACGGATCAATGCTGCCAGAGATATTAAGATCGGAAATCATGTCTGGCTGGGGGATTCGGTGATGGTACTTAAAGGGAGCGTCATTCCGGAAAATGTTATTGTTGGTGCCCGTTCCCTGGTGAATAAGGTTCTGGAGGAAGCCAATGGGATGTATGCCGGAACACCGGCTCGTTTGATAAAGAGCGATGTTAATTGGACGAGTGAAAGAGTCTGAAAAGGGATATAATATTGAAAAACAAAGGATATGCGGCTGTTAGGCTGCATATTTTTTACTTTTTTTATTTTAGTTATTGACTTTTTAAATATATGTGTTATATTCTTTGTAGAACAGATAGAATGATACAAACAAATTAGATGTTTAAGAGTAAAGGGGGAGTGGATTATGAATATCAGTAAATTTACACAGAAGTCCATAGAGGCAACACAGAGATGTGAGAAGATTGCCTATGAATATGGAAATCAGCAGCTGGATCAGGAACATCTGCTGTATAGTCTTCTCACCATTGATGAAAGCTTGATTGTGAAGATGATTGAGAAGATGGGAATCAGTCCGGAACTTTTTAAGAACCGTGTGGAGGAGTTATTGGGGAAACTCCCGAAGGTTCAGGGCGGTGAACTTTACATGACACAGGATCTGAATAAGGTTCTTATCAATGCAGAGGATGAGGCAAAGCGCATGGGAGATGAATATGTTTCTGTGGAACATTTATTTATGGCTATGCTTGCGAATCCGAATCGTGCAGTTAAGGAATTGTTTCGAGAGATGGGGATTAATAAGGAGAAGTTTTTACAGGCTCTGTCTACGGTGAGAGGAAATCAGAAAGTAACCAGTGATAATCCGGAGGCTACTTATGATACCTTGAATAAATATGGAACGGATCTTGTGGAAAAGGCCAGAGCACAGAAACTGGATCCGGTGATTGGCCGTGATGCGGAGATTCGTAATGTGATTCGCATTCTGTCCCGTAAGACCAAGAACAACCCGGTGTTGATTGGTGAACCCGGCGTTGGTAAGACAGCGGTTGTAGAAGGCCTTGCACAGAGAATTGTGCGGGGAGATGTGCCGGAGGGACTGAAGAATAAGACGGTATTTTCACTTGATATGGGTGCGCTGGTGGCAGGCGCAAAGTATCGTGGTGAGTTCGAGGAACGTCTTAAAGCGGTATTGGAAGAAGTTAAGAAGAGTGATGGACAGATTCTTTTGTTCATTGATGAAATTCATACCATTGTGGGCGCGGGCAAAACGGACGGTGCCATGGATGCAGGTAATATGTTAAAGCCGATGCTGGCCCGTGGTGAGTTGCATTGTATCGGTGCCACCACATTGGATGAGTATAGAAAGTATATTGAGAAGGATCCTGCATTGGAGCGAAGATTCCAGCCGGTTATGGTGGATGAACCTACGGTGGAGGATACCATCTCAATTCTTCGTGGTCTGAAGGAGCGCTATGAGGTCTTTCATGGAGTTAAGATTACGGATGGAGCGCTGGTAAGCGCTGCGACGTTGTCAAATCGTTATATCTCCGATCGTTTTCTTCCGGATAAGGCCATTGACCTTGTGGATGAGGCCTGCGCATTGATCAAGACGGAATTGGATTCCATGCCGACGGAATTGGATGAGAAACAGCGTAAGATTATGCAGCTGGAGATTGAAGAGGCTGCCCTTAAGAAGGAGACAGACAATCTGAGTAAGGAACGTCTGGAAAATCTTCAGAGGGAATTGACGGAACTTCGGGAAGAGTTTAGTAATCAGAAGGCGCAGTGGGATAATGAGAAAGCTTCAGTGGATCGTGTCAGCAAATTAAGAGAGGAAATTGAAGATATCAATCGCAAGATACAGATTGCACAGCAGGAGTATGATCTTAATAAGGCAGCAGAATTGCAGTATGGAAAACTTCCGGAGTTAAAGCAGCAGTTACAGGCGGAGGAAGATAAGGTTAAGGCAGGAGAACTGTCCCTGGTGCATGAGAGTGTCAGTGAGGAGGAAATCGCACGAATTATCTCAAGATGGACCGGTATTCCGGTGACGAAATTAAATGAATCAGAGCGAATGAAGACACTACATCTGGAAAACGAACTTCACAAGAGAGTAATCGGTCAGGAAGATGGCGTTACTAAGGTGTCTGAAGCGATTATCCGGTCCAAGGCAGGTATCAAGGATCCTACGAAACCCATTGGCTCCTTTCTGTTTTTGGGACCAACCGGTGTTGGTAAGACGGAACTTGCGAAGGCATTGGCTGAGAATCTTTTCGATGATGAAAGTAACATTGTTCGTCTGGATATGAGTGAGTATATGGAGAAATACTCTGTTTCTCGTCTCATCGGAGCGCCTCCGGGATATGTAGGATATGATGAGGGTGGACAGCTTACGGAGGCGGTTCGAAGAAAGCCGTACTCCGTTGTGCTTTTCGATGAAGTGGAAAAGGCCCATCCGGATGTATTTAATGTGCTTTTGCAGGTGCTGGATGATGGACGTATTACCGATTCCCAGGGACGTACCGTGGATTTTAAGAATACAATCATTATCATGACTTCAAATATCGGTTCGACTTATCTTCTGGAAGGAATTGGTGAGAATGGTGAGATTCGCAAGGAAGCCAAGGAAATGGCTATGGCAGATCTTAAGAATCATTTCCGGCCGGAGTTTCTCAATCGTCTGGATGAAATTATTATGTTTAAGCCTCTGACCAAGAGCAATATCGGTAGCATTATTAAGTTATTGCTGGCGGATATTAATCGCAGATTGGAAGATAAGGAACTGACTGTGGAGTTGACGAAGGAAGCGCAGGATTATATCGTGGAAAATGGATTTGACCCGGTATATGGTGCGAGACCGTTGAAACGGTATATGCAAAAGACCGTGGAGACATTGGCTGCAAAACTCATACTTTCCGGCAAAATAAATACTCAGGATACGATTCTGATTACTCTTTCAGAGGGAAAGCTGAGTGCAGTTGTTAAATAAATTGATTGAGCTGGCTGTCATAAGTGTATTGAATGGCAGCCAGTTTGTTTATGATTTCACCGGCATCATCAATGCAGAAAGCATTACATAATTCCTTAAGACTTGAATAATTGTCACGAAGCTGGGTATTGATAAAGCTTAACAGTATAACAGGATCCTTAGGCAGAGTATTCATGATAGTATTACCTTTCTATTTTTGATTCTTTAGGCGTTTGCGAAGCTATTTAGATTACACCAACAGATAAGTTTGTGTATATTATTTCGAGGCATGTTTGCACTAAACCGTGCCGTAGCGGTACATAAGGCGCCAAAGGACGGCGCCCAAGTACCGACGGCTCGCAATTGCCACGAAATAATTATACACAAACATTATCTTATGTAATTATAAATAGCTTCGCAAACGCCTATTTAACTATTTAATTTTCAATATACAGCTTTTATAATTAGCACTATTTCCGTATAAAGTCAAGTTTGCCATTTTACGGCAAATATATTATAATAGGCCTTGGGGAGTACAAAGGAGAAGGTAATGGCAAGAAAGAAACGAATTAATGTATGTGCAATGATAGAATTTGCCATGATTGTTATGGGAATTATCTATGTCATTGTATGTACGGCTTTGAAATTACATCAACAGTGGATATATCGTTTGATCTTTGCGGGATGGGTTGCAATTTATATGGTATTGAATGACTTGGTGGAACCTGTCGTAACAGATCGTTTTCGCAGAAAGGCAAAGAAACAGGTAAATGCCTACTATAAATTTGCAATTTTGGATATGATAGGAATTGCCGGACTTTTATGGTTCGTGGTGATGGCCGGAATGTTAGAGGATTATACTCATTATGCCGGAATTGCTATTTTTGCGGTGTGTTATGGACCTCGTACGATTTTTTATAAGAAGTTTAATACCAGAGTACCTTATTCAGAGCGTGTAGAGGAAAATCTGGACGATGAATTTGAAATTGATATCAATGATTGATCGTAATGGATGATAATAATTGAGATATAAGACTGCATATATTGTATAAAATCCTAATGGATGGAAGAATATATGCAGATTTTTTTTGGAAAGAAATGGGCTGTGATTCTTGGTATCCTGGCTGTGATGCTTATTGCAATACAGGAGTATGGCAGCACTGCGAATGCGTCCGGGGATGAATCGGTTAAGGTTAACGGTGTGGTGTGTCAGGAAAAGGTGGTGGCGCTGACTTTTGATGACGGTCCGGGTTATAAAACCACGATGCAGCTATTGGACGGGTTAAAGGAGCGGGGCGTTCATGCCACTTTTTTTCTTTTGGGAGAAAAGATCGAAGAACGACAGAGTGTGGTGGAACGTATGCATGAGGACGGACATTTGATTGGAAACCACACCTACAGCCATGTACAGCTGGATGCAATTAATTTGGCCTGCGCACAGGCGGAAGTGGATAAGACGAATGCGATTATTGAGGAGATTACCGGAGAAAAACCGAAGTATATTCGTCCACCCTATGGTTCGTGGAATGACAAACTGGAAGGGGAAATTGATATGTCCGCAGTGATGTGGACGCTTGATACAAGTGACTGGAATACCCGTGACGTAAGGCGAATCGTGGATTATGTAGTGGATGAGGTGGAGAGCGGTGATATTATATTGATGCACGATATCTATGACACCTCGGTGGCAGCAGCATTGGAAATCGTGGATCAGCTGCAACAGAGAGGTTATGTGTTCGTGACGGTGGATGACCTCCTGATTGATTAAGCGGATAACCATGGATTCGGCAGACAGGCGTGGTACAGGAGGGAAAATGATGTCGGCAGGTAAAATCGGTGTGAGTTGAAGAAAAGAGCTTGAGATGGTAAAATAGTACCAGTGTGAATTTATAAAAAAGAGTGAGAAAAGATATTGATATAAGGTACGGTGCAGAGTTATGGATTTATTTGAATATGCAAGAGAAAATAGTATCAGGAAGGAATCGCCGCTGGCGTCAAGACTTCGCCCGGAGACTCTGGAGGAAATTGTTGGGCAGAAGCATATCCTTGGAAAGGATAAATTATTATATCGTGCAATTAAGGCGGACAAATTAGGCTCGCTGATTTTCTATGGGCCACCGGGAGTGGGGAAAACGACGATTGCCAAGGTTATTGCTCATACCACCAGTGCGGATTTTAAGTCCATTAATGCCACTGTGGCAGGTAAGAAGGATATGGAAGAAGTGGTGGCAGAGGCTAAGAATACCATGGGAATGTATGGACGTCGCACCATTCTTTTCATTGATGAGATCCATCGCTTTAACAAGGGGCAGCAGGATTTCCTCCTTCCCTTTGTGGAGGACGGATCCATCGTGCTTATTGGTGCAACCACGGAGAATCCATACTTTGAGGTTAACGGCGCTTTGATTTCCCGTTCCCGGATTTTTGAACTTAAGGCGCTGGAAAAGGAAGATATCAAGGTGTTGATTCATCGGGCTGTGTACGATGAGAAGAAGGGAATGGGGAGTTATAGAGCTGAAATCGATGAGGATGCGGAGGAGTTTCTTGCAGATGTAGCCAATGGTGATGCGCGAAATGCCTTGAATGCGGTGGAACTTGCCATTATGACCACCCAAAGAAGTGGGGACGGAAAGATTCATCTGACACTGGATGTAGCGCAGGACTGCATTCAGAAACGTGTTGTGAAGTATGATAAAGATGGCGACAATCACTATGATACGATTTCTGCATTTATTAAGAGTATGCGTGGTTCGGATCCGGATGCGGCGATTTATTATCTTGCCCGTATGCTCTATGCAGGGGAGGATATTAAGTTCATTGCCCGAAGAATTATGATCTGTGCTGCAGAGGATGTGGGACTGGCAGACCCGAATGCACTGGTGGTGGCAACTTCTGCAGCAACGGCTGTGGAACGTATCGGAATGCCGGAGGCCAGAATTATCCTGGCGGAGGCGGTAAATTATGTGGCCTGTGCGCCAAAGAGCAATGCGTCCTATCTTTCTATCGGAAAAGCTATGGAATATGTGGGGCAGAATAAGACGGCACCAATTCCGGCTCATTTGCGTGATGCACATTATAAGGGATCGGCAAAGCTTGGACATGGGGAAGGATACCTTTATGCCCATGATTATCCGAATCATTATGTAAAACAACAATATTTGCCGGATGAGGTTGTGGGAAATACATTTTATCAGCCGGAGGACTTAGGATACGAGAAAAGAATTCGGGATTATTTTAAACAAATCAAAGAATAGACCTTGAGAGAATAGGGCATTTCGTGGTACAATAAAAAATAATGATTTTTTGTGGGGCAAGTCATGAAGGATACCATCAATCGACTGGCGCGGGGAGCTTTTGAGTATGAACCGCCGATAATTGAAATATCTGAATTGAATATTGAAGAGACGGTAGGAATCAACAGTATCTACTGTGGAGAACTACATATCCGATCCGTAGGCGGCCAGAACATCAAGGGTGTTGTGTCGTCTTCCAATCATGCAGTTACCATGGACAAGTCGACCTTTGTGGGTGTGGACAATATGGTCAGTTATCGTGTGGATACCAGAGGTGTTTCCCGTGGGGAGAAGATCGAGGGAAGATTCAATGTCATCAGTAATGGCGGGGAGACCGGCGTGACCTTTACATTTAAGGTGGTTGATACTTCTGTGGATTCCTCCATGGGTGCCATTAAGAATTTGTTCCATTTTACCAATCTTGTACAGGGGGAGCCGGATGAGGCCTACAAGATCTTTGTGACGGACAATTTTGAAAAAATATTTTTGCGGGATGATTATGAGTTAAAAAACCGGTATGAGCTGTTATTATACGGGGACAAGCCCAAGTATCTCGGTGTGCGTGGAGATGTGCGCCATTGTGTGGAAGAGTTTTTGATCAGTATCCATAAAAAGAACCGTATTCAGCTTAGGGTTTCTGAAGAATATAAGGAGTATCTTAATCTGGAGTCCTCTATGACGGATTCGATTATGTTGATTAAGAATACCTGGGGTGCAGTTAAGGTTAAGATCTCCAGCGATAATCCTTGCCTTCGCCCGGAGGTTTCTGAGATTAATGAAGAGAGCTTCGCAGGAAGCAAATATGAACTTCGTTATTTTGTGGATAAGAGTAAGTTACACGCAGGAAGAAATTATGCAAGGATTCTTTTTGAAACACCATTTCAGACCCTTAAGGTAGAGTTCCTGCTCACTACGGGCAAGGAACATGCACCGGAGGTTGTCGAAAGCCGCAAGGCACGGTTGGAAATTCAGAAGAATTTGAGTTTTTTGCTGGAGTCCTATCTTAGTTTCCGTGTGAAGCGAATTAACCTGGCTCAGTGGACAAAGCAGTCCCTGGGAGCAATTGAGAAGATTCGCTCTTTGGACGATGAGGATCCGTTTTATAAATTAGTTCATGCACAGTTACTAATTGCGGTGAGAAAGCGCCATGAGGCGGAGTGGCTTCTGGAAAATGTGCGTGATGATGTGACCAATAATGTGGAAGAGCATGCTCAGGTGTATGCGTATTACCTTTATGTCAGCTCTCTTTTCAGACAGGATTCTGCCTATGCTGTGGAGGCTATGCGTATCGTTAAGCGTCTGTATGAAGAGGGACATGATGATTGGCGGATTTTGTGGGTAATATTCTATCTGGATGAGGAGTACGAGAAGAACCGTAGTTTGAAACTGGTACGTATTAAGGAGCAGTTCTACAAGGGATGTGCAAGCCCGCTGATGTATCTTGAGGCAGCCCTGATTCTTTCGGAACAGCCGTTGCTTCTGCGGGTATTTGATGAGTTTGAGATTCAGACGGTTCTTTTTGCAAGTCGCAACGGATTGATCAGTGAGCGGTTACTTTCTCATATGACGGAGATTGCGGACAATAAGAAGACATTTTCTAAGGGCTATTGGAATCTTCTGATCAGGCTCTATGAGAAGAATCGGAATAAGAATCTTCTATCGAGCATTTATAAGATGATGATCAAGAATGATACCCTTCCGTCTAATGCGTTTTATTGGATTAAGGAAGCGGTGGAAGCAGACCTTCGGATTACCAATCTGTATGAGAATTATCTTACTTACTGTGACAAGAGTTCCATGCAGCCACTGCCGAAGCTGTTGTTGCTGTATTTTGCATATAATAGTACTTTGGATTACAATTTAAAGTCTTATCTCTATGCCAATGTGTATGCGAATCGTTTGGATGATCCGCAGCAGTATGAAATCTACAAATATCAGATTGGACGATTTGTGCTGGATCAGGTGAGCAAGGGGCATATTAACATGCATTTGGCAATGTTATACAAGGAATTGCTGGAACCATCCATGATCAATGAGGATACCAGTAAAATGCTGGCCAATATTTTGTTCAGCTACCGTGTGACCTGCAGTAATCCGGACATGACAACCGTATATGTTAAGCATAAAGAACTGGAGGAGGTTCAGACAAAGCAACTGGTCAACGGCGAGGCCTATGTGAATCTCTATACTAAAGGCGCGGGAATTGTGCTGGGTGACCGCTTTGGCAACCGTTATACAGGGGAAGAATTATTCCGCCTGGAACGGGTCTTTGACGGAGATAAATATATTCCGCTGGCTTTTAAATACCTTAAGGATGACCTGTGGATGTCCCTGTATTTCTGTGAAAATGGTAAGAAATACGGATACTCGGAAGCGGATATGGTGGAATGTTACAAGCGTGTAACAAAGGATGCCAGGGTGTCCGAGCATTATCGCAATGAGTTTATTGAGAAGATTATAGATTATTATTATGCGGATTATGACGGAGATCATTTTGATGAGGAGTATATCTTCCCGGATCTGGACAAGCTGAATGAGGAATGTCGTATCAAGGTGACAGAAACCCATATCCGGAATGGTCATTATGAGAAAGCCATGGAGATTATCCGAAACAGAGGTGCAGTGGGGGTTGATGCAAAACGCCTTCTGCGTATGTGCAGCAGTCTTCTGAAGAATCTTGAGGACGAGGAGGATCCGGAGCTTCTTAATATCTGTGAAATTGTATTCAAGCAACATAAGTACGATGAGGAAGTGCTTCGCTATCTGATTCGGTATTATGATTGTTCCACTAAGGATATGGTGGAGTTGTGGAAAGCTGCGAAAAATTTTGATCTTGATACCAGCGATCTGGAAGAACGGTTATTGTATCAGATGATGTTCATTCGAAGTCAGAACGGTTCTTTCGCAAAGATTTTCGAAAGTTATTATAATCACGGTGCAAGACAGCGTGTTGTGGAGGCTTATATAGCCTATAATTCATACAATTATTTTATCAAGGATATCGTGGTGGATACGGATGTGTTCCGTGTCATTGAACATCGCATCCGGGAGGAAATGGATACTATTGATATCTGTAAACTGGCGTTGTTAAAATTCTATGCCGATGATATCGAAACCATCTCCTTGACTGAAGAACAGATTCGCATTGCGCGAATGCTGATTAGCGAAATGGTGGATAAGAAACGCATTTTCAACTTCTTCAAAAAATTTGCAGGATATGTGGAGGTGCCTCATGAGGTTATGGATAAAACCATCGTTGAGTACCGCACCAATCCGGATTCTGAAGTAGTCATTCACTATGTTGCAGAAAGTACGGATGGACAGAATGAGTATGTTGTGGAGTCCATGGAGAATGTTTTTGAAGGCATTTTCTCCAAGAGTTTTGTGCTGTTCTATGGAGATAACATTCAGTATTACATTACAGAACATCGCAAGGAAGTTGAGGATCTCACGGAAAGTGGCAGTCTTAGTAATCAGAATGTCACGGATCAGGTTGCCCGGGGCAAGTACGAGATGATTAATGACATGTTGGCTTGTGTGGAGTTGCAGGATGTCAAGAGTCTTCGCAGGATGATGAATGGATATGTTATGTCGGATATGATGTCGAGAGAGATATTTAAACCGTTGTAGTTTTAAGATTTTTAGAAGAAACATAGGGGGAGCGGCGTATGGCTGAGACGAAAAAGTTAATTATCGGAATTGATCTGAGCAAAGAATATATACAGGCAAGCTATATGACCAATGATATGGAAAAACCGGAGTCCGTAATGCTTGGATTTGCCTCCCAGACCTATGATATTCCTACGGAAGGGTATAAGAAAAAGGGCGAGAACAAATGGGCCTTCGGTGATACCGGTCGGAAGAACTTCGAAGAGGGGGGATATCTGAAGGTGGAAAATGTCATTGACAAGGTTTTGGATGGAAGCCCTATTGAAATTGACGATGAGAAATATATGCCTGCGGATATTCTGGAGTGTCTGTTCCGCTTTATTGTGCGGGAATGTGTCCGTGTGACAGATATTGAGAAAGTCAGTAAAATTGCCATCTGTGTAGATCAGTTCGGCAGAAAATTGTTGGACAGCATCACCAATGTACTGGGAAGAATGGATATTCCGCGGGAAGATGTGTTGCTGCTTAACCGTACGGAATGCTTTATTTACACGGCACTGAATACATCGGAAGAACTGTATCAGCGTGGCGTTGCTATGTTTGATTATAGCGGCAGGCGTCTGACTTATTCCTATATGAATTATGCTATTTTCGATGGTAAAACCATTGTTATGGTAGATTCGCAAAAGGATCGGGTTTCTTCGAATCATCCGGAAGAGGTGGATAAGGAGCTGGCAGAACTGGCATTGAAAATGATGGGGAATTCTTCGATCTCATCGATTTATCTCACCGGAAAAGGATTTGAAAAATATGATCATCTGGATAAGTTTGTTCAGGTGGTAACCAATCGAAGAAGAGCGTTTATCGGTCAGAATCTTTATGCCGAGGGAGCAGCACAGGGGGCTTTTGAACATTTCTATGGCGGCAACTACAAGAATCGTGTGCTGGCTTGTGAGGACCGTATCCTGTCGGATATAGATATTGACATTGTAGAGCGTGAAAAACCGAAGGTGTACCGCGCTGTGAAGGTGGGAACCAATTGGTATATGGCAAATAAGAAATTGCGTTTTATTGTGGACGAGGCCAAAGAAATTACATTACATGTTCACCCGATTGAACGTAAACCGGATCAGGATATTGTCATTTCACTGGAGGATTTTCCAAAGAGACCACCGCGTATGACAAAGGTGATGCTGGAACTGGATTTTGCCAGTGCGTCGGAGTGTAAGGTCAGTGTGCGGGATATGGGATTTGGTGATATTTACAAATCTACGGGTAAGACCGTATATCAGGATATTAAATTGTAAGTTTGTGTATAATATTTCGAGGCACAAATGACTAGTTTTTTTAGAAAGGAGAAAAGGCATGAACGGAATAATATTATGTCGAAGTGAGGAAGCTGCCAAACCATATTATATGTGCAGTTTGGGAGTGAATGTCTATTCTCTGGAGGAATTGTGTTATAACATTTACAATAATTTATATTTGTTAAGCAGTGATTTTGTGGATGAGGAAATGATTCGTTTCCTGAAGGAACAGACCGGGGATAACTGGCTGGCGGATGAACTGACATTTCTCAAGGAAAAGAATGCAGGGCTTCGGGAAATTGTAATTACGATTTTGTTATATGCAGATTATTATACGAAGGATGAAATTGATGAGGCACGGGGATTGATTGACAGCATCAGTTCCTTGAAGATTGAGGAGCGATACAAGAAGCGTGCAGATAATTTTCTGATGAATGAAAAATATGAGAGTGCCATTAAGAATTACATGATGATTCTCCATGAGGAAGAGCATCTTATGAAGGATGAATTCTATGGCAATGTGCTGCATAATATTGGCGTGGCCTACGGAAGGATGTTCCTTTTTGAACAGGCATCGGAATGTTTTAAGTCTGCCTATGAGATGAATCTGAGAGAGGAATCATTGCGGGAGTATTATATGGCGGCGGCCCTTGCAGGGGTGCAGACGGATGAGAATATTACGGATGAGGCCCTTAAGAGTGAGTGCGTCGGACAAATGGATGAGCTTGCGAAAAGTATTATGGATAGTCCGGAATATATCGAGATTGCCCGGATTAGCCAGCTTAGAAACGAAGGCAACATGGCAGAGTATAATGAGGGGCTGAAAAAAGTTTTTGACCGGTGGAAGGCGGATTATGTTGCCTGTATGAAGTAGGCTGGTTTTAGTGAAATATGGTGGAGTAAGAGATGGGATTATTTGATTTCTGGAAAAGAAAAAGAATTGATCCGGAAGAGGTCACAGCGGATCAGGAAGATACAAGACTGGAAGAAGTTGATTTTTCCGGTCTGTCTGCGGAGGAACGCAATCGCTATGTGGTAGAACAGTGTGAGATTATTCTGGAATGTAATAACAATGTGGAAGCTGCCAAAAAAGAATACAAGATTGTGGGAAGTTATTTTTCGGATATTCAGATCATCGAGGGACAGACGGAAAGTATACGGGACCGGATTACTTATCTTGCACGTTGTATCGTGGATCTGGGAGTGGATCGGAAAGCTTCCTTTAGCGGTGAGAAGAAGATTACCGGAACACGTTATCTGCAGATGCAGCAGGAAGAAGAGCATCTTGTGGATGTGATTAAGAATCTTAAGAACAATGAAGTATATCTTCAGATGATAAAGAAGGACATGAGCGCGCTGACCGGTGAGAAAACAGCGTTGAAGATGGATACAAGAGAACTTCTTGCCCGGCAGAAAATAATAAAAAATATAACTATTGTTTCTCTGGTGTGTTTTGTTATAATATTTAGTATATTTCTTGTGCTCAATGCATCCTTTGATGGGGAATATGCCGTCGCGCTGTATCTTGTTTTATTTTTTGCGTCGTTGTTTGCAGTGGGAGATGTGATATTGTATCGCAGGACGATTTATAATATCCTCCTGACGGAGAAGAAAGTCAATCGTGCCATTGTCTTACATAATAAAGTCAAAATCAAGTATATTAATACAAGAAATCTGATTGATTATCAGTGTGAGAAGTATGGTGTGCATAATTCTTACGAGCTGGCGGATCTCTATCAGAAGTATCTTGAGACGAAGACGGCCCGGGAAAAATACCGACAGGCCACGCTGGAGATGAGCGAGTATGAAGAGGAACTTGCGAATATCCTGGCCGGATTAGGACTGTATGATTCCGGAATCTGGCTGTCCCAGGTGAGAGCGCTGGCTGATCCGAAGGAAATGGTGGAAATTCGTCATAATTACAGTGACAGAAGACGAGGCCTTCGAAAGTTTATTGAGGATAATGCGGATCGGGCAGAAAAGTCCAAGGCATCCCTTCGTCAGATTATTGCGGATTATCCGGAATTTGCACAGGAAATCCTGGTGATTGTGGAAAAATATGATGACTAGGGCATAACAGCTGAATTCGTTAAAGTCAATGATTATAAGATGAACATAAAGGAGATTATGAAAATGAGTAAGGAATTAGAAAAGACCTATAATCCCGGGGAAATTGAGAGCAGATTATATTCCCGCTGGGAAGAAAAAAAGTATTTTCATGCAGAAGTAAATCGCGATAAAAAACCATTTACAATTGTTATGCCACCACCAAATATTACCGGTAAGCTTCATATGGGACATGCGTTGGATAATACTTTGCAGGATACCATTATCCGCTTTAAGAGAATGCAGGGCTATGAGGCACTGTGGGTACCTGGAACGGATCATGCAAGTATTGCCACAGAAGTTAAGGTTATTGAGGCATTAAAGCAGGAAGGCATTGAAAAGGATGATCTTGGAAGAGAGGGATTCTTAAAACGTGCCTGGGAATGGAAGGAAGAGTATGGCGGAACGATTACAAAGCAGCTGCGTAAACTTGGATCTTCCTGTGATTGGGACAGAGAGCGTTTTACTATGGATGAGGGTTGTTCCGATGCAGTTCTTGATGTTTTCTGTAAGCTGCATAAGAAGGGACTTATCTATAAGGGATCACGTATCGTAAACTGGTGCCCTGTTTGTCAGACTTCCATCTCTGATGCAGAAGTTGAGCATGAGGAGCAGGCAGGACATTTCTGGCATATTAATTATCCGATTGTTGGCGAGGAAGGTCGATTTGTTGAAATTGCAACTACAAGACCGGAGACACTTCTTGGTGATTCTGCGGTAGCGGTTCATCCGGATGATGAGCGTTATAAAGATATTGTGGGTAAAATGGTTAAGTTACCTTTAACAGACCGTGAGATTCCGGTTATTGCGGATTCTTATGTTGATATGGAATTTGGTACGGGCGTTGTTAAGATTACACCGGCACATGACCCTAACGACTTTGCTGTAGGACAGCGTCATAATCTTCCGGAAATTAATATTTTAAATGATGATGCTACCATCAATGAGGTTGGTGGAAAATACGCAGGCATGGATCGTTATGAGGCTCGTAAGGCGATGGTGGAAGACCTTGATGCCTTAGGACTTCTTGTAAAGGTGGAAGACCACGTACATAATGTAGGTACTCATGATCGTTGTAAGACTACGGTTGAGCCGATGATCAAGAAGCAGTGGTTCGTTAAGATGGATGAACTTATAAAGCCGGCGGTTGAGGCTGTTAAGAATGGTGATATTCAGTTGATGCCGGAGCGTATGGATAAGACCTACTATAACTGGACCGATAATATTCGTGACTGGTGTGTATCAAGACAGCTCTGGTGGGGACATCGTATCCCGGCATATTACTGTGATGAGTGTGGGGAAACCGTTGTTGCAAAGACAGCGCCGTCCGTATGTCCAAAGTGTGGGTGCACACATCTGACACAGGATGAGGATACACTGGATACCTGGTTCTCCTCAGCCTTGTGGCCATTCTCGACGCTTGGCTGGCCGAATAAGACTGAAGAGTTAGATTACTTCTATCCGACGGATGTATTGGTAACCGGTTATGATATTATCTTCTTCTGGGTAATCCGTATGATCTTCTCCGGATATGAGCAGATGGGTGAGAAGCCGTTTGGCAAGGTATTGTTCCATGGGCTTGTAAGAGATTCCCAGGGACGTAAGATGAGTAAGTCTCTCGGGAATGGTATTGATCCGTTAGAGGTTATTGAAAAATACGGTGCAGATGCCCTTCGTTTTACATTGGTTACCGGTAACGCACCGGGTAACGATATGCGTTTCTATTGGGAGCGTGTTGAGGCGAGCCGTAATTTTGCTAACAAGGTATGGAATGCATCCAGATTTATCATGATGAATGATATGGATGTTAAGGATTTTGATAAGAAGGATCTTACTGCAGCGGATAAGTGGATTCTTTCGAAGATGAATAATGTGGTTAAAGAAGTTACCGATAACATGGAGAAGTACGAGCTTGGTATTGCAGTAGATAAGGTTAACGGCTTTATCTGGGAAGAATTCTGCGACTGGTATATTGAGATGGTTAAGCCGAGACTCTGGAATGAGGAAGATCAGACCAGGAAGGCTGCGGTATGGACGTTAAAGACGGTTCTTATCAATTCTTTGAAGCTGCTTCATCCGTATATGCCGTTTATTACAGAGGAAATCTTCTGCAATATTCAGGACGAAGAAGAGACCATTATGAGATCTTCCTGGCCGGTATATAAGGAAGAGTTTAATTTCACTGAGGAAGAGAACAGTATCGAGATTATCAAGGAAACGGTACGTTCTATTCGTAACGTAAGAACCGGTATGAATGTACCACCAAGCAAGAAGGCCAAGGTTTATGTTGTATCCGAAGATGCAGCGGTTCGCGCTGTCTTTGAAAATGGTAAGGTATTCTTCGCAACACTTGCCTATGCTAATGAAGTCGTTGTACAGGGCGATAAGACCGGTATTAGTGATGATGCTGTATCAGCCGTTCTTCCAAAGTTAATCGTTTACATGCCATTTGCGGAATTAGTAGATGTTGATAAAGAGATTGAACGATTAAAGAATGAAGAGAAGAAGTTAGAGGGTGAGCTTACAAGATCACGCAACATGTTAAACAACGAGAAGTTTGTAAGTAAGGCACCACAGGCTAAGATCGATGAGGAGAAAGCGAAACTTGAAAAGTACACTCAGATGATGGAGCAGGTACAGGAAAGATTAGCTCAATTAATAAAGTAATGTTTTTATGAACTCCATGGGTGATATATTGACAAAAAGTCAAAACATCCGTGGAGTTTTCTTATATGTATTAAAGTGAGGGATTTTGTAAGCGGCCGACAGGCTTGGAATTGCCACGGAAAAGGGGAAAAGTAATGGAAAATTATTTGGAGGCTGTGAATGCCATAAGAAGAGAGATGAATCGTGTTGTTATTGGTAAGCAGGATGTTATTGATAAGGTTTTGATGGCAATGCTCTCAGGTGGACATGTGTTGCTGGAAGATATTCCGGGGGTTGGAAAGACGACAATGGCACTGGGATTTGCCAGGGTGCTTGGGCTGGATTTTAAGAGAGTTCAGTTTACCCCGGATGTATTGCCTTCGGATTTGGTGGGATTTGGTATCTATGATGGGCAGAGTGGCAAGATGCAGTACCAGCCCGGTGCAGTGGTGTGCAATCTCTTTCTGGCAGATGAGATTAATCGTACCTCTGCAAAGACACAATCGGCTCTCCTTGAGGTGATGGAAGAGGGAAAAGTAACGGTGGATGGAGTGACGAGAATTCTGCCCAACCCCTTTGTTGTGATTGCCACACAGAATCCCATTGGTTCCATCGGAACCAATCTGTTGCCTGAATCACAGATGGACCGGTTTATGGTACGTTTGTCTATGGGATATCCGGAATTAGAGAGTGAAGTAGCTATATTAAAAGGGAATAACGGAAGAAAAGAAATTGATGAGATGGTTCCCGTATTTTATGGGGACGGATTTAACAACATGAAGCAGATGGTGGAGGAAATTTATATTCATGATGCCATTTATAATTATATTGCATTGCTGGCAAAAGCCACGAGACAATGTGAAGATCTTGCCATTGGAATTAGTCCGAGAGGTAGTATTGCCTTATGTGCCATGGTAAAGGCAAGAGCATTTATAATGGGTAGGGGATATGTTTTGCCGGATGATGTTATGTCTGTTTTTGTGGATGTCACTGCACATCGCGTAGTACTTTCCAATCGTGCGCGTTTGGAAAAGAAAAATGTGAATGTTATTATGGAAGGAATTTTGAAGAGTGTGAAGGCTCCAAAGGTTAAAGCCTGACAACTTATTGGGAGAAGTTTAAAGAAGTATAAGGGAAGATAAAATGTTAAGAAATAAAATTCTATATTTACTATTTCTTCTGGAGACAGGGGCATTATGCATCTTGTATAATGCGTATCTGCCGGTACTGCTATTGCAAATTGCACTGATGATTCCTGTGGTGCTGTTGCTTGAACTGATACTTGCAGGAAGGAAGGTGCATCCGGAGGTCCTTCAGACAAGATATGTTGTAGAACGTGGACAGGGATGCGAAGTAATCGTTGATATTCATTGTAACACATTTTTGCCAATTGGATTAATAGATATTGACTGGAGACTGGATCAGAAACGTCGGATTATGCCGGTGTATATGGGAAGCAGTCGCAGTCTTCGGGTGCCATATTGTATTTCAGGGGAGCAATGCGGCTGTCGGACTGTGGAGATTGAGGCGGTATATCTTTATGACATTCTGAAAATATTTCGCAAAAAATATATTTTGAAAAAGAAGGTTGAAGTTCTTATTACACCGAAGTTATATTCCTTTGAACAGGATGTGTCGGGAAAATGGGATGGTGGGCCGGATTCGGCAAAGATATATCGAACAGACCGTCCGGGAGATGATCCTTCGGAGGTATTTGATATTCGTGATTATCGTGAAGGCGACAGGCTGTCGAGAATTCATTGGAAACTTTCTTATAAGATGAATCGTTATCTGGTTCGAGAGTTTTCTGAGACGGTTCCGGAGAAAGTTGACATAATCTTTGTTGCAGGCTGTAGTGAAAGATGTAAGGATGTATTATTTTCACTGGGATACCGAATGCTTGCGGAGGGAAGAAGGGTTGTTCTTAATGGGGTTTCTGTGGAACAGGAAGAGGAGTTTCTACAGGAATTTATAGGTCAGGTTGAAAAAGCTTCCGGGGTGCTAGGGATTCTCGAAGATATGGCCGGTGGCGGGATATCGCAGTCTGCCCGTTCTATTGTCTGCGTGGACGGTATGACGGAACATGAGCAAACTGCGACGGCAGTATTGTGTTGCAAAAAGACGATGGGAGTGCTTGCAAAACACCGGGGGGAAGAATGTGAGAATATGGACCAGGGGGTATTGTGTGTGCTGGATGAGATGTCCGTGGAGATGGCAATGGAGAGATTGATTCATGGGTAAGGGGATTTATTACTATTATGGAAACAATGACGGAGGGATAGTTTTATCCAATATCGTGTATGTACTATTGGCCTGGATGGGATCGGTTGGTACGGTGATGTCTTTTATGACAGCATTTGGATTTTGTGAGGATTACCATTTTCTGATGCTGCCATCTATTCTTACGATGGTATTTGGTGTGGTCTTTTTGTCAGGAAACTTCCATAAGATTGCTTTGGGATTTTATTTTGTGGGGGCGATCCTGTATTGGATCGTACAGTTTGAACAGGTGCACTATAGTTTTGTGGCCGTGGTAAATCATATTATTTCCCTGATGAGCGAGTATTATGATGTGCCCATGGAACTTTTGCATTATCCGGAGGGAATTGCGGATGCACCGGATGAACATACCGTTTTAATCTTCGTCGCGGTACTACTGATTGTTCTATTGATGTACTTTACCATCGGGAATACAAATGTGTGGATGTGCCTTTTTTGGTCGGTTCCTTTTACAATAGGTGGGATATTACTGGATCATTTTCCTCAAAGAATATATCTTATACTGTCAGTCAATTACTGGCTGGTCAGCTGCTGTTTTCACGCCATGGGGAAAAGGGGACGCCGAGGGAATAATAATGCGGCAAGGGCATCGGTGTTAATCAGTATGACTGTATTCATAATTAGTGTGGTCGGACCGGTCATTATTCCGGTGGAACGATATGAGGAAATGAACTTTCGCTATGAGTGGAGAACTTCCGTCACCGGTTATATGGAGTCGTTTGTGCGGGGAAATTTATGGGGTGAGCAAGAAGATTATGAAATGGTATCCGGCGATCATACTCGATTTGGGGACCGGGATGGAATTACCTTTAAGGGGAGAGATGTACTGGAGGTCAGGGTGCCGGTGCTGGAAGGCAGTATATATCTTCGCGGAATGGAATATACGAATTATATAGGAAACGGGTGGGCTGTGGATACATCGGCTTATCACGGTTTTTATCTGGAAGATGATACTTTTCATGGAGCACGGATCCCCTTGAACCTTGCCTATGAGAAGGCAAAAGCCATAGCAGGATACCCGTATATGATGGGCTGGAAACCGGAAGAGATCTATGGGGATGAGATCGAATACAACATTACAATCCGCAATTTATCCGGGGAAAAGCTCACCTATGCGCCCTATGACGCACTGTTGGAAGGGTATTTCCTTGATGAATCAAGTGATGTAACTCCTGCTCGGACCCTGGAAGGAGGTTATGAATTTAAAGTGTACGCGATGAATCCGGCCACACAGGTTCAGGCGCCCTTTAAGGAATCCTGGGAGAGTGTGGATCTGCTCTACGATGAAAATTCCTATGTTGAAGAAGAAAAAGAACTAATCGATGTGATTTTGGCGGAGAAAAAATATGCGGCATTTGCCCGTAAGGCATATACGCAGGTACCGCAGAATTTGGTTCCGTTGCTGAAAGAATATGCATCTCAACCGGTGGAATATGAATACCGGGATATCGTGGAGTTTGCGAAAGGGATTCAAAGTTTGTTTCAAAGACAGTATCAATATAGCCTGACCCCGGGTAAGGTCCCTGTGGGGCGTGATGGTGTGGAGTATTTTCTAAATGAAAGTCATGAGGGATATTGTGTCTATTTTGCTTCTGCGGCAGCCTTGATTTTCCGGCAGGCCGGAATTCCCACGCGTTATGTGGAAGGTTATGTGATCACACCGGATATGACCCGCGATGTAGTTTCTGAAAAAGAGACTGTTACGCAGAAAATCGGAGAGGAATACTTCGAAACGGAAGTAGAGTATGTGACAATTAAAGTAAAGGATGAGATGGCACATGCATGGCCGGAGGTTTACCTGCCGGGATACGGATGGTATCCGGTTGAAGTAACGCCGGGACAATATCGGGGAGAGATGGAAGGTACAACTGAACAGGAAAATGAATACCTGAATGAAGAAGAAACGACCATTGTAACAGAAGAGGAGACTGAGAGTATAACGGTAGAAGAAGAGAAAATGCCAAAGCCGACAAAGAAGGGAGCGGATCAGGATGGGGAGACATCACCTCTTCCTTGGAACCTGAAATCCCTTGGGATTCTTATGTTGACGGCTGGTTTTGGTATCGGTGTTGTCCTTCTTTATCGAACCTGGCTGGATACCGGAAGGCAGCAATGGAGGCAGATCCTTGAGGAAGAAGATGGAGTTTCGAATCAAAGAAGAGCGGTGCTGGCATGGGAGTATATAGAAAAACTATTAAAGGCTACGGGAAATCCGATACCGGAGAATCTTGGCGTGGAGGAACAAAAAACATTTCTTTCAAATCATTTGAAATTCTTTTCAAATGGCTCACAGAATGATAAAATAGACTATATAGTAAGGGCGTATTTTGGACAGGAAGAACTAACGAAAGATGAAATTGAGCAGGTGGCAGGAATGGTATCAAAACTTCGTAAAGAAGTGCTGGAAGACAGCTCATTGCCACGCAAAATACTTTTTTCGTATATAAAAAGATTATGATTGGAGGAATCGGTATGCAGATTACTTTTTTGGGAGCGGATCATGAAGTGACAGGAAGTTGTCATTACCTCTATGCCTGTGGAAAACACATTCTGATTGACTGCGGAATGGAGCAGGGCAATGATGTATATGAAAATCAGCAATTGCCGGTAAATGCGTCGGATGTGGATTACATTTTGCTGACCCATGCACATATTGATCATTCCGGGTTGATTCCATTAATGTACGTTAACGGATTTCGTGGAAAAGTCTATACAACCAAGGCAACCACGGATCTTTGCCAGATTATGCTGCGGGACAGTGCCCATATTCAGATGTTTGAAGCGGAGTGGAGAAATCGTAAGGCACGTCGTTCCGGAGTAAAGGAGTTCGTTCCTTTGTATGATCTGGAAGCGGCTGAGAAAGTCATGAACCATTTTGTGCCATGTGATTATGATCGGAAAATTCAGATCGATGAGGGCTTAAGTGTTCGATTTACAGATGTGGGACATTTGCTTGGTTCGGCAAGTATTGAGGTATGGATGGAAGAGGAAGGCTTATCCCGCAAGATTGTATTTTCGGGGGATATTGGTAATCTGAATAAGCCAATTATCAAGGATCCGAAGTATGTATCGGAGGCAGACTTTGTTGTTATGGAATCCACCTATGGAAATCGTGTACATAAGGATAATAGTGATTCTATTGAAGAATTGGCCGGAATTATTGAGAAAACCTTAAAGCGGGGCGGCAATCTGGTTATTCCTTCTTTCGCCGTTGGAAGAACACAGGAATTGTTATATTACATCAGGAAAATTAAAGCGGAGCATATGATTACGGATATTCCGGATTTTGAAGTGTACGTGGATAGTCCTTTGGCGGTAGAGGCCACCAATGTATTTCAGAAAAATGTTGACGCCTGCTTTGATGAGGAGGCCATGGAACTGGTTCGGCAGGGAATTAATCCTTTAACCTTTCCGGGACTTAAACTTGCGGTGGACAGCAATGCATCGAAGAATATAAACTTCATTCCAGAACCGAAAGTTATCATTTCCGCATCCGGTATGTGTGAAGCGGGCAGAATCCGACATCATCTGAAGCATAATTTGTGGCGTAAAGAGTGTACTATTCTCTTTGTCGGATATCAGGCGAACGGAACCTTGGGAAGAAGCATTCTGGAAGGTGCCAGTATGGTGAAGCTCTTTGGTGAAGAGGTAGAAATTCGTGCGGAAATTATGAAGATGGAAGGCATTAGCGGCCATGCTGACAAGGAAGGACTACTTCACTGGGTAAATGAATTCCATCCACAGCCGAAGAAAGTATTTGTGGTACATGGAGAGGATTCGGTATGTGATGAATTTGTTAAATGCCTTAATGAGGAATATGGTCTGGATGCGGTGGCACCATATACCGGCGGATGTTTCAGTCTGGAAGACGGCAGATGCCTTGAAGAAGGTAATAGGACCAAGAAGAGCAGACGTACCACAAATAAACGTGCCAATGAAGTCTTTGAGCGCTTGCTGGCAGCAGGAAGACGTTTGCTTACAGTTATCGGACACAACGAGGGTGGCGCGAATAAGGATCTTGCGAAGTTCACGGATCAGATTAATGCACTGTGTGATAAGTGGGACCGATAAGATCGTGAGGCAGGGAAATTGGTAAATACCTGAATAAAAGATATGATATGGGGTGAATGGCATGAAAAGAATGCTGTTTGTATATAATCCGAATTCCGGTAAAGCGCAGATCAATGAGCATTTGTCCAAAATTATTCAGATCTTTAGCGCTGCGGATATGGAGATTACGATTTATCCAACCAAGGCGCAGCAGGACGGATATCACAAGATACTGCAATGTGAAGGCAACTATGACATTGTCGTTTGCAGTGGCGGAGACGGAACGTTAAATGAGACTGTGGCTGCGGTGATGGAGTATAAGAGCGAGAAGCCTTTGATTGGATATATTCCAAGCGGTACAACCAATGATTTTGCAAGGAGTCTTGGAATCGCGAGTGATATGGAGCAGGGAGCCAGAGATATTGTAGAGGGTAAAGTGCGTGCCTGTGATATTGGTAGATTTAATGGAAGATATTATAACTATGTTGCTGCATTTGGTGCATTTACGGAAGTCTCTTATGCAACCCCACAGGAATATAAGAATCTTTTGGGTCACCAGGCATATGTGCTTGAAGGAATTAAAAGTATTCCATTTATTAAGCCTTCCCATATGATTATTGAAACCAATGGAGATCGGGTGGAAGGTGATTTTCTCTATGGGATGATCACGAATACCATGTCGGTGGGCGGATTTAAAAATATCGCAGGGCGCAATGTGGAATTCGATGATGGGCTCTTTGAATGTACATTTATCAAGAAAATGGATGAGATCAGCGATTTTAACAAACTGATTATGGCTGTGGTGAATAAAGATTTTACCGGTAGCAGTATTTTTCATACCAAGACGAATCATATTAAGATAACTTCTCGGGAAAATGTCTCCTGGGTGCTGGATGGAGAATTCGGTGGAGACCATTCGGAGGTTGAGATCGAAATTCTGAGTAATGCGGTTAATTTCATTGTTCCAAAGAAGTGAATACGGGAATTTGGACAAAAAAACTAATAATGTTAAGTAGAAAAGAAAAGATAAAAGGTCGAGATATTGTTTCGACCTTTTATTTTTTGGTAAAAAGGCGGTTTGACGTAAAATTTGGAAGATAAAAAGGCAGTTTTCTTAATTTTTTAAAGACAAAACTTCGAAACAATTTAATAAGAAGACAGATAAATCAAAATGAGAATGATAAATTGTCGAATTGTTAGACAATTTCTAGAAATTTCTTGTTTACTTTTTCAAAACCAGGGTGTATATTTGCAACAAGTTCACAAAAAGCTTGAATGGTACAATATACGAATAGAAAGGAACGTGACGTAGGATGGTAAATAAAGCTGTTGGCAGAGAAGCGGTTGGCATGTATGATCCGAGATTTGAACATGATAACTGTGGCATTGGTTCCGTTGTTAACATTAAGGGTATTAAGACCCATGAAACCGTGTCGAACGCATTGAAGATTGTTGAAACCCTGGAGCATAGAGCAGGTAAGGATGCAGAGGGTAAGACCGGTGATGGCGTTGGAATTATGCTTCAGATTTCACATAAGTTCTTCAAAAAGGAGACGAAGAAACTTGGTTTTGATATTGGTGAAGAGAGGGAATATGGTATTGGTATGTTTTTCTTTCCTCAGGATGAACTAAAGAGAAACCAGGCAAAGAAGATGTTTGAGATTATCGTAGAGAAGGAAGGACTTGAGTTTCTTGGCTGGAGAGAGGTGCCTACAGTACCTGCGGTTCTTGGTAAGAGAGCATTGGATTGTATGCCTTGTATTATGCAGGCCTTTATCAGGAAGCCGGCGGATGTGGAGAAAGGATTGGCCTTTGATCGCAGATTATATGTGGTAAGACGTGTATTTGAACAGAGTGATGAAAATACCTATGTGGTTTCCCTTTCAAGCCGTACAATCGTATATAAGGGAATGTTCCTGGTTGGACAGTTAAGACAGTTCTTTATGGATCTCCAGAGTGAGGATTATGAATCGGCAATTGCCACCGTGCATTCAAGATTCTCAACGAACACCAATCCAAGCTGGGAACGTGCTCATCCAAATCGTTTTATCGTGCACAATGGCGAAATTAATACAATCACAGGAAATGCAGATAAGATGCTTGGCCGTGAGGAAACCATTAACTCTAAGGTGCTGGGTGAGGAAATGCATAAGCTTCTTCCGGTAATCAATCGTGCCGGTTCAGACTCAGCAATGTTAGATAACACACTGGAATTTTTCGTTATGAATGGCATGCCGCTTCCTCTGGCAGTTATGATCATGATTCCGGAACCATGGAGTAATGACAAAGCGATGAACCAGACAAAGAAGGATTTCTATCAGTATTATGCTACGATGATGGAACCTTGGGATGGACCTGCATCAATCATTTTCACGGATGGTGATGTGGTGGGTGCCGTACTTGACCGTAATGGACTTCGTCCTTCCAGATATTATATTACAGATGATGATCAGCTGATTCTTTCTTCGGAAGTCGGTGCTTTGGAACTGGATCAGACGAAGATTGTTAAGAAAGATCGTCTCAGACCGGGTAAGATGCTTCTTGTTGATACTGTGAAGGGTGAATTGGTTGACGATGAGCAGTTGAAGTTAGAATATGCATCTTCACAGGCTTATGGTGAATGGCTGGATGGAAACTTACTGGAATTAAAGAATATTAAGATTCCGAATATGAAGGTTGAAGAATATAACAAGCAGGATCGTGCAAGACTGCAGAAAGCCTTCGGTTATACCTTTGAAGATCTTAAGACATCCATTTTGCCAATGGCATTGAATGGTGCGGAGGGCATCGGCGCAATGGGTATTGATACACCGATTGCCGTACTTTCCAATAAGCATCAGCCATTATTTAATTATTTTAAGCAGAGATTTGCCCAGGTTACCAACCCGCCGATTGATGCAATTCGTGAGAAAATCGTAACTTCAACCAGCGTGTATCTTGGAAAGGATGGTAACATCTTAGAGCAGAGACCGGAAAACTGTAAGATGCTTAAGATCAATAACCCGATTCTTACAAGCACAGATCTTCTTAAGATTAAGAATATGAAGGAAGAAGGATTCAAGGTATCTGTTATTCCGACCACATATTATACGAACACTTCTCTTGCAAAGGCAATTGATCACCTCTATATAGAAGTGGACCGTGCATATCGTGAGGGGACAAATATCATTATTCTTTCTGACCGGGGCGTGGATGAAAATCATGTGGCAATTCCTTCGTTACTTGCGGTTGCAGCTGTTCGACAGTATCTTGTAAAGACCAAGAAGAGTACAAGTATTTCAATTGTTTTAGAGAGTGGTGAGCCAAGAGAAGTTCATCATTTCGCAACCCTTCTTGGATATGGTGCAAGTGCCATTAATCCTTACCTTGCGCAGGAAAGTATTCGAGAGCTGATTGATCTTAATATGTTGGATAAGGATTACTATGCGGCAGTCAATGATTATAACAATGCGGTTATCAGCGGCATTGTTAAGATTGCATCCAAGATGGGTATCAGCACGATTCAGTCCTACCAGGGTTCTAAGATTTTTGAGGCGATTGGTATTGATACCGATGTTATTGAAAATTATTTTACCGACACCGTCAGCCGTATCGAGGGTATCAGCTTAAAGGATATTCAGGAAGATGTGGAAGCGCTTCATGACAGAGCTTTCGATCCGTTGGGACTTACAACAGATGATACTCTGGACTCCGCAGGAAGTCATAAGTTCAGAAGCGGTAAAGAGGAGCATCTCTACAACCCTCAGACAATTCATTTGTTACAGCTTGCCACAAGAACCGGTAACTATGAATTGTATAAGGAGTATACCAAGTTAATTGATAAAGAAACTGAGGCGATGAATATTCGTGGCCTTATGGAGTTAAAGTATGCGAAGAAGCCGGTTCCAATCGATCAGGTAGAAAGCGTGGAGTCCATTGTTAAGAGATTTAAGACCGGTGCTATGTCCTACGGTTCCATCTCACAGGAAGCTCACGAGACACTGGCAATTGCCATGAATATGCTTCATGGTAAGTCCAACAGTGGTGAGGGTGGTGAGAGTCTGGATCGTCTTGAAATCGGACCGGATGGATTAAATCGCTGCTCAGCTATTAAGCAGGTTGCTTCCGGACGTTTCGGTGTAACCAGCAGATATCTCGTCAGTGCTAAGGAAATCCAGATTAAGATGGCACAGGGTGCTAAACCGGGTGAAGGTGGACATCTGCCTGGAAAGAAGGTATATCCTTGGATTGCCAAGACCAGACTTTCAACACCGGGTGTAAGTTTGATTTCACCACCACCTCATCATGACATTTACTCCATCGAGGATCTGGCACAGTTGATTTACGATCTTAAGAATGCGAACAATCAGGCTCGTATTTCTGTAAAGCTGGTTTCGGAAGCCGGTGTTGGTACTGTTGCGGCCGGTGTTGCCAAGGCCGGAGCACAGGTTATCCTGGTATCCGGTTATGACGGAGGAACAGGTGCTGCGCCGAGAAGTTCAATCTATAATGCAGGTCTTCCATGGGAACTGGGTGTTGCAGAGGCACATCAGACTTTGATCATGAACGATCTTCGTAATAAGGTGGTACTGGAGACGGATGGTAAGTTAATGACCGGCCGTGATGTTGCCATCGCAGCAATGCTTGGTGCAGAGGAGTTTGGTTTTGCAACAGCACCATTGGTAACTCTGGGCTGTGTTATGATGCGAGTATGTAATCTTGATACCTGTCCGGTGGGTGTGGCTACACAGAATCCGGAGCTTCGTAAGAAATTTGCCGGAAAGCCGGAGTATGTTGTAAACTTTATGAAGTTTATTGCTCAGGATTTGAGAGAATATATGTCTAAACTTGGTGTGAAGACGGTGGATGAACTGGTTGGCAGATCGGATCTTCTTAAGAGAAAAGAGGGTGTAACCAGCGGACGAGCATCCAATGTGGATATTTCCAAGATCTTAGATCATCCTTCTTATGAGAAGATGGATTATGAGCATAAGAAAGTATATGATTTCGAATTAGAGAAGACAAAGGATGAGAAAGTACTTCTCAAGAAACTGGGAAGTGCATTGGAAAGTGGACAGAAGAAGAGTCTTGAACTTGATGTAACCAATACCGATCGTTCCTTTGGTACAATCTTTGGTGCAGAGATTACAAGACGATATGATGATAAGCTTCCGGAAGATACCTTTACGGTTAAGTGTACCGGTGCAGGCGGACAGAGTTTTGGTGCATTTATTCCGAAGGGTCTGACCCTGGAACTGGTGGGTGACAGCAATGACTACTTTGGTAAGGGATTATCCGGTGGTAAGCTTATTGTGTACCCTCCAAAGGGAATTAAGTTCAAGGAAGATGAGAACATTATCATCGGTAATGTAGCTCTTTATGGTGCAACAAGCGGTAAGGCATACATCAACGGTGTGGCAGGAGAACGTTTCTGTGTACGTAACTCCGGTGCAACCGCTGTGGTTGAAGGTGTTGGCGATCACGGATGTGAGTATATGACCGGCGGACGTGTGGTTGTGCTTGGTCGAACCGGCAAGAATTTTGCGGCCGGTATGAGTGGTGGTGTTGCTTATGTCTTAGATGAGGATCGAACCCTTTATAAGAGACTTAATAAGGAAATGATTTCCATTGAGGCAGTAACGGATAAATACGATGTATTTGAATTAAAGGAAATGATCAAGGATCATGTAGCATATACCAATTCGGCAAAGGGTAATGAGATTCTGAATAACTTCGGTGAATATCTCCCGTTGTTTAAGAAGATCATTCCAAATGATTATAAGAAGATGCTTAACACCATTGTACAGATGGAAGAGAAGGGTCTTAGCAGCGAACAGGCACAGATTGAAGCATTCTATGCTGTAACCAAATAAGGAGGAGAAATGTTATGGGAAAAGCAACAGGATTTATGGAATATGAAAGAGAAGTAAGTCAGGCCGTTTCACCTAAGAACAGAATCAAGAACTTTAATGAGTTCCACATTCCTCTTTCAGAGGCTAAGCAGAGACAGCAAAGTTCAAGATGTATGGATTGTGGTGTTCCATTCTGCCAGTCGGGTATGATGCTTGGCGGTATGGCTGCAGGATGTCCTCTTAATAATCTGATTCCGGAATGGAATGACTTATTGTATAACGGAAACTGGCAGCAGGCATACAATCGTTTGCATAAGACCAGCAGTTTTCCGGAATTCACCAGCAGGGTGTGTCCGGGACTTTGTGAGGCGGCATGTACCTGTGGATTAAACGGGGAAGCAGTGGCAACGAAGGAAAATGAGCGTGCGATTATTGAAAAAGCATATGAACAGGGCTGGGCTGCGCCACAACCACCGAAGGTAAGAACCGGTAAGAAAGTTGCAGTCATCGGCTCCGGTCCTTCCGGTCTGGCAGCGGCGGATCAGTTGAATCGTCGCGGACATCATGTTACCGTATATGAGAGAGCGGACCGTGTTGGCGGACTTTTGATGTATGGTATTCCGAATATGAAGCTGGAGAAACACATTATTGATCGTAAGGTTGATGTGATGAAGGCTGAGGGTGTTGAGTTTGTAACCAATGCCAATGTTGGTGAAAATGTTAAGGCGAAAGATATCCTGAAGGAATATGACAGCGTCGTTCTTGCCTGTGGCGCAGCAAATCCCAGAGATATCAACGCACCGGGCAGAGATGCCAAGGGAATTTACTTTGCTGTGGACTTCTTAAAGGCAACGACGAAGAGTCTCTTAGATTCCAACTTAGAGGATGGAAAGTATATCTCTGCCAAGGGAAAGAATGTGGTTATCATTGGCGGTGGTGATACAGGTAATGACTGCGTGGGAACCTCCATCCGTCATGGCTGTAAGTCTGTGACTCAGTTAGAGATGATGCCACCACTTCCAACCTGCAGAGCAGAGAGCAATCCGTGGCCACAGTGGCCAAGAGTCCTTAAGACGGACTATGGTCAGGAGGAGGCGATTGCTGTATTTGGACATGATCCAAGAATCTATCAGACCACGGTAAAGGAATTCATCAAGGATAAGAATGGAAATCTGGTTAAGGTAAAATGTGTAAAGCTGGAATCTAAGAAGGATGAAGCTACAGGAAGAATGATGATGGCAGAAGTTGCCGGAAGTGAGTTTGAATTGGACTGTGAGTTAGTCCTTATTGCTGCAGGATTCCTTGGAGCACAAAAATACGTGGCGGACGCATTTGGCGTGGAGCTGAATGCAAGAACCAATGTAAATACGGAAGCAGGTAAGTATGAGACCAATGTTCCTAATGTATTTACAGCAGGTGATATGCACAGAGGTCAGTCTCTTGTAGTATGGGCTGTCCGTGAGGGCCGTGAGGCTGCAAAGGCGGTTGATGAAAAGTTGATGGGATACACGAATCTGTAATTTAATAAACAGTATCGAAACTCTCCGAATGAGAAGAAATTCTTGTTTGGGGAGTTTTTTTAATAAACTCTTTTAGGTGTTGCATTGATTGGAAATAATATGTAAAATATCATATTAGGTGTGTTGCGTTCATTCGTCAGTATTACTATAGGAATGAATAAAGATAACCGGGTTGGAGGAAACACAATGAAAATGAAAGCATGGTTCAAAGATAATTGGAATAAGGAGTTGCTTTTTCTGCTGCCCACATTGATATGGATCGTGGCACTGACTCTTTTGAATCTGTTCTGTGGAACCCATGTGCTTAATTCCGATATATCGGCAGAACTTGTATTGGCTAAGGAAATGGCCAGAACCAATCGACTTTTTACGACGCAGTGGTATTATTCCACGGAAGTTCGTATTTTTTATACACAGATTGTTGCGATGTTTTTCTTTAAGTTTATTAATTCATGGAATCTGGTTCGTACATTGACGAATTTTGTATTCTTTGTATTGCTGTTGTGGTCTTATCTTTATTTTGCAAAGCCATTGAAAATAAGCAGGAGAAGTGCGTATTTATCTTCGCTGTTCCTTTTCATACCATTCTCTATGGAATATATTTATATTGTTCATATCGGAAACTCTTACATACCACACTTTATAGTGATTTTCCTGGGAATGGGAATGATGTTAAGATTAATTGAACAGAAGAGCCGATGGGTTATGGCCCTTTATCTTGTGCTTGGGTTTTATGCAGGTCTTTGCGGAGTGCGTTTCCTGACGGCTTACGCCATGCCGATGATTCTGTGCGGGGTTATGAAGATCGTACTTGAAAATTATCGTGGGGAAAGCTCATTATTTGATATTAACACGTTAAAACAGAGAATATTTATGGTTCCGTTGCTGGGGTGCATTAGCTGCCTGGTGGGATTGCTTACGAATATGACAGTATTGTCTAAAATCGTGTGCGTTGGACCAAGAAATACCATGTTGTTGAATATCCTGGATGAAAAAGGCATTATCGGATATTTCGATGCTCAGATTACTGAAATTTTAAGATTGTTTGGTTATTATGATTTTTCGGATATGGCTACACTGCGGGGAATTGCGTCCTTTGCCTCTGTGGTCATCGTCATTGCATTGACCTTAATCGTCATTGCTCTGGTGCGCAGATATCATTCCCTGAATAGTGCAAAACAGTTTGCGTTACTGCTTTTTTTGATGTCATTGCTTGTTAATGCTGTTTTATTTATTGTTGTTTCCGGAACAATGGCAGGAAGATATTATATGCCGACCATTATTCTGCTGGCGCCCCTTTTGGGCATATATCTGGATGAAAAAGAACTGTTGAAGTTTGATTTTCATAAGCTTGTAGCAATTTTGCTGGTGATTGCAATGCATATTTGTGGCATTTCACAATTTAATGAGTGGATCAGGACCGATCTAAACGCACCATATAAGCAGGTGGTAAAGTTTATGTTGGATAATAATCTTACCTTTGGACTTACGTCCTACTGGAACACAGGGGTGCTGAATGAACTTTCGGACGGAAGAATTGAGGCATATACCGTGAGTGGAGATGACATTACACAACCCCATAAGTGGTTAACCTTTAAAAAGTATGAACATTCACAAACATGGTATCATACGGGAAGTGACAAGCTGTATTTCCTGCTGGATGATAACTTTTATGAGGAAAATATGGATCTTGAAATGATTCAGGAGGGTGAAATTGTATATGAGGAACAGGGATATATCATACTTATATACGATAAGGATGAATTTATCCGGAAATACGGGCACTACTATTTGGTGGACTAGTTTTATTTGAGAAAGTGAATTAAGATGTTATATCAGATTACGGATGGGACAGTTTCAGCTGGGGGACAGGTGATCCTGTCCCATATTGATTTTGAAATTAAGGGAAAAGAGAAAATTGCTATCGTAGGGCGCAACGGCGCCGGAAAAACCACGTTACTTCGTCTGATTGCGGGGGAAGTGGATCTTGATCGCGATGATAAGAGAATGGGGACGGGAATTCGCAGTTCCCGGAAGGTATCCGTTGGTATGCTGCACCAGAATAAGTCTATTGAGCAGGATAGGACAGTGGAGGAAATTATTTTGGAAAGTTGTCCGGTGCAGGATCAATTTGCACAGGAACGTTTCCTCTATGAAACGGAGTATGATCGTCTTCTAACGGGATTTGGCTTTGACAAAAAGTGTAAGACCAGAAAATTATCCGAATTTTCCGGAGGGGAACAGACGAAAATATCCTTAATCCGGCTGCTACTTATGAAACCGGATATATTACTGCTGGATGAACCTACCAATCATCTGGATATTGCAACGGTGGAATGGCTGGAACAATACATGAAAGAGTATGATAAAGCGGTGGTGTTGGTGTCCCATGACCGTTTCTTTCTGGATCGGATCGTGGATGTGGTGTATGAATTGCAGAACGGAAAGCTTCAAAGATATGTGGGTAATTATACCAATTACCGGGAGGAGAAAGTTAAGGCATTAAGGATTCGGAAGAAAAATTATGAACGCCAGCAGGAAGAATTAAAGCGTCTTAATGATCTGGTGGAGAAGTTTAAGAATAAACCTCGTAAGGCGGCATTTGCACGTTCCAGAAAAACTTTGATAGAACGTATGGAACGTATGGAAAAACCCATGGATGAGGATGTTCATATTTTTACAGGACCCATTGAACCGGTGGTGCCCGGCAGTAAGTGGGTTGTTGAAATGGAACATCTGAAGGTGGGATATGAGAAGACACTTTTAGAAATTACCATGCGAATCCGGCGTGGACAGAAGATTGCCATTATTGGAGACAATGGTGTTGGGAAGACGGCGCTGTTAAAAACCATTGCGGGATTGATTCAGCCGCTGAATGGAAAATGTATCCTGGGAAATCAGACGCTGATGGGATATTTTGACCAGCAGACCGCATCAATCCAGTCGGAAAAATCCGTAGCGGAGCATTTTCATGATCTCTTTCCCGGGATGACCCAAAAGGAAGTGCGTAAGACTCTGGGAGAATATTTATTCCCGGGAAAGGATGCCGCTAAGAAGGTAAGTGCATTGTCCGGTGGTGAGAAATCACGTCTTGTACTGGCAGAGATCCTCACGGGAAGACCGAATCTGTTGCTTCTTGATGAACCCACGAATCACATGGATATTCAGGCAAAGGAAACCTTGGAATCTGCCTTTGGAAAGTATACAGGAACGATTCTGTTTATTTCCCACGACCGGTATTTTATTCGTCAGGTAGCCGATGCAATATTATTGTTGGATGGACAGTCTGCGTTCTATTATCCTTTTGGATATGAGCATTATCTGGATCGTGTTCGCCGCGGATCCGGGGAAAATCTTGCTGCCATGATTCAGGCAGAGGAGCAGGCGATGATTGCGGACCTTAGGGCGGTGCCCAAGGGGGAACGTCATGAGACGAGACCTCTTAGCACACAGGAGGCCTATATGGACTGGCGGCTTCGCCTGGCAGCACAGCCGGTGAAAGCTGCCGAAGAAAAGGTGGAAGTGCTATCGGAGCAATGGAAGGACTTGGAACGAGAACGGCAGGAACTGGAATTGTTTCTGTGGTATGTTGAAAAATATAAGAATCAGGGTGTCACTTTTGAGGAAACGGAAAGGGACTTTCGAAATAAGCAGGAAGCCTATGAAACTATCCTTAAACTCCATGCGTCTTTGGGAGAACAATTGGAATCGGCATGGAATCAGTGGACGGATGAATGCATGGCATGGATGGATGACCTTGCAATGGAACTTGAATAAATTGGGATGAGTCCCTCTTCTATTCGTTTTTTATATAAATTCAAAATGCTTTAGTGCATTCAAAATTCCGTCTTCACTGGCTTTGCCGGTAACATAGGTTACTTTGTCAAAAAGTGAAGGGGGATTGGAATTACCCATGGCGATGCTGTTCTTTAAGTAGGATAACATGGATAAATCGTTATTACTGTCGCCAAAACCATAGGCATTGTCAAGATTTAGGTGATAATAATCTAACACATATTGGATGCCGGTAGCTTTGGAATAGCCATGGGGAACGAATTCACGGAAGGTTCCTCCGCGGTCAATACATTCGAAGTGCGGGTCGCTGACCTTGCGAAATTCTTCTAACTGTTTTTCACTTTGGTACCAGATTACGAATTTGTCACAGAAGAAATTGGGATTGTCAAGATCCTGTGTCAAATCATATCCACGATTTCGGAATACGTTATATTGCCGTATGGCAGCAGGATGTGTTAGTGGCCTTGCCGGATCGAAACATACAAAATGCTTGGATTCAAAGAGAATGTCAACCTGAACATCCCTTGCTGTCTGCAGAATGAGTGCTGTGGTTTCGTGGGTCTGGGCATTGTGAAGAACATTTTGGCCATCACAATAAATATCGGTTCCGCAGCCACATACATAGCCGTCAAAACCAATATCCCGGAAACGTTTTTCGACATTTTGAAAGCAGCGTCCGGTGTTGATGAACATAAGATGGCCGTTGGATCGTGCGCTACGGATTGCGTTTGTGGTGCTTTCAGGAATGGAGCCATCTACCTCGGAGGTCAACGTTCCGTCTATATCAAAAAAAGCTATTTTTCTCATCTGAATTCTCCGTTCTTTAAGATAGATACATTATAGAATTTTCCCATAGTATTGTCAAAATATTGCCTAAGTAAGAAATTTGGTCTAAAATAAGATAAATTGTGTTGAAAGGCAGAGGATTTATTTGATATACATTTTTTCGGCATTATATCAGGAAGCTGCGGGGATTATCCGGTATTATGGATTAAAACGGCAGGATATGGATAAGCGGTTTCAGGTTTTTGCAAAGGACAATATTATACTGACGGTGACCGGCACCGGATTGGTGATGGCTTCTTCGGTGGTAGCCTGCGTATTGACCCATTATGGTGCAGGAAAGAAGGATCTTCTGATTAATATTGGAACCTGTGCCGGAATGGAGGGAAGGTCCGGGATTTTTTTATGTCATAAGCTCCGGGATGAGATGACCGGAAGAACGTTTTATCCGGATCTTCTGTGGAAAAGTGATCTGGCACAAGCAGAGGTTACCACTGTGGCAAAGATACTGACCGGGGAGGACATCCGACGCAGAAATGAAAGCCTGACGGAGGATGAATTCATGCTCTATGATATGGAAGCTGCGGCAGTTTATCAGGCAGGTTCTTTGTTTATGGGCCCGCATCAGATGAGTTTTGTGAAAGTGATTTCGGATGCAGGTGTGAACAGTGAGAAAAATCCACAGAGGATCCTTAGTGATATTCAGGAATTGATGAAGAATTATTTGAAAGAAATCGTCAATTATATCGACAAAATGTCTGAAGTGGATAGAATACTGGAGGATAACATGGCGGATCCTGTTACTGCACAGGAGCAGGATCGTCTTGATGGCCTTGCCAGGGATCTGTGGTGTTCCCAGAGTATGAAGAATGAATTGAAACAGTATTACAGGTATTGTGTATTGGCAAAAATCCCTTTCTGGGATTATGTGTTGCAGGGATACTCCGAAGAAAAAATTCCCTGCAGGAATAGAAGGGAAGGAAAGGATGTGTTAAATGAACTCACAGGGAAAATACTATAATCCATCCTTTTCGCACATCTATGTTGAAAGAAAGATTTGTAAAGAGGATAGAACAAAAAGGATTCTGGAAAAATTCCCCGGGGCGCAAATTATACCGGTGGATCATTATAAGGATGTGTTCTGTCGAACGGGGCAGAACGCTGTGTTGCAGCATCACTCCCAGAATCTTATCCTGGCAGAAAAACAGGGGGAACTAATTTATCAGGGTGCACCGGTGTGTCAGAATTTTGGACATGAGAATTTTTATTATACATCCTGTATCATGAACTGTCCTTTTGATTGTGAATATTGTTATCTTAAGGGAATGTATGCTTCCTCCAATCTTGTTATTTTTATCAATATTGAAGATATTTTCAGGGAAGTGGAGAAGCTCCTTGAACAACATCCGGTGTATCTGTGTGTATCCTATGATACGGATCTTCTTGCATTGGAAAATGTGGTTGGGTATACCGGGGAATGGATTACCTTTTCGAAACGGATGAAGGAAAAGAAATATGATTTAAAGATCGAGATACGTACGAAATGTGCGAATGCTGCGGTATTTGAGAAAATGCCTGTGGATGAAAATTGTATTCTGGCATTTACCATGTCCCCACAGTATATCATTGAGCAGTACGAACATCATACGGCCCCGCTAAGGGCACGTATCAAAGCGGTGAAACAGGCTATGGAGCTTGGCATGCCGGTACGATTGTGCTTTGATCCCATGCTTTATTGCAAGGATTGGCCGGCACATTATGGTGAAATGTTAAAAATGATTGAGGAAGAAATCGATCTTTCTTTGTTGATGGATGTCAGTGTGGGAAGCTTTCGTGTTTCACAGGAGTATCTCAAGAAAATGCGTAAATTAGAGAAAAATTCCGCGATTGTGCAGTTTCCTTATGTGAATACCAATGGCTATTATCATTATCCAAAACCAATCCTTAAGGAAATGGAAGAGTTTATGGAAGAGTGGCTTGGTAAGAGGATGGCAAAAAATCAGATTTTCCGTTGGAACGCATAGTTTGCGCCTATATGGGAAACAGATAATAAGTAAAACTCCGGCGTTTTTGATATCAGTTACCGATTGGGTATGATGTCATTTTGCGGGAGTTTTTCTGTTTTAAAGTGATTGAAAAAGAATATTGGAAAGAATTTGTTACTTTTTCACGGCTTCATGCATCTAATAGGTGTACAGTAAAAAAGAGTAGCTACTTTTTGGTGGGAGGTTATAAATGACAAAGGAAGTGTTCGGGGAAATGATTCTTCATAATAAAGAATCATTATACCGTGTGGCACGCGCTATATTGCAAAACGACGAAGAATGTCAGGATGCAATCAGCGAAGCAATTACAAAGGGGTTTGAAAAGTTACATACATTGAAGAAGGATGAATATGTGAAGACCTGGTTGATTCGTATTTTGATTAATGAGTGCTATGCGATATGCCGTCAGAATAAGTGGAAATATGAAGGTGAGGCAGAGATTGTGGCAGAAGCAGATGATTATCGTGAACTTTATGCGGCAATTAATGAATTAAATGAGAAACAGCGTCTGGCGATAGTGCTGCATCATTTGGAAGGATATAGCATTAATGAAATTGCAAAGATGATGAAAACATCAGCAGGCGCAGTAAAAATGAATTTATCAAGGGGCAGGAAAGCATTAAGAGAATATTTGGAGGGATAAGTATAATGAAAAAAATAGATTATGATGAATTATTTCCAACAATTCCGGAAGAAGTGAGCAGAAAAATAGATGAGGTCGTATATGAGCATTTATCGGAAAAGACAATCGATTTTTCTAAGAATAAGAAAAGGCCTGTTACAAGGTGGGCTGTAGCTGCAGCGGCCCTTTGTCTGTTGGTGCCGACCGGAGTGTATGCGGCAGGCAAAGCTTATCATGCATATGTGGTGAAAAAGGATAAGTATGAGGTTGGGATTAATATTTCGATGGGGGAGAAGCAGTCACCATCCGTGGATGAGGCAGAGTCCGGTAACGCGGGGGAAAACTTGCAAAACCAGCAGAATGGCATCAAGAAAAATGTAGATGCAAATGTCGGATATAAAGATTTAAAACTCAATTATGTACCGGAGGATTTACATTATAATGTTGATGGACCTTATGGCGGAAAGTATACAACCAATTCGCCATCGAATGATCGCGGAATGACTTGTGTTTTCTATAAAATACCGGCGGAGGGAATGGACAGTGTTATCGATTACACTCTGGAGAGTGAAACATGGGAAACAAAGAATGGAAATACGGCGATTCATTTAACCAGAGCAAAAGGATATAATCAATTATGGATTGCTTTTGAAGGCACACAATATGCGGCACAGATTTATGTGAATGGATTTTCTGAGGATGAGGTAAAGCTGTTGGCGGATGGTGCCGAGTTGATTGATGGAACCGAAGAATGTGCAAATGAGTGGAGAGAACCCGAAAAGGTGTCAGTAACTTCCTCGACTCCGGAGATTCGGCTGGATTCGGGTATTAACTTAGCTGTGGGGGATTGTTATGTCCAGCCTCTGGAAAGTGCAGAAGTTACATTGAAATCTGTATCGGTTCAGGATAATTTTGATGGAATTACAACGGATTCGATTGGAAGACCGACGGATTATTCGGAATATCTGTCATCCGATGGAAAAATTCGTTCGGTTCGTAAATGTGTAAAAATAGGTGATGGAAAAACGGAATTGGATCAGGTTGTAAGCAGTGAAGAAACAGTGCTAAAGGTTGTTGTGTTGGAACTTGAGATTAAGAGTCTGTCCCAACAGGTTAGCGAATATTGTGTCAGTCCGCGATTGTTAGAAAATAACAATGGTATTATGAAGCAGTTTGCAAGGACAGAAGATAATTATGCTTATTATAGAGAGTTTTCTTATGAAATGTTCGGGTTTTCCACGGAGCATGAAACCAATAAAAATTCTCTTGTAAACCTTCAGCCGCAGGAAAACGCAACAGTTCGCGTCTGTTTTGCACTGGATGAAGATTGCTTTGATAATGCATATATACAGCTTGTTGCCGGAAAGAATGCATTTGTTCCATTAAAAGACTTGAAATGATCCGATGCGCATTATAGAATGTAGTTTTAGGTGAGGTTATGGGACAAAGACACAAATCAAAAGTCAGGCGGCGACGACTTCGCAGGCTGTATATTCGATATGCGATGTTTTTCGTAATAGTATTTGCAATGGCAATTGGATTGATTTCCATCGTGGTCCATATCATTACGATGTTAAAGCCACAAGAGACGGAAGTACGAAAAGATAATAAAGTTGTGGAAGCTGATGTAAATGAGGAAATATGGGAAACTTCTGACGTGCAGAGGATACCTGAAGTTTCAGATAATTTAACAGTAATGATTGATCCCGGACATGGGGGTAATGATCCGGGAACATTGACAGATAAGACCAATGAAAAAGATATTACGCTTGCCATTGCAAGGTATGTGAAAATGTATCTGGAAGAGGCAAATGTCAATGTGATACTTACAAGAGACGACGATACGTTGATAGATAAATATGATCGTGTAGAAATGGCAAATCAAAAAAATGTTGATATATTCGTCAGTATTCATTGCAATTATCTGGAAGAACAAAGTGATATCAGCGGAATTGAGACTTACTATCTGGAAGGTGCAAAGGATGGAGAAGCACTAGCTGCGACAATTCATCAGGATGTGCTGGAGGTTACGAAAGCTAAGGACATGCATGTTCGGACGAATGATTACGTTGTAATTCGCGAGACAAATATGACTGCAGTTTTGATTGAAACAGGCTATTTAAGTAATAAAGAAGATGAGAAACGATTGAATGATAAAATATATCAGCAAAAGGTTGCATATGGAATTGCCGAGGGGATTATTGAGTATTATAATCAGTGCAGCAATTAATAGGTAAATATGAACGGTACTTCTGTAAATTGGAAGTACCGTTTTTTACTGCAACAGTTCATTGAAATTTTGGGTATTATGTCATAAAATAGTATTGTTCATTCATTACATAAATGATAAGTTTGTGTATATTATTTCGTGGCACGTTTGCACTAAGAGCTTGCCGTAGCGGTACGTAAGACGCCAAAAAACGGCGTCTAAGTACCGACGACTCGCAATTGCCACGAAATAATTATACACAAATATTATCTTATGTAATTGATAGTTCGTTTTACAAGGGCCTGAGTAGTGTTTTTTATTTGAGGAGATGAATCTATGGTGAAGTCCGCTGTGGTAACCGGGGCATCCTCCGGAATTGGAAAAGCAATCGCAATGAAGCTTCATAAAGATGGATGGCGTGTCTACGGTATTGGAAGAAATTTTGAGGAAGAAGTTCCATTTGTCAAGGTGGAATGTGATTTGTTAGATACGAACCATCTTAGCGAAGTGGTTCGTAATATCCAAAAAGAAGGCAGGATTTCGTTGCTGGTGAATAATGCAGGTGTGGGTTATTATGGACTGCATGAGGAACTTAATACCAGAAAGATTCAGGAGATGGTGCGCACGAATCTTGAGATTCCGATGGTACTTACGCAGCTATTGCTTCGAAATATAAAAGAAATGAATGGGTATATTATCAATATTGAGTCGGTGACGGCTTTCGAATCCAATCCACATGGTTGTGCTTATGGAGCTACGAAGGCAGGGTTACTTAGCTTTTCAAGAAGCTTGTTCGATGAGGCAAGAAAGTATGGCGTGAAGGTAGTTTCGATCCTACCGGATATGACGCAAACGAATCTTTATCGCAATGCAGATTTTTGCGAAGATGAGGACATAAATGCATTTTTGGAGCCGGATGAAGTTGCTGAAGCGGTGATGTATGCGTTACATCAAAGAGATGGAATGGTGATTTCGGAAATTGTCCTGAAGCCACAGCTGCACCGAATTAAGAAGAAACCATAAATTAATTGCGTTATTCAAATGCTTATTAGTTATAATATTTAGGGGAGTTTATACATGAAACAAAATGAGCTTGGAAAAATTGTACAGCCGTTGCTTGACTGGTATCATGCGAATGCACGTGTGCTTCCATGGCGTGAGAATAAGCAGCCCTATCGGGTGTGGGTATCGGAGATTATGTTACAGCAGACCCGTGTGGAACCGGTGATTCCATACTACGAGAGATTTATGGAACATTTTCCGACAGTTTTTGATTTGGCAAATGCCGGTGAAGAGGAGTTGATGAAGCTTTGGGAAGGTCTTGGGTATTATTCAAGAGCACGAAACCTGCAGAAGGCAGCCCGTATGATCTGTGATGAATTCGACGGAAAATTTCCGGAGGATTTTGAACTTATCTTGAAGCTTCCGGGAATTGGTAATTACACGGCGGGAGCAATTTCATCGATTGCTTTTGAAAAAGCAAGAGCTGCGGTGGATGGCAATGTCCTCCGAGTGGTGACGCGCCTTACGGAGGACTCCAGTGACATTATGGAGGAAGGGTTTCGCAGGAAAGTTACCGGCGCTTTGGAACAGGTATATCCCGCTACAATGCGGGGGGATTTCACCCAGAGCCTCATGGAACTTGGTGCATTGGTGTGTCTGCCAAACGGTGAGCCAAGGTGTAGTGTATGCCCGTTAAATGAACTCTGTGGAGCGTACGCAAGTCAGAATGTTATGGCGTATCCGGTTAAGAAAAAGAAGACGGAACGTAAGATTGAGAAGAAGACGGTGCTGATTCTTTGTAAGGATGAGAAGATTGCTCTCCACAAACGGGATCATAAGGGTGTTCTTGCCAATATGTGGGAACTTCCCAATATCGAGGGAAAACTTACCATGTCCCAGCTTAAAAAATGGTTGAAAAAACAGGGGATTGCGTTTTCACAGATCGAAGAATTTGTGGAAAAGAAACACATTTTTTCTCATATTGAATGGCATATGAATAGTTTCGTGGTACAATGTAATGAGGTGCCGGAGGAACTGGAGTGGGAGTGGGAGAGCCGCAAAGACATTGATGAGCAATTTGCATTGCCGAAGGCTTTTAAAATTATTTTGGATAATTTTTGATTAAGAAAATGAGGAAGTCACATGGATATTCGAGAGTTAAAATATTTTATGGAGGTTGCCGGTGAACTGAATATCACTCGAGCAGCGAAAAATCTTAATATGGCCCAGCCGCCGCTTAGCAGACAGATCCAGATGTTAGAAGAGGAACTTGGAGTGAAACTCTTTGACCGAAGTAAGAAGAAAATACAGCTGACGGAGGAGGGGAAACTTCTTAAGAACCGGGGAATACAGATTCTGGAATTGATTGAGAAGACGGAGACAGAGGTGCGTGAACTTGCAAAGGGTAGTACCGGAACACTGTATATTGGTACTGTGGAGGGGCGTGGCCCCAATCTTATATCCAGCTGGATTGCAAGATTTAAGGAAGAATATCCGAATGTATATTATGAATTGTGGAATGGTAGTACGGATGATGTGCTGGATCGTCTGGAAAAAGGGCTGCTGGATGTGGCATTGATTATGGAACCTTTTGATCACGAACGTCTGGATAGCATTGTAGTGGATAAGGTGCCGTGGATTGCAATGATTAATAATGAGCATCCGTTGGCAAAACTGCCGGGAGATACGATTGAATTATCTCAGCTGGAGGGAGAACCGGTATTCTTTCCGTCGAGAAAATATCGTATTCATGAGGTTTCGGGATGGTTTTCCCAGGAAAATATCAACATTAATGTGCAGGGAGAAATGAGTAGTTACCTGAATGCCCGTGAATTGACCATGAACGGTGTTGGGATTGCAATTTTCCCGAGTACGGCAGGCGGAGAGAGAAAAAATGTGTGGGTTACGGAAAAACGTATTGTGAATCCGGAACGAATCGCCACCTATGCGCTGGTATGGAATCGGAGTAAGCCACTTTCGGTACTTGGAAAGCGGTTTGTGGATCTGGTTCGCAATGAGTTTCGTTATGAGGAAGGAGTTTAGTATAATGTCGATTGAGCGTGCAAAGAGTTATTTGGCAAAATACGATCTTGATAAGGCCGTGTTAGAATTTGAGGAGTCCAGTGCGACGGTGGATCTTGCTGCACAGGCAGTTGGTGTGGAGGCGGACCGCATTGCTAAGACCCTTTCCTTCATGGTAGGAGATTCGCCGGTGCTGATTGTAGTATCCGGTCGTTCAAAGATTGATAATCGTAAATTTAAGGATTTCTTTCAGATCAAGGCGAAGATGATCGAATTCGATAAAGTGGAAGAGTATATCGGGCATGCGCCGGGTGGAGTGTGTCCGTTTGGAGTAAATGAAGGCGTTGTTACATATCTGGATGAGTCCTTAAAGAAGCATGAGACGGTATTTCCTGCTGCGGGTAGTGATAACAGCGCTATTGAATTAACAATCCTCCAGTTGGAAGAAGTGTCCGGCATGAAACAATGGATCGATGTTTGTAAGATGATGGAGTAGTATTCGTGATGATAAGAAAAGTAGAGAAACTGCTGGTTATATTGATGGCGTCGAGTCTTTTATGCAGCTGTGCTAATAAGGAAGATCCGGCACAAACACTTCCCATGACAACGGTTTCAATCCTGGAGTCTGAAGGGGAAACGGCAGATGCGGCGGATTTATCGCAGAAAATGCCGGATCAGGATGAGAATCTCTATAAAGATGAGGTTCACCATCAGAATGTGCCGGTTGTGGAAATTCCGGGGAATGAGGAATATGTGAGAATGGCGGACTACATTCCGGGACTGGTGGTGGAACTTCGCTATGCAACAGAGAATAATTTTACCGGAGAGAAAATCTATGATTTTAATGATGCCTATCTTCGTTATGGAACGGTAAAGAAGCTGGCTAAAGTTCAGGAACAGTTACAGGAACAGGGGCTTGGCCTTAAGGTGTGGGATGCTTATCGTCCCTTTGAGGCACAGGTCAGATTGTGGGAAGTCTGCCCGAATCCTGCCTATGTGGCAAATCCTTCCAAGGGGGCAACGGGACATTGCGCAGGGTGTACCGTGGATATTACTTTAGTGGATGCCTCGGGCAAGGAACTTAAGATGCCAACGGAGTTTGATTCCTTTTCAACACTGGCAGATCGGGATTATTCGGACTGTGATGAGGAAGCGGCATCGAATGCCCTTTTGTTAGAAGAGCTTATGATTGCTAACGGATTTAAACCATACAAGGGCGAATGGTGGGATTTTACCGATTGTGAAAGCTATGGTGGCAGGGATGATTTTGTTCCGCCCTACGATTCGCAGATTCTGAAACAGGAGGGAAAAGACTGGGTCAGCGAACTTAAGGTAGCAGAAACAACAAGTCAGATGATTGTCGTTACGGTGCCTCGTGAAAATAGTCAGAAGGCTACATTGTCTATGCATACGAAAGATGCCAAGGGCAATTGGCGGGAAATACTTTCGACGGATGCTATTGTTGCAAAGGATGGTATTGGAAAGGCTCATGAAGGGCAGATGATTACTCCAAAGGGGGAATATGGTTTCGTGAAAGCCTTTGGTATCCTTGCTTCTCCGGGAACCAGGATGGATTATCAGCAGGTGGATGAGAATGATTATTGGGTGGATGATTCCAATTCACGGTATTATAACAGGTTCGTTGATGCCGCAGAGGTAGAAACGGATTGGAATAGTGCGGAGCATATTGTGTCGGTGGGAAGTGCATATGATTATGTGCTTGCCTTGGATTATAACAGTGAGTGCATTCCTGAGGAGGGGTCGGCAATCTTTCTTCATGTGGCAGTAGGGGATTACACGGCTGGATGTATCGGAGTTTCAAAAAAAGATATGGTGAAAATACTGAACAGTATACATTTGGATTGTCGGATTATTATTGATACGGAAGAAGAAATACAAAATTATTAAAGAAGGAGGGCTTGAACATGCGTCAGATGGAATTTAAGATGGAACGTCCGGGCTTGCTGGAAGTTGGACAGAAAATAACAGTGAGCGAGGGAATGTTGCCAAATTCCTATTATTATACGATTAATCCTGCGTTGGCTATGAGCAAGAACTTTACCAATAGTGAACGCTTAAAGACAAAGGAAGGCGTGGTTGTAGATATTATTCACAATGAAAGGGGTTATTATGTCACAGCAGAATTCAATGAATAACGTTGATCATTCCTTTGGAAATAACAACGTGGCTGCTTATGTGCGTTCTTCCATGGAGAACAGTACGGCAGTGGAACGACAGATTGATGAGATTGAAGAATATCTGGATGCCCATGATATCATTTGCTTTTCATTTTATGAGGAAGCAGGGAAACAGATTAGTGAAAATATGGTGAATCTGTGGATTGAAAAATACAGAGGAACCGGAACTGTAATCTATGTAACCGGACTCAATCGTCTCGGACGTGACATGAACTACGTGGATGCGGTGCGAAGAAGATTAAAGGATGCAGGAATTAACATTCATTCTCTGGACGATGAAGAGGAGGATCTGTAGTTCATTAAAATAAAAAAGCCCGGAAGTCTTCGTAAAGAAAACATTCCGGTGCCCCTGCCAAGGAATCGGGGTGACGCGATTCGAACGCGCGACCTCTTAGTCCCGAACCAAGCGCTCTACCAAGCTGAGCCACACCCCGTGATACATGCAACAGTAATTAGTATAATCACATTTCATAAAAAAAGCAAGTGTTAAAATGAAAGAAATTTTATATTTGTTTATTGTTGGGAATATGATAGGATAATGGTATAGGTTAATTTGTTCTTATATAAAATAATTAAGAGTACTGTTTAATGGACAATAAAAAATATAATATAACCCTATCAAAATCAACGGAGGTAGTATTATGGAAATCTTTTTTATTGTTTATACATTGACAGGGTTATATCTTATGTGGGTGGATCGTGACCATGATCCGTCATTTTACTTCAGGAAGATGAAAATGAGAGTGTTGCGTGTCTGTGAAAACGGGAGAAGAAATGTGCAGAGAAGGATGCGGGGCGTTATGCATGGAGAAGCACATTGTTCTGTGAGAGATAAGCATGTTGCCTGATTTATAAGGAATTGGCAGTTTATTGGGGAGTAATAAGTAGTTGAGATTGGTTGTCAGGGTGAGGTGAGATTTTGCGGAAAAATAATGGCAGTACGGATGGAAAGAGCAGATATCTTGGATGTATGATCGGTGCAGCCATCGGTGATAGTATGGGCTACACGATGGAAGTTCCAATGGATGAAGAAGTGTGGAGTAACTATTCGGAAAATGGAATAAAGGAACCTTATTATAATCCTCAGTTTGGCAAATCTCTGGTCTCTGATGATACCCAGATGGCGCTCTTTACTATGGATGGCCTGGAGTGGGCATATATCCGTTGTACCAGCCGCGGAATCGGCTCCTATGAGTCCAGCGGTGTGTGGCAGTCCTATGCGCGCTGGTATTATACCCAGACGGGAATTGTTCTGGATGATTATATTATGCATAAACATGAACACGAACCTGTGGCACTGAGTTCCATTGGTATTAAGACTGCACTGGAATATGATGAATTTTATAGTAATCGTAACCCGAGTGAAGAGACGTTAATGGCGCTGGAAACCAAACAGATGGGAACTCTGGAGATGCCTATTACATCCTTTAAAGATTCCAGTTGTCTTACCCGTGTGGCGCCGGTTGGATTCTTTTTACATGATAAGCCTAGTGAGGCATTTGAAGTGGCAGCCCGGCTTGCGGCAATTACCCATGGACATCCGTCAGGATATTTGTCTGCGGGAGTGTATGCGTATATCATAGCAGAAGTGACCAGCGGTAAGAATATGGATGCGGCGGTGGTTAATGCATTGGTGGAACTGAAAAAATATTCCTATATCGATGAGGTCAATGATGTGGTGGATTATGCATTACATTTGTCGGAATGTGATGAAAAATGGAGTAGAGCGGTTTCTATGCTTGGGGATGGATATACGGCGGAAGAGGTTCTGGCGATGGGCCTGTATTGTGCCCTTAAGGCAGAGAACTTTGAAGAGGCGGTACAGATGGCGGCAAATTGCGGCGGCATGAGTAGTTCCATTGGGTTTGTGAGCGGAAGTCTTATGGGGGCACTTGTGGGTGATGTCAAAATTCCCGAGGCGTGGCAGCAGAATCTGGAATTACGTCAAATGATTATTAACTGGGTAGACAAGTTATATAAATTAAGAGGGGAATAGAGGTATGACAATTAAAGTTCGTGTACCACATTATTATGATACATTTCATTGTACGGGAAGTAATTGCCCGGACACCTGTTGTATCGGATGGATGATTGAAATTGATGATCCTTCCTATCAGCGGTTTATGTCAATGCAGGGGGAGTTCGGAGAACGAATCCGCAAGAATATTATTGAGCGTCCGGATGGACACTTTTTTGCATTAAATGAGAACGGACGTTGTACCTTTTTAAATCAGGATAATTTGTGTGAAATGGTAATTCAGATGGGAGATGAGTCCTTGTGTTCACTGTGCGATAATTACCCGAGAGTTGGGGTGGAGTATGGCGCATTGAGAGAAATGGGACTCTCATTTTCATGTCCGGAGGTGGCAAAGCTGATTCTTTCTTCCTCAAAGCCTATTCGCTTCGGAGAATGGAATCAGGAGGAAGATATCGATGGCGTGGATTATACAAGGGACAGGACTTTTATTGCGCTGATGGATTTGCGGGATGTGGTTTTTGGAATCCTGCAGAACCGGGAAATTTCCATCGGACACCGTTGTGCACTTTACCTTATGCTTGCTTCAAGGCTTCAGAATGTCATTGACGATGATACTCTGGTTGGGGAAGATGGGACAAGGAATAAGATCGATCAGATTCATTGTATTATCAAAGATTTTTCCGATGATACATATCTTCAGCGGATGATCAAGGCAATTAAGATGGGCGATGCGCAAAATTCCAAGAAAAATCTTATTCGAATGATGGAGTTTGTTGGCGGTTTGGAGATTATAAACCGGAAATGGATTCATCTGTATGAAAAGACGAAGGACTTTTTAGATCATACGGATGTTGAACAGTGGATGGAGGACAATAAACAATTCGGGGAATATTATAAGGAAAATGATTACGTTTATGAGCATTTGATGGTGTATTACGTATATCGCTATTTTATGAAAATGGTTTTCGATGGGGATATTTATTCGAAAGCAGTTATGAGTCTGGTGGCGTTGATCTTAATTCGCCAGATGAATCTGGCAACATGGAATGGGGCGCAGAATTCATGGGGGATGGACAATCAGATTACGATTATGTACCTTTATTCCAAGGAAATTGAGCATTGTGAGGAGAATATGGAACGTCTTGCAGAAGAATTCTGGGATAATGACCTATATCAGCCCAAGAGTCTTATTGATATTATAACGAATATTCTGTAGAAATAGATTTGTTAGGCAATATTCTTATGGAAAGTACTGAAAAAATGATATAACATTTCAGATATAAGGCATGGATGTAAAGCTTTGGATGCCTGTGCACAGAGGAATTTTCGGACATTAATTTGCGGGGGGGATCGAAATGGAGATTAAGTTTGATAAGCTGTATCGTTATGACCGTGGGGCGGAGCATGTTAGTATAGCAATTCCGGTAAAACAAGGTGAATTAAGGGATCTTTCGAGGGTTCAGATCTTTGATCAGGGAAAGGCTCTTCCGATCCAGAGAAAAATTACATCGAGATATAAAGATGGGTCGGTCCGCTATATGTTTCTACGTTTTATGGCAGATCTTCCGGGAAATGCCAAGAAATCCTTTGAGTGTGAGTTGCAAAGTGAAGTAAAGAATGAAGTGAAGGGCATCACTCTCACGAAGAATTCAGATGGTATCACAGTGGATGGCAGGAAACTTTCATTTGTGTTAAAGAATGGTTCGAATCATCTTTTTGAGACATTGAATGACGGAAGACAGACCTATGAGGCTGGGCAGTTCGTTGGGCCGTATCTTAAGGCGGATGGAATGGAATATAGCGTAGAATTTGGTGAATGGACCATTGAAGAGGATGGGCCTTTAGTAGCAATCCTTTGTAGTAAGGGTGTGTGTCGTGGAAAGAGAAATCTTGAGTTTGAATGCAGGATAACAGTTTTTCTTGATAAGGAATGGCTGGAAGTTTCTTATCGCCTGATTAATTCAAGCGATGAAGAGTTACATATAGAATCACTGGTATTTGGCGTAATGGCGGATCAAAATTCCGTGTTTGCACCGGGAATCGGCACGGATAGCAATGCCGGCAAGGAAGATTCCACCGGCTGTGGGGATGCTTTTGGCAGTCTTGTCAGTGAAGACGGTAATGTGTTCTATACCAGTGGAATTAAAGAACTCCCCGCATTGGAAGAGAAACTGCGTGGGGTGCGAAGCTGCGTGGCAAGGTCCAACTATAAGACGAGTTTTACTCTGGGAAAGAATGGATATCGTGTCAGTGAGGTAGTGACGGCAGATGCACTGATAGGGGAAGCAAATGAGCATTTTGCAGAAGTACTTTACGGAACATTCTTTGCGGATCGGACAGATGAAAAAGGTGGTGTGTGTGCTACAATCTTTCAGGCACAGCAGAACTTTCCGAAGGCCGTGACGGCGGATGCAGGAGGAATCTATGTAATGCTGGTTCCTGAGAATGTGGAATGTGTCAAGATGGCTTCCGGTATGTCAAGAGAACAGAAGTTTCAGTTACATTTCCACGCAAGTGATGAGAGCTTAAGGGAGATTGATAATCGAAGTCTTATTTATCAGATGCCGGATCAGGCACATATTATGCCGGAGGTCTTCCGTGATGCAGGGGTTATGCCGGACATATTTGTGGATCGGGATAAGTTGAATCAACATGTTGAAATCTGTCTGATTTCCAAGGCGGATGCCCATGCAAGATGTTATGGAATGATGAACTGGGGAGATGCGCCGGATCCCGGATACACAGAGCAGGGACGTGGTTGCGGACGTCTGGTATGGACCAATAATGAATACGATTATCCTCATGCAATGTATCTTATGTATGCAAGAACCGGAACGAGAAGATTCCTGGACTATGCCAATGTGGCAGCCAGTCACTGGATGGATGTGGATGTGTGCCACTACAGCCAAGATCCATTGCGTTTGGGTGGACAGTGGGAACATACCATGGGACACTGTGGTGCAGGACTTATGGTATGCAGTCATGAATGGGTGGAAGGCCTGCTGGATTGTTATCATTTCACCGGCAATGAACGTGCACTTAAGACGGCGATCGGCATTGGCGAAAATGTATTAAGACTCCTTGAAACACCGATGTATCAGGTGTCGGGAGAGAGCAATGCAAGAGAGACCGGCTGGGCGCTTCGTACACTGACGGCTCTTTATGTGGAGACGAATGATGAAAAATGGACTGCAAAATGTGAATGGATTGTGGGACATTTTAAGGAGTGGGTGGAAGAATATGGTGAGTGGGTCGCACCGTATACAGATAATACCACCATCCGGGTCGGATTTATGATTTCTGTGGCAGTTGGAAGTCTGATGCGTTATTATCGCGTGTTCCCAAGCGAGGAGTTAAAGAAATTAATTCTTGGTGCGGTGGATGATCTGGTGGATAATTGTCTTATGGAAAATGGATTGTTCTACTATAAGGAACTTCCGAGCCTTGCACGGAATGGTAACAATACACTGTTGCTGGAAGCATTGACTATTGCCTATGAATTGACCGGTGAAACCCGGTATCTGGAATATGGTAAGAAGACCTTTGAAGGGAATCTTGTGCTGGCTGGACATGCCGGTAAGAAAACAAAGGTTGAAGATACCGTTATGGTGGGAAGTGCAGGAACAAAGAATTTTGCACAGAGCTTTATTCCGATGACGGTGTATTATAAGGCGGCAAGTGATCACGGAATTTTTTAAAAAATAAGCCTTCAATATGGGTACATATCATATCAGGATACCATATTGAAGGCTTTTGTTTGTATATTACTGTACTTTGTAATTCCAGACCTTTTCAAAATTATAATTAAGGGCTTCCTCATCCGTGAGCTGTCGGACATATGGATTGCGGTTCTGTGGCTGATAGCCCGGACCATAATTCTTATATTCTGCATAGACCACAGTATCATGGGATTCCGGTTTGTTCCAGTCAAAGAAGCCTTCCGGTTTAATATGGGCATCAAGCTCACAGTTTAAAAGAACAGTCTTGGCATAGATGCGCCATGGACGGCCAAGATATACAGTGCCCTCCGGGCAGTTGCTTGTAAAATGACACTGATTAAATACATAACCATAAGGGATTCCTTCGTAGGTTGATGCGGCAGTGACATAGCCGTTGACGTCCATATCCCGGTTCAGGGAATGGATCCTGCACCGGTCAAAGTAGGCGATGGCACTTCCGAAGATGAAATCAACCTCGCCTTCAATATAGCATTCCTTGTATAACTGGTGGCCAACAACACGTGGACTGTGTTCCGTAGGACCTCTAAAACCGCCGCATTTGGCTTCCTCTTTAGGAAGAGGCCCGGTAAAGAGGGTATCCTGATGACCGAGAAGGGTACAATTTTCAAAGATAATCCGGTCGCCTTCTGCATAGACGGCCAGTGCCTGCCCAACTTCGGTACCGAAACCTGCGGTGTTGGCAATGGTCATATTCCTGCAGGTGAAATGATCGGTATGGATGAGCATCGTGTAGGAACGGAAGGTTCCGCGTTTCTCATCCGGGGTCAGCATTTCATTGGCATACAGGTCATATTCAAGAACCGTTTCTTTTTCATCTTCACCTTCGATGGTGAGAAACGGGCATTTTATCTCCACACGTTCGTGGTAGGTTCCTTTCTTTACATAAATGGTTTCAGGCAGTACCTGAATGGAATTGATTGCTTCCTGGATGCTGTCAAATGCACCGGAACCATCTTGCGCAACAATTATCATGATGAGGCCTCCGCGTTATAATTCGATCTTTCCTGATTGAAAACCGGGAAACATATATATTGTACTATAAAATATAGTTTTTTTATACAGAAAAATTAAAAAAAATACATGTACTGAAACATATAAGAATGGGATGAAAATAATAAGTAGAAATAAATGTTGACTTGTTGTATAATAAAATGTAATTGTCGTCAATATGAGCAATAAACCAGACGATACAGAACGACATGAAAGAATGAATGATCAACGAATTTTAAATGATGGGATAATACAATGTTAGAAATCAGAGAAAATGAATTAGATATCGATACCTATATGTATCTAAGACAGCAGGTGGGATGGAAGATGTTATCAAAAAAGCAGGCACAGTCGGCACTGTCCAACTGTCTCTTTAATGTGGTGGCGTTGGAAGACGGAAAACCTGTTGGCATGGGGCGGATCGTTGGCGATGGTGCGGTGGTATGTTATGTGCAGGATCTGGTTATTCTTCCGGCGGCACAGGGACACGGAATTGGCAGTAAGGTTCTCACAAGACTGATTCAGTATGTGGAAGATATTACCGAGGATGGTACGGAGATGATGTTATGTCTGATGTGTGCCAAGGGTCGTGAGGGATTTTATAAGAAGCATGATTTTATGGCAAGACCCACAGAGAATCTTGGCCCGGGAATGATACAGTATATTCGCAAGATGTTTTAAGGAAGTTTGTGTATAATTATACACAAACATACTCTGGTGTAATCACAAGCGTTTCGCAAACAGCTATAGTTCAGGTTAATTTATAGAAGGAGAAAATAATGGCAGGTTCAACTTTTGGTAATATTTTTAAAATAATGACCTGGGGTGAGTCCCACGGTAAGGGATTGGGGGTTGTGGTTGACGGGTGCCCGGCAGGAATCCCTCTTCAGGAAGAGGATATTCAAAAATATCTAAACCGCAGAAAGCCGGGACAATCCCGGTACACCACCCAGAGAAATGAAGACGATGCAGTGGAGATTCTTTCCGGAGTGTTTGAGGGCAAGACCACCGGTACTCCGATTTCTATGGTGGTGTTCAATAAATCCCAGCGTTCCTCGGATTATTCCGAGATCGCATCCTACTATCGTCCGGGACATGCGGACTATACCTTTGATATGAAGTATGGTTTTAGAGATTATCGAGGGGGCGGTCGTTCCTCAGGACGGGAAACCATCGGACGTGTGGCAGCCGGTGCCATTGCAATTAAGATGTTGGAGTCCATGGGAATCCAAGTGGATGCCTATGCGAAGTCCATCGGTGGTATCGAGATTGGCGAAGTGAATCTTGAGGTTCGGGATCAGAACGCCTTTGGCATGCCGGATATGAAGGCAGCAGAGCAGGTGGAACAATTTGCCAAAGAAAAGATGAGGGAGATGAATTCCGTTGGCGGGGTCATTGAGTGCGTGGTCAGAGGTATTCCTGCGGGAATCGGTGATCCTTGCTTTGAGAAACTGGATGCGAATCTTGCAAAGGCAATGCTTTCCATTGGTGCGGTAAAGGGATTTGAGATCGGTTCCGGATTTGAGGCGGCAAAGGCTACCGGATTAACCAATAATGATGCCTTCTATATGGATGGAGATCAAATCAGAAAAAAGACCAATCACGCAGGTGGTGTTCTGGGTGGTATCAGTGATGGAAGTGAGATTGTATTCCGCACTGCAATTAAGCCAACACCATCCATTGCGGCAAATCAGGAAACGGTCAATAAAAATGGTGAGGACATTGAAGTGTCCATCAAGGGACGACATGATCCTATGATCGTACCGAGAGCCATCGTTGTGGTGGAAACTATGGCGGCGCTGGTGATTGTGGATGAATTGTTGATTAATATGACAGCAAGAATGGATCGGATCAAGGATTTCTACGATCGTTTGAAGTAACTATGAAGAGAATATAATTATAATTTGGTGGTAAAATATGTATGAATTATTGAAGGTAGATGGTAGGGCGAAAAGAGGTCGTCTTCACACGGTTCACGGAACAATAGAGACCCCGGTGTTCATGAATGTTGGCACGGTAGCGGCAATCAAGGGTGCCGTGGCAACTTCGGATCTGTACCAGATTAAAACACAGGTAGAATTGTCCAACACCTATCATCTTCATGTAAGACCGGGAGATGAATTAATTAAGAAAATGGGTGGTCTGCACAAGTTTATGGTATGGGATAAGCCGATCCTCACCGATTCCGGTGGATTTCAGGTATTCTCCCTGGCAGGACTTCGAAAGATCAAAGAAGAAGGTGTGTATTTTAATTCACACATTGATGGAAGAAAGATTTTCATGGGACCGGAGGAAAGTATGAGAATTCAGTCGAATCTGGGTTCCACCATTGCGATGGCATTTGATGAGTGTGCACCGCATCCATGTTCCAGAGAATATATGGTTAACTCCGTTGACCGCACTACCCGTTGGCTGGAACGTTGTAAGAAGGAAATGGCAAGGTTGAATTCACTGGAGGATACCATTAATAAGAATCAGTTACTTTTTGGCATCAATCAGGGTGGTACTTTTGAGGATATTCGTATCGAACACGCCAAGACCATTGCACAGATGGATCTGGATGGTTATGCCCTTGGTGGACTTGCGGTAGGTGAAAGCCACGAGGATATGTATCATATTCTTGATGTAACGGTACCGCATTTGCCGCAGAATAAACCGACATATCTCATGGGTGTCGGTACGCCGGCCAATATCCTGGAAGCGGTAGAACGCGGTGTGGATTTCTTTGACTGCGTTTACCCATCCCGTAACGGGCGACATGGACATGTATATACGCGGCTTGGCAAGATTAATCTATTCAATTCATCTTATGAGATGGATGATCAGGTTATTGAGGAAGGCTGTCAGTGCCCGACCTGTAAGAACGGATATTCCAGAGCATATATCAGACATCTCTTAAAGGCAAAGGAAATGCTTGGAATGCGGCTTTGTGTACTTCATAATCTGTACTTTTATAATCATCTTATGGAAGATATCCGGGAGGCAATTGAGGCCGGTAATTATTCGGAATTCAAGCGCCAAAGACTTGCCGAGCTGGAGACCCTGGGCAAGGATAAGGACAAAAATTAATTATAAATAATGTATAAAAGATATTGCCAGCGTCAGGCAAATGATGATATAGTATTTAACAGTGATGTTTGAGTGAAAAATAGGAGGATTATTACAATGGTATTATTAGAAGCAACAACAGCATCCGCAGGAAGCGGAATGGGACTGATTATTGGTTATGTGGTTGTACTTGGCCTTATGATGTACTTTATGGCAATCAGACCACAGAAGAAACAGCAACAGCAACACCAGAATCTTCTTTCAACATTGGAAAATGGTGATTATGTATTAACATCCAGCGGGTTCTACGGAACGGTTATTGATATTACAGATGATACGGTTATCGTTGAATTTGGTAATAACAAGAACTGCCGTATCCCAATGAAGAAGGATGCCATCGTTGAGGTAGAAAAGGCGAATCGGTAATTAACAGAAATTTCCAGAATATGAAGACCTTCATTTGCAACAATATTAATATGTTGTGAATGGAGGTTTTTTTATTGAAATCGGAAACCGTTTATATTAAGTTTGAACGCAATACCATGGTATATCAGCAAAAGGTGGTTGTTGGTGATATTGCCTCAGTGTATTGTGCCAATCCACAGATTATGGCAAGGGTAAAGGCAATCAAACTTCTGGATATCCCTGATGTGAAAAAGGGAACTTACGTGATTTCGGTTATGAAGGTCATTGGGATGATTCAGGTGGAGTGCCCGCAGACTGAAATTAATAATCTTGGTGAAAGCGATTTTATCATAGAATATAAGAATAAGAAACCGAAGAAAGGAATTATGCAGGCGGTTAAAATTCTTGCTACCTGCGGAATTGTATTCATCGGCAGTATGTTCACAATCATGGCATACAACAATGATGTGGGGGTTAATGAATTATTTGGGAAAATCTATGAATTGTTTTCCGATGGAACCAATACCGGAATTGTGGAAGTGTGCTATTGTATCGGACTGACTCTGGGTATCATTGTGTTCTATAATCATTTTGTGGGGAAGAAACTAAGTCAGACTCCTACTCCGGTGGAGGTCCAGATGCGAAGCTACGAGTGCGATGTGGATGATGCCATCGTAGACCGGGCTTCCCGTAATAAGGAGGAGCAGGATGTATGACATGATTGTTGCGCCGGTCCTTATGGCAGTGGTGGGGCTGGCGGGAGGTATACTGGTAGCAGGAGGTATGTTTGCACTGATTACAACCCTTGGAATAATTAACCGAATGGCGCAGGATACCCATACAGCAGGGGATATTTTACTGTATGAAGAGTGTGTGATCTGGGGAGGAACTCTTGGAAATGTTTTATTTGTATTTGATATTCATATCCCGGTTGGCGTTGCCGGAATGGTTCTTTACGGGTTGGCAGGAGGCATTTATGCGGGATGTCTGGCCATTGCCCTGGCAGAAATTATCAAAACAATACCGGTGTTTATTAAACGAACCGGTATCACCAAGGGATTTGGATATCTGATTCTGTCCATGGCGTTAGGAAAGGGAATCGGCGGATTGATTTATTTTTTTACCTTTCAGTATCAGGTACGGTGAGAAGCAGGATGTGAAATCAAGGCAATAGGGAATATGAAGGATTTTGTGAAATGATGTATTGAAAGAATGGGAAAGAGGGAAGAACTATGGAAAATAATAATCAGTTAATTAAAGATCGTAACAAAAAATACAACGACTATGTGAAACAGGTTACACCGACCCACAGCTGTGCAGTGAATTGTCTGAGGGCCTTTGTTACAGGGGGGATGATATGCACCCTGGGGCAGTTTATCATAAATTCATTTACGAATATGGGATTGGATAAGGAAACTGCAGGGTCATGGAATACCTTAATATTAATTTTATTAAGTGTTCTGTTGACCTGTCTGAATCTCTTTCCTTCCATTGCCAAATGGGGAGGGGCAGGAATATTGGTACCGATTACCGGATTTGCCAATGGAGTGTGTGCGCCGGCCATGGAATTTAAGAAAGAAGGCTGGGTATTTGGAACGGGATGCCGGATCTTTCAGATTGCCGGTCCGGTTATTCTCTATGGTATTCTGACGAGCTGGTTTCTGGGAGTGATTTATTGGGCCGGTGGACTTCTTGGCGTCTGGTAGAGTGTTCGTTAAAATACAAAAGAATTCTTTGCAAGGTTCGTGGTATATGGTATGATGAAATAGAGCTTAGATCCTGTTAAGGGAACCAAAGAATACAATGCCGGGAGTAAAAATGACAGAATTAGAAGAATATTATAATAAATTTAATGAAGAAAAACGACTGAACTCCAGACATGGTCAGGTAGAGTATATAACCTCCATGAAGTATGTGCATGAGGCCTTGGAAGAGTTCCTTCGACATGGTATGGAGAAGAAAGATATCCATATTCTTGATCTGGGAGCCGGTACAGGAAGATATTCCGTACCGCTCTCGGAAGAAGGATATGAAGTGACAGCGGTAGAACTTGTGAAGCATAATCTGGGACTTCTTAAGGCAAAGAAGAGTAATGTCATTGCAAAACAGGGAAATGCCATGAATCTCAAGCGTTTTCCTGAGAATTATTATGACGTGACCTTGATCTTCGGACCAATGTATCATTTGTTCAAGGAAGAAGACAAATTGAAGGTTCTACAGGAGGCAAGCAGGGTTACAAAGGATAACGGCGTGATTCTGGTTGCGTACGTTATGAATGAATATAGCGTCGTTACATATGCTTTTAAGGAACGTCATATCAAGGAATGTATGGAAAATGGGAAGCTTTCGGAAAACTTCCATACGTTATCAGCCACGGAGGATCTCTATGATTATGTTCGTATTGAAGATATTAATCGTCTGGTGGAGCGTTCCGGGCTGGAGCGCGTCAAGATTATTTCGGCGGACGGACCGGCGGACTACATCCGTCCATTTCTGAATCAGCTGGATGAAGAAGAATTTCAGTATTTTATCCAATATCATCTTGCAACCTGTGAGCGACAGGATCTGATTGGTGCATGTGCCCATACGGTGGACATTCTAAGAAATAAGAAAAATGCTTAAGGAGGAGAAGGTATGTATCAGTTTACAGAGGATTGTATGATTGGAATTAAAGAAATTGACGATGAACATAAGAATCTGTTCCAAATGCTTAATGAGGTAATGCAGCTTATCAAAGAGGGAAGCACAGCAGCAAGCATTCGAAGGGATTTGATCTTGAAGTTAAAGGAATATGCCGGTACTCATTTTGCCCATGAGGAAGCATACATGGAAAAGATTAAAGATGCAGAACTTCCTCGCCAGAAGAAAGAACATGCGCAGTTTATAGAAAAGATTGAAAGTTTCAGAATATCGGAATCTACGGATGAACAGGATGCCCAGGTGGTAAATGAGCTCCTTTCTTTTATGGCACAGTGGCTTTATCGTCATATCCTGGGAAGTGATACCATGATAGGAAAATGTACTGAATCGGGGAATGAAGAGGATGCGTATGCTTTTACGGACAAATATAAGACCGGAATAAGTATGATTGATGAAGAGCATGCGAAATTGTTTGAAATTATTCGTGAAACCAGGGATGTTATTGCTGCAGAGCTTCTTCATGATAAGTACGACAAGATCGTAGATATTCTGAATGAATTAAAGGAATATACGATTCTGCATTTTCAGGATGAAGAGAACTATATGGAAAGTATTGGTTACAAGGGACTGGAATTACAGCGGATTGCCCATACTGCATTTGTGGATCGGCTGAAAGAGATTAATCTTTTACAAGTGGATGAAAATCAAAAAGAGTATTTGGATGAATTGCTGGAATTTTTATTGGGGTGGCTTACCAATCATATTCTGAAGATGGATAAGAAGATTCCTGCAAAGTAAAATCGATATATTGTATGTCTATATTATGGTGACCGGTGCTCTTGGTCACCATATTTTGTTGAATGAATGATGGTGATTTTATGAAAAATGATGAAACTTTTTTATTGTTTGAAGTCTCTAATATATTAGAAGGGGATGAGGGGGTGAAGAAACTTGAATATTTTTTCCGGTAAAAAGAATCAAAAGAATAAAACGCTGATTGAAGAGATTATACTAAAGAATTACAATCAGTATTATCGCCTGGCTTACAGTTATGTGCATAATGAAACGGATGCAGGGGATATTGTTCAAAATGGAGCTTATAACGCAATAAAAAGCAGTTCGACTCTGAACAATCCGGAATATGCCGAAACCTGGGTATATCGAATTATGATGAATGAATGCTTTCGATGGTTAAAACAACCACAGGTTCTTTCTTACGAGAAAATCGAGGAGGAGAACGGCATCGAAGAAGTCTATATGGACGATTATTCCGACATCGATCTGCAGAGAGCTTTGGATACACTTCCGGCCAGGGATAAGGCGATTGTTGTATTAAAATACTTTGAAGATAAGAAATTGGAGGAGATTGCAGAGATTCTTGATGAAAATGTGAATACAGTTAAGAGCAGTTTGTATCGCAGCATGAAGAAGTTATACGGAATTCTCTCCGATGAAACCAATAGAAGGAAACATGGTTAATAAAAGAAATGGCAGGTGATAATGTGAATTATGATTTTTCGGATAAGGAAAAAGAATTTCTGGAAAAAGAACTTGGGATGCTAAAAAAGGAATACCAAAAACCACAAATGTCAAAGAAGCAGTTTAATGAAATGCGAAAAAGAATGGAGGCGGCAGATATGGAAAATAAAAAAGAACGAGGCAAATCAAAGGTGATAAAGTATACGGCGATTGCAGCTGCATTCATCGGTGCATTTATCATTTTACCGAATACATCAGCCAATGTGGCATATGCAATGGGGAAAATTCCGGTCATCGGACAGCTTGTAGAGGTGGTGACCATCCGTGATTATCAACATGAATCGGAGCGGAACAATGCCGATATTGAGGTTCCGGAGATAATACCGGAAACACAGGTTGCAGATCCAAAAGTGCAGGAAAAACTGGAACGCACAGCGGATGAGATTAATGAAGAAATTAAGAGTATTACCGATGAACTTATAACCCATTTTGAAAAATACATGGAGGACGAACAGGGATATCAGGATATTGTTGTTAAGAGTGAAGTGCTGGCAACCACACAGGACTATTTTACCTTGAAACTAATCTGCTATCAGGGTGCAGGAAGCGGTTATCAGTGGAATTACTATTATACGATTGATCTGAATACGGGGGAACGCCTGCAGTTAAAGGATCTTTTTAATGAGGGTGCAGATTATATCACGCCGATCAGTGAAAATATTAAAGATCAGATGCAGGAGCAGATGAGAGCAGATGAAATGGTATATTATTGGTTGGACAACGAAATTGAAGAATGGAATTTTAAGTCGATTACAGAGGAAACCGAATTCTATGTAAATGAAAAGGGGAATGTAGTGATCGGTTTTGATGAGGGAGAGGTTGCTCCAATGTATATGGGAACAGTAGAGTTTGAAATACCGGCAGAGGTATTGGCAGATATTCGAAAATAGAGGATATATTATGAAAACCGCGGGGAATAAAAATGAAATTCTACCGCGGTTTTTTATTTTGCTGTAATATTAAGTTTAAAATTGACAAATAAAGGGAACAGGGATAAAATATGGTGTTGTGTTAACAGGGAAAGGAAGTGATTATATGAGTGGTCTGGCTGAGGAATTAATGGAACAATTGAGCTGCAAAACAGTTTTTTCGTTTAATGTCGGAGGCTTCGTCGTAAATGTGTCGGAATCCGTTGTTGTGACATGGATTATTATGGCAGTGTTAATCCTTTTATCCATTTTTCTGACAAGAAATCTTAAAATCGACCATATAAGCAAAAGACAGGCGATTGCGGAGTTGATTGTGACAAAGTCTACAGGACTTGTGGAGAGTATGATCGGAAAAGAAGGTAAAATGTATGTACCATATCTCACCACGGTATTGTTTTACATAGGATTTGCCAATATCATTGGCTTGTTTGGAATGAAAGCACCAACCAAGGATTTGAATGTTACGCTGGCATTGGCACTGATGAGTATTATCCTTGTGGAAGCTGCCGGAATTTATCAGCATGGGTTCAAGAAATGGTTACATAAATTTGCAGAGCCGGTAGCAATTGTTACGCCAATCAATGTGCTGGAAATATTTACAAGACCATTATCCCTGTGTATGCGTCTTTTTGGTAATGTTCTTGGTGCATTCGTTATTATGGAACTGTTAAAGTATGTTGTGCCGGTATTATTACCCGCTGTATTCAGCTTGTATTTTGATGTTTTTGACGGCCTTTTGCAGGCATATGTTTTTGTGTTTTTGACTTCGCTTTATATCAGTGAAGCAATAGAATAAAAGAGTGTTTTAAACCGTGTAATTTATTATTTTTTATAAAGGAGAAATGAAAATGAATACAATTATCGCAATTGGAGCAGGTATCGCAGTATTGAGCGTTCTTGGAGCAGGTATCAGCATTGGACTTGCAACCGCTAAGGCTACAGAGGCTATTGCCAGACAACCGGAGGCAGACGGCAAGATCCGTAACACGCTGATTATTGGTTGTGCATTGGCGGAAGCAACGGCAATTTATGGATTCGTTATTGCACTTATGATTATTGTTATGTTGGCTTAATTTCATAAGATAGGTAGGGTAAAAAAATGCTCCGTATAGATATCAATTTATTATTTACAGTAATTAATCTTTTAGTGCTTTTTGTTGCTCTTAGGATTTTCCTCTTTAAGCCGGTACAGAAAATTATTGATGCCAGACAGCAAGAGGCGGATAAGCAATTTGCTGATGCAGAAAACCGCAAGAAGGAAGCGGATGCTGTGAAGGCTCAGTATGAGAAGTATGTGGAAGATGTGGAAGCGGAAAAGGGACGTATTATAAGTGATGCGAAAAAGTCTGCCGATGAGGAGTATCGAAGAATCGTTGATGAGGCCAGGATGGAAGCAGAGGAAGTAAAGAAGGATGCTGTGAAGGATGCGCAGAACGAGAAGGATCGAATCATCAGGGATGTGGAAAATGAGATTGCCGGTATGGTAGTTGATGCTGCGTCGAGGATGGTTGCTTCTAAGAATGGTGCTGAAACGGACAGTGCACTTTTGGATAAATTCTTAGGCAAAGCAGGTGATGAAGCGTGACAAGAAAAGCAACACTTATTTATGTAACACCACCGACGGATGAACAGCTTGAAGGAATTAAAGAATTCTTAAAGAAGAAAAATGATGGTGGTGACTTTGAATTAGAGTGTAAGCAGGATGTTTCCCTAAAGAGTGGATTTATTCTTCGGGTTGGATATGAAGAATACGACTGGAGCGAGAAGGGTCGAATCCGTCAGTTGGAAAATAAGATTAACAGTGCTCTTCGCGCAAAGAGACAAGAAGGATATAAGGAAGATGAGATTATATCAATTCTTCGTGAAAATATAACGAATTTTGACCTTGAGGCACAGAATCAGGAAATCGGCGAGGTTTCCTGGGTTGGTGATGGTATTGCTAATGTTTGTGGTATAGACCATGCTTTTTACGGGGAAATTGTATTGTTTGACTGTGGCGTCAAGGGAATGGTTCAGGATGTACGCTGTGATGATGTAGGCGTAATCCTCTTTGGCAGGGACACTGATATCAAGGAAGGTACCAGGGTAGTCCGCACCGGTCGAATGGCAGGCATCTCTGTAGGAGAGGGATTTAAGGGTAGGATTATCGATGCCTTGGGAAATCCACTGGATGGAAAGGGAGCAATCAAGGCAGACGGATTCCGGCCGATTGAGTTTCCGGCACCGGGTATCGTGGATCGTAAATCGGTATCGGTTCCTCTGGAGACCGGTATTCTGGCGATTGATTCCATGTTCCCGATTGGACGTGGACAGCGTGAATTAATCATTGGTGACCGTCAGACCGGTAAAACCTCCATCGCAATGGATGCCATTATTAATCAGAAGGGCAAGGATGTGACATGTATCTATGTAGCTATCGGTCAGAAGGCATCCACCATTGCGAAGCTGGTTAACACATTAAAACAAAGCGGTGCAATGGATTATACGATTGTTGTGTCAGCAACGGCATCGGATCCGGCACCTTTACAGTATATTGCCCCTTATTCCGGAACCGCTTTGGCGGAATATTTTATGTATCATGGTAAGGATGTACTTATTGTGTATGATGACCTTTCCAAGCATGCGGTAGCTTATCGCGCTATTTCATTGCTTCTGGAACGCTCCCCGGGGCGTGAAGCATATCCGGGTGACGTATTCTATCTTCATTCCAGATTGCTGGAAAGATCCAGTCGTCTTGCACCGGAAGCCGGCGGTGGTTCAATCACAGCACTTCCGATTATTGAGACGCAGGCGGGGGATGTATCTGCATATATCCCGACCAATGTAATTTCGATTACCGATGGTCAGATTTATCTTGAAAATGAGCTGTTTAACGCAGGCCAGCGTCCGGCGGTAAATGTTGGTCTTTCTGTATCCCGTGTGGGTGGTGCAGCACAGACAAAGGCGATGAAGAAGGCCGCGGGAAGTATTCGTATCGACCTTGCACAGTATCGGGAAATGGAAGTGTTTACACAGTTTTCGTCGGATCTGGATGAAAATACCAAGAAGCAGCTGGCACACGGTAATGCACTGATGGAATTGTTAAAGCAGCCTCTTGGAAGACCATTGAGTATGACTCAGCAGGTTGTTTCGCTGGTTGCGGCAAATGCGCATGTTTTTAGTGATCTTGAAGTTGGGGAAGTAAAGAAATTCCAGGCGAGATTATTAGAAGAGATGGAAACGAACCACGCAGATATCATGAATGAGCTGGAGCATGATATGGTTCTGACCGATGCGATCCGACAGGAAATTATTGTGGCAGCCAAGGCGCTTAAAAACAATTAGTTGATCAGAATAAAGAATCGGGTGATTTAAGGTATGGCGAATGCGAGAGAGATTCAAAATCGAATAAAGAGTATTCAGGATACCAGGAAAATAACCAATGCGATATATATGATGTCTTCCATGAAACTGCGTAAAGCGAAGCAGAAACTGGAGAATACGGAACCTTTCTTTTATGGATTAGAGGAAGAAATTGCGGATATTCTCTATCATTTTCCGGATATGCAGCATCTTTACTTTGATAATCGTGTGGAAGATGAGCAGGAAACGGTTAAGAGAAAGGGTTTTATTGTCCTGACCGGTGATAAGGGAATGGCCGGCGCATACAATCACAATGTGATTAAGGCCGCACAGGAACAGGTTGAAGGATTGGAACAATATCATATTTATTCGGTGGGGGAGGTTGGAAGACATTTCTTTATCTCCCAGGGATATGAGATTGAGAAAAGTTTTCGGTTTTCTGCGAATAATCCATCAATCCACAGAGCCCGGGTAATCAGTGAAATGATCGTAGATCTCTATAATAAGGAACAGTTAGATGAGGTATATGTAATCTATACACGTATGATTAACAGCGTAAAGTCGGAAGTGGAAATCAAGCAGATTATGCCGCTTAAGACCCATGAGTTCATGCAGAAGGAACGTCTGGAACAGAGAAAGACTCGGTATAGCAGTACTTCTTCCGATGGGGATGATGACTGGTTTATGATTTATCCTTCCCCTACAGTGGTTTTGGAGAAATTAGTATATAATTACGTAACAGGTTTTATGTATGGTGCTTTGGTGGAAAGTTCCGCCAGCGAGGAAAACGCACGAATGACTGCCATGCAGTCGGCTGCAGATAATGCAGAGAAGATTCTGCGGGAGTTATCCATTGAGTATAATCGTATACGACAGGCGGCTATTACCCGGGAGGTAACGGAGGTTATCAGCGGAGCCAAAGCATTGAAGAAGAAAAAGAAGAAGCAAGCGGGGTGATTCACACAATGGATAATATAGGTAAGATTGTGCAGGTCTCAGGACCTGTTGTGGATGTTAAATTTGCAAATGGTGCGTTACCTGCCATTAAGGAAGCACTTTATGTGATGAATAATGGGAAAAAATGTGTGATGGAAGTATCGCAGCATATCGGAGGCGGTGTTGTCCGCTGTATTATGCTCGCAGCCAGCGAAGGCCTTTGCAGGGATATGGAAGTTACAGCAACCGGTGCCGGCATTACGGTTCCTGTTGGGGAGAAGACTCTGGGACGTTTGTTTAATGTGCTGGGTGAAACCATTGATAATGGAGAAGAGGTTACGGACACCGAAAAATGGTGTATTCACCGAGAACCGCCAACCTTTGAAATGCAGAGTCCGGTTGTTGAGATTTTAGAGACAGGTATTAAGGTTATCGACCTTCTTGCACCATATGCAAAGGGCGGGAAAATCGGTCTTTTTGGTGGTGCAGGTGTTGGTAAGACGGTATTAATTCAGGAGTTAATTCACAATATTGCAACTGAGAGCGGCGGATATTCCATCTTTACCGGGGTTGGAGAGCGTTCCCGTGAAGGTAATGACCTTTGGATGGAGATGAAAGAGTCCGGTGTATTGAGTAAGACAGCGCTGGTATTTGGGCAGATGAATGAGTCGCCGGGTGCCAGAATGCGTGTTGCACAGACCGGTCTTACTATGGCAGAATATTTCCGTGACGTTCAGAAGCGGGATGTACTCTTATTTATTGATAATATTTTCCGTTTTGTACAGGCTGGCTCAGAGGTTTCAGCGCTGCTTGGACGTATGCCTTCCGCGGTAGGCTATCAGCCTACTCTGGCAGGAGATTTAGGTGAACTTCAGGAACGTATTGCTTCCACCAAGGATGGTTCCGTTACTTCCGTTCAGGCGGTTTATGTGCCGGCGGATGACTTGACGGATCCGGCTCCTGCCACCACATTCTCACATCTGGATGCCACAACCGTTCTTTCGAGAAAGATTGTGGAACAGGGTATCTATCCTGCAGTGGATCCACTGGAATCTACTTCAAGAATTCTTGAGGCGGATATCGTTGGAGAGGAACACTATTATGTGGCCCGTAAAGTTCAGGAAATTTTACAGAAATATAAGGAATTACAGGATATTATTGCAATTCTTGGTATGGAGGAACTGTCGGACGAGGATAAGCTTACGGTTTATCGTGCAAGAAAGATTCAGCGTTTCCTTTCCCAGCCATTTCATGTCGCAGAAAATTTCACGGGTGTTAAGGGTGAGTTTGTTCCGTTAAAGGAAACGATTCGTGGTTTTAAGGCAATTCTTGCGGGCGAGATGGATGAGTATCCGGAGGCAGCATTCTTTAATGTGGGTACCATTGAGGATGTGAAGAAGAGAGCGGAAACGATGGCAGATGCATAAGAAGGAGCAAGTAAATGAGTGCATTTTCTTTGAAAATTGTGGCATGCAATAATGTGTTCTATGATGGAGAGTGTGAAATGCTCATATTCCCGGGGTATGATGGAGAAATGGGAATTATGGCACACCATGCGGCCATGACCACAACGATTGATGTGGGCGAGATTCGATTCAGAACTCCGGACGGAGAATGGCATAAGGCCATTGTGTCGGATGGCCTCATCAAGGTCGAGAATAATCATGTGGTGGTTCTGGTCTATTCGGCGGAACGGCCGGAAGACATCGATGCATTCCGTGCGGAAGCTGCTCTTGAGAGAGCAAGGGAACAGTTGCGGCATAAGCAGAGCATTATAGAATATCATATTTCCAGTGCCTCGTTGGCAAGAGCTACGGCCAGACTCCGGGGAGCCGAAGAAAAACAAGATAAGAATTGATCTTAGAATCATAGAAATAATAAAAAAGCGTAGGTCCGAGTCCGAACTTACGCTTTTTGCTTTCATCAAATTCAGTTCATTACTTTCTCTTGCCCATCAAGCTTAAGAGCTTTAAGAAGATGTTGATAAAGTCAAGATATAACTCAATTGCGCCAAGTAAAGCAACACAGGTTACACTCTCGTATCCACATACATAAGAAAGCTGCTTGATTCTCTGAGCATCATAGGCGGTAAGGCCGATGAAAATAATGATTCCCAATACGCTGATACCTGTATCGAGCATTGTATTGCCTAGGAACATATTCACTACTCCGGCAAGAATAATGCCAAAGAGTGCCATGATACACAGATTTCCGATGGAAGTAAGATCCTTCTTGGTAACCAGTCCGTAAACAGCCATAACACCAAAAATCGTTGCAGTAATAAAAAAAGTAGTTGCAATGGATGTACCGGTATATACATAAAAAATAGGTGTAAGGGTAATACCGTTAATGACTGTGTACAGGGTAAAGAGAATCGTTGAAGGAATCAACTTGTTCTTCTGTGCAGTAATGTTTGTAATGATTACAATAGCAAGTTCAGCAACAATAAACATTGTATAGTTATCAATAACAGTAATCATTAATCTTGGGGATGATGCAACATAAAGCGATGTAATTGCAGTAATCAACAGGGCAACGAACATAAAAATGAAAGACTGTGTCACAACACTTCCTTCCATAGCATCACTTAATCTTGATACAATGTTCTCAGAAGCTGCAACGGTTCTGCCGGAATAGCTGTAGGATGGCTCGTGACCAGTATAATCCTTTCCCCAGGTCTTTCCCTGCCATTCGGTATTACTGAGATCCTCCTGTGTATAATAACTGTTGAAATTATTATTGTCGGAAAGATTCTGATTGTTTAAATCGTCATTTTCGAAACTCATTTTATACTCCTCCATTCTGTAGGCAAATTGCCAAAAAATTTTAAACTTAATGTATAATTTAGCACATTTATTTAAAATATTCAATAATGAGGCGTTAATTAATTAAAATTTTATAATTACTTGACGTTGAGGACGCTTAGCAGTATGATAAATCTAGTGTGTTAACCTGATTTTTTGGTCAGGTGATAATAAAGAAAGGAAGTATTGAGTTATGGAAAAGAAAGATATCGATTGGGGCAGTCTTGGATTTGGTTACGTTGAGACAGACAAGAGATTTGTTGCCAATTATAAGAATGGTGCATGGGATGAGGGCGCGCTTGTTTCAGATGCGAATGTTGTAATTAGCGAGTGTGCAGGAGTTTTACAGTATGCACAGACCTGCTTTGAAGGTATGAAAGCATACACAACAGAGGATGGACATATCGTAACATTCCGTCCGGATCTTAACGCTGAGCGTATGGAAAACTCTTGTAAACGTCTCCAGATGCCTGTATATCCACAGGACAAGTTTGTGGAAGCAGTGGTTAAGACCGTTGAAGCAAATGCGGCGTATGTTCCGCCTTATGGAACAGGGGCTACTCTTTATATTCGTCCGTTTATGTTTGGCAGCAGTGCAGTAATCGGTGTTAAGCCGGCACAGGAATATCAGTTCAGAGTGTTCTCCACACCGGTAGGTCCTTACTTCAAGGGCGGTGTTAAGCCACTTACCATCCGTGTGTGTGATTTTGACCGTGCAGCTCCTCATGGAACAGGTCATATCAAGGCCGGTCTTAATTATGCTATGAGTCTCTATGCGATTGTTGATGCACATGAACAGGGATTTGATGAGAATATGTACCTTGATGCAGCAACAAGAACCTATGTTGAAGAGACCGGTGGTGCGAATTTCTTGTTCGTAACAAAGGATGGCAAGGTTGTTACTCCTAAGTCTGACACAATTCTTCCTTCCATCACCAGACGTTCTTTACTTACCGTTGCTAAGGATTACCTTGGTCTTGAAGTTGAGGAAAGAAAGATTCACAAGGATGAATTAAAGGATATGGCAGAATGTGGTCTTTGCGGTACAGCAGCGGTTATTTCTCCGGTTGGAAAGATTGTTGATCACGGCACAGAAATCTGTTTGCCAAGCGGTATGACAGAAATGGGACCTGTAACCAAGAAGTTATATGATACATTAACCGGTATCCAGATGGGCCGTATCGAAGCTCCAAAGGGCTGGATCAAGACAATTATTTAGTGTTATACATATTTATTGGTAAAAATTTCATAATTAAATAGCAAAGAACCTCCAAATACTAAGAAAAATATTTGGAGGTTTTTTTATGGGAAAAAATAATCAGATGATTGGCAGTCAGACCATTCTCTTTGATCGTCCACCATATATCGAATGCTCGGCGTGTATTGCGGGAGAAAAAGAGGGGCAGGGCCCTATGGGACACCTCATTGAGGAAATTGAAAACGATCCAATGTTTGGAATGAATACATGGGAGGAAGCAGAGAGTAAATTACAGTCTATGACGGTGGGGCGCCTTTTGAAAAAAGCAAACCGCAGTGCAAAGGAAATCCGATATATTTATGCCGGAGATTTGTTGGGACAGTTGATTGGAACTACCTTTGGTCTGATGGAGTATCAGATCCCTCTCTTTGGTTTGTATGGGGCATGTTCTACCATGGGTGAGTCCATGGCTCTTGGTGCAATGTGTGTCAGTGCCGGCTTTGCGGATCGAGTGATTGCGCTGGCCTCCAGTCATTTTGCAGGGGCGGAGAAGCAGTTTCGTTTTCCGTTGGAATATGGTAATCAAAGACCTTTGTCAGCAACCTGGACGGTGACAGGATGCGGAAGTGTTCTTATCGGTAATAAAGAATCCGGTGTGAAGATTGCGGGAGTTACCTCGGGCAGAGTTGTGGATTACGGTGTGAAGGACTCCATGAATATGGGGGCTTGTATGGCGCCTGCTGCTGCGGATCTGATTTACAACAACTTTATGGATCTTAATGTTTCTGAAAAAGATTATGACATGATTATCACCGGGGATCTGGGCAATGTAGGGAAAACCATTTTACTGGATCTCTTGAAAGAGAAGGGTTATGATATTTCGTCCAAATATGACGATTGCGGATTGTTAATTTACGATGAAAGTAAGCAGGATACCCATTCCGGAGGCAGTGGATGTGGGTGTGCCGCAGTGGTACTGTGCAGTTACATTTTAAAGCAATTGGAGAAGAAAGTCTGGAAACGGGTATTGTTTATACCTACAGGTGCCATGCTTTCTACGGTTAGTTTTAATGAGGGTAAATCGGTGCCCGGTATTGCCCAGGGAATTATTTTGGAGAGTCAGGGGGAGTAAATATGGATTATATTAAAGCATTTGTGATTGGTGGCTTGATCTGCGTGGCGGTACAGATCCTGATGGATAAGACTAAATTAATGCCCGGAAGAATAATGGTTCTTCTGGTATGTGCCGGCGCAGTACTTGGGGCAGTAGGAGTGTATGAACCCTTTCAGGAATTTGCCGGTGCGGGTGCCTCCGTACCTTTGTGCGGATTTGGTAATGTTCTGTGGAAAGGGGTTAAAGAAGCGATTGATGAAAGCGGCGCCCTGGGGTTGTTTCAGGGTGGCTTCAAGGCCAGCGCGGTAGGCGTGAGCGGTGCCCTGATTATGGGGTATATTGCATCCCTGCTCTGCGATTCTAAGATGAGAAAGTAGGATGTAATGTAAATAAAGAGTATGAAATCTATAAAAATACCCAACATCCATGGTTCAAATGAATGTTGGGTATTCTGATTACGGGTTGATTTTAATCACTGTCATCTCCGGAGTAGAATCCCGGATTTTCAAAGTACCAGGAACCATGCACCGGACAAACGGCTTCTTCCATTTCGTACGGAACGGTATAAGCAGCGTCTGCGATGGAGAAATCCTGCTCTTCTGCATCTTCAGGAACGATGGTGTTGTTTGGCGGACGTCTTACCATAATTCGTTGTGTTGCAGGACAGGTTCCCACAGATAATTTGCCGGTTTCGCTACAAATGTCAAATATTCCGTGGGCATCACAGGTTTCTGTAGGTTCGGTACCCTTGGCAAAATATTCTGTCACAATCTGGCTTCCTCGTTCATCACAATCACAGAGACCCTCCACAGGGAGAAGACCGGATTGTTTACATACCTGAACGGAGACAATTTTATCGGAATCCATTTCAAAACGTGCACTTGGAAGATCCTCGTGAATCTTTTTCATGATCTGACCCCACAGCCCTGTGTGGTCTACCTGTTTGTAAACACTACGGGTTGCATCGTCATCATAGCCGGTCCAGATTGCAGCGGTATAATATGGGGTAAAACCTACGAACCATAAGTCACCGTCGGAGTTACTGGTTCCTGTTTTTCCGGCAACATCCATGTTTGGAAGACGACATCTTCCGCCGGTACCCTGGGTGATAACGGAGGTCATGGCACTGGTCATCAACTGTGCCGTTGTCGACTTAACCACCCGATGGGTCTCCGGATTGGAATTATCCAGTAACAGATTACCATCGTGGTCATAAACTTTGGTGTAGTATATCGGTTTGGTGTACATTCCGTCGTTGGCATAGGCAGCGTAGGCGGCACACATATCGATGTTGTATACACCCAGCGCCATACCACCAAGGGCTAAAGATTCAGTGACATCGTGGATGCCGTTGATTGCCTCGGAAGGACTAACCAAAGTGGAAAGACCAAACTCCTGCAAATATTTAAATCCAAGTTCCGGAGTAATCAAATCAAGACATTTTACTGCAGGAACATTTTCAGAGCGGTAAAGGGCTTCACGAAGTCCCATGATACCAAGGTACTTTTTATCCCAGTTGGTAACAAGCTTCCCGCCATCTTTGTAGTAGTAAGGGCAGTCATCAAATACTGTGGCAAGAGTTGCATTGCCGGAATCGATGGCCGGACCGTAAACAACTAGTGGCTTAATGGTAGAACCCGGTGAACGATAGGTGTTGGTAGCACGGTTCATGGAACGGCTGGTTTCCTTTTCGCCCCGGCCGCCCACAATTACCTTGACCTGGCCGGTGTGCTGATCCATCAAAGTAAATGAAATCTGTGGCTGAATCATAAAGTACAAAGATTCATAGGTAATCTTGTATCCCTGGGATTCGAGATAGGTTTTGTATTCTTCCACGTGGGCCTTGGCAGAGTCTTCGTCGCTAAAAAGCAAACTGAAGGATGGCATGCCGCCTTCGGTCTGGAAGTATTTTAACATATGGTTATGTGTTACGTACTTGGCCTTTCCATCCGGACCCTCCAGGGAAAGATTGAGGGAAATGGAAAATTGAGTCTTGGAAGGGTAATTTTCGGGATCGTTGAGGATATCCTCAGCAATCTTCTGCATTTCCATATCCTGTGTCGAATAAATGGAAAGTCCTCCGCTGTATATTAAGTTGACTGCCTGGTTTCTTGTATAACCAAGCTGTGTGGTAATATCTTCAATCAATACATCAATTAATTTATCTGTAAAATAAGAATAAACAGAATTACCTTCATTCTCTACATGAATATCCTGAATTCGATCATATACATTATCATTAATTGCCTCTTCATACTCGGCAGCGGTGATATAGCCCTGCTCTTTCATGTGTCTTAGAACTTCATGCTGACGTTCCTGGTTTGCCTCGGGATGCGTGATGGGGTTGTATCCCACAGGGTTCTTGGTAGTACCGGCGATAACAGCACATTCGGATAATGTAAGTTCCATTACGTCCTTATTAAAGTAATTGTTGGCGGCAGCCTGAACACCCAGATTACCATTTCCCAGGTTGATGATATTGAGGTAATTCTCAAGGATGGCGTCCTTTCCCATCTCTGCATCTACACGGATGGCAAGGTATTGTTCCTGAATCTTACGCTCAATCTTTTCAATGGTACTTTCGTTATAGGCGTTAAAAACCGTATTCTTAATTAACTGCTGTGTGATGGTACTGGCACCTTCGGATAATCTGAAATTCTTGAGAGCTACGGAGATTGCACGGGCAATACCCTTTGGATCAATACCGTTATGGGTATAGAAACGTGCGTCCTCAACGGCAATAAAGGCATGCTGAAGGGTCTTTGGAATCTGGTCTAAAGAAACGTAGACACGGTTCGAACCCTCATCAATCAAAGTTTCGATCTCATTTCCCTGATTATCATAGATCTTGGTTGCAAATTTGGTTGGCGATACATTGATGGTGGAAATGTCCGGGGTGTTGGAAAGAATTCCCGAAACAACACCAAATGCCATGGAACAGCCTACCACTCCGATGAATACTACAGCAAAAATTGCAAGCTTTATGATGGATGACTTGATCGTGGAGACAAAACGAATTGAAATCGAATTGAGCTCTTTTTTTCTACGAGTAACATTGTCCTTCGAAAAGTTCATGATTACCTCCTCATATTCTTCTATATAATATAGGCGTTTGCAAAACGATTAAGATTACACAAATGATAATGTTTGTATATAATTATCTTATGTAATTGACAGATTCGATTTATACACTTTTGATATATAAGTATAGCAGAAAATGCTTGATTACGCAAAGAAAATGTGAAAATGTAAAACTTATGTAATAATTGTTTCCAAATACTGGAATTGTATTCGTTGACGCATTATGAAAAGATAATTATACTTATACTTAAGCGGACCCGGTATATATTCCGGTATCATATCATTGAACAATGGGAGAAGAGGATGGAAAAAGTTCATAGAATCGTGTTGGAAGAAGGACGGGGAGAAATCGAAGAAAAGAAATCCAGATTTCTTGCCGGAGTATATGCGGTTGAGACGGAAGAGGATGTTCAAAAAATATTAGAAGAGACGAGAAAACAGTATTGGGATGCCAGACATAACTGCTATGCGTATATTCTGAATGAGGGAAGAGTTATGCGATTTAGTGATGATGGAGAACCGGGAGGGACAGCAGGAAAGCCGATACTGGAAGTTTTGCAGGGGGAAGGAATGGATAACTGTCTGGTGGTGGTTACACGATACTTTGGCGGCACTTTGCTTGGCACGGGAGGATTAGTCCGGGCATATCAGCAGGCAGCGAAGGCCGGGCTGGAGGGAAGTATCCTGGGTGACCGAATGACGGGAATATCCTATACCATCCGAACGGATTACAATGATCTTGGAAAAATACAGTACTATGTCGGCTCTTCGGAGGAAGGGATATATATTCTGGATGTGGAATATACCGACAAAATCAGCATGAGAATCCTGGTTGTAAACGAGTTGAAGGAGAACTTTTGTAAGAAAATTGTGGAAATCACAGCAGGAAAAGCGTTGATTGAGGAAAATGATAGCTTATCTTTTGCGGTGGTGCAGGGGAAACCGGTGCTTTTATAAATGGTAATAGTTGCGGCCGTTCCGGTACTATATACTAGAATACTATAACTCGCTATATGTTTTTTTCTGCACAAGTTTAATAAATAATGGGAAAATGCACAAAGCCCAAAGACAGATCAGGAAACACGAAATGGATTTGGTGTATATGTCCGCGAAGGGCAGCAAGCTGCATCCGAAATTGATTAATAATAAGCCGCCCAGGCCGAGGATGACTTTTATCAGCTGCATAAATATCGAAAAACACTGAGTGCGAAAATGAATATAGCGGTTTTCGATGTATGCGCCGATGGAAAATCCTGCAAGGGATGAGGCAAATATAACAGCGTCCGAAACAAGCTCTGCCGTGGAGATGTTCCAGCGGATGAGCAGATAGGAATATAGGTAGACTCCCAGTGTGTAGGTCAGAGAAAGAATCAGAAGACCGAGTTTGTGACCCTGTGGAACGGAGTAGAACTTCTTAAGGTGATCAAGGCCCCAAATAACAATTATGGTGATAAGTAATGCGGTACATACATCCAATGGGGTATGTACACCGAGGTACATTCTTGAAAAAAATACAAGAGCCACAATAATATAGGAAAGAATGGAAAGAAAACGATGACCGGACCATTTGGCAATAGCCAGGAAGACGGATGTATTTCCCTGTACGTGACCGCTTGGAAAGGAATAGCCGGTGGCTGTGGCTAATGAGGATTCAACCGGCTTGAAGTTCGGATTGAGGATCCATGGGCGAGGAATGCGGAATACAATCTTAGCACCTTGCACAACACAACCGGAGAGAAAATATGAAAAAAGCGCATTATAAGCCAGAGATTTATTCACACACCAAAAAATCACGCATAACAAAGGAAGGAGAACAGTGATTTCGCCCAGATAGGATACACCCCGGAAGAAGATGTCCAGGTATTCGGTTCTGATTTTACTTAATGCCTCTAGAATGATCATAATATTCTACCTCCGGATAGTTCAATTACATAATATAAAACTAGATTAACCAGAAAAATACAAAAAGTCCAGCAAAACTTTATTTTTATGGAAAAAATAGACAATTCCCGTGGATTGTTTTCCTATATAAATTAATGCTTAGGTATAAATTCATAAAATCAGAATATTATTTACAAAAATGTTATGCATTTTAACTATAAATTGACAGAATATTTCTTCAAAGAAAAAGAATTTTGAAAACATATACTACATAATTGTATAAAGTTGCAAAATTACCGAAAGGGGCATAAATAGGGTGTTTTCGGAGATTTGTTCAAAAACTGTTCAAAAAAAGTTAATATTCTACAAAAATTAGTCTTGTTAAAATCATACAAAAATGTTATTATACTAATGTCATTAAATATAATATTTGACTTACGGGTGCAAATCTCGTAAAAAAACCAAAAGGAGGGTTTATTCTAAAATGAAGAAACTAGTTTCACTTCTTCTTGTGCTCACAATGGTTTTCAGTTTAACAGCTTGTAACAGCAGCGCTAACAACGATGCTACTCCAGCAGCTACTGAAGGCAATGGTACAACAGAAGAAACAACAACAGAAGTGGCTATCGAAAAGCCAACAAAGATTTCCATCACATGTGATGGTACTGTAGTAACAGAAGATGACAATGCACAGGCATTCTACGATGAGTTGGAAGCTTTACTTGGCATTGAGCTTGAGTTCGAGCGTCCTGACCATTCAGGATACAAGGATTACATCGGTACATTATTTGGTGCCGGTTTAGGTTCTTTACCAGACGTAGTATTACTTTCAGCTGATGCTTATGCTACATATGCATCACTTGGTTACTTATGGGATATGACAGATGCTTGGGAGAATTCTGAAGTTAAGAATTCCGGCCGTGTAAGCGAGACAGGTCTTAGCCTTTTCGAAGGTTCTAAGGTTGTTGGTCCGGACGGAGAATTCCACTTATATGGTTTCTCAGCAGTTTCCGGTAATGGTTGTATGACATATATTAAGCAGTCTTGGTTAGATGCTGCAGGTATCACAAAGTTACCTACAACATATGCTGAGTACTATGATATGTTAAAGGCTATGAAGGAAGCTAAGAAGTCTGAGTATGTTCTTTCAGCTGCTGGCTTAGTAGGTAATGAAGCTCCATATATCAACTACTTACCTGAGTTCTATCAGGATGCTTACCCAGAATTCTATGAGAAGGATGGCGTATGGGTTGATGGTTTCTCAGAGGACGCTATGAAGGCTGCTCTTCAGAGATTACAGGATGCTTACACAGATGGTCTTATCGATCCAGAAATCGTAAACCGTTCTACTTCTGACTGCCGTAACTTATTCTATGAAGATAAGTTTGGTGTATTCACATACTGGGCTGGTAAGTGGTGCAACACTTTAACAACTCAGAATGCTAAGAAGAATGGCTATGCAGGTGCTGAGACAGAAGTTATGGTACCTATGGCTCCTATTGCTGAAGTTGGTGTATACCTTAACAGAATTGCACCACAGTGGTGTATCACAGAAGACTGTGAGAATCCAGAGGGTGTATTCGAGTACTACCTTCAGAAGATGCTCGATGGTCGTGATGTACAGCTTCTTTGGGAGTATGGTACACACTACACATATGAGAATGGTAAGTTCGAACTTACAACTCTTGAGTCTTCAGGCAACACAGCTTCTTACAACCACATCGATGGTCTTCTTAAGTTAGGTGAGTATGCTTCAGACTTCCATGATGGTAAGGATATCGGTATCGACGTAGCTTCTCCAGCAATCGCACAGGAAGCTATGAAGATCTTCAACGAGCACACAAAGATGGCTCCTTCTATCAAGAAGACAGATGCCATGAACCAGTACAGCGCTACTATCTGGACAGTTAGAAAGTCTGTAATCGCAGACGTTGCTATGGGCAAGATGACTGTTGAAGAAGGTATGGCTAAGTACGATAAGGAATGTGGCGATTATGTAAAGGAAATCTTAGACTCTCTTAACTAATAACTAAGGGTGTTTGAGTCTTCTCATAATAGGCACATATTTAATGACTTTAAGGATGAACCCCGGGAGTGATCCCGGGGGGAGTCCAATTTTTTACGGGGAGACTCGTAATCTCTAGGTATTACAACATTATTAGGAAAGAGGGTAATAGAATGGCAGTATGTAAAGCTTGCAATGCCGAATTGCCAAAAAACGCTAAGCTATGTCCACAGTGCGGTACGAAAGTATATCAGCCACCAAAGAACATTCGTGTTTTGGCTATTGTGGGTGCAGTAATCGCTTTTATCGGCGGATTACTTCCGTTTATACAGAATTCAGAAAAAGTAAAAGATGCATATAGTTACATGAGTTACCTTAATAATAAGGGGTATGCATACGCTAACCACCAGTTTTTGTGGTATATTTTTATGCTTGCTTTAGTTGCATCGATTATTATTGTTGTAGCTAAAAAGGAAATTTATTCAATTATAACAACTGCAATTGCAGGTATTATTTTTGCATTAACATTTAAGGATCTTTCATCATTCTTATCAGATCCGGTTTATAAGGTTGGATGTGGTACTTATGTAGTAATCGTTGGTCTTATTATTGCGGTGGCCGGATGCTTCTTTGATGTTTTGAAGTACAGAAAAACGATTCAGTACGATACAAGATATCTGACCAATTCAAAGTCTGTCGGAGCAAGAATATTGAATCATAAGTGGTTCTATTTAATGTTCCTTCCGGTTTTGATTTTCATCTTGATTTTTAACTATTGGCCAATGTTAGGCGTACGTTATGCCTTTACCGATTATACAAAACTTCCGGTTTATGTAGGTATTAAGCATTTTGCTAAGATGGCATCAAGCGATACGTACTTCTGGATGGCATTTAAGAACACATTGGAGTTAAGTATTCTCAAGTTGATTCTTAATACATTTATGGCTGTAGTAATTTCATTGCTTTTACATGAAATTACCAACATTCATTTTAAGAAGACCGTACAGACAATTATTTACCTTCCTCACTTTATGTCATGGGTAGTAGTTGCATCAATCTTCCGTATGCTTTTGACAACATCGGAGTCCGGTCTTGTTAACCAGTTGTTAGTTAATTTGCATATTATTAAGGAGCCGATTTTCTTCTTGGGAACAACAGAAACATGGCGTCCGGTTTACTATATTATTAATATCTGGAAGGATACAGGTTGGGGAACAATTCTCTTCCTGGCAACACTTTCCGGTATTAGCCCAGAGTTATACGAAGCAGCATCTATCGATGGTGCTAACAGATGGAATAAGATGGTATACGTAACATTCCCTGCGTTGTCTAATACAATTATTACTGTATTTATCTTGAACCTGGCGAAGGTTATGAATCTTTTCGAATCTGTATTCGTATTAATGAACGATGCTGTTATTGAGGTATCAAATGTACTTCAGACATATATTTACACACAGTCCTTCACAGGCGTGCCAAACTACGGTTATACGACAGCGGTTGGTTTGTTCAGGTCGTTAGTTAGTGCAGTTCTCGTCCTTATTTGCGATTATGCGTCAAAGAAGGTTCGTGGTAAAGGTATTGTATAAGGAGGGTAAAAGATATGAATAAATCAAAAAAGAAAATTAAGGCCTTCCCTATTTTCAATGCAGTATTATTTATTATTATTTCATTGATTATTTTGATTCCTATTTGGAAGGTTGTCGTTGACTCATTTGATGCGGCTTCAGGATATGGTCTTGCAATGTGGCCGAATCAGTTTACCTTCGGTGGATATAAGCTTGTATTTACAAGAAGTACTTTGTACCGTCCGTTCTTAATCTCTATGGTTATTACGATTTCAGGTACATTCCTTGGTTTGTTACTTTCTACATTAGGTGCTTATGTACTTATTCAGTGGGAAATGCCGGGTAGAAGCTTCTTCGCATATATGCTGTTATTTACCATGATCTTCAATGGTGGTATGATTCCTACTTACCTCGTAATCAGAAGACTTGGAATGTTAAACACCTTGTGGGCAGTTATTCTTCCATTAGGTATAGACGTTTATAACCTGGTATTGATGAGAAACTTCTTTGAGGGTATTCCTGGATCGCTTTTTGAGGCAGCGGCTATTGATGGATGTTCACCAATTGTAATCTTCTTCAGAATCGTTCTTCCGCTTTCAAAGGCAGCTCTTGCATCAATCGGTTTGATGTTTGCCGTTAAGTTCTGGAACGACTATACGAACATTAAGATTTATGTAACAAAGAACTCTTTGTATAACTTCCAGATGAAGTTACGTGGTTTGATCGTAGATAACGACTTGCCAAGAACAGAGGATAAGATTTCAGATAATACAATTAAGAATGCTTCTATTATCGTAGCAATCATTCCTTTCATGATTCTTTATCCATTCTGCCAGGATTACTTTGTACAGGGTGTTAATGTAGGTGCCGTTAAGGAGTAATTTCTTAAAGACTTAAATGAATATGTTTATTGAGAGCAATCAGGCGATAGCTTGGTTGCTCTTTTTTATAAAATAAATAATTTCATCGGAATTACAACGGAATCAAAAAGCCTCTTTATTAATTGAGAGAAAAATATGTAAAATGCGATATTAATTACTTAAAATATGGTGCAGATAAAGATTTTTTATGATAAAATGATAAAGAATATGAAAATAAAAAACATCATAATATAAAGTATATAAGGTACAGGAGGCAGCAATATGGCAGCAAGAATTTTTTGGGCGGGAGATTCCACGGTAAAACAGAATTATTATATGAGTTTTCCACAGACCGGAATTGGACAGGCATATGGATTGTATCTGAAGAAAAATGTTAAGATCGAAAACTATGCAGAAAATGGTAGAAGTACGAAGAGTTTTATTGACGAAGGAAGATTGGATTATATTGATCGTGAAATTAAGGAAGGAGATTTTCTCTATATTCAGTTTGGTCATAATGATGAAAAACCGGATGAGGCCAGACATACAACGAGCTTCGGGGATTATCAGGATAATTTGAAGAAGTTCGTTGAAGTTGCAAGAAAACACAAGGCGTATCCGCTCTTTATTACATCATTATATCGCAGATTGTTCCAGGAGGATCATGTTCATTTGGTTGAGGGAACACATCAGGATTATCCGGAGGCGATGATTGCATTGGCAAAGGAATTGGATGTACCTGTCATCGATTTATGTTCCTTGAGCAAGGCGAAGATTGAAGAAGCCGGATTTGAGGCAACCAAGAAATGGTTTCTGCATGTTCCCGGTGGAATTTATCCAAATTTCCCGGATGGAAAAGAAGATAATTCACATCTTCAGTATGAAGGCGCATATGTATTTGGCGGTATTATTGCAGAGGAAGTTGCTAAAATCGGTGGAGTATACGCCAGTGTGCTGGTAGATTCCGGTTCAAATCTGGAAGATCCGGCATTGTTGGTTGATTAATTACAAGTTAAAATTGCTAGTTCTATAAAGGAGAGATGCAGATGCATTTGATTGAGAAAGCAATCATTGAACATGACTATGATCGGGTCAAGAAGCTCTTGGAAGAAACTCCTAATCGGATTGATGAAGTAGATGAACAGGGACGATGTATGGCTCTGGTTGCAGCGTTGGCAGGAGATTATCGGATTCTGCGCTATGTTGTGGAATATTCCAGAGCTAGTATGAATATCTATGATGAAAAGCATCGAAATATTTTACATTACGGTGTTCTGTCCGGAAATGTCGATATTGTAAAATATCTGGTGGAACGTGTTGGAATGAAGCCAATGGTGGGAGATATTGATCTAATAACACCTTATGATCTGGCCCATCAGAGTGAACATCGTGAGATTGAACAATATTTTGAGGAATATTGTGGAGCATCGTATGAGGACTTGTATCGAAATCCGATACGTACCGGAATGTTTCCGGATCCATCCATTGTAAGGGTTGGAGAGGATTACTACATGGTTAATTCTTCATTTATTTTTTTTCCATGTATTCCGATATCTCACTCGAAAGATTTGGTTCATTGGGAGATTATAGGTCATGCAATCACCAATCCTCAGTGGGCGAATTTGGATGAATTGGAAGGTGGAAGAGGATATTGGGCACCGGATATTTCATATCACGATGGAAAGTTCTTTATTACGGCGACCTATCGATTGAATGACACAGGAACCGTATATCGTAAACAGATTGTTGTATCATCGGAGAAACCGGAGGGACCGTATTCCAAACCGGCAGTGATTCATGAGGACGGAATTGATCCATCCATCTTTGTGGATGATGATGGAAGAAAATATATGTTGCTGAACCGGGGAGCACGTATTTTTGAATTAAATAAAGATTGTACGGAGCAGATTAGTGAGGCTGAGCTTTTGTTTTACGGTGACCAGAAGAGAGCGCCTGAGGGGCCTCATTTGCTTAAAAAAGATGGATGGTATTATCTTTTTGAGGCAGAGGGCGGTACGGGACCGGGACATCGTATTACCGTGTCAAGGTCTAAGACACTGAAGGGGATTTATGAACCTTGTCCGTTTAATCCGATTATGCGTCAGACAGATCCGGACGCGGCTATCCAGCGCTGTGGTCACGGAAAGCCGGTGCAGACACCGGATGGCCGTTGGTATATGGTTTACCTGTGTGGTCGAATGGTGGATGGCAGGTACAGCATCCTTGGACGGGAAACTGCCTTGGATCCCATTACATGGACGGCGGATGGCTGGCCGATGGTTCATCAGTTGCAGGGACCGAGTACATTGAACATAAAACCTTTTCCGTCGATGGAATGGAAAACGGAAGCTGTTGTGGAGAAATTTGATGAATCCATTGGAAAAGAATGGATGTATCCAAGACCACCCGAAGAGGGAGCAATACGGATTGAGGATGGAAAACTTCGTATTCGGGGAAGTGCATGGGATATGAATTCCACGAACTGTCGCAGCGTCATCTTGAGACGTCAGAAAGATTTTGAATTTACCGCAGAATCTGTTTTGGAGTGGAAAGAAATACGGGATGGTCAGGATGCAGGAATGACCTGTTATTATGATGAGAATACGTATTTGAAATACGGGGTATTTGTAAGACAGGGGCAATATTACCTCAAGGTAGTGGAACATATTGATGAAGATGATATAGAATCCTTATCGATTCTGCTTAATTTGCAGGATGCGAAAGCGGAGGATTCTTCATATCGGATTAGCTTAAAAATCAAGACTGCATATTTGCAGAGACAATTCTTCTATACGTTGAATGACGGTGAAGAGAGAGAACTTGGAACACTGGATAACGTATATTATCTGTGTGATGAAGGACTAAAGAAGGGCAAGAGATTTACCGGCGCAATGGTTGGTATGTATGCCCATGCAGGACAAGAATCATTGGAGACAGCCTATGATTACTTTAAATATGATAAAGAAGGTGGAATAAAGTGAAATTAGATAATTATATTCGTGATGTGGCAGAAAGCTTCAGTATGGAAGTAAATGATGCCTGGGGAAATGAAAATGCTTTATTGTTGCAGGGACTTGGAATGCGCAGTAAACGTAAGGAAAATGAGAATGACCGGAGAGTGCTGGCAAACTTAGTTGCACAGATTCCATATGATAAGAAATATTCCGGTATTGCCTGCTTCTATGAACTGGAAAATGGAGAGGGTGAAGTTAAAGATCGGATTAAGGCTTTGATGGAGACGTTAAAGAACAATCTTGATCAGGAAGAGGATGAAATGGCCTTGGTTTTTTACGCCAAGTATGAGACGGTTCTGGGTGGAAAGGAACACTATCAGGATCTGTTTAATCGCTATGTTAAGGCATATGAGAGACCTCAGAAGAATAATGCATATTATATGACTGCGGTTATTGAAGGCATTGATTCTATTAATCAGATGTTGTATGAGTATTATGACGGCTTGAAAACACTGTTTAAGAATACTTTGAGAGCCTTTATGGAAGAGGAAGAGAAGGATCTTACCGATAAGGCCTTGGCTGCCTTCGCTATATTGAAGGCATGTCGCTTGAAGGTTATTCTTGCTGAAAAGTATGAGGTATATGGTAAGAGACTTATGAATGAGGTAATGGAACATCTTGATTCTACAGAATTAAATAAAGGTGCTGTTGTGATGCTTATGGCAGAATCAGCTTTGCACTAGGAGGAAGACACATGGAACTTAGATTAATTGGAAAAACAGCTCGAAGTATTGTGGTAGAACTCACAGATTCAGGCAAATACTATACAGAAAAGGAATACGATATTTACGTTAATAGTGTCAAAATGGTTACCGGAAATAAGGTTATTACATCGATTTTCGGGTTAAAGCCGGACACGGATTATGAAGTTCGGGTGGACTATGACGGGGAAAAGATAGCGCCGTTAAAGGTTCATACGGATTATCAGTTTGTGACCTTAAATGTAAAGGATTTTGGCGCTAAGGGCGATGGAGAACATGACGATACCAATGCGATTCAGGCGGCGATTATGGCATGTCCTAAGGATAGCCGCGTTTTGGTACCGGAGGGTGTGTTTAAGATTACTTCAATTTTCTTAAAGAGTGATCTTACATTGGAATTAGCTAAGGGTGCGGTTCTTTCTGCTTTTACTGAAAGAGAACGATTCCCGATCTTTCCTGGAACCATCGACAGCTTTGATGAGACCGAGGAATATAATCTTGGCAGCTGGGAAGGTAATCCACTGGATATGTTTACCGGAATTGTGACGGCGATTAATGCAGAAAATATCACCATTACCGGTGAGGGAACCATTGATGGCTGTGCTGATTTTGACAACTGGTGGTTTGAACCAAAGATTCGCAAGATTGCATGGAGGCCACGTCTGGTATTTATCAGCCATTGTAAGAATGTGGTTCTTCATGGTGTTACAGTACAGAATTCTCCATCCTGGACACTGCATCCGTATTTTTCGGAGAATCTTAAGTTTATTGATGTGAAGATTAAAAATCCATTTAATTCACACAATACGGACGGACTGGATCCGGAAAGCTGCAAGAATGTTGAAGTTATCGGAACCTATATCTCTGTGGGTGATGATTGTATTGCTATCAAGTCCGGAAAGATTTATATGGGCCGGAAGTTAAAGCAGCCGACGCAGAATATGATCGTTCGTCAGTGCTGTATGCGTGACGGCCATGGTGCTGTTACTGTGGGAAGTGAGATTGCTGCGGGTGTCAAGGAAGTTACCATTAAGGATTGTTTGTTTATGAATACGGATCGTGGTCTTCGTGTTAAGACGAGAAGAGGCCGTGGTGAAGATTCGGTTTTGGATAATATTACATTTGAAAATATTGATATGGACAATGTAATGACACCGTTTGTTGTGAATAGTTTCTATTTCTGCGATCCGGACGGCAAGACGGAATATGTTTCATCCAAGCAGCCATTGCCGGTGGATGAACGCACTCCGGCAATTAAAAGACTTACTTTCCGCAATATTGATGCGAAGAATTGTCATGTTGCGGCGGCTTATATTACAGGACTTCCGGAGCGCAAGATCACTTGCCTGACCTTTGAAAATGTTAAGGTTACCTATGCCAAGGAGGCAAAGAGCGGTGTTGCAGCCATGATGGTAGGCTGTGATGAGAGTTCTCGTGCAGGAATTCTTGCTATGAATGTGGAAAAATTAATCTTGAGAAATGTTGAAATCGATGGCTGTGATGGTGAAGCAATCGTTGCAGAAAATGTTGATTCAATTGAGAAGTAAGAAGGTTATTAAAATGATACGAGATCCGAAAAAGGACCACGCAGAGGAACGATTTATTGAAAGTTTTCAAAAATACAAGGATCATCCTCTGATGACGCTGGTCAGTATTTATAAAGGAAATTACAGTAAATTTATTCTTTCGGTATTTTTCTTTGTTATTAAACATAGTCCGGTATGGATTTCGCCAATTGTTTTGGCCAATATTATCAACTATGTGACATTGAATGATGAGCATGCATTGGAAAAGATTCTGGTTAATGTAGGTGTAATGATTTTTCTGATTCTGCTTAATGTTCCGATGAATTATCTGCATATCCGGTACAAAAGTCTTGCGGTACGCTATGTGGAAACCGGGCTGAGGGGTGCTTTGGTTAAGAAGCTTCAGCAGTTATCCATCTCATACCACAAGAATATACAGTCGGGGCGTCTGCAATCCAAGATAATGCGAGATGTTGAGGCTGTTGAAACCTTGTCAACGCAAATGTTTGTAAGTATATTGAATATATCCTTGAATATTATTATTGCGATGATTGTAACGGTTTCAAAGAGTTTTATTGTATTTATCTTTTTTGTGATGACAGTTCCTGTGGCAGCGTTGACGATGGTTACCTTCAAGGGCGTGATTCGTAAACGCAATCAGGAATTCCGTAAGGAGATGGAAGATACTTCAGCACGTGTTATGGAAATGGTGGAATTGATACCGGTAACCAGAGCACATGCCTTGGAAGATGAGGAGGCCGAAAAGGTCAGCAGTCATCTGATTGAAGTGGCGGAAAAGGGATTCCGGCTGGATGTAATTCAGTCAACCTTTGGTTCTGTGGGCTGGGCAGTGTTCCAGATTTTCCAGATTATTTGTCTGGCATTTACGGCATATCTTGCATATCAACATAAGATTCTTGTGGGTGATATTGCATTGTATCAGAATTATTTTTCTACCATCGTACAACAGGTATCAGCGATTATTACGTTGATTCCGACGATAACCAAGGGTTTGGAGTCCGTAAGATCCATCGGTGAAGTGTTATTGGCGGAAGATGTGGAAGAGAATGAGGGGAAGGAAAAGATTACCCATGTTGAGGGTGACTTTGAATTCCGGGATGTTACCTTTCAGTATAATAAAGATTCCAGAAATATTTTGGAAAACCTTAATCTTAAGGTGAAAAAGGGTGAAACCATTGCCTTGGTAGGTGAATCCGGGGCTGGTAAGACCACAATCCTGAATCTGGTGATAGGGTTTAATCTGGCAGATTCCGGAACAGTTCTTCTGGATGGGAAAGATATGTCAAAGATTGACCTTCGTACCTATCGTAAACATCTGGCAGTGGTACCGCAGAACACGATTTTGTTCTCCGGAACAATCCGGGATAATATTATTTATGGCATTCGCGATGTGGATGAAGAAACCTTGAATCACGTTATTGATGCAGCAAATTTAAGAGATTTAATTGATTCCCTGCCGGAGGGGCTTGATACAAAGGTGGGAGAGCATGGCGGTAAACTTTCCGGAGGACAGAGACAGCGAATTGCTATTGCACGGGCACTGATCCGTGATCCGAAGGTTATAGTGCTGGATGAAGCTACATCAGCTTTGGACAGTATATCGGAAAAACTGATTCAGGAAGCAATAAATAATCTTACAAGAAACCGAACAACGTTTATTGTAGCCCACCGTCTGTCCACAATTCGTGATGCAGATAAGATTGCGGTGATTCGTGATGGAAAATGCGCGGAATATGGTACATATGAAGAATTAATGGACTTAAAGGGTGAATTTTACCGGATGAAACAGATCCAAAGCTAGTTAAACATTGAAATAATGTTTAGTTTAAAATGGATTCAATCAATAATTAAAACATGATGTAATTGTTGGTTAAAAGAAGTTATAATGATGATGTGATAAGGGCTGTAAGACCTGTAAACAGCGAGATTAAGAGAAAGGACCCGTAGGAAATTTGTGCAATGCAGTTGTGCAACAATGCAGCAGTTTCCCAGGGGTCCTTTCTTGTTGATTAATATGTTTAGTAATATACGGAGTAATATATTGAGTATTAAATAGAAATAGAAATATTATTGGTAGCAGACCAGTATTGATTGGATGCGAGGTATTGGAAACCGGTGAGCTTATCCGGAAGCTGGGTTACATTTGGAGCATTAATGATACAGGTCATGGGTTCCAGACAGATGTAACCATGGGCGGCATTATTATTCCAAAACATCCATTGTGAAAATTTTGAATCGATTTCATAAAGAACTTTCGTATTGGTCCTTGTATCAAGAATTACAGCACCATGAAAATGCTCTATTTCAAGTGATTTATGATTCCAATCGGATACTTGAAGATGCTCAGCAATAGGGGATTCCAACGGATTAATTCCGGATTTAATGTAATCCCGTGCGGGTTTTGATAATTGCCCTGTTGGACAGGAGTGATCATCTAATTCCCATTGCATACCGGTACCGGCGTATACAAGATAATCCTTCGGTGTTGAGGAGGAATCAAAAGGAATTTGAAATGAAGTGTGAAAACCAACACCAAAAGGTATGGGTTCCATGCCGTGATTGAAGAATGAAATTGTCTGGGATACACCCTCGTCTGACAAACGGAATTCGAAGAAACAGTCAAAATTCCAATGAAAAGCGTCGTAGTACACACTATTTAAAGAGTTAAAACTAAATTTAATATAAGAGTAAGACGGAGTTTCAACCCATTCCCGGACACTGTAGGAGAATTCCTTTAAGAGACCGTGGGCAAAGGGAATGCCCTGGGCTACAAGATCATATTCCTTGCCGTCTCTGGTATATCTCCCCCGGTGAATTTTGTTTGGCGGAAATAATGGAGCACTGCCATAACGCTGAGGTGATTTTTGAAAATCCGGTAAATCCTCATCAGCAGGTGCATGTAGAACGGTAAGCTGACGTGCCTTGTCATTAAATTCAATGAGATTGCATCCACGTCCGTAAAGAATGGTAGCTTCATAGTTATTAAATGATAATTTAACAGAGTCAATATCACGATATTTCGAGAAAGTAATTGCCATGGATGCCTCCTTATTTCCTATGTTTCTTGATAACAACTTAAAGTGTAAAAGGAAAAATTCTTATATTTCATTTTACTTTAAATCATATTCGGACACAAGGAGAAACTTTCTCTTTTGAAATGCAGGTTGGTATGATAAAATTAATGAGAGATAATCCAATGGGCGAAATAGACATATGATATGGGGGTGCGGCATATGAGAACTATATTTGATGGCTTGGACCGTCTGAGTGATGAAGAAATATGTGGACAGATTGCACTTATGAGATGTGTGACACTTTCGAATACAATTAAAGAGCGTAGTCAGAAAGCGTTTCAGGCACTGGTAGAGACCGCGGGTGGAATTTTAGGCATGAATTCTTCTTCGGGTGGAAATGATGATGGTCTGGTGATGCTCCTTAATATCCGGAAAATGATTGATGAATGCAGGGAAGATCTGGAAAAGAATGATCGAGAAGAATTGGATAATATATTAAAACAAGAATTAATCAAGAAATGTAACAGTATTTTGCAGGAAACTCTATCAGAGAATGTCGGAAAAGAGGAACTATATATTGTGCTGGTCCGTGAGGCGTCAAAGCTCTATCGAATTGATGAGAATAAAACTCCGGCACAGCAGGCAGATGAAGTTCATGACCGGTACTATGAACAATATTTAAAAGTTTTGCAGAAACGTATTCTAAAAATGAGCTCTGAGGAACGGACTGCACTTGAACTTCGTATTCAAAGAGCAATTACCACTTCGGATATTAATCAGATGCGTCAATTGGCAAGAGAATTAATGCTGCGGGAGTTTAATGGCAAAACAATTTTGATGAAAATTTTGGTTTCGAAGGATACCGTGGTACTGCGCCGCGTCGTGAATTCCATGGGACTTAGCCTTTTTGATGGAATTGACGGGGTGATCAGTACCGTTTATGATTCCATGTTATCACTAAACCGGGTGGAACGAGTTCTTCTGGCTCAGGTGGTTTGGACGGCATGTAATGGACTTGGTGAGGAATTAAAACGCAAGGATGATTGTCTGCCAAGTTACAGTCCGGTGCTTCTGACGATGGATGAGGAAAAAGAACGTCGTCTGTTGACTTATATTGCCCGTGAAAAACAGTTGAACAAAGAATTGAAGGATATCTTGAAGGAGATTGATAAGAATAATAAGATTTTGGTTGTCCGTGAAGGAATGAGAGATGATGTGGCAGAACGCCTGACTGATTTAAAACAGGAATATAAGAACGCATTGGCTGAGCAGGAACAGCTAAGGATACAGGGAGAACGGGTACGTAAAGTCTATGATGAGTATATCAAAAGGAATGGAGTGCGAAACAGTTCGGATGTAGAATTTCGCCGTATCCGGCAGGATTATGAGAATACGGCCAGAGATATTCGTAATTCAGAGTACCGGATTCAGAATGATGAGCGTAATATCAGCCGCCAGGAAAATGAATTGGAGAAAGTGCGGTTCCGGATTCAGGATATTAACAAGCAGATTTCAGAAATGCGGGAAACTATGGTTAACAAAGTTACAGAGTTTAACGAACTTATTGTGAAACTGGAAAATGAGGCGGAATATTTCTCACAGATTCTTTCAAAAAGATGGGAGAATAACTTTAAGAAACTAAAAATTGGCAATGGAGTATGTGAGAACACGGTAAAGTGTATGACACAACGCGAAGTAGTTGCACTGGAACGCCTTCTGTGTGAGATGGATGATTGTGAGAATACGGATTATTTTGCTAAACATCGAGGGGAATATCAAAGTATCACATATTGTATGGTTGCCACGGGGAAGTATGCAAAAATCACGTATCATGGATATGATATAATCGATATCGGAGTAAAGGAACGGGATTAAAGATTTACTATGAATTATAATGAGGCGGTAGAATATATATTTCAATTAAGAAAATTTGGCAGAGAGCCGGGGAAAATACGTGCGGCGAGAGCTTTGGACAAGCTGGGGAGACCTGAGAAAAGCCTTAAAATCATCCATGTGGCAGGTACCAATGGAAAAGGGTCCGTGTGTGCGTTTTTGACCGGTTTGCTGCGTGGACGGGGATTTTGCGTTGGAATGTTTACCTCACCACATCTTGTGAAGGTCAATGAGAGAATACAATTGGATGGGGTTATGATCAGTGATGAGGAATTCATGGAATACTTTGAACGGGTATATCGTGTATCCTGTGAACTTGTACAGGAAGGGCATGATGGTCTTGCCTTTTTTGACTTTGTATTTGTGATGGCAATGCTTTATTACGCAGATCAAAAGCCGGATTATGTGGTTATGGAAACCGGTCTTGGGGGCAGAAGCGATGCTACGGCGGCGGTATCATGTAAGATACTTTCAATCATCACGTCCATCAGTCTGGATCATACCGAAATCCTTGGGGATACCTTGGAGAAGATTGCATGGGAAAAAGCAGGAATCATTGGCAGTCAGTCCCCGGTTGTTTATTGGAAGACCAATGAAGAAGTAGCAGGAATCTTTGAACAAGAAGCCGGAAAATGTAATTCCAAAGGTTATTCTGTCGATGAAAAATCCTATAAAATCCTTGAAATAGGCAGAAAAAAGATTGATTTTTCTATTGAAAATGAGTATTATAGAAATAATGTGTTTACGATCTCATTTGCAGGAATTTATCAGGTGATGAATGCTTCACTTGCATTGACTGCAATGAGCATTCTGGCTCGATCGCAGGGACTGCCGGAGAATGCATCATGTGATGTTTCCTCCATTTGCAATACCCGGTGGGCAGGAAGAATGGAAGAGATTGAGACACAGGTATATCTGGATGGTGCACATAATCCGGATGGAATTGCAAGACTGATTGAGACAGCGAAATATATTAAGGAAGATCTCGCGAAGGAACAACCGGAAGGACATTTGTATCTGCTTTTTGGGGCGGTATGTGAGAAGGATTATGAGCAGATGATTCAGGAACTTTGCCATGCAGAGTGTTTTGATGGGTATGTCATCACAAAGATCCAAAATCACAGAGCGTTGGACACCGCAGTGATGGAAAATGTATTTCGAAAACATACAACCTGTTCTGTTGTGGTGGATGCTGATAATCGGCGTGCTTATCAGAAGGCGAAAGCTTTGCTGGGGGAAAAGGATGTTTTATTATGTGCCGGCTCACTTTATCTGGTAGGAGCAATTAAAGAGATGATGGGAGAATCGATATGATTAATTATGAAGAAGAAATTAAGAAATTCCAGCCAAGTCTGGAAGTTGACGAGGCAGAGGATGCCATATATAACAATGATATGCCGGATGTAACCGATATTATTAATCGTGTTATGAATGAACTGGCAATGAGACAACAGGAACAGCAGTAAGAAAGAGTGAAGAAGCATGAGATGTTATCAGTGTAACAGTCCATTGACGGACGAGGACTTCTGCGTCAAATGTGGCGCGGATGTCACTGTATACAAGATGGTTGCCAAAACTTCCAACTCTTATTATAATCTCGGCCTGGCCAAGGCACAGGTGCGGGACCTGACGGGAGCAGTCAACTGTCTTAAGACAAGTTTAAGATTAAATAAAAACAATATTAAAGCCCGTAATCTTCTGGGTTTAGTATATTATGAGATGGGTGAAATCGTTGAGGCGTTGTCTCAGTGGGTTATCAGTCGTAATTTAAAACCTGAGAAGAATGCAGCAAGTGTTTATATTCGTAAGATTCAGTCTAAGCAGAATCAGTTTGATGCCATGAATCAGACGGTTAAGAAGTTTAATCAGGCATTAAAACACGCCAAGACACAGAATTATGATCTGGCAATTATCCAGTTAAAGAAGATTCTGGCCACGAATCCCCGTTATATTAAGGCACAGCAGTTATTAGCGCTGCTTTTGATGAAGGATGGAGATTATGCAAAGGCGAAGAAGTATCTGAAGCAATCTCTTAAGGTGGATAAGAACAATACCATTTCGCAAAGATATCTCTATGAGATTGAGCTTCAGGAGTATGAGCTTGCAAAAGAAAATACCGATACATTTTTACCGAATAAAAAGAAGAAGTCCGTTACCGATGTTAAGCCGCTGAGTGGTAATGATGTTATTGTTCCGCCAACGACCTATAAGGAGCCAAGTAATGGTGCTATTACGGTTATCAATATCTTAATTGGTGTATTTATCGGTGCGGCACTGATCTGGTTTATGATTATGCCTGCGAAGCTGCAGAGCAGAATGCAGGAATACAATCGTAACCTGACAGATTATAGTGAACAGCTCTCCAACAGTAATGCAGAAATTACACTTCTGAAGGCCCAGGTGGACAAGCTCACCGAGGATAATGAAGAACTAAAGAAGGCAACGCAAAATGTGGGTATTACAGTGGATAATGTAGATTCATATAATGCCATTATTGCGGGTTCCTATGCCTATATGTCCGGTGACAAGCTGGCGGCAGCGGAGGCGATTGCCAAGATTGATATGACCACGGTGGATGACCAGGGAGCAACCAATATCTACAATTACATTCGCAATGAATGCTTTGAGGATGCTGCGCAGCAACTCTATGATATGGGCTTTAAGGAATTCGGAAGCAAGGATTATACTTTGGCGGTGGATCATCTGGAGCGGTGCCTGAAACTGAAGGAAGATCATGTGGAAGCAATTTATTATCTGGCAGAATCCTATGCAGCAATGAAGGAGAATGACAAGGCAAGAACATACTTTAAGAAGATTGTGGATGAGTTTCCGGAAAGTTTCTACGCAAATGATGCCAAGGCATTTTTGCAGTAAAAAAGTGTCTTATCACTATAAAATACAACAATATAGTCCGTTAATGACCGAAAGGGACAGCGATGGAAGAATTACGAATGAGATGATGAAGCATAGATCTTCATCATCTTTTTTTGTTGAGTAATTGAAGGAGGGAGAAGAAGAATGAAAAATGTCATCATGTTGGATGGTGATCGGATGTTGATTCGTATTGGAGAGGATCTGGACCATCACATTACCAAAGAACTACGAGAAAACATTGATAACATGATTGATAAGGGGATTGTGAAAAATATTGACTTTGATCTCAGTACTACAGGGTTTATGGACAGTGCAGGAATTGGACTGATTATGGGGCGCTACAAGAAAATCAACCCCTTGGGAGGGTCCATCGGAATTGTGGGAGCCAACCCGGCCATTGAGAGAATTATCCGGATTTCCGGCATTCATAAAATAATTAGAATGGAGTGTTCGTAAATGAGAGAGAGAATGAGATTGGAATTCGACAGTGATTCTGCGAATGAAAGCTTTGCCCGTGTCACGGTGGCATCCTTTGCGGTGAGGCTGGATCCTACTGTGGAGGAAATGTCCGATATTAAGACTGCGGTGTCGGAGGCGGTGACCAATAGTGTTGTGCATGGTTATGGCAGGGAACGGGGGACCATTATACTGGAGTGTTACATAGAAGAAGACGAGATTACGGTGATCGTGGAAGATCATGGGGTTGGAATCGAGGATGTGCAGCGGGCAAAACAGCCGCTTTATACCACCAAGCCGGAGGAAGAACGATCCGGTATGGGATTTTCTTTTATGGAAATATTTATGGATAGTCTTGAGGTGGAATCTTCCCTGGGACAGGGAACCAGAGTGACGATGAAAAAGAGGATTGATCGAAAATAATAAGCGTAAGGGTGTGATGCTATGGATCATACGAAAGAGCTTATTCAGTGTGTACGGGATGGTGATAAGGAGGCCAGGGACAAGCTGGTTGAGGAGAATATGGGACTGGTGTACAGCACCGCAAGAAAATATATCGGTCGGGGATATGATATGGAGGATTTGATTCAAATCGGTGTAATCGGTCTTATTAAGAGTATTGACCGGTTTGATCTTAATGTTGATGTACAGTTTTCGACCTATGCAGTAGTCATGATTGTGGGAGAAATTAAACGATTCCTCCGGGATGACGGAATGGTCAAGGTTTCACGGAGTATTAAGGAAAATTCCATGAAGGTGAAAAGGGCGGTTGTGGAACTGTCCAATCAGCTGATGCGGGAACCAACCATAGAAGAAATAGCAGAAAAGGCGGGGCTTAGTGTGGAGGATGTGGTGGTTGCCCAGGATGCCTCCCAGGAGGTTGAGTCCATTCACAAAACAATCTATAGCTCCGATGGCAATGAAATATATCTGGTGGACCGTTTGGCAGGAGAGAAAGACGAGAAGGAGGAGCTGCTTAACAATATGCTGGTGAACTCCCTGATGGAAGAACTTTCAGCACAGGAACGAAGAATTATAACCCTGCGGTATTTTGACGGCAGGACACAATCTGAAGTGGCGAAAGAATTCGGCATCAGTCAGGTTCAGGTGAGCCGTATGGAGAAGAAGATACTTCTTGCCATGAGAAAGAAGGTGGTGTAAAATGTAATAGCTATAATTTTTAGGATTAAAGGAGATAAAAGACTATGGGAATGACAATGACTCAAAAGATTCTTGCCGCACATGCAGGTCTTAGCGAAGTAAAAGCGGGCCAGCTCATTGAGGCAGATCTGGATCTTGTATTGGGTAATGACATTACTTCACCGGTGGCAATCCATGAGATGGAAAAAATGAACATCAAGACAGTGTTTGACAAAGACAAAATTGCCTTGGTTCCGGATCATTTTGTACCGAACAAGGATATTAAGTCAGCAGAGCATTGCAAATGTGTAAGACAATTTGCAGCAAAACATGATATTACAAATTATTTTGAAGTTGGACAGATGGGAATTGAGCACGCATTATTGCCGGAAAAAGGTTTAACGGTTGCCGGTGATGTTATTATCGGAGCGGACTCCCATACTTGTACATATGGTGCCCTTGGTGCATTTTCAACAGGTGTTGGTTCGACGGATATGGCAGCAGGTATGGCCACCGGTAAGGCATGGTTTAAGGTGCCGTCTGCAATCAAGTTCGTCCTCACCGGTAAGAAGGCACCTTGGATCAGTGGTAAGGATATTATCCTTCACATTATTGGAATGATTGGTGTGGATGGTGCGTTATATAAGTCTATGGAATTTGTCGGTGACGGAATCGCAGATTTAACCATGGATGATCGTTTTACAATTGCGAATATGGCAATTGAGGCCGGCGGAAAGAATGGCATTTTCCCGGTGGATGATCTTGCAAAGGAATACATGAAGGAGCACTCTAAGAGAGAGTATGTTGTATATGAAGCGGATGAGGATGCGGAGTATGATGCGGTCTATACCATTGACCTTAGCACGTTAAAGCCGACGGTTGCATTTCCACATCTTCCGGAGAATACGCATACGATTGACGAAGTGGGTGATATCACAATTGATCAGGTTGTGATTGGCTCATGTACCAACGGACGTCTGGATGACCTTCGTATTGCGGCACAGATTCTTAAGGGTAAGAAGGTGGATAAGAGGCTTCGTGTCATCATCATCCCGGCTACTCAGGCAATCTATATGCAGGCGATGAAGGAAGGTCTTCTTGAAATCTTCATTACCGCAGGTGCTGTTGTAAGTACTCCGACCTGTGGACCATGTCTTGGCGGATACATGGGCATTCTCGCAGAAGGCGAGCGTTGTGTATCAACAACGAACCGTAACTTCGTAGGACGTATGGGCCATGTGAAATCTGAGATTTATCTTGCAAGCCCGGCAGTGGCAGCAGCCAGTGCAATTACAGGCAAGATTAGCTCACCGGAAGAAGTAATGTAAGAGGAGGAAGAGAATATGCAGGCAAAAGGTACCGTATTTAAGTTTGGTGACAACGTGGACACAGATGTAATTATTCCGGCAAGATATCTGAATTCCTCCGATCCGGCGGAATTGGCAACACATTGTATGGAAGATATTGATAAGGATTTTGTAAAGAATGTTAAGAAGGGCGACATCATTGTTGCCAATAAGAACTTTGGCTGCGGCTCTTCAAGAGAGCATGCACCGATTGCCATCAAGGCAGCAGGAGTTTCCTGTGTTATTGCAGAGACATTTGCAAGAATTTTCTACCGTAATGCCATTAATATCGGACTTCCGATTATTGAATGTCCGGAGGCTGCCAAGGCAATCGCCAATGGCGATGAGGTAGAGATTAACTTCGATACCGGTGTGATTACGGATGTGACAACGGGGAAGGAGTTTCAGGGTCAGGCTTTCCCGGAATTCATGCAGAAGATTATCAAGGTAGAAGGTTTGATTAATTATATCAATAACAAGTAAGCAAATGTAAAAAGGTTGGAGAAATTTTTTCTTCAACCTTTTCTTGATAAAAGGTGTTTGCGAAACTGTTTGGATTACACAAACATTCTCTTATGTAATTGATAGTTCGTTTCGCAAATACCTATTATATAAAAAATGAAAGGGGATTAGTTTTATGAAATTTAAGATGTACCACGAAAATTATAATGTATCAAATCTGGAAAAGTCTCTGGATTTTTATGAGAAAGCACTGGGATTGCATGAAAAACGCCGTATCAATGGAGAGGAATTTATCATTGTATATGTAGGAAATGATGAAAGTACGTTTGAACTGGAATTGACCTGGCTAAAAGAGCACCCACAGCCATATAACCTGGGAGAATGTGAATTTCATCTTGCTTTTCGGACGGATGATTATGAGGCGGCGCATAAACTTCATGAAGAAATGGGTTGCATTTGCTTTGAAAATCCGACCATGGGAATATATTTTATTACTGACCCGGATGGCTATTGGTTGGAAATTGTGCCTGAAAGATAAGAAAATCAAAGATTACGGCAACAGGATTTTTTGAAAGAAAAAGAGGTTTACCATGAAAAAATTAGGTTTTGGAGCCATGCGGCTTCCGCTGTTGAATCCGGAAGATAAGTCTTCCATTAATCAGGAACTTTTAAATCGGATGGTGGATGCATTTTTAGATGCAGGATTTACATATTTTGACACGGCGTTTCCGTACCATGAACAGAAATCCGAGGCTGCAATGAAGGCCGCACTTGTGGACCGGCACCATCGAAGCGAGTATGTTTTTGCAGATAAGATGCCGACGGTACTGGTGAAGGCAAAAGAGGAATATCCGATGTATTTCGACATGCAGTTAAAGCGGACAGGGGTAGGATATTTTGATTATTACCTCATGCATAATATGGGAAAGGACCGTTATGCAAAGACCAAGGCGTTTGGAGGGTTTGAATTTGCCCTGCAGAAGAAGGAAGAGGGAAAAATTAAAAAACTGGGTTTTTCCTTCCATGATGATGCAGATACCCTTGACAGGATTCTGACGGAACATCCGGAGGTGGATTTTGTCCAGCTTCAGATTAATTATCTGGATTGGGAAAATAAGATTATCCAGTCGAAAAAGTGTTATGAAACTGCAAGAAAGTATCAGAAACCAATTGTGGTAATGGAACCTGTAAAAGGCGGTACGCTTGCAAATCTTCCGGGAAAAGCAGAAGAATTACTGGGTGCATATAATCCGGATGCTTCACCGGCATCTTATGCACTCCGGTTTGCGGCATCCCTTGAAGGCGTCATGATGGTTTTAAGCGGAATGAGTAACTTGGAGCAGGTGCTGGATAATACCACAATTATGAGTGATGTGAACCCCTTGAGTGAAGAAGAACGAGAACTTCTTTCAAAGGTAGTTGAAATCATTCACGAAAGTGTTAAAGTGCCATGTACTTCCTGTGGGTATTGTATGGAAGTGTGTCCAAAGAACATTCCGATACCGGGGCTTTTCGGGTTGTATAATAATTATGCCATGAATGGAAATTTTTCAACGATGTATCATAACCGGATTATTTACGAAAGAGGTAAGTCTTCAGATTGTATAGGATGTCGTCAGTGTGTAAGGAATTGTCCGCAGCATATCGAGATTCCGGAGCATCTTAAGGAGATTGCGAAGTTTGAAAAGTGATTAAAGAAAAAGAGTGATATTGCTATGGTTAAAATAAAACGGCAGATCCATATGATATGGTATCTGCCGTTTTTTGTTGAATTAGGTATTAAAACGGTTACGGGTATCGGTCTAATCCTGTGCCTGTGATCCCTGCACTTGTGATTCCTGGGCGTTTTCCGATGAGGATGCATTTCCTCCTTCGATTGGGTACAGATCTCCGAATACCCGGTTAGCAAGATCTTTAAGATATGCCACCGAGAAGCCCGGCTCATCGGAATTAATTCGATTCTTGGCAGCTAATTCATCCGTGTAATCATCTAACTTGTAGGTCGTAATCAGTCCCGGTCCAAAAAGCTTGTGTGTGACTAACGGAATGACGCTGTAATCGGAAATGTATACCACCAGCTCGTCCCCCTCTTTGGTTCCTATAATGTTTTCATCACCGCGGATGGTCTTGGTCTCGCCTCCAAGAATCAGCTTATCGGCAGGGTCGACATTTTCTGCCTTATCCATGGTGATAGTGATTTTTGCCATGGCACCAAGCATTCTTGGAAGACGATCCTGGTTGGATACGAAGTTTCCAAGAGAGTAATAAACCAGCATGCGGTGATCATTTTCCTCGGATTTAATCCATTCCACCGGTTCAATGACGTGCGGATGGGTTCCGATTACCAGGTCAACACCGAGATCATAGAAGATCTTAGTCCAATTCTTCTGGTAGGAATCCGGATTGTAGACATATTCGGTTCCCCAGTGAGGACAGACGATTACGAAATCAGCTATTTCCTTGGCTCGGGTCACGTCCTGTGCCACTTTTTCCTCGTCCAGAAGATTGACAATCAGCGGTCGTCCCTGTGGAAACGGAATGCCATTGGTTCCGTAAGTGTAGTTGAGAATTGCGATACGAAGCCCATCCTGTTCATATACACAGATATCCCGGGTCTCGTAATCGGTAAAATCCGCATCGTGAATCCCGAGAACATTGATTTCGGGATGTTTTGTTTTCCAGAAATTCAGGGTGTTATCTACGCCGATGGCACCTTTGTCAAGGGCATGATTCGTGGCGTGAAGTACTACGTTGAACCCTGCATTCACCAGGGCATCGCCAAGTTCGGTTGGACTGTTAAAACATGGATAACCGGAAAGTCCAAGTTCAATACCACCCAGCATAACCTCCTGATTAACAATGGAAATGTCTGCAGACTGAATTTCATCGGTGATATTGGCAAAAAGGTGATCAAAGTTGACGGTTCCGTCCGGGAAGTAGCCGCTGTGATATACTCCCTCGTGGGCCAGAATATCACCTACCATCATAACATCGATGGAAACAGGCTCAAAGGGTGGATCCGTTTCGGTTTCCGGTTCCGCCGTGGTAGTTTCTTCTACAATTGTCACGGGTTCATAGTTTACGGATGAATCGGTAGCTACAGATTTAGTACATCCACTTATTACCATAAGGGAAAGTACTAAAATGATGGTTAATGTATTTTTCTTCATTTTCTTTTCCTCAAAACTTCAGAATGTGAATAAAAGTGCAGTTAAACTTAATTTTATTAAGAATAAGTTTCGGTTTAACACGGCAAATATAGAATAACATATTTACTTTTCATTGACAATTACTTTAAAAATTGGGATAATATCAATAAATATGTTATTAGCCGGAGGGCAATAAGGAGGAAACATGAGTAAGTATACAAAACAGGATATTATTCGTATGGTAGAAGAAGAGGATGTAGAGTTTATACGTCTTCAGTTTACAGATATTTTTGGAAAGTTAAAGAATGTGGCAATCACTAAAAGCCAGTTAGAGAAGGCGTTAAATAACAAGTGTATGTTTGATGGTTCTTCAATCGAAGGTTTTGTTCGTATTGAGGAGTCCGATATGTACCTTTATCCGGATCTTGACAGTTTTGTAATCTTCCCTTGGAGACCACAGCAGGGCAAGGTTGCACGTTTGATTTGTGATGTTTACGGAACCGATGGCAAGCCATTTGAAGGTGATCCGCGTTACGTGCTTCGTCGTGCCATCAAGGATGCGGCGGATATGGGATATACATTTAATGTAGGACCTGAGTGTGAGTTCTTCCTGTTCCTTACAGATGAGGATGGAAGACCGACAACGGATACCTTGGATAAGGCCGGCTATTTTGACCTTGGTCCATCCGATCTTGGTGAAAATGTAAGACGTGATATGGTTCTTACTCTTGAGGATATGGGATTTGAAATTGAGGCATCCCACCACGAGTGTGCTCCGGCGCAGCACGAGATTGACTTCAAGTATGATGAAGCTATGGCGGCAGCAGATAAGATTATGACATTCAAGCTTGCGGTTAAGACGATTGCCAAGAGACATGGCTTATATGCAACTTTTATGCCAAAGCCAAAGTATGGTGTTGCCGGTTCCGGTATGCACATCAATATGTCACTTTTTAAGGATGGACAGAATGCATTTAATGATCCGGAGGATGCTAATGGTCTTAGTGAGACAGCATATCATTTTATCGCAGGTATCATGGAGCATATGAATGGTATCGCTGCAATCACCAATCCGTTAGTAAACTCTTATAAGAGATTGGTTCCCGGTTACGAAGCTCCGATTTATGTGGCATGGTCAGCAAAGAACAGAAGTCCTCTGGTTCGTATTCCTGCCTCCCGTGGTGCCGGTACAAGAACCGAACTTCGTTGCCCGGACTCCGCTGCTAATCCGTATCTTGCACTGGCTGTGTGTCTTGAGGCGGGTCTTGATGGTATTCGCAGAAAGCTCACTCCGCCAAAGAGTGTGGACTGCAATATCTTTGAATTGACAGAAGAAGAGAAGCGGGAGATGGGTATTACCAGTCTTCCGGAAAATCTTGGCCAGGCAATTGAGGGTCTTGAGAAGGATAAGTTTATCCAGGAAGTTCTGGGCGAGCATATCAGTGGCAAGTATATTGAGGCTAAGAAGAACGAATGGGCATTATTTAATGAATATGTTTCCGATTGGGAGATTGACCGTTACCTCGAAAAGTACTAAAATAAAGGATATTTATGACTGAAGAGGATTTTTATGGTTACAACAAATGTTATCGTGGCATTTCCAAGGGTAGATGATGCAAGAAATATTAAAACCATTTTGAGTAAAAATGGTTTTAATGTTGTGTCATACTGCACTTCGGGTGCTAATGTTTTAAGTCAGTTAGATCACCTTGATGGTGGTGTTGTGGTATGCGGATATAAACTTACGGATATGTTATATACGGATCTGATGGATTCGCTTCCAAGGCATTTTAAGATGCTTCTTGTGGCATCGGAGTCCCATTGGAATGAACGTGATGATTCCGATGTGGTTTTTGTGTCGATGCCGCTTAAGGTGCAGGCGTTATCGGAGACGCTGAACATGATTATCGAAACTCAGATCATGCAGAGGCGCAGGGAACGTCAGCGGCCGAAGGTGCGCAGTGAGGAAGAACAGAATCTGATTCGTGATGCCAAGAGACTTCTGATTGAGAAGAATAACATGACAGAAGGTGAAGCGCACAAATACATACAAAAATGTTCTATGGACAGTGGTAACAGTATGGTTGAGACTGCTGCCATGGTTATGAGCATTTATGGATAATTTATTCTTTTTATTGAGAATTAAAAGGATTTAGAAAAATGTTTTCTAAATCCTTTCTTTTTTACAGTCAATTTGGTACACTAGAGTGCAGATGGTTTTGCATAAGTTTGTTTCGCAAATTACTAGAAAATAACAGAAGTATAAGGGGATGAGACGATGGTTTTTACAAAGATGGAAGGCTGCGGTAATGATTACGTTTATGTGGACTGCACTAAGAATGAAATGAAGAACCCAAGTGAGATCGCAAAGAAAGTCAGTGATCGACATTTTGGAATTGGCTCTGACGGATTGATTTTGATTAAGTCATCCGAGAAGGCGGATTTCTTTATGGAAATGTATAATGCAGATGGATCTCGTTCTGCCATGTGCGGTAATGGAATTCGTTGTGTCGGAAAGTTTGTTTATGATAAGGGATTGACCAATAAGACACAGGTGGCGGTGGATACATTAGCCGGCATAAAGTACTTGGATCTTAATGTTGTAGATGGCAAAGTCGCATCTGTAAAGGTTAATATGGGTAATCCTATTCTTGAAGCGGATAAGATTCCTGTGAAGGCATCCAAAACTCCTGTCATTAATGAAAAGATTACTGTAGCGGGAAAAGAATATGAGATGACCTGCGTATCCATGGGTAATCCTCATGCTATTGTATATATGGATTCCATTGATGATCTTGAAATTGAGAAAATCGGACCACTTTTTGAACACCATGAGGTGTTTCCGGAAAGAACGAATACGGAGTTTATTGAGGTAGTTGACCGTAAAACCTTAAAGATGCGTGTGTGGGAACGTGGAGCAGGGGAAACATGGGCTTGCGGAACCGGTGCCTGTGCAACTTTGGTGGCTTCTGTCCTTAATGGGCTTTGTGAGAATGAAGCCACGATTAAGCTGCTTGGTGGTGATCTTAAAATTACCTGGGATCGGGAAAGGGACTTAATCTTCATGGAAGGTCCTGCAACTACGGTTTTTGAAGGTACAATTGAAATCGAGTAAATTGTATGTTTCTATTAATTTTACATCCGGCACTTACATGAATTGTGAGTGCCGGCGTATAAAACTATTTTTTCTATTAGTTCTATGCCATATTTTTATTTTTAAAATATTCTGGCATGTAATAATTCCCATATTATGATTTTTGAGTGTATTTAATAATTGTTTTTGGTGTTTGTCAGGCGGAGTATCCGGCGAGTTTTTGTGGCAGGATGCCTGGTGAGTTTCCTTAGCAGGTTATCCGGCGGGTTTTTCTGGCAAGTCCTATGCCGCGCCGAGGGAGAAAACAGCGCGGCGGGTTGTGTGGCGGCATAGGGAAAGTGGGAGGGACGAATCCCTATGCCGCGCCGAGGGAGAAACAGCGCGGCGGGTTATCCGGCGGAATAGGGAAAGAGGTGAGAGGCGGATCCCTATGCCGCGCCGAGGGAGAAAACAGCGTGGCAGGTTATCCGGCGGCATAGGGAAAGAGGGAGAGGCGGATCCCTATGCCGCGCCGAGGGAGAAACCAGTGCGGCGGGTTGTGTGGCGGCATAGGGAAAGTGGGAGAGGCGAATCCCTATGCCGCGCTGAGGGAGAAAACATTGCGGCGGGGTGTCCGGCGGCATAGGGAAAGTGGGGAGTGGCGAATCCCTATGCCGCGCCGAGGGGGAAAACAGCGTGGCAGGTTATCCGGCGGCATAGGGAAAGAGGGGAGAGGCGAATTCCTATGCCGCGCTGAGGGAGAAACCAGCGTGGCAGGTTATCCGGCGGCATAGGGAAAGTGGGAGGGACGAATCCT
>JBJEJH010000031.1:0-8387 GCA_051877855.1 Lachnospiraceae bacterium | reverse complement strand
GATATTTTTTTATTGTAGCGATATAACAGAATTGTAGTAATAAATCTCAATTCAACAGATGGCAAGGAGAATATGATATGGAAGAGACAGCATTTTACAATCATCTGTGCGATGATATAATACCATTTTGGAACAAAATGAAGGACAATGAAAATGGTGGCTTTTACGGATACGCAGACCCAAGGGGTATTGCCGATAAAAAAAGCATAAAGGGAGCTATCCTGAATAGCAGAATATTGTGGTTTTATTCAGCGGCATACAGGCTGTTGAAAAAGCCGGAGCTGCTTGAAATGGCTAATCATGCTTACAGTTTTCTCACGGATTATTGTTTTGACGGCAGTTGTGGGGGAGTTTTTTGGTCTGTTAATGCTGATGGCTCGCCTTATGATGAAACAAAGCACACGTATAACCAGGCATTTGCAATTTATGCTCTCTCTGCGTACTATCAGGCGGGTAACAATAAGGATGCACTGGATCTTGCATACACTCTTTATCACACAATCGAGAATACATGCAGAGATGAGGACGGATATCTTGAAGCTTTTAGCAGGGATTTTACTCCTGTTTCAAATGATAAGCTTTCTGAGAATGGTGTAATTGCAGAGCGTACAATGAATACGCTTCTTCATGTTCTTGAAGGTTATACTGAACTATACAAAGCGGGCGGAGATGTTGAAGTCGGAAACTCCATAAAAGAAATACTGTGGTTATTTAAGACAAAAGTTTATAATTCTGAAAGGAAGATTTGTAATGTTTTCTTTGACAGAAATTATCAATCGCTTATAGATCTGGAATCCTATGGTCATGACATTGAAGCATCATGGCTGATTGACAGAGGCTGTGCTGTTCTCGGTGACACAGACTGCTACAACGAAATGCTGCCTATAATCAATGGGCTTGCCGAAGGGACATATTTAAATGGAATTGACAATATACATCATGCCATGAATAATGAATGTGAAAATGGAAGAATTGACCGCAAAAAAGTATGGTGGGTTCAGGCTGAAGCGGTAACAGGATTTTTCAATGCCTATCAGAATAATCCGCAGAATACGGAATATTTGCGTATTTCAGAACAAATATGGGAATATATCAGGGAGCATATTATTGACAGGAACAGTGGCGAATGGATAGAAAATATTGAAGCGGATAATACTGTAAAACCGGGTCAGGCTCTGGCTCATTCATGGAAGTGCCCATACCACAACGGAAGAATGTGTATTGAGATGATTCAGAGGCTATCGCGATAAAAATAAGTATATCGGTATAAGGTGACAGGCAATATGAAGGATTTGACAGAGGGATATCCGGCGAAGGTGATTATCAGGCTTGCGCTTCCCCTTATGTTTGGTTATATTTTACAACAATTATACAATATGGCTGACAGTAAAATTGTAAGTACTTATGTGGGAACAGAGGCATTTGCAGCTGTCGGGGCAACCGGTGTTATTTCCGTGATGATTATAGGTTTCATCAACGGACTTACACAGGGCTTTGCGATTCCGATTGCCCAAAGTTTTGGTGCAAAGGACTTTGGCAGAATGAGAAAATATATGGCAGGAACTATTATTCTTACCTTACTTGCAACACTTATACTCACTGCGTTCAGTCTGATGTTTATTGAAAATTTGCTTGTGGCATTAAAAACGCCAACGGATATATTCGAAGATGCAGTAGGATATGTAAGGATAATTCTTGCAGGTATCGTGTTTACAGCACTATACAATTTATGTGCGAATGTGCTTTGTGCTGTGGGAGACAGCAGGACACCGCTGTTTTGTCTGATAATGGCAGTGATAACCAATATTGTGCTCGACATTTTATTTGTTAAGTTCTTTGAATGGAAGATACAGGGTGCTGCCTGTGCAACCATTATTTCACAGGCGATTTCCGGCATTTTATGCCTTACTTATATATTGGTAAAATTCAGGGAAATATTACCTGAAAAGGAGAGCTGGAAGGCAGACCATGGACATTATTCTAATTTGATTACTTCCGGACTTTCTATGGGTCTGATGTCCTGTATTGTAAACGTGGGAACGGTCGTACTACAGGGAGCAATCAATAACCTGGGCACAGTCTTTGTGGCGGCGCACACGGCAGCACGAAGAATTTTTGATGTTTTAACTGTTTCTTTGTATGCAGTAGGTGTGGCGATGACTACTTATGTCAGTCAGAATATGGGCTCCGGCAGAATGGACAGGGTAAGGAAGGGTGTATTTCAGGCAAATATAATTGTCAGTATATTTACCATCGTTCTTATAATCATATGCTTTTTGTATGGTGAGACGGTAATATGCTGGCTGACAAGCAGTGATGACACGGCGATCATCAATGCATCAGTTATGTATACACGGGTCAGCATCTCGTTTTTTTGTGTGCTGGGTCCGTTGTTTGTGCTGCGTTGTTCCCTGCAGGGAATGGGTAGAAAAATCATTCCGGTATGTTCCAGTATTTTGGAGATGGTAATCAAGATTATATCTGCCCATTTCCTGGTTCCGGTTTTTGCCTATAAAGGGGTTGCATTTACAGAACCAATCAGTTGGATATTAATGCTGGGGCTGCTTGCATCAGCATATTTGAATTCAAATAATGTACAATAGAAAACTCCCTGAAACAGATGTTTCAGGGAGTTTTTTGAGTATTTAACGATAAAAACAGAAACGAATCATTAAGACGGACACCATTCATTAATAGTTTATTCCATTAATTGACAGCACTCCATCTCGAACACCAAAATTAATATTGGCTTTACCACCATTTGAAATAGAAAATCCTGCCCTGCTTGGTTCAAAATGATCAATATCCGCATTTTCAACAGATATCAATAATTCCTCTGTGAATATTGTATCTGCACCAAGTTTTAAGAAATCTTCCTTGGTTTCGACTACACTTACTCCCGGTAAACCGACATAGACAGGAAACGAGGTAAGTGCTGCCAGCCCCTCTAAATCTTTTTTTGCGGTAACCTTTTGGACTTCGTTGGCAAATTCTTTTGCTGCATTGCTGTCGACAGCAAAATTATCTTCATATTTTTGCGTATTCTGTGTTGCGTTTTCCTCGGCTTTTGTTAAGGATTCACTGTTGGTCAGGGTTTGTTTTTGCGTTTCGGAGGTCCCTTTCTCTTTTTCCTGAGATACATTTTGTGGAATATCAGAGCTTACCTTTTGGTTTCCTTGATTACATCCAAGCAGAGTGGCTCCGCTCAGAGTAAGACTCATAACTATTATTAGAACTTGCTTTTTTCTCATTATATTATTCCTCTCGTCTTATTTTTTATCCAATCTCAAATTCAATTTCCCCGGATGAGCCAGGTGCAATTTCATATTTCTCAAAAACAATAACCGGATGTTTTTTCTCATTTATATAGAATTTTGTATTTTCAGAGATTCCTTTAAAACCACCTTCCTCAGCGGAAAAGAAAATTTCTCCGGACTTTTGTCTTTCGGAAATTTGTGTACGAATACTTTCATTGACTAATTCCATAAAATTGTCACCCAGAAGATCTTTTAAGGTAATATACTTTCCTGTGGTTAAATCAAGGTTGTAATACTTAGATTCCGTATAAGCATTTGACCAGTTCTGACTGCCTCTTACGATAAAAGAGAGGGTGTCGTTTGTCTGTTTCTTGATTTCATAATTTACGGTGATTTTTATATTGTGTGAGGCCCATTCTTCAGGAGTTCCGCCTGTTTCTAAAAACGCAGTTCTATAATCCTTTGCAATCTCGATTGCATTATCCACATATTGATTGCAACAATGTAGAATTTCCTGATTAATCTGCGAAAACTCTATTCCGGTATCTTTTTCAATCATCTCAATGGATGGTATATCCACCGATATAGCAATGTCATCAATGGATGTCTCATAAGAACGGAAGGTCAGAATCTTTGCCAAACTTCCGATTATTGGGAGTTGCGAGGCACCGGATGCAAACACCGGACTGGTGTTTAAAGCTGCCGTAAAGAGAATACAAACAGCTGCAGCAGCTGCTTCCACGACGTGCATTATCCTTTTCAATGGAAATTGGTGTATGTTCTTAGACTTTTCCTCCTGCAGTGTTTTTGAATGGTTAATTTCTTGTTGTATACGAGTATTTAGTTCTTTAGGAATCTCAATACTCTCATATTGATTTTTTAATTCATTTAATCTTCTCATAAATCTACCTCCTGTAAATCTTCTTTTAATAGTTTTAATCCCCGATAAAGTTTTGTTTTGACTGTATTTATATTCAAACCGGTAATACATGCAATTTCTTTTAGGGACATTTCTTCAAAAAATCTTAGCTTGATGATGCTTTGGACGTCCATATCCAGATTGCTTAATGCCTTTTCAATTTCGATATCACCCCCGGCTTCGTATCTTTTTTCGTAATACACTGCCTCCGGTTCCATGGGTTCGGAGAGTAAAGGGGCTTTGCTTCGCTTTTTTATTACAGACAAGCATTCGTTAATCAGAATTCGGTAAAACCAGGTTTTGATTGCATCTTCGTTTTTTATGCCCGTATGAGCTTCAAGAGCTTTGCAGACTGCATTTTGTACCGCATCAAGAGCGTCCTCCTGATGCTTGGTGTAAGTGTAGGCAAGGCGGTAAAACCGCTCCTGGTTCTTAAGAATATACTGAATCAGCCTGTCATATAAATTTTTTTTCAATAACATCACCCCCTTTTTGTTTGTTTACATTATATAGATAATTTTAACAGAGAAAAAGTTTCAAAATTACAAATGTAAATGGATGTAGTGCGGAAAGTCATGTATCACATATATTGTCGGATAGACTAAGTTCAAGAACTTAGGCAGGTGACAGCAGAACGCTATAATCAGTCCAAGAGTTACATTGAAAGAATACAGGCAACCTTGACATCATATGCATGGCAGATTAGATAAGTAGCCAAGAACGATTAAGGGATTGTATGACTACTAAAGGAGACAACAAATAAATCAGGGGATTGCGGTAGCGGAGCGGTAATTCTGCTTTATTTGCTTCTGCGTGCGTGTTACAATAATATATAATATAAGAAATCAAGGTATGGAAGATGACATATATAACGAGAAGGAAAAGAGCGGAAAAAAGAAAGAAGAAGTTTAAATTTATTGTCATTGCTATTACAGTAGTGGCAATTATTTCTGTCGCAACTGATTTTTGTTTGAAATGGATTCATACCGAAAGTGATGCTATATATCCGACGGAATTGGAAATACCGAAGTATTCCGGTCAGCCATATGCTGTAATCAACAATAATGTGCCTTTTTTTGAGGATTCCGATTTGACTACAGAATCCTTTGAAAGATACAGTCCGTTGGATCATCTTGGGCGCTGCGGTGTTGCATATGCGAATGTAAGCAGAGAATTGATGCCGACAGAAGAGAGAGGAGACATTGGAAATGTTCAACCTTCAGGATGGCATCAGAAAAAGTACCCGGGTGTTGTGGATTCAAAACCACCATATTTATATAACCGATGTCATTTGATTGCGTATTGCCTGACTGCGGAGAATGCTAATGAGAAAAATCTCATTACCGGAACAAGATATATGAATACGGAGGGAATGCTTCCATTTGAGGAAAAAGTGGCAAAATATCTTGATAAACATAATAATCATGTTTTATACAGGGTTACACCGTTTTTTGAAGGAAATAATCTGGTGGCAAGCGGTGTGCTTATAGAAGCATATTCGGTTGAAGATGATGGTGACGGAATTTGTTTTTGCGTGTATTGTTACAATGTCCAGCCGGGAATTGTGATAGATTATAAAACCGGTGAGAGCATGCCGGAAAATTCCGGAATGATCATGGGTGCATATTACGATGCAAGCCGGGACGGAAATGACAGTTGAAAAGATAAAAGATTTAACTTGTTGAATTAGCTATCAAATTACGATATAATATGACATATATATTTGATGAAAAACAAAAGTTTTTATTGTTTGGAGGTGCTCAAATGAAAAAGACCAAGTTTAGTTATAAGCTGGTTGCTTATTTTGGACTGGTGGTGTTTGTCGCATTGTTTATCTGCGCAATGCTGATGAGAGGAAAGATGCAGTCCACGTTGGAGGAGAATATGCAGCTGACCAGTCAGCAGACTATGGATGAGGCGGTTAATGAATTTCAGCGCTACATGAAGACACTGAGTCTTCCAATTGACATTATGTGTCGTAGAACCGAGCTTAAAAAGATTGATGAAAAATATTCGGAGGAAACCGTTGCATCGGTTAAGGACGCACTGCTTAGTTCTCTGAAGGTTATTTCTCAGTCGGAAAGAGCCTATTATTCCACATGGAGTGGAAAATACATACAGGCAAAGCTTGTGATTTCACCGGAGGGAAAGAAAACCGGTGACTATGTGGTCAAGGAAAATTATGACCTGTCCGGGAAAACGTGGTTTACGGATTGTCAGGATCTGGAGTCCAGACAGACCGTATTCGCCAATTTTACGGTTCCTTATGTGAATGAAGACGGAATCGAAGTTTTCACGGTTTCACAGGATTTGGAATCCGGTAATGTGGATGTGGGCGTCGTGGCCATGGATATTAATGCGCAGGCGTTAAAGGATTACATAAATGATATTCGGTTGATGAATACCGGATACACAATTCTGGTAGATAAGAGTGGAAATATTATTGTAAATAACGACAGAAACAGTATTATATCCTCCACTGCCGAAATTCCGGTTTGGAATGAATTGGTGGAAACCATTGACAAGGGAGCTGCTGACGGAACCTTTGGTGAGGAGAATCCGGTGGCAAGTCAGGTTTGCAAGATCGGTGGTGAACAGTACTGCATTACGGTTATTGAGGATGCCATTACCGGATGGTATCTGGTTGGTATACTTGGTTCCGAGGAAAATGCGGATGAGCTGGCAGCAGTAACGGTTACGGCAGTGATTGCATTGATACTTGGAATGGTATTTGCGGTACTGGTAGCACTTGTGATTGCATATTCAATTTCAAAGGAACTTAAGAAGGTTACTGTGGCCGCAGAATTTATGGCTAAAGGTGATTTGACACATGAACTGGTTGTAACACGAAGGGATGAGTTTGGTCAGCTTGAAAATAATTTTAATGTCATGAGAGAAAGTATCTCTGCGTTGATATGCCAGGTTAAGGAGAATACGGAAGCGATTCTTGGAATTGCAAAATCGGTTCTTGAAGTATCGAATGATACCAAGGAGATAGCCGGTCAGGTAACAGAGGCAATTACCAGCGTTGCCAATGGCGCAACAGAGCAGGCGCAGAGTACGGCAGAGGCCAACACGGAAGTTGAACAGCTTGCGGACAGTCTGGCAGTTTCTAAGAATAAGGTGGATATCATTGGCGATAAGTCAAGAAATACGGACGGATTGAGCAGGCAGGGTACTCAAATTCAGCAAGAACTGATTATGAAGGCCGGCAAGGCTAAGAGTAATGCCATGGAGTCTATTGCTACCATGTCTGAGATGCTTAAGTCCATTGAAAAGATTAACTATATTTCGGATGCCATTGCGGATATAACGGAACAGACCAATCTCTTGTCTTTAAATGCTTCCATTGAGGCAGCAAGAGCCGGAGAAGCAGGACGTGGATTTGCGGTGGTTGCAGAAGAAATTCGTAAGCTTGCAGATCAGTCTAACGAATCAACGGAAGAGATTAAGCAGATTCTGACGGAGATTATGGAAAATTCCAGCCAGGTAGAAAAGAGTCTTAGAGAGAACGGTGCCCTTCAGGATGAACAGGAACTGTCCGTTCAGGAATCTTCCAAGTTATTCATGGAAATTCGTGATGCCGTTGGAAATCTGTTGGAAGCAGTCGAGGAAATCGAGACTTTGAACGGAGAAATGAATGTTGCCAAGGATAAGGTCGTTGGACGTATGGAAAACATTGCCTTGGTATCTGAGACTTCGGCAGCGGCTTCGGAAGAAGTGACGGCTTCGGCAGAGCAGGTAAATGAAACTATGGCTCGTGTAGCTTCTTATGCACAAGAATTAGATGATATTGTTAATAAGTTAGAAGATTCAATTAATCAGTTTGTTTTATAATGAAATCTAAGAAATAAGTACCCGAAACTTTGAACGGTGGTCGGGTACTTATTTTTTTTGTTGTCATTCTTTGTAGCTGTAAAATAAATTTTCTTTACCGGTGATTAAAAAAGTTTATTAATATTTAACAACAATTCAATTGTAGGGAATGAGTATTCCTGCTATGATTTATTTACAAAAGCTTTTGGAATTTCTTTGGGAGGTTTGTAAATGAAAATAGCAGAAGTAATTAGAAAATATAGAAAAGAAGCAGGATTGACACAGGAAGAAATGGCAGGCAGACTGGGAGTAACAACTCCGGCAGTCAATAAATGGGAAAATGGGGATTGAGATATAATAGTGACAAGCTTAAGAAAGCCTTATAAACGGGGCGT
>JBJEJH010000030.1:0-106865 GCA_051877855.1 Lachnospiraceae bacterium | reverse complement strand
GCACACATAACAAATGACACGTTCGTCTGCAAAAAGAATTATTCTGCTTTGAGATTAGTGTAGCAGAAATGATCATAGAAAACAAGTGTCTTTTTCTGAAATTATAGCATCGAAAATTGCATAATTATCATCCCATACTATTTTTTATTTGATTGTCCTTCATAATATTCTACACGCTGTCCATGAGGCATTCCATCATGATAGAAACAATAGTAGCATAAGTTTCCATTGCCATATCTTTCATATAAAATTCCTTCAACAGGTATTCCTCCATCAATATCTTCTTTTGTATACACTTGCTTTATAGACATAAAAGCTGCCACACTGATTTCTCAGTGTGACAGCCCATTCATAGCATACATTACACTTCTTTATTCTATTTTGGCATCGTAATTCCCAGATGCTCGTATCCCATCTCTGAAACAACACGTCCCCGGGGAGTACGCAGAATAAAACCATTCTGAATCAGATATGGCTCATACACATCCTCCAAAGTACCCGGATCTTCGCCCATGGAGGCTGCGATTGCCTCCACTCCCACCGGTCCGCCACCGAACCGCTCAATCATCGTGTGAAGGATCAGGCGGTCATTCTTATCCAGTCCGTGCTTATCCACATCCAGAAGATTCAGAGAGAATTCTGCCACTTCCTTCGTGATACGTCCCTCATACTTCACCTCAGCAAAGTCACGGACACGCTTTAGGAGACGGTTGGCAAGACGAGGCGTACCTCTGGAACGTCTGGCAAGCTCATAAGCGCCTTCTTCCTCGATCTCCACCTTAAGCACCCCGGCAGAACGCATGATGATCTGCTTCAGCTCGTCCACTGTATAATACTCCATCTTTGATACTACACCGAAACGATCCCGTAAAGGTGCCGTTAGAAGACCCGCTCTCGTGGTTGCACCCACCAGGGTGAACTTCGGTAACTCCAGACGGATCGATCGGGCTGAAGAACCCTTACCAATCATAATATCGATGGCATAATCTTCCATCGCCGGATAAAGAACCTCCTCCACCTGACGATTGAGACGATGAATCTCATCAACAAAAAGAAGATCCCCCTCCTGCAATCCATTCAGGATCGCAGCCATATCACCGGGTTTCTCAATGGCCGGACCGGAGGTCACCTTAAGATTCACCCCCATCTCATTGGCAATAATTCCCGCCAGTGTGGTTTTACCCAGTCCCGGAGGGCCATAAAACAACACGTGATCCAATGCTTCTCCACGGGCCTTGGCTGCCTTAATATAAATATCAAGATTCTCCTTGACTTTCTTCTGACCGATATAATCCCTTAAGGAAAGGGGTCGAAGATTATTCTCAATCTTCACATCCTCCTGCGTCAATTCGGTTGTAATCACTCTACGATTATTATCCATTTATCCAAACCTACCAATTCTTCACAAATATCTTCCATAATGAAAAAACATACGTGCAACATTTACAGGAAAGTCAAATTCCTAAGGGATGCCTTAAGTACAGCCTCCGAATCCATACCTTCCTTGTAATCAACCTTCTTAACGGCAAGGACTGCCTCGGAATTACTATATCCCAATGCAACCAATGCTGCAATAGCCTCTCCTCTTGGATCATCCCCGGCGGGAACATCACCTGAAACCATGGATGAACCGGTATCTGTACTTCCAAAATCCGGCATTGTGACCTTACCCTTCATTTCTATGATAACCTTCTGGGCCGTCTTACTGCCAATACCCGGTGCCTTAGCAATCGCCTTATCATCGCCGGACATCACGGCAAGACGCAGATCATTGGGTGTCATCACCGAAAGTATGGAAAGCCCTCCCTTCGGACCGATTCCACTGACGCCGATCAACATTTTGAAAATCTCCAAATCGTCCCTTGTCAGAAAACCAAAGAGCTTCATGGCATCCTCACGTACACTTAGATAGGTATAGAGCTTAATTCGATTTCCCACTGCCGGAAGTTTCGGCAGGATGCTTGTGGGCACCTCCACATTATATCCTATACCATTATGATCAATCACAACAACATCATCAATAATCTCTGCTAATTCTCCATGAATAAATGAAATCATCACCCAGTCTCCTATATTTAAAAGTAATGAAACACGTCCTTCCGATACGCCCCTTGGTGAATAGCTGAAAAAAAATAAGATACTTACAGGTAACGCATCACGAACCTATAAGTATCTTATCACATATTTCTATGAATTGCAAACAAATGTTCTGTTATATATATTATCGTGTCTCATTGCTTGTGATACACTTTGTCGGACACTGGCGTTCACACAGACCACAACCTACGCATCGGTCATAATCGATATGTGCAAGGAAGTTATCTACCTTTACTGCATCCAGAGGACAATTTCTCTGACACATGGAACAACCGATACATCCGACGCTGCATGCCTTCTTTACATCCATTCCCTTATCATGGGAAGCACAGGTCACTCTCATATCGGAATCGTATGGAACAAGCTCAATCAGCTGACGAGGGCAGGTAACCACACATTTTCCGCAGGCCTTACACTTTTCTTCATCCACTTTGGCAATGCCATCCACAATCTCAATCGCTCCGAAAGGACATGCCTTCTTACAAGATCCATATCCAAGACATCCATAGGTACATGCCTTATCGCCACCATTCTGCATAAAGGATGCAGTGACACAATCCAGCACCCCGTCATATTCATAGACTTTCTTGGACTTTTCACAATCACCGTTACACCGTACAAATGCGGTCATTCGCTTTGAATTTCCTACCTCTGCACCCATAATGGCACCAATCTTAGCCGCCACGGGATCTCCACCAACAGGACAGGCATTCACCGGTGCTTCTCCTTTAACGATTGCCGCTGCAAGACCGTCACAACCCGGATATCCGCAGCCTCCGCAGTTATTGCCCGGAAGTTCTGCCCGGACCTTTGTCTCTCTTTCGTCCACTTCTACCTTGAATTTCTCACTTGCCACACCAAGGAAGAGACCAAGAAGTAATCCTACGCCACCCACAATGGAAGCTGCAATTATAATTCCCATCATCTGTTCTTCCTCCTATACAAGTCCTGAAAATCCAAAGAAAGCAATGGACATCAGCCCTGCTGTAATCAATACAATCGGCATTCCCTTAAAGCTTTCCGGAATATCATTTCCATCAATACGCTCACGAATTCCGGCCATAATTACAATGGCGATTAAAAATCCCACCGATGTTGCAAAACCATTCACAACGGACTCCAGCAGATTATAACTCTTCTGTACGTTAATCAATGCAATACCAAGCACGGCACAATTGGTTGTAATCAAAGGCAGATATACCCCCAGTGCCTTATAAAGCGATGGAATCGACTTCTTCAAAAACATTTCCACAAACTGTACTAATGCCGCAATAACCAGAATAAACACGATGGTGTTCAGGTAGGCTATATTGCATGGCACAAGAATATAATCATAAATCAGGCTGGTAAAGAAGCTTGAAATGGTTAACACGAACATAACGGCAACACCCATGCCGGCTGCGGTCTCCGTCTTCTTGGAGACACCTAAAAACGGGCATAGACCAAGGAACTGGCTGAGTACAACGTTATTAACTAATGCAGCGCTAACTGCGATGATAATAATATTTCCCATAACTATACCTCCTTCTTGTCAGCAATCACAGCATCTGCCACTGCCTGTGCTTCCATCAGATGTTTTCCGCCGCACAAGGAATTCGAACAGCCTGCACAGCCTTCCCTGGAACAGCCGGTTTCTACTCCCTTCTTTGCCTTGATCTTGTTCTGGATCGCAACCAGACAAGCCAGTACAAAGAATGCCCCCGGTGCAAGAATCATAATGGTCACCGGTTCAAAGGAAGCCGGAAGTACCTGTACATTGAAAATTGTACCTGCACCAATCAACTCACGGAATGCACCAAGAATGGTGATTGCGATGGTAAATCCAAGTCCCATGCCGATTCCGTCAAATGCTGATTCAATCGGTGGGTTCTTGGAAGCATAGCTTTCCGCACGGCCCAAGATAATACAATTTACAACGATCAATGGGATGTAAATACCCAGACTTTCATAAAGTGATGGTACAAATCCCTCTAACAAAAACTGCATGATGGTTACAAAGGAAGCAACAATAACAATGTATGCCGGAACTCTCACTCGATCCGGAATAATTTTACGAAGCAGGGAAATCATGATGTTGCTCATCATCAGTACGACGGTGGTGGTAAGTCCCATACCACAGCCATTTACTGCGGATGTGGTTACGGCTAATGTCGGACACATACCAAGTGTCAGAACAAAAGTAGGATTTTCCTTGATAATACCGTTATATAAACGCTCTAAATATTTGTTCATTACTGTACACCTCCTGCCACTGCTTCACTTTCCTGCAGGTAGTTGAAGAAGAAATCAAGAGCACCGTTGACTCCCTTGGTTACTGCAGTTGTAGTGATGGTTGCCGCACTGATGGCGTCAATCTCATTCTCTTTGGTCGCACCGTTCTTGGTAAATACGAAGCTTTCTACCTTCTTTCCATTGAACTGATCCTTAAACCGGGAATCCTTAGCCTTCATGCCAAGACCGGCGGTCTCGGAAAGTGAGGTAAATGAAATTCCGTTGACGGTGCCGTCCTTTTGAATACCGATAAGAAAGACCACATCCCCGCCATATCCTTCATGCTCGGATACCGTCAATACATAACCCAATATATTACCCGAAGTATCCTTAGCCGCCAGCACTTCTTCGATGTCACCACCGTCAAAACCTGTATCAGCGCCGTTTACTTCACATTCTTCAAAGGAATCTGCCTCTGCAAATACCGCCCTGCAGGCATTATCCTTGGTAATCTGCTGCTGCTTTGCAATCGGCTCCTTGGTGATATCATACACCAGGCCAAGGAAGAATCCAGCAATTATGGTAATTGCAAATAAAATTAACGAGTCTTTGATAATTCCTTTCATTACTTCGCCGCCTCCTTTCCGCGACCGAATGGAGTCGGATAAGTATATTTCTCAATAATCGGAACCAAAAGGTTACCGAAGATAATTGCATAAGATACGCCCTCAGCCGAATTACCGAAGAGACGGAATAATCCTGTAAGGATACCAAGGAGGATACCAAATACCACCTTGCCCTTAGGGGTTGCCGGTGATGTAACATAATCCGTTGCCATAAAGAAGGCACCAAGCATTAGACCGCCACCGCAAAGATGTGCTGCAAGATATGTTAAGTCCAATCCATGACCGCCAAAGATCAGTACAAATACCGTAAAAGATCCGATATAGCAAGCAGGAATCGTAATCTTAATCACCTTACGCAGCAGAAGATATGCTGCTCCAATAAGAATTGCCAACGTTGATGTCTCACCGATGGTTCCGGCGGTTGTACCAAGGAACATCCTCCAAACATCAACATTTTCTCCTGCCTTTACAAGGGCGAGGGGCGTTGCACCGGTAACACCATCATAAACGAAGTTAGTCATACGTCCCGCAAAGGATATAAGAAGGAAACATCTTGCTCCCAGTGCCGGATTCATGAAGTTCTGTCCCAGACCACCGAACAGCTGCTTTACCACGATAATCGCAAAAAACGAACCAATGATAACCATTCCAAGGGGCAAGGTTGACGGCAGATTTAATGCAAGCAGAAGTCCTGTTACGGCAGCACTTAAATCTGCCACGCATACTTTCTTATGCATAAAAAACTGATACATTGCTTCTAATGCAACGCAGGATGCCACCGCTGTAATGATGACCAGTACGGCATCCAGACCAAAATTATAGATTCCGGCCAATGTAGCCGGCAATAAACCAATCAGCACATCCCTCATAATGGAGTGCACCGTGTCCTTATGGCGGACATGAGGGGCTGATGATACGTGTAATAATTCGCTCATGTTAATCCCCTTTCTACTTCTTCTTGCGTTCTGCGAGAATATATTTTCTCATAGACTTAATATTCTGTGTCAAAGGCTTTCTGGCAGGACAAATGAAGGAACAACATCCGCATTCACAACATTCCATTCCTCCCAGTTTCTGAAAGGCCTCCTTATTGCCGCGAACCGCCAGAGCAGAAAGTTTTGCGGGCATTACCCGTCCCGGACATACCTCTGCACATCGTCCGCAACGGATACAAGGACTCTCTTCCAACTGCGATACCACATCCTCCTTCATCACAAGAAGGGATGAGGTTCCCTTTGCAACCGGAACTTCCAGATCCATCATGGCAAATCCCATCATCGGACCACCGGAAATGTACTTAACAACATCACATGTAAGTCCCCCTGCTTCCTCAAGAAGCTGTGAATAGGAAGTACCAATTCTTACATAGAAGTTCTGTGGATTTGCCACCGCTTCACCGGTCACTGTAACAATTCGACGAATCAATGGTCTTCCCTCATATACAGCATTGTAGATGGACACGATTGTATCAACATTATGTACAATACATCCCACATCCGCCGGGAGCATATCGGAATTAATCTGTCGGCCTGTGGTTGCGTATACCAGGGTACGTTCACCACCCTGCGGATACTTGGTCTTAACCACCTTAACCTCCATCCGCTCCTGTCCTTTGATGGTATCCTCCATGACACGGATTGCTTCCGGTTTATTATCTTCAATGGCAATATATCCCTTTGCCTGTGGAAAGATCTTAAGAACCGCTGCAAGACCGTCTCTTAGTTTTTCAGGTTCTTCTAACATTCTGCGATAGTCGGAGGTAAGGTATGGCTCACATTCCGCACCATTGACGATAATATATTCAATCTGATCCGGATTCTTAGGTGTAAGCTTTACATTGGTAGGGAAACCTGCGCCACCCATACCAACCACACCTGCCTGCTTTACTCTTTCTCGAATTGCATCCCCATCCAAAGAATCCAAAGTTGCCTTCACAAATTCTACTTCTTCGTACTTTTCATCATTTTCAATGATAACACAGTTGGATTTGCCTCCGTTAGCCAGTCTTCGGACTTCGATGCCCTTCACTGTACCGGATACGGAAGAATGCACATTTGCTGAAATCATTCCGGCAGCTTCACCGATCAACTGTCCAACGAGAACAGGGTCCCCCTTCTTTACCAGAGGAACAGCCGGTGCACCGATATGTTGAGACAAAGGAATAACAATATCTCCTACCGGAATCAGCTCCTTGATGGGCTTATCCTTGGAGAGTTCCTTGCCATCGAATGGATGTACACCACCCTTAAATGTCAACTTACTCATACATTTTCTCCTTTAGTTTATATAAAAACTTAAATTTATAAAAATATCCATCTTTATTTATACAACAATTTTGACAAAAAATCTACTTTTATTTAGTTCCAATTTACTCTATAATGTTCAGTGGATTATATGCTTTTGCAGGAGGTTTTTTATGCGGATCGAAATTGGAACCATCCAGTCTTTTCCTGATACTCTTATGTATATTGGGAAAGCTCCGGAAGAATGCATTTTTTTTGATATCGAGACAACCGGTTTTTCGGTTAAAATGACTCAAATTTACATGATTGGCTGCGTGTATCGGGCTAAGGATCATTGGGAATGTCTTCAGTGGTTTGCCGAAGGCAAAGAAGATGAATCCGAGGTTCTTAAAGCTTTCCTTACCTTCTGCGAACCTTATAAGACGCTGATTCATTTTAACGGTGAGGGTTTTGACCTTCCCTATATCCGCCAGAAAGCCGAACACTATAATCTTTCGTACTCTCTTGACTCTTTGACCGGTATCGATCTGTTTAAGGCAGTTTCATCGGTAAAAAAGTTCTTAAAATTAGAAAATTATAAGCAAAAAACCGTGGAAAAATTTCTTGGAATTAATCGGGTTGATCAATTTACCGGTGGCGAACTGATTGATGTATATGCAGATTACCGCAGGACCAAAGATGAGGAAAGTTACCGGCTTTTGCTCCTGCATAACCGTGACGATCTTGAAGGTATGACCGGACTTCTTCCGATTCTCTCCTATCTGCAACTGATGCAGGGTGATTTTGAGTTTGATTCCCATGAAACCGGAACCGATGAGATGATTTTTTCCTGTTTACTTGAAAAAGAGCTTCCGCAACGTATTTCCATGAATTATGAGGGATTCTATATGACCGCCTATGGAAAATCCCTTAAAATACGTGTACCGGTTCTTACCGATGAATTACGCTTCTTCTTCCCCAATTATAAGGATTATTACTATCTTCCGTCGGAAGACATGGCGGTTCATAAAAGTGTTTCCTCCTATGTGGACAAGGACTATCGTGTACAGGCCAAAGCGGCAACCTGTTATATTCGTAAATCCGGAACCTTTCTTCCTCAGTTTACTGAACGGGGGGATTACTCATTCCGCAATAATTACAATGACAAAATCAGCTATTTTGAGTTATCCGATACATTTCTTAATGACAGCGGAAGAATTCACCAATATCTTTTAGACATAATTAAAGCCTTGTAGTACCAATTGGTACCACAAGGCTTGCTTTTTTGTTCTTTTATGGTTTTCCGTAGAAGAACAGCTTCTTTGAAACATACCCGATATCACGGTAATTAATGATCTGCTCCGTACTTCCCACGAACAGAACACCACCCGGAACCAGAGATTTATGGAACTTGCGATAGATCATATCCTTCGCTTCCTCAGTAAAGTAGATTACCACATTACGACACACGATCAAATGGCAGTTCTCCGGATACTCATCCTTCAAAAGATTATGACTCTTAAATTCAACACAGTTCTTGATCTCATCGCAAATCTTATATGAACTACCGATCTGGGTAAAAAACTTATCCTTGAATTCCTTCGGCAGTCCATTCAGACTGCTTGCCGCATAGATACCCATCCGGGCCTTTTCCAACACCTGCTTATCAATATCCGTTGCAATAATCTTAATCTTATTCAATGGCAGAAACTTACTGAGGAGCATTACCAGAGAATATGGCTCATCCCCGGTGGAGCAGGCTGCACTCCATATCTTAATACCATTTCCAAACTTCTGAATCAATTCCGGGAAGATATCCTTTTCCAGAATATCCCAAAGCTGTGGGTTTCGGTAAAATTCGGAAACATTAATGGTAAGATAATTAACAAACTCTTCAAAAAGCCTCTTATCATTCTTAATCGCTGCAACATAAGCATCATATCCATCATACTTGTTACGCGCAATCAATGTATCGATACGCCGCTTCATCTGACGCTCCTTATAAGCATTCAGATCGATCGTTGTCAATTTTAATATATCCCTCTTAAAACTCTCGTAATCACTTGCCATAACAATTACTCTTCTACACTCTCCTGTACAGGCTCTTCATCTGCCAACAATGCCTTAATACTTAAGCTGATCTTCTTTGCTTCTGCGTTGAAATCAACAACCTTTGCTTCAATTTCCTGACCAACCTTTAATACATCTGACGGCTTCTCAACATGCTCCTTAGCGATCTGTGATACATGAAGTAATGCATCAATACCGGTCTCTAACTCAATGAAAGCACCAAAATCGGTCATTCTGGCAACCTTACCGGTAACAACGTTACCTACTGCATACTTTACAGGTGCCATAGTCCATGGATTCTGCTCTTCATACTTAAGGCTTAATGCGATCTTAGTTCCATCCATATCCTTAATGAATGCTTCAACTTCATCCCCTACCTTAAATAACTTCTTAGGATTCTCGATTCTTCCCCATGACATCTCAGAGATGTGAAGAAGTCCGTCGATACCACCAAGATCGATAAATGCACCAAAATCGGTAAGGTTCTTAACAGTACCCTTAACGGTCTTACCAACTTCAAGCTTGGCAAGTAATTCCTTCTGCATTTCTGCCTTCTTAGCCATAAGAAGCTGCTTGCAGTCACCAATAATTCTTCTCTTCTTAGGATTAAACTCCGTAATAACAAAAGTTACTTCCTGTCCTGCATACTTTGTAAGATCCTTCTCATAAACATCCGAAACAAGGCTCGCAGGAATGAATACACGTGCCTCATCAACAACTACGCTTAAACCACCGTCAAGAACTGTGGTAACCTTCGCTGTAAGAACTTCCTTGTTGTTAAATGCTTCTTCCAATCTCTTGCTTCCGTTTTCTGCAGCAAGTCTCTTATATGTTAATAACACCTGGCCTTCACCGTCATTAACCTTAAGAACCTTTGCCTGCATCGTGTCGCCGACAGAAACAACCGTTGTAAGGTCAACGTTCGGTGTATTGGTATATTCGTTACGTGTAATGATACCATCTGCTTTGTAGCCGATGTTCAAAATAATCTCATCTTCTTTAACATCGATGACTGAGCCCTCAACAATTTCTCCTGTACGTATAGTCTTTAATGATTCTTCTAATAACTGATCAAACTCTGACATTAGTCTGAACCTCCTGAATAATATTATTTGGGGTTGATGCCCCGGCTGTAATACCTACGCAGCACGCACAACTAAACTTGGATAAATCAAGGTCTCTAAGTGTCTGAATATAGTAAGTATTCTCGCATTCGTCTTTGCAAATCTCATAGAGTTTTTGCGTATTAGAACTGCTTTTTCCTCCAATGACGATCATCGCGTCAGCCTTCCTGGCAAGCTGTCTTGCCTCCGTCTGGCGTTCCTCCGTCGCATTGCAAATAGTATTACGAACAATTATATCATAACCTTTTTTTGTAATTATTTCAACTAATTCTTGAAATTTCTTGTAATTAAATGTCGTCTGGGATACAATACACACTTTCCGTCCATCCTCAACTTTAAAATCACAAGCCTTTTCCTTAGAATCGATCACCACCGGAACATTATTACACCATCCGCAGATACCTTCTACTTCCGGATGATTTTCATTGCCGATAATGACTACCTGTGTGCCTCTTGCACTCTCCTCAGCCACAATCCGGTGAATCTTTTTCACAAAGGGACAGGTAGCATCAATAATCTGCCAGCCCATTTTCTCTAATTCATCATACATTTTCTTTGAAGTTCCGTGAGATCGGATAATCATAGTTCCCGGCTCTACACCACAGGCCTCCTCCAGGGTATTGATTACCCCAATCCCCTTGGATTTAAGATCCTCAACAACCTCCTCGTTATGAATAATCGGTCCAAAGGTATAGATCTTCTCATTGCCGATCTGCTGATAAACCATATCCACAGCACGCTTTACCCCAAAACAAAAGCCTGCTGTTTTTGCTAAAATCACTTCCATAAAATTCCTCATACATCTTTAATCAATTATATAATTCTCTCACTTTACGAACTACTTCCTCAATCGTCATATCGGATGAATCAATCAGGATGGCATCTTCCGCCTGACGAAGTGGCGAGATTTCGCGATTCATATCCCGGTAATCGCGATCCTCAATATCCGCTGCAATAACAGCAAGATCCGCAGTTTCACCCTTTCCAACGAGTTCATCGAAACGCCTCTGGGCCCGGGCTTTGACGCTTGCCGTAAGATAAATCTTAAGATCTGCATTGGGAAGAACACAGGTACCGATATCACGGCCGTCCATAATCACATCCGTAACCGCGGCCAGTTCTCTCTGAAGTTCCACCAACTTGGTACGAACTGCGGGATAAACGGATGTACGTGAGGCCATGGTTCCCACTTCCTCTTTACGAAGTCTTCCCGTTACATTTTCGCCGTTTAAGATCACCTGCTGTACGCCATCTTCATATTCAATGGTTACCTTCACATCCTTGCAGGCCTCATTGACAGCCTGTTCATCTTCCGGTGCAATATGATGATCCAGAAAATAAATTGCCATGGCACGATACATAGCTCCTGTATCTACATAGATAAATCCCATTTCCTTTGCGATTTGTTTTGCGATGGTACTCTTTCCGGCCCCTGCCGGTCCATCGATTGCGATTGAATAACTCATCTTAACCTACCTCACTTTATCCTTGTTTTTTATCAATAATTTTCTATAAAATACCCTATTCTTTATGAATTTCTCTACCGGATAGCATTTGCCGCCGCATAGGCCGTAGACCAGGCAATCTGCAAATTAAATCCTCCCGTTACGGCGTCCACATCCAACACTTCCCCGGCAAAGTACAGATTCTGCACCACTTTGGACTCCATCGTGGAGGGATTAATCTGTCTGACGCTGACACCACCCTGTGTAATGATCGCTTCCTCATATCCCCGCAGTCCAGTAAGCGTCACCGGAAAATGCTTGGTCAACTCCACAAGCCGGCTACGCTCCGCCTTGGAAATTTCATTGACCTTCTTATTCTCATCAATCTTTGTCAACTGAATTATCACCGGAATGAACTTCTTTGGATATAACGCATCCAGCGAATTCTTGAAACTGCGGTTTATATTTTCCGAAAAATCACGTAAAATACGCTCGTCCAATTGCTTTTCATCCAAAGCCGGTTTTAAGTCGATGCACAGGGTAAGATTACGTTCCCGGATAACATCCGTCAGCTTACTTGAGGCGCTGATGACGGTTGGACCACTCACCCCAAAATGGGTAAACAGCAATTCGCCGAAATCCGAATAGAGTTCCTTATCCTGATCCCGGATGCTTATTGCGATATTACGAAGACTCAATCCCTGAAGCATCTTAACATATTCTTCTCCGGCATTAAAGGGCACCAAGGCAGGAGAAAGCTTTGTCACCTCATGCCCCGTCTTCCTTGCAAATTCATATCCGTCACCGGTGGATCCGGTCACCGGATAGGACTTACCGCCGGTAGCAATGATCAGTGCATCCGCAAAGACCTTTTTCCCATTATCTAACACCACATGAGAAAATACGCCATCCTTTGCCACAACATCCTTCACTGCGGTATGGTATCGGATGTCCACTCCCAAGCGATTCAGTTCCCGCACCAGACAGCCGATCACATCTGAAGATTTATCGGATTCCGGAAATACCCGGTCTCCCCGCTCCACCTTAATCGGTAACCCAAGCTCATCAAAGAACCCCATCACATCATAATTCGAAAACTGGTTCAGTGCGCTGTACATGAATTTTTTATTTGTCACAATGCTGTTTAATATGGCATCCATATCCCCTGCATTGGTGAGATTACAACGACCTTTTCCCGTAATATAAACTTTCTTTCCGCATTTTTCATTCTTTTCAAAGATCGTGACCTCATGACCTTTTCTGGCGGCAATGATTCCTGCCATCATGCCGGCAGCACCGCCGCCGATAATTATTACTTTACTCATTGGTTTTCTCCCACATGTATAACCCTTTGGTCACACCAAATATCCCACCATAAAGGGTCATTTAAAATCTTTCATACGGTCCGAGTCAAATAAATCAATCTCGTCCCGTTCATTTTCTCCATATTCTTTCCAGACTTCCTCCAGATGCTGCATATCGGAAAGTACCTCCATCTTCTGTCGCATAATCAAACCAACCGTCACAACATTGATCAGACTGATGGGTGCTGCAAAGGAATCCACCACCGATGACATATTGCTGGAAGCCAACAGATTACAGGAAGAATACAGGCACATCGGAGAATGCCGGTCATCCGTCAGGGCAATCACCCTGGCATTGCGGTCATTGGCATACTCCATTGCCTTGATGGTACGCATGGAATACCGCGGGAAACTGATGCCGATCAATACATCCTGTGCCCCGATGGAAAGTAGCTGTTCCAGAATATCCGTAGACTCGCAGGCACAGATCAGACGTACATCCGAATGAACGATACGAAGATTTCTTGCAAAATGCATCGCCATTGCTGCACATTCCCGGATTCCCATCACATAGATTCTTCTTCCCTGTATAATCGAGTCCAAGGCACCATTTAATGCATTGATATCAAGATTTTTCCATGAATTCTTAATATTTTCCATATCATTTGCCATAACAAAGTCTGCGATTTCATCGGGATTCATCTGTTCCGCAGAAATCTCCAGACGACGTAGTTTCTGTAAACGGGAACTAACATAATCCGCCATTGCTTTCTGAAACTGGGGATAACCGGAAAACCCAAGTCCCAGGGCAAATCGAACCACGGTTGATTCACTCACTCCGGCATTTTCCCCCAGTACCTGCGCAGTCATATAAGACGCTTTATCATAATTGGAAATAATGTACCTTGCAATTGCTCTTTGTCCTTTGGAAAAACCAGCCATACCACTCTTAATTCTGGCTAATAGATCCAAATTTCCTTCCATTAAACTAACGCATTCCTTTCTTTGTTTACAAACAACACACTTATTATACTTTGAAAATATCATTTGTGCAATACAACTTTCCATTAAGGAATGATATGCCATTTATGCAAAAAAGAGGCTGCCGTTTCACGAATTATTATTCGTTGAAACGGCAACCCCTTAATATTAGTGTTAATTATTTTGTATAAATGGATTATACCGGATAGGACTTGCTGTCCGCATCTGCTGCTGCAGGATCAACCTTGGTCTGCTGCGCTTCTCTGTACTTAAAGAAATCTGTAGCAACCTGTGGGAACAGTGCATAGGTCAATACATCCTCATCCTGCTGCTTATACTGTGCAATTTCCTTCTCAAACTTCTCAAGCTGTGGCTCGATCTTGTCTGCCGGACGGCATGTGATTGGCTCTGCATCGCCGATCGCCTTCTTCTGAACTTCCGGATTGAAAGGCTTTACTGTCTTACCGAATTCACCCATAAGAACCTTCTTGGATTCCTTGGTAAACATCTTATATCTCTCACCCTGTAATACATTCAGTACAGCCTGTGTACCAACGATCTGTGATGAAGGTGTAACTAATGGTGGTTCACCAAAGTCCTTACGTACTCTTGGTACTTCTTCCAGCACTTCATAGTACTTATCTTCCTGCTTAGCTTCCTTTAACTGGCTTACAAGGTTCGATAACATACCACCCGGTACCTGGTAAAGAAGAGTCTTAATGTTAACACCCATAACCTTTGGATTAAGAAGACCGCTCTTTAAGCACTCTTCCTGAATTGGTCTGAAGTAATCAGCAATTTCTGCAAGAAGATTCTGATCAAGACCTGTATCATAAGGAGTTCCCTTGAAAGTCTCTACCATAACTTCTGTAGCCGGCTGGGATGTACCCATAGAGAATGGTGAAATCGCTGTATCGATGATGTCGCATCCTGCCTCAACTGCCTTTAAGTAGGTCATGGAAGCTACACCTGAGGTGTAGTGTGTATGAAGCTGAATCGGAAGATCCGTTCCTTCCTTCAATGCTTCTACTAATTCTGTTGCCTTATACGGAACAAGAAGACCGGCCATATCCTTAATACATAAAGAATTTGCACCCATATCTTCAATTCTCTTCGCCATATCTTTCCAATAATCCAGTGTATATGCATCACCCAATGTATAAGAAAGAGCTACCTGAGCATGTCCCTTTTCCTTGTTTGCTGCGCTTACAGCGGTCTTTAAGTTATCCAGATCGTTGAAACAATCGAAAATACGAATGATATCAATACCATTTGCCAGAGACTTCTGTACGAAGTACTCTACTACATCATCTGCGTAGTGGTTATATCCCAGAATATTCTGACCACGGAATAACATCTGTAACTTAGTATTCTTAAATCCATCTCTCAACTTACGAAGTCTTTCCCATGGATCTTCCTTCAGGAAACGAAGGGATGCATCAAATGTTGCGCCACCCCAGCACTCTACAGCGTGGTATCCAACCTTATCCATCTTATCGATGATCGGAAGCATCTGCTCTGTGGTCATTCTGGTGGCAATCAAAGACTGATGCGCATCACGCAACACAGTTTCCATAATCTTAACCGGTTTTTTAGCCTGTTCTGCCATTTTTATTTCCTCCTAACAATTTGAAGTAATTCAAAATAATAATCTTACATAATACCAAACATTGCCATGAATGTACCGGCCGCTACCGCAGTACCGATAACACCTGCAACGTTCGGACCCATCGCATGCATCAAAAGGAAGTTCGTAGGATCTGCCTCAGAACCAACCTTCTGTGATACTCTGGCTGCCATAGGAACGGCAGATACACCAGCCGAACCAATCAACGGATTAACCTTACCACCGGTAACCTTACACATCAGTTTACCGAACAGGACACCTGCCGCAGTACCGAATGCAAAAGCAATCAGACCCAAAGCAACGATTTTTAATGTCGATAACTTTAAGAATGCTTCTGCACTTGTGGTAGCACCTACCGATGTACCAAGTATGATAACAACGATATACATTAATGCATTGGAAGCGGTCTCTGTTAACTGCTTAACAACTCCGCTCTCACGGAAAAGATTACCAAGCATTAACATACCAACCAACGGTGCTGTTGTAGGAAGAATAAGTACTACAACGATTGTAACGATAATCGGGAAAAGAATCTTCTCCAGCTTGGATACAGGACGAAGCTGCTCCATCTTAATCTTTCTTTCCTTCTCGGTTGTAAGCGCCTTCATAATCGGTGGCTGAATAATCGGTACCAATGACATATACGAATATGCTGCTACTGCAATTGGTCCAAGGTACTCGGTCTGTCCAAGCTTACCTGCAAGGAAGATGGATGTAGGACCATCTGCACCACCGATGATTGAAATCGCTGCAGCGGCCTTATCATTGAATCCCATAAGGATTGCCATAAGGTATGCTGCGAAAATACCAAACTGAGCTGCTGCACCAAGCAGAAAGCTCTTAGGGTTGGCAATGAGAGGACCAAAGTCCGTCATGGCACCAACGCCCATGAAAATGAGTGAAGGTAAAATACTCCATTCATCTAACAAGTAAAAATAATGTAACAAACCACCTACGCCGTTACTAGATTCTTCTATGGTCATCATAATGTCCGGATACAAGTTCACTAATAACATACCAAATGAAATTGGTACAAGCAGAAGAGGTTCGTATTCTTTTGCAATTGCTAAATACAGGAAAATCAGTGCAACAGCAACCATAAGGTAATTACCCCATGTCAGGTTAAAAAACGCTGTCTGGTGCAGAAGATTTCCCAATGTTTCTAATACATAGCCCATATCTAACCTCCCAGTTGTATGATTCTTATATTTTTCTCAAAATATAAATTAGTTCATTGTAGCTAATACTGCACCAGCTTCAACTGAATCACCAACTGCAACATTAATGCTTGCTACTGTTCCGTCCTGTGGAGCAACGATTTCGTTTTCCATCTTCATTGCTTCAAGAACTACCAAAACATCGCCCTTCTTAACTGCAGAACCGGCAGCAGCTACAGTCTTTAAAATCTTACCCGGCATCGGAGCATTGACCTTAACTGCACCCTGCGCACCGGCTGCTACAGGAGCTGCAGCCTTAGGAGCTGCCTTTGGAGCTGCCTTTGGAGCTGCAACAGGTGCCGCAACGCTTCCTGCACCGTTTTCTTCTACAGTAACATCATATACATTTCCATTCACAGTAATTGTATAATTCTTCATTTTATTTCCTCCTTACTTACCGCATATTGATGTATGCTTAAGCATTCTTCCAATTCTTTTTATTCGATTTCTTAATGGAACGAACTACAAATCCGTCCGTTGAACTTCCGGTATATGCCGCAATTGCTGCCGAAATAACTGCAACCAACTCCAGGTCATCCACAAGTTCCTCTTCTTCTTTCTGATTGATCTGGGCAATGGTGTTGTCCACACCCTTTGCTGCAATCTCCGTCTTATTTTCTTTCTTATTCTTTAATGCCTGCTCGATCTTTCCTATGTACTGGAAGCATCCAATCAATAATGAGATCATGATCAGAACGACGAATACTACACCCATACCGATAACAGTATTAAGCAATGCCTTGGTCATCTTCTCAGCTAAAGTATACTGGACATTGAAGGATGAAAACTGCATCACACCCTTCTGGGAATATCCCACACGGTAATCTGCATCACGGTCCGAATAATCAACCTTTGCTGTAAGAATGATGGTATCGTCATTAACCTCAACCGCCCAGTCATTGACTGCAACGAAACTTCCCACTTCGCTTCGGGTATCGATCCACGAATTGAAGAGACTGATTTCAGCATCCGTCAACGCACCGGTTTCTTCATTATCGGCAATACTCTGAAGTAATTCTTCATCGGTATGATCCGATAAAAGCTGAAGATCCGCTGTAATAGAATTCTTGTACTCATCTACATTGACATCGATTGTGGTCGATTCATTGGTGGAACATGCTGTAACACCTAATACACAGGCTGCAAGACACAATAAATTAACTAATTTTTTCATATCAGCACCACCTCATATTAAACCGTACCATGTTTCTTTACTGGACGATCCTCTCTCTTTGTGAATAACATTTCAAATGCTGCAATAGCATACTTTCTGGTATCTGCAGGTGCGCAAACCGCATCAACAAATCCTCTTGCTCCGGCAGACTGGCTATTCTGAAGTGCCGCATACTCTGAAGCCTTGGCAGCAATTACTTCACCGGCGTTATCCGCTTTCGCAATTTCATCCGCTGCAATGATCTTCGCTGCAAGTTCACTGTCCATCATACCAATCTGTGCATTCGGCCATGCATAAACAAGATCTGCACCCAATGCCTTGGAACCCATTGTAATATATGCTGAACCATAAGCGTTTCCTGTTACAAATGTAACCTTAGGAACGGTTGCGTTCGCATAAGCATATGTAAGCTTTGCTGCTGCTTTAGCCATCTTCTTCTCAGCTTCCACAGTTGCCTTAAATCCCTCCGTATTAACAAGGGTAAGTACCGGAATTTCAAAGGCATCACAGAAATTGATGAAGTCGGTTGCCTTCTCTGCACCACATGGACAAATCTTTGCTTCGAACTTCTCTGCTTCCTTTCCTTCCTCATCAAATAATACCGTACGGTTTGCAACAACGCCAACGGTTGTTCCGTTTAACTTAATGAAACCGGTTACCATAGACTTTGCATGGTTTTTCTGTGTTTCAACAAACACACCGTTATCTGCAATCTCTGAAAGTGCAAATGCAGGATCTGCTGCACCATTCTCGATGTTCTCACAGATTCTGTTAAGATCATCCTTACACTCTTCATAAGATGCGTCATCTTCATTATTTGCCGGTAACATGCTTACCAGCTGTCTCATATTTTCAAAAATGGATGCTTCATCCCCAACGAAATCAACATTGGCTGTTGATTCGCTCTGGTACTTCGCTGATGCTGTATCGCACTTAGCTGTATAATTTCCATCTAAAGCATTTGGACTGCTGACAAATAACTTTGCATTCTTTTCTTCCATAAATGTAAAATCAGATAAAGCAGAAAGAATTGCAAGTCCTCCGCCACAGTTACCAAACACTGCAGTAATCTGAGGAATCACACCGGATGCCATAGACTGCTTTAAGTAGATTTCACCGAAACCATTTAATGCATCGGTTGCCTCCTGAAGTCTAAGACCTGCACAATCAATAAGACCGATCACAGGTGCTCCCATCTTTAATGCCAAATCATAAAGGTGGCAAATCTTCTTTGCATGCATTTCGCCAACAGAACCGTTAAGTACGCTTGCATCCTGGCTATATACATACACAAGATTTCCATCAATCACTCCGTAACCGGTCACAACGCCGTCAGCAGGAGTATCGTTAGCTTGTAAGTTGAAATTTGTAGTTCTTGCTGTAACAAGACCGCCAATCTCAACAAAACTGTTATCATCAAGTAAAGCGTCAATTCTGCTTCTTGCTGATCCTTGTGCTGTATTGCTCATTTTACAGACCTCCATCATATTTTTATCTGAGAAAATTATTAAAAACCAATTTTCCGCCAATAGTAATTGTATAATGACGAGGGCAAAATTTCAAGCATTTTTAATAGAAACCGACAAATTCATTCAGTGTTTTTTTCAAATAATCCCCATAATCTAAGGCCTTTATTTCTTCCAAAGCCTTAATATCAAAGATTTCCTCAACTTTACCATTAATCGATACATAAATTTCGCCCACTGTATCTCCCCTTTCAACCGGAGCAGAAAGCATCTGGGGATAATTGTAATAAACCCGGACATCATCATACTCCGACAAAATCATTGACAATTTCCCCTGTCCCCGGATCCGAACCGATTCTTTTTGTCCTCCATATACCGGAAGGGATCTTTCAAAGGTTTCATCAAATACAACCGTCTCGAAATAATGTTCCAGACCAAATTGCATTAAAGCCCTGGTATCCTTCCATTTATAAGTCTTATTGGGTGGCCACCCGCTTCCGAGTACCACTGAGACAAAGGTTCTTCCCTCCTGTTGAAGGGCTCCCACAAAACAATATCCAGCTTCCCCGGTAAACCCCGTCTTGACACCAATGGCACCGTCCATCATCTTTAGAAACTGATTCTTATTATTCACTGTAAAACTTCTTTTTCCATTGATTTCGGAAAAAGAATAGGACTGCGTGTTGGAGATTTTAACAAATTCCTCATTCTGAATGCCATAAGCCGCCAGTCTTGCCATATCCACCGCCGTGGATGAATGTTTTCCAAACTCATCAGCAGCATCCAGGCCGTTGGGCGTAATAAAATAGGTATCCTTAAGTCCCAGTTCCTGTGCCTTGTCATTCATCATCTCAGCAAAGCCTTCCACACTTCCGCCCACATGTTCTGCCAATGCATAGGCAACATCATTGTGGGACTCCAGCATCATAGAATACAGAAGATCTCTTAAAAGATACTGTTCTCCGGTATTAATATTCAACTGTACATCCGGCTGTCTTGCCGCATTGGAACTAACGGTAACAATATCATCCGGATTTGCATTTTCCAAAATCACAATCAACGTCATAATTTTAGTGGTGCTGGCCATTGCCCGCCTTTCGGTCTCATTTTTGCCATAAAGAACTCTGCCGGTATCACCATCGATCAGGCAGGCCGACACAGCATTCAACTGAATATTCGGATTCTGTGGTTCACCGGTGTCTACCGACTCCTGTGTGGCACATTGGACACTTATTGCATTCTTATTTCCCATGGCACAGATAATCAACAGCAGGATAATGAATCGACAGATTAATCTCTTATATTTCTTTTTCCAAAAGTCAAAATACCGCATACACATTTCCACTTCATTGCTCTTAATCATTCTATCAAAAGCAAAGCAAAAATATGCATGCGGTATCTCTTGTTTCTTGTTTTATTAAATTTTATTTCACGAAATGAGTCCTCTGTCGCTCTTTTTCATTACACCCGAATCTTGGTACCCTTGGTATCACGATGTGCAAGCTTGAGTTTCTTCGTCTCCACAACCTTACCCTTGTACTCAATGCTAAGATCCACATCTTCCGACAGGATATAGACATCCTGAACATAATCCTTATCCGAAAGCTTAATGGCACGTACACCCACGGCGCCCTTTTTCTTCTCCGGAACATCCGTTAGCGGGAACTTGAGGAACATTCCCTGCGCTGTGGTAAGAACCACCATCTGGGTACTGTCGATGACCTCTTCCTCGATTCGCTCGCCCTCCAGAGAAAATCTTGTATATACTTCCTTTGTTACATGAACACGATCGATAGATACAACTACATCATCCTCTGCAAGCTTTGTTGCCATAACCGTCTTCTTCTGCACATCTGCAAATTCTGAGGAATCCACCAATTTCGCCATACCCTGCTTGGTCATAAAGAGATACATATTATTCTTTAACGTATTAGAATCCACAAGGTAGATGATCGTCTCCTCCGCCGATGAATAATTACAGAGGTTATCCACCGGAACACCCTTATCCCGAAGTTTTCCAAAGGGCAGATCCATCACCTTGATCTGATGCATGAATCCCTTATCCGTAAAAATACAGATACGGTCTGTATTCATGCACTTGAAAGCGTACTTATTCTCTGCAATGACAGTATCCGTATTGCGCTCGTATGTGGCAGGATCGATGGTTCTGGCATAGCCAAAACGATCCATCAGGAATACAACTTCCTGTTCAACAGGCTTTTCTTCCTCATAAACTGCAGCTTCGCCATTTTCGATAACCGTCTTGCGGGCATATCCGTATTCTTTCTTAATATTTTCAAGATCCTTCTTAATCACCCGGACCATGCTCTTCTTGTTTCCGAGAATATCCTGATACTCTGCGATTTTTCGAAGACACTCTTCATATTCCTTATTCAGGGCGAGGATTTCAAGGCCGATCAGCTTCGACAAACGAAGCTCCAGAATCGCCGTTGCCTGACGTTCTGTAAAGCAAAGCTTTGATGCTTCCTTCTTCGAAGTCTCACTCTTAAACTTGATATCCGTAGTATCTCCATTAATAAGACAAGCCTTCGCCTGCTTAAGATTCTGGCTGCCGCGAAGAATTTCAATAATCAGATCAATGATATCACAGGCCTTAATGAGACCTTCCTTAATTTCCTTATTGTCCAGCTCGCGATTTAAAAGCGTTGTATACTTTCTTGTTGCAAGGTCAAACTGGAAATTCACATGATGTTCGATAATCTTTTTAAGCCCAAGGGTCTCCGGACGACCATCCACAATCGCCAGCATATTGACACCAAAAGTATCCTCTAACTTCGTCTTCTTATAGAGCATATTAATGAGTTTCTTCACATCCGCATTCTTCTTCAGTTCAATAACAATACGGATGCCTTCCTTGGATGATTCATTGGAAATATCATAGATATCCGCGGTTTTCTTAGTTTCCACAAGATCCACCACATCCGATATGAATTTGCCGATATTGGCGCCAATCATGGTATACGGAATCTCACTGACAACCAATTTATCGCGGTCGCTCTTCTTAGAAGCCGGTTCTAATTCCACTTTGCCCCGGAGTTTAATCTTACCTGTACCGGTCTCATAGATATCCAGAAGTTCATTCTGATTGATGACAATACCACCGGTAGGGAAATCCGGACCCGGCATATACTGCATCAATTCTGCTGTGGTAATATCAGCATTATCCATATAGGCTTCCACCGCATTAATCACTTCAACAAGGTTATGTGTCGGGATATTCGTCGTCATACCAACCGCAATACCCTCCGATCCATTGATCAGGATATTCGGTACACGAACCGGAAGAACCTCCGGCTCCTTCTCCGTCTCATCAAAATTAGGCACAAAATCAACTACGCCTTTATCCAGATCCGCAAGATAAACATCCTGTGTGAATTTCTTAAGCTTTGCCTCGGTGTATCGCATCGCAGCCGCTCCATCACCCTCGATGGAACCGAAGTTACCATGTCCGTCAACCAAAGCCATTCCCTTTTTGAAATCCTGCTCCAGTACCACCAGGGTCTCATAGATCGAACTGTCTCCGTGAGGATGATATTTACCCATGGCATCACCCACAATTCTCGCCGATTTACGGTGTGGCTTATCATAGTTAAGTCCCAACTGTTCCATAGCATAGAGCACTCTTCGCTGAACCGGCTTCAATCCATCACGAATATCCGGCACTGCTCTTGCGGTGATAACACTCATGGAATAATCAATATAGGATTTCTGCATGATATCCGAATATTCGGTTTTTAAAATCTGTTCTGCCATTGATTCTCCTCCTATACATCCAATTCCGCATCGCGGGCGTGCTCATAGATAAACTGCTTTCTCGGCGGTACATCCGTACCCATCAGCATACTGGTCACATCCGAAGCCATCTTTGCATCTTCAATCTCCACCTGCTTTAAGATACGGGTCTTGGGATTTAATGTGGTCTCCCACAACTGCTCCGCATCCATCTCACCAAGACCTTTGTATCGCTGCAGGGTAAATGTTCCCTCTTTATGTTCCTTACGATACCTTTCCAGAGCCTTGTCATCATAAAGATACTCACCCTCGCCTTTCTTCGGTACAACCTTATAAAGAGGAGGTGTGGCAAGGTATACATGTCCTTCCATGATCAGTTCCGGCATAAAACGATAGAAAAAGGTCAATAACAACGTATCGATATGAGCACCATCCACGTCGGCATCCGTCATGATAATAATCTTATTATAGCGAAGCTTGGTGATATCAAAATCATTTCCATAGCCCTCCAAGAATCCACATCCAAAGGCTGTAACCATGGTCTTGATTTCGGCATTGGCAAGAACTTTATCGATTCCTGCCTTCTCCACATTAAGAATCTTACCGCGAATCGGCATAATCGCCTGTGTTCTGCGATCTCTGGCGGTCTTTGCCGATCCTCCCGCAGAATCTCCCTCCACAATAAAGACTTCACATTCCTCCGCATTCCTGCTCTCACAGTTTGCCAGTTTACCCGTACCATCCACGGAGAACTTCTGCTTCGTAAGCATATTGGTCTTGGCCTTCTCCTCAGCCTTACGGATTTTTGCCGATTTTTCGGCACAGGCAATGATATTCTTAAGCGTCTCAAGATTACGGTCGAAGAATAATACCAATTCCTCGCCGGCCACATCCGACACAACCTTACCTGCATCCGGATTATCAAGCTTCGTCTTGGTCTGACCTTCAAACCGCGGTTCCGGATGTTTCACCGCAATAACTGCGGTCATGCCGTTACGGGCATCCAGGCCGGTAAAATTCGCATCCTTATCCTTTAAAATACCAAGTTCACGGGCATACTGATTGATGACCATGGTAAACTTGGTCTTAAATCCGGTGATATGAGTACCACCTTCCTGGGTATAGATATTATTACAGAACCCAAAAATTTCCTCCTGAAATTCATCAACAAACTGGAAAGCAGCCTCCACCTCGATACCATCCACTTCTCTCTTAAAGTAAACAATATCATGGATTGCTTCCTTACCCTTATTCAGATCTGCAACAAAGGCCTTCAATCCATTGGGCTCATGAAAATCAATGGTTTCTGCCGGATTCACACGACGATCCATATAATGTATCGTCAGACCCGGATTCAGATAAGCAGTCTCATGAAGACGGGACTGTACTGCATCTTCCTTGAATCTTGTCTTCTCAAAAATTTCACGATCCGGAAGGAATGTAACTTCCGTACCGGTATCGTTCTTACGACAGGTACCGATCTCCTTCAGCGGATACATCGCTTTTCCCCGCTCATAACGTTGCTGATATACGATGCCGCCCACACGAATGGTAACCTCAAGCCACTCCGAAAGTGCATTAACAACCGAGGCGCCCACACCATGCAGACCACCTGAGATCTTGTATCCTCCGTCACCGAACTTACCACCGGCATGAAGAACGGTAAATACCACTTCTACCGCAGGAATTCCCATTTTCGGATGAATTCCTACCGGAATACCACGTCCGTTGTCCTTAATCGTGGCTGTTCCATCGGCATTCAGACACACTGTGATTTCATCACAATGGCCTGCCAGATGTTCATCCACCGAATTATCTGTTATCTCATAAATCAAGTGATTCAGACCCTTGGTCGAAACACTGCCAATATACATACCCGGTCTCTTACGAACCGCTTCCAATCCCTCTAATATAGAAATACTGGATGCATCATACTTCTTCTCCGCCATAATCTCCCTCAATTTCATTTATTAACGCAGGCTCCATGGATTCTATGCCTACACATAGATCCGCCCAACAATTATATTCATTTTAATATATAAAAAATAATTTTGCAATCATTTTTATCGAACATGTTTTCGAATTTCTATTTCTGATCTTTCTCACAAGAAAAAGGAGTCTCAAGAAACCCTCGAAACTCCTTACTTTATATTCTGAAACAATCTTATAATGCACCAAGTCTCTTGGTCATCATCGGAATATCCTGTGCAAACTGCAATGCATCTTCCTTCGAAATCTCACCTGCCTGATATAACTGAAGGATGGAATCATCCATCGTGATCATACCGCCGGCCTTATTGGTCTGCATTGCGGTAGGAATCTGATAGGACTTTCCTTCACGGATCAGGTTCTTGATGGCGATATTGGCATGCATTACCTCAAATGCAGCACGACGACCCTTACCATCTACCGTCGGAATTAACTGCTGGGAAATAACAGCCTCCAAAACCATACCTAACTGTACACGGATCTGATCCTGCTGGTGTGGAGGGAATACGTCGATAACACGGTCTACGGTAGCCGCAGCACCGATGGTATGCAGTGTGGAGAAAACCAAGTGACCGGTTTCTGCCGCAGTTACAGCAGTTGAAATGGTCTCAAGGTCACGCATTTCTCCTACAAGGATAACATCAGGGTCTTCACGGAGTGCAGACTTCAGTGCAGTTGCGTATGTAAATGAATCGGAACCCATCTCTCTCTGGTTGACAACGGACTTCTTATGCGAATGCAGGTACTCGATAGGATCCTCCATGGTGATGATATGAGCACTTCTTCTCTCATTAACTACATTTAATAAAGAAGCCAAGGTGGTAGACTTACCGGAACCGGTAGGTCCGGTTACCAGTACAAGACCTCTCTTTCTGCTCCAAAGATCCACAACGGACTCCGGAAGTCCCAACTGATCCGGAGAAGGAATCTTGGTACTGATCGCTCTCATTACACAAGCGATTGCATTACGCTGTCTAAATGCATTAACACGATAACGTCCAATGGCACCTACGGCAAAAGCGAAATCGTAATCACCGGTTTCTTCAAATGCATTGCGCTGTGCTTCGGTCATCATACTGTAAACAATTGCCTTCGTGTCATCCGGCATGAGCTTTGGAAAATTCATTGCAACAAGGTCACCATGCAATCTCATCATTGGCGGCAAACCGATGGTAATATGTACATCGGATGCCCCTGCTTCTTTTGCGATCATCAATATTTCCTGAATTGTAGCCATCTTAATATCTCCTAGTCATTTATTTTAATCTTATTCTACCTCGTATGTTACACGAATCATCTCGGCAAGACTTGTGGTTCCATCCAACACATATCGACGAGCTGCAGCACGAAGTGTTGTCATACCTTCCGCCACCGCTTCCGCCTTAATCTGGTCAACATCTGCACCATGGGAAATGATGGACTTCAAACGGTTGGATACCGTCATAATCTCATAAATACCAATACGCCCTATGTAACCACTACCACCACACTCCGGACAGCCCTCTGCCTCGTAAATGGTGTATTCCTTCTGTGGATTCAATGACAATTCCCTCTTCTCAGCCATGGTAACTACATGCGGCTTCTTACAGTTCTTACAAAGACGACGTACGAGACGCTGGGCAATAACACCTACCAAAGAGTCCGCAATCAAATATGGTTCTACACCCATATCAATCAAACGGGTAACGGTATTCGCAGTACTGTTGGTATGCAATGTACTAACTACCAAGTGACCTGTGATAGAAGCACGAACAGCGATATCGGCGGTCTCACCGTCTCGAATTTCACCGATCATGATGATATCCGGGTCCTGACGGAGAATTGAACGAAGAGCATTGGAGAATGTCATCTCTGCCTTAACGTTAACCATAACCTGATTGATACCATCAATATTCGCTTCGACCGGATCCTCTACCGTGATGATATTAACATCTTCTTTATTCAGAGAACTCAGTGCCGTGTAAAGGGTGGTAGATTTACCGGAACCGGTAGGACCGGTTACCAAGATGATACCATGTGGATTCTTTAAAATATTATCAAACTTTACAAGATCTTCATCCAACATACCAAGATCTTTCTTTTCTTTCTTAAAGCCGGACTTTGAAGCAATACGCATTACGACTTTCTCGCCGTAACAGGTCGGAAGATTCGATACACGGATATCATATTCGCTGCCATCGACGAAGATCGTGATACGACCATCCTGTGGCTTTCTCTTTTCTGAAATATCCATGTTAGACATAATCTTGAGACGTGCTGTGATTGCATTCAACATTGAAACATCATAAGTTGCTATTTCACGGAGCGCACCATCGATACGATAACGCAGACGGATATAAGTCTCCATCGGCTCGATATGAATATCGGATGCTCTCTCACGAACGGCCTGTTCAATCATCTTATTAACCAGAAGAACGATTGGAGAATTATCAATTTCCTCACGCCTTGCCTGATCTTCTTCTGTCTCTACAACCGCATTGGCTGCCTGTTGAGACTTGAACTTCTCGATCATCTCGTTCGTCTGCTTCTTACCGAACAACTTATCAAGATAAATGTTAATATCGGCAATATTGGCAAGGAGCGGAACAACCTGCTTGCCTGTAATAATACTAACATCATCCATCGCAATGATGTTCATCGGATCTGCCATAGCAAGTTCAAGCACCTGAAAATCACCATTGTGGTAACCAAGCGGAATAACACTGTACTTACGCATAATGTTCTCATCAAGCAAAGCCACAATCTTCGGATCCAGATTCATCTTCTTAATATCCGCAAATTCAATATTAAGAATTTCACAGAGTGCTTCGTTTAATTTATCTCTTGACAGCGCACCGTTTTCAACAAGGATCTCACCTAATAATTTTTTTTTGACCTTCTGGTCTTCCAATGCCTTTGCTAACTGCTCACCATTGATTAACTTTCTGGCAAGTAAAGCATCACCCAATCGAACCTTTTTTCTAAAATTATCCAAAGCAATACCACCTTATTTACATAATTTATTAGGTTAATTATATCACAAATGGCAAATTAATACAATAAAATCCCTAATTATTTTCATTATTTTGACTATTCTGACTCTCGCTTTCCGAAGTCACACTTTCCTGCTCCCCATTCTCCCAGATAACACCTTCCAGCGAGACATTCTGTTCCTCATACCCTTCTGTATCCGAAGATAATAACTGTTCCATCATTTTTTCATAATCATTGCTGCATATATAACGTAGTTCCGGCTGGTCGTGGCGCACAAAATAGGTTCCGTCCCCCTGCTTAATGATATTGTTATATTCAAAGCAAAAGTACGCATCACTTCCATGATCCGCATTGGTAACATATCCTTCCCAGATAAGGTATAACTTATTTACCGGCTTATTCTGTTCTTTCGCCAACGCATAATCACTGCAGGTCATAAGTCGAATTTCCTTCAGTGTCATACGTTCCACCCATTCTTTATTGTATTGGAATAAATAGTTGGAACTGCCGGTTAATTTGTAAAGCATACGTACCACCGTACTCTCCGACTGGGCATTAATCGTTGCAAAATCTTCCTGAGCCAGCTGTGATAAAAAGGAGCTTTCCAGATCCGCCGCATTTTTTACGTAATAATCCACTTCCGTAGTGCTGACACCTTTCGTATCATGAAAATAAACATACCCGTACTCCCGCGCTGCCGCTTTGTCCGCATTACATTGTATCGTAAGGGTTGCGCCACGCTCAAACCCATAGGACGGCTCCACCGTAAAGTTAAGTCCCTTTACATATTCGTTGGTTGAATGATTTACCACCTGTGCCGTTGCAAATGGTGCCACTCCGATAACCTGCACCTCTACATCCGCAAACAGATCAATCAGTTCACCCTCCTCAAGACCGGTGATGGTCACTTTCATATCATTTCCGTCAATCTTTACTCCGGCCTCCTTGCACAGCGATTCATCATATTCCACATGAATCACCACAACATCTTCGTTGGATAGATTCTCCTCTCGGTCTCCCTGAATGCTCATTCCCTCCAGCAAGGATTGTAACGCAATTTTTTTCTCTTCTTTCTTTATCTTCTCATCAAGATCAGCCTGCATTCCGGACACATCCAAAGCCAATTCCAATGATGCATATCCATCAATTCCCTGACATTCCCAGGAAATATAATTTTCCAAATCAATTTTCTGCCTGAATAAGCTGCACCCTGACAGGGTAGTCACCAAAAGTAATGTTGTGATGAAAATCCATGCAACTTGTTTCATTCTCATATATTTTCTCTGCTCCTATAAATACAATAAAATCTCAGAAATTAAGAAAAGTGAAGAGTCTTACACTCTCCACTTTTCATTTTTATTTCTAAAGAATACCTTTAAAAATCATTTCCGAATAATCCTCGGATTCAATTTACTGTGGCTGCTTGCCGATGTAAGCAAGGATACCACCATCAACATAAAGAATATGTCCATTGACTGCATCCGATGCTTCTGAAGCAAGGAATACAGCAGGACCAGCCAACTCTTCCGGCTTTAACCATCTGTTTGCAGGTGTCTTTGCACAGATGAATGTATCGAATGGATGTCTTGAACCATCCGGCTGAATCTCACGAAGAGGTGCAGTCTGAGGTGTCTCGATATAACCAGGTCCGATACCGTTACACTGAATGTTATACTGACCATACTCAGAACAGATATTTCTTGTTAACATCTTAAGACCGCCCTTAGCTGCTGCATAAGCGGATACGGTCTCACGTCCTAATTCTGACATCATAGAGCAGATGTTAATGATCTTACCTGCTCCCTTTTTAATCATTGCAGGAATAACTGCCTTCGATACGATAAATGGTGCATTAAGGTCAACATCGATAACCTGTCTGAACTCAGCAGCAGTCATTTCGCACATAGGAATACGCTTGATAATACCGGCATTATTAACAAGAATATCAATAACACCAACTTCCTTCTCGATCTGAGCTACCATAGCGTTAACCTGCTCTTCGCTTGTAACGTCGCATACATAACCATGAGCATCAATACCCTTTTCCTTGTATGCTGCGATTCCCTTATCTACTAACTCCTGCTTGATATCGTTGAAAACGATTGTAGCACCAGCCTCAGCCATACCGGATGCGATGGCGAAACCAATACCATAAGAAGCACCTGTAACTAAAGCAATCTTGCCCTTTAATGAAAAATTAACTGACATTTTACTATTTCTCCTTTTACATTTTTTATTTAATTATTTAAAATATATGCCCGTCCCATAAGGAACCACATATTTTTAATATAATTCATGATAATAATCAGCATTCGTATCACCATTACAACGAATTACTTAAGATCCTTCATTTCAACAGGATCCATATCATCAAAATCCTGATTTTCACCGGCCATACCCCATACAAATGAATATGCATGTGTAGCAGATGCTGAGTGAATGGACCAGCTTGGTGAAATTACTGCTTCTTCATTTCTCATGATGATATGTCTTGTCTCACTTGGTTCACCCATGTAGTGGAATACGATATCTTCTTCCGGTACTTCGAAATACATATATACTTCCATTCTTCTGTCATGGGTATGACATGGCATCGTGTTCCATACACTACCCGGCTCAAGAGAAGTTACACCCATCTCTAACTGACAGCTTTCCACCTGTCCGGGAAGAATGTATCTTCTAAGAATTCGATGATTTGAATTCTCAAGGCAACCAAGTTCTCTCTTGTTTTCCGGCTTAATATCCTTATCCGGATCAATGAATACCGTCGGGTATGTCATGTGTGCCGGAGTACTGTTAAAATAGAACTTTGCCGGATTGGACGGATCTTCACTTTCAAAAGTGATATCCTTAGATCCCATACCGATATAGAGACCATCACGATACTTGAAATTATATACAGTGCCATCAACGGTAACCTTACCCTTGCCACCAACATTGATGATACCCATCTCACGTCTTTCAAGGAAATATTGGGCACGAAGCTCATCACCCGCCTCGAGCTTTAACGTCTTATTCATCGGTGTCGCAGCACCAACAATAATTCTGTCAATCTGGCTGTAAATAGTCTTAATCTCATCCTTTACGAACAAGTCCTGAATCAGAAAATCATGTCTTAAACGACTTGTATCATAACTTTTCACATCATTGGGATTTGCACCTGGTCTTACTTCCATTTTCTCAATCTCCTTTATGTAATAATAATCTGCCATAAACACAGAGCATTCATTGAATGCCCTGTCCGGCCACTATCCTTCATTGTATCACAAACCAAAAAATTATTCAATAATTTCATAAATAAGTCTGTGCTCTTCCCTCGGCTTTTGTGAAATTTCATAGGCTTTCAGCAATCTTTCCATAGCTGCATCAATCTTTATCCTGTCATCACCGTGAATATAAGCGAGAACATCCCCGGGTTGAACGAAATCATTTATTTTTTTATTGAGAACAATACCAACCGCCTTATTGATCACATCCTCTTTCTTTTCGCGGCCCGCACCAAGGATGATCGAAGAAGCTCCGACTTCATCTGCCTCAATATGAGTGATGTAGCCTTCTTCTTCACACTTTAACTCCACAATATACCGTGCATTCGGAAGCAGTCCATAATCATCAATCGTGGCAGGATTTCCACCCTGTGCTTCAAGAAATTCCCGAAACTTGTCCAACGCCGATCCGTTCTCCAGGGATTTTTTCAGCATTTTTTCTGCCTCTTCCAAAGAAATCTCCGGTCTGCATCGATTGACCATGTATTTTCCAAGAACAACGCACAAATCTCTTACATCCTTCGGCCCTTTTCCTTTAAGTACATCAATGGCTTCCATTACTTCCAATGCATTTCCCACTGCGTATCCCAAGGGCTGATCCATATCCGAAATTACCGCAGCCATTTTACGTCCCACACCTTTGCCGATATCCACCATGGTTTCTGCCAGTTTGCGGGCACTCTCAAGATCCTTCATAAATGCACCGCTGCCCATCTTCACGTCCAGAATAATAACATCTGCACCGGAGGCGATTTTCTTACTCATAATACTGCTGGCGATTAAAGGAATACTATCCACCGTCGCCGTCACATCCCGCAACGCATAAATTTTCTTATCCGCCGGAGCAAGATTTCCTGTCTGCCCCGACAAAGCAAATTGAATCCGGTTCACATGTTCTGTAAAATCTTCCACACTCATGGATGTGGAAAATCCATCAAAGCTCTCCAACTTATCGATGGTTCCACCGGTATAGCCAAGCCCTCTTCCCGACATCTTCACCACCGGAATTCCAAGAGATGCTACCATGGGTCCAACCACCAGGGTCGTCTTATCTCCGATCCCACCGGTGCTGTGTTTATCAACCTTCATGCCATGAATTCCGGACAAATCCAGCATATCGCCACTCTTTGCCATTTCCATGGTAAGATCAACAATCTCTCTCTTTGTCATTCCCTGATAATATATTGCCATCAGAAATGCTGACATTTGATAGTCCGGGATATCACCGGACACATAGCCCCGGATCAGTTCCCCGATTTCCTCCGTTGACAATTCGCCACCATTTCTCTTTTTCATAATTACATCAAACATTCTCATATCAGTACACCTCCGGACATTCCGTCAACGAATCAATTCCAACAAATCCTTTCCGATAGACAATGGTTCAATCTTGAAAATATCCGCCAGCGTCTGCCCGATACTTGCAAAGGACTGGATCGTACCAAGATTCACGTTACTCTTAATATTCTTACCATAGATAAGCAAAGGAACATATTCACGGGTATGATCCGTTCCCGGTGTGGTGGGATCACATCCATGATCCGCCGTAATAACGAGAAGATCCTCATTTGTCATCTTTTCAAGAATTTCAGGGAGTCTTTCATCCCACTCCATAAGTCCCTTGGCATAGCCCTCGTAATCATTGCGGTGTCCCCACTTAGAATCGAATTCCACAAGATTGGTAAAAATCAAGCCCGAAGAAAAACGATCCATACACTGCAGGGTCACATCCACACCATCCATATTGTTCTTGGTATGAATCGCTTCTGTAATACCACATCCACAGAAAATATCTTCAATCTTACCAATTCCAACCACATTGTGTCCAGCTTCTTTCATGCGTACCAACAGGTTATCGCGATCCGGTTCAATGGAAAAATCCCTACGATTTGCAGTTCGCTCATATACACCCTTACTTCCCACAAAAGGTCTTGCAATAACCCGGGCAACCCGATGTTCTCCATCAAGAATCTTTCTTGCAATGCGGCACATCTCATACAACTTAGAAGGCGGAATCACTTCCTCATGAGCTGCAATCTGAAACACACTGTCCGCAGATGTATAGACGATAGGCCAACCTGTTTTCTCATGTTCTTCCCCCAGTTCCTTGATAATCTCCGTCCCCGATGCCGGTTTATTACCAAGAACACCTTCTATACCGCATTCCCTGCAAAATGCATCAATAACCTCCTTGGGAAACCCCTCAGGATACACCGGAAATGCCTGTTCGGTGCGAATTCCAACCATCTCCCAATGTCCTGTGGTGGTATCCTTACCATTGGAAATTTCCTCCAGTCTGGCAAAACATCCCAGTGGCAAATCACATTTGGGAATCCCCTGCATCCCATCAATATTGCCATAACCAAGACTTACCATATTGGGAATTCTAAAATCCTTACAACGCTCTGCTACATGAAGAATCGTATTCGCATCTTCATCATGAAACCGGTCTGCATCCGGCATTGCTCCCATTCCAACACTGTCCAATACAATCCATATTACTCTGTTAATCTCGCCCATAACATCACATCTCCTTTATATATTTATTATATCGAAATTTCCCCTATTTATCAATGAATTTCATGGATTATGCTTTGACTTTTCCCGGTAAATCCTATATAATGAAAAACGTTGCACATTGTGTAATATTTCGTGCAAAAGAAGGAGATTGAAAATGAGTTTTGAATTTGTCAAAAAGCTTCCGATTCCAAAAGAAATCAAGGAAGAATATCCCGTACCTGAAACTCTTACGAAGTTAAAAAACGAAAGAGATGCCATGATCAAGGATGTCCTTGCAGACAGATCCGATAAATTCTTATGTATCGTAGGACCATGTTCTGCTGATAACGAAGACGCAGTTCTTGACTATACCTTACGTCTTTCCAAAGTCCAGGAAAAAATCAAGGACAAGGTTATCATCATTCCTCGTGTCTACACCAACAAACCGCGCACAACCGGCGAAGGTTACAAGGGAATGCTTCACCAGCCGGATCCTGAAAAAAAGCCGGATCTTCTTGCCGGTGTGATTGCCATCCGTAAGCTCCACGTAGACGTCATCAACGAAACCGGTCTCACCACTGCGGATGAGATGCTTTACCCGGAAAATTACTGGTATCTTTCCGATGTACTCTCATATGTAGCTGTGGGTGCCCGTTCGGTTGAAGATCAGCAGCATCGCCTTACCGTATCCGGCATGGATGTACCGGCAGGTATGAAAAATCCTACCAGCGGTGACTACAACGTTATGTTAAATTCCGTTGTAGCTGCTCAGGGTGCACACACCTTTATTTATCGTGGTTGGGAAGTTAACACTACCGGTAATGAGTATGCCCACACCATTCTGCGAGGCGCAGTAAATAAGCATGGTCAGGCAATTCCTAATTACCACTACGAGGATCTTATTCGACTGGTAGAAATGTATAACAAGAAGGAGCTTAAGAATCCGGCTACCATCATTGATGCCAACCACTCCAACTCTAACAAACAGTATATGGAGCAGATTCGTATCGTCAGTGAGGTACTTCACAGTCGTAACCATTCCAGCGATGTACGCAACATGGTCAAGGGTGTCATGATTGAAAGTTATATCGAAGGCGGTTGCCAGAAAGTCGGCGAAGGTGTTTATGGAAAGTCCATCACCGACCCATGTCTTGACTGGTCCAACACCGAACGGTTACTCTACAACATCGCAGAAAAATGTTAATCCAATAATTCATATTCAAAAACGAAAGAGCCTGTAAGGATTATATTAAATTATAATCCCTGCAGGCTCTGTTTCATGCTCACACAATTATTGGTACACTGTCCCATACCGTTTCATGTTACTTCTGTCCAAGACTATCCTTAATATTTTCAACAAATTTCATGTCCGACTCCGTTACTTTAAGATTCGTCGTATACTTCTGCCCCTCCGGTGTGGTCACTGTAACTTCCAATACCGTTCCGGGGCGAAATCCATCCGCTCCCACCGCCTTAATAAATGGAACAAATTTGGGATGGGACCGAACAAACTGATCCCAGTCCGATTTTAACTGTAATAATTTCATTGGATTCATAATGAATACCTCCTCAATGTATTTTATTCAATAGCGTTCTAAATGTACCATGACCGGTCTATGTCCGACTTCCGGTAGGAATACATTCACTACATCCGATATCTTAAGCCGGATACTGGATGTATTAATGCAAGGATGACATCCCAGATATTCACCCTGAAGTACCTCTTCATCCATGAGGAGCTGTACATTACCCTCTTTGTCATTCATCAGCCCCATGACACTCACAGAGCCGGGTGTAATATCAAGAAATTTCTCCATATATTCTTCCCCGGCAAAAGACAAACGGGCACTATTGATCTGTGCCGAAAGATCCTTTGTGTGGAATTTCTTATCCCCCGGCATCATCAGCAGATAGAACCTCGTTTTCTGGGAATTACAGAGAAATAAATTCTTACAAATCAGTGCATTAAACAGTTTATCTACCTCTGCACAATCTTCCATGGTATCAAGGGCCTTATGATCCACACGGTCATATTCAATATTCAACCGATCCAGCAGATTATATGTACGAATTTCCTTTTCCAGTCTGCCTGTGCAATCCACAGGTCTTCCATGTTGTAGTTCTAACATTTTTTCTCCAATCTGTCCGGCATTCCCAATCCCGACAATACTTTTTAATCCGATGATCCCAGAACAAGCTTCTTAAAGACGTCGCCCCGTTCCTCAAAGTTCTTAAATATTCCATAGCTTGCCGCCGCCGGTGACATGACACAACTTCGCCCGGATGGTGTAATCTTCTTTGCCAGATCCACTGCCTCTTCCAGAGTATCTACCGGATGCAGCCGCTCCTTCTTTTCAAATTCAGGGAAAGATGTGTTAATCTCCTCATAAATTCGCTTACCGGTGGTCGCCATCAAAATAATATGCTCAATACTATGATCGGACAGGAACTGAATCAGATCACGGTAATCAATGCCTCGATCCATACCGCCAATCAGAATTGTGGATGCATCCTTTACACTATTCAATGCCTGAATAGCTGTGTCACAGATGGTGGAAATCGAATCATCGTAGTACTTCACACCGCCCACAGTTCCAATATACTGAAGTCGATGCGGCAGTGTCTCATAACTGCAAAGCCCCTTTGTAAACTCTTCAATACCAATACCAAACCGGCTAAGAACCCCCAGTGCCACTGCAATATTATAATAATTATGTTCTCCCAGAAGATGAATATCCTCCGTAGGAATCACATAAGGCAACGCAGCATCACCATAACCGCTTTTCGGGTCCATCAAATAAATTTCATTCCCCCGGATCCTTATCATGGCATTCTTCCCATATCCCACCGATATTATCTCCGACCGGCAGGCATCTTTTTGCGGGAGTATCAGCTCATTGACATAGAGTACATCCCCGGGCTGCTGATTGCGGTAGATATTCTCCTTCGCCGCCACATACTTTTCCATGGAGCCATAATGATCCAGATGCTCCTCGTGAACATTCAGGTAAACCGCCGTCTTGGGAGCCACCGTCATATATTCCAGCATATGGGAGGACATTTCAAATACAATAATGCTGTCTTCACGGATTTGATCCAGTATATCAAAGGCCGGAATTCCGATATTCCCCGCAAGAATTACATTCCTTCCGGCATTCTTTAAGATATGATAAATCAATGTTGTTGTGGTACTCTTTCCCTTAGTTCCCGTGATTCCGATCATCTGATTGCGATAACGGCTAAAAAAAACCTCCGTCTGGGACAAAAGCTTTGCCGAGAGTTCCTTTGGATCCTTCTCCAGTACAATTCCCGGACTCTTAAATATCACATCATATGCGTCCAGATTTTTTTGATAATTCCCGCCACACTCCAGCACAATTTCATCTGCCTTTATATGGTACTTCTCCAGGATATCCTCCGGAAGTGTCACCGGATTCTGATCTGCAATTGCGATACGATCATAGCCTCCGGCTCTTAAAATCAAAGAAAGTGTTGATTTTCCTTCCCTGCCAAATCCCAGAATGACGATTTTTTTATCTTTTACAATATTTTGTATGGTTTCTAACATTCCAAGGCCTCCCATATCATGGCTGACAACAATTCTTACGAATCAGTTCTGCATATTTTTCAGGAAGAAGATTCTCCTCCTCATATCCCACAAAGAACGTATTCTCCTTCTTGGAATATTCTTCGTATTGCGGAAGGGTTTTATAATGTGCCAAAAGAACAGGAAGCTCCTTTCCCTCGGACTCAAGCTGCTTTATTGTAAGACAAAGTGCCGTATTTACCTCATCACGGCTTCCCACACATTCAAAAGGTTTCTCCTCCACAACTCCAATCAACTGTTCCATAATCGGAATCATCGTCTCATCATTTACCATATCCGCACCAAAGATCTCACACAGACGTTCATGTGCAATAAATGGCGATAAGATAAAAAATACAAACATACACTTTGGACAATGCCCGCACCAGATATCTTCCTTGCTTCCCACATTACAACTTCTGAAAATATCGTGATATGCGGTACATTTCGCAAAATAACGTGCAATCTGAAATTCACTCAAAGGACGAAGTAAACTGAAATAATATGTTCCCGTCTTTATATACTTTGCTTCATAGTCATGAAAATCCTTCTCAAACTTAAAGCTCTTGGAATACTGATGATTTACAGTACTTCCAAGTACAGTACTCTCGTTGGCGCTGGCCTCATTGGATAAAGTGATGTACTTCAATCCGTTAAGATAAGCCGCAATGGTTGCCGAAAATGCCACAATCGCAGAAAATGGTGTGTGTCCGTTTAAAAAGCCCTGCTGATTTAACTCAATCATGCGTTTATCCAAGGTTCTCTTAGAAATGATGACATCTTCATCCTTAAATTTACCGGCAATAGTGGTATTAATTGTAGCTCCACGAGGATTGATGATATAGCATTTGGCCTCCTCCCCGACACTGCGAAGCAATTCCACCGAAACAACCGAATCTTTTCCACCACCGATCGGAACCAGACATCCGGATAATTCTTTCTTTGAAGTATTTCGTTCCACTGCACAAAAATCTTTTGCAGAATCATTTTCAAGATTCATAAATCCTTCCGCATCCAATGGAATCTGATTTGTGTAAAAAAATTCTCCAAGACCGTAATAATATAATTCTTTCCACCAGTCCAACTGCTGTTCCTCATAGTTTCCCGCCCGGACAACAACTTTTTTCGGGCAGGCAATTTTCCAATAACTTACCAGTTCCACCATACCAAGATCACAGACCAGACGCTGAAACACCGAATCGTTCTTAAGAACTTCAAAATCATTATCCCCCAGTTTAAACCGCCAGCTTGGTGTAAATTCAGACAATCCAGGAACTTCAAAAAAGTAGCGGATCAGAATTTCATCCTTCTCACAGGTAACTTCATAGGAATTATAATAAAAAGATTCATATTTTCTTCTCAAATCTTCATATAAGGACATAAAGACCTCCTACATACTAATAAATTCTTTTAACACGTTTACTGATATCACAGACGAATTCGTAATTAAAACTTCCGGAAAGGTTTGCAACCTCCTCCACAGAAAGTTCCGCATTTCCCTCTCTTCCCACCAGAATAACTTCGTCTTCCAGTTTCACATCATCAATCCCGGTCACATCCACCATAATCTGATCCATGCATACTCGTCCAAGAATCGGTGCATACTGACCATGAATAATGACTCTCCCCTTATTGGAAAGGGATCTCGGATATCCGTCTGCATAACCGACGGATATGGTGGCGATCTTCGTCGGCTTCGTCGTCACATAGGTTGCGCCGTAACTTACGCCATACCCCGCCTCCACGTTTTTTATATGAACTACATGGGACTTCCAGGTCAATGCCGGAATAAACTTAAGTTCATCCTTTCGAACCTCCTCCGAAGGATAAAGACCATATGTAATAATTCCCGAACGAACCATATTAAAACGGTGACTGTCAAATTCAATAATTCCGGCACTGTTACACAGGTGTTTCACAGGAATGTGAACGCCTCGCTTTTCCAGTTCTGATGCAAACCAGTCATAACAATCCATCTGCTTTTTACTGTATGTTTTATCGATCATATCTGCACATGAAAAATGAGAAAACATTCCCTCCAATTCCACGTATTCCAAAGAAGAAATCTTCTCCACATCACTCAGACTTTCCTCATTCATAGCAAATCCGATTCTTGTCATGCCGGTATCAATAGCAATATGAATCTTGCCCTTCTTTCCAGCACGTCTTCCGGCTTTATCCATTTTCACGGCTGTATCAAGACTATAAATCGTCTGGGTAATATCATATTTCACAATATCATCATACTGACTTGGTGAGGTATAACCAAGAATCAGAATCGGGTGGGTAATTCCTGCATTCCGAAGTTCCATTGCTTCCTCAATGGTCGCCGTAGCAAAATACTGTACCTGATTCTTTATATGATGGGCAATGGGTACTGCTCCATGTCCATAACCATCGGCCTTAATAACCGCCAAAATCCACACATCTTCCCCGACTTTTCTGCGCACTTCCTGTATATTATGCTCTATCGCCTCTAAACTTATTTCCGCAAAGCATCGATTATACTCACTCATTTTACTGCCTCCATTGTATGAGAGTAAATAATTCCTCATAACATATTATTCTACCACAAATTCACAAATATATATAGACAAAAATATAAACTTTATTTTATAAAATAATCCGATAATTGTACTAATATGTATGAGTTTTTGCAGAAATAAGCAGTTGATTTATTAATTTCAAAATAATATAATTATATTAGTTAATTATGCGTATATGCACACGGAGGTCTAAAATGTTAAAAATCTACAAAGCCTTTCCGGGAGGAAAACACAAAGTATTAACAATGAGCTATGATGATGGTAAATTGGCAGACCGCAGATTAGTTTCCATCTTCAACAAATACGGAATCAAGGGTACTTTTAATTTGAATTCAGGACTTATCAATGACGAAATACGTATTGATCCATCCGAATGGAGGGACTTATACAAGGGTCATGAAGTTGCTACACATACCTATACCCATCCTACCATCGATCGTTGTCCGAACACGGAAATCGTGAATGAATATCTTCAGGATAAACAGTTTCTGGAATCCGTCATGGGTTATCCGGTTCGCGGTCACGCATATCCGAATGGTTCCTACAGCCCTCGCGTAGAGCGCATCATGGAGGATCTCGGAATAAAATACGGACGTATTGTCGGCGATTATTATGCAGAGGAATATAACGTGCGCCAGTCCAAAAAAGAGTGTGGCATTGATGTCGTGGGTGATACCAACGGATTTGCATTTCCTTCTAATTTTTATGAGTGGAAACCGACCTGCCATCACAACCATAACCTTCTCGGTTTCGGTCAGAAGTTCAAAGATCTGAAGAAAAGACAGTACCTCTATATGATGTATGTATGGGGTCACAGTTATGAATTTGACCGGGATAACAATTGGGATCTGATGGAACAGTTCTGTGAAATGATGGGTGGACAGGATGATATCTGGTATGCTACCAATATCGAAATCGTTGATTATCTCGAAGCATTTGACCGGTTACAGTTTTCTGCCGACTTAAGCATCGTTTATAACCCATCCTTCCAGTCTTTATGGATTGTGGTGAATGATGATCAGATCGTTGAAATACCGGGCGGTGCTACCGTTGCTTTGAACAAATAATTATAGTTTTTTCAATAAAAAATCCCGTTTCAATCCTATAAAAGATTGAAACGGGATTTTTTTGTCTATCAATACCGGATTACAAAACCGATAAAATTACATACCGCCAAGCTGGTTTACGATATCCATAAGTTCATCATAATCAAATGTACTTGTCGGTGTTTCAAATGCCGGTTCTGCTTCGCTTGAGAAATTGTAATTAATTGTTGCATTAACAGCCTCTCCTTCAGATTCCACATCCATTACAACACTCATAACTACATTGCCATCCTTAACACCCATATCTGCAACCACGTTGAACTTACCAAGATCTGCACTACCTGTCGCCTTATACTCTTCTACAGCCTGCTTTAAAGAATCATTTAAACCTTCTACTTCATCCTTCATTGCAGCGGTATAAGCAAGACCACCTTGGATCTTATCAAGACGCTCAGCAATCTTCATGCAATAATCCTCAATGTCCATGTTCGAAAAGGCTTCCATAACCTTTTCTAAATTGCTATCATTGATTTTAATGGAAATCTTATCATTAGCGATTACAACCGCATCATTTCCTGCCTTCTCTGCAAACTCATCAATAAACTTTGCCAAAAGATCCAGTAACTCCTTGTCAGGCTCTCCTGTCTCATTCATTCCTGACATCAGAAAATCTTCTTCCGTAAATACTTCACCGGTCTCACCATAGGTGTTCATAAAGTCCGCAAGTTCTGCTGCTGTGATTACAAAGTAATCACCGGATAATCCAAGATAACTCTGGATCATAGCCACAGATGGATCAAGTTCTGTGAGGAAATCAAAAATTGCTGTCACATTAAAGTAATACTCATTGCCATTGACAACATAAATGTCTGTAAGCGGAACATACTCTTCCACTACCAGTTCATCTTCCGGCAGATTCATCTTGGCATCAATCGTAAATGCTGCATTCTGATCATCGACAATGCCACCGTTAATACGAAACGAAATATTCTCTTCATCCACATTTAAAACAACTTCACAGTCAAAGCTTTTGCTCTGAACCTTAAGCATATTCTCCAAAACGGTCTTTGAAGAATTCGTTGTCTTGGAACCACATGCTGCTAAAGATAAAACCATAGCGAGCATTAACATAAGTGATAATACTTTTCTTTTCATTTTTCTTTCTCCCATTCTTGTAATATACACAAAAAGGGCACAAGGAATACAAAGATCCCTTGTGTCCCTGTTATGTACCGAGTAAAATTATAAATCGATACGACCGGCAACTTTCTTGCTGCCTACAACATAGTAAGCCGCATGTTCTTCCGGCTTGCAATAGATATCGATAGACTTAACCGATGCTGTTGTCTTGCCCATTTCTGCAGCAGCAGCTTCCTTAGCCTTTGCGATAATCTCTTCATAACTGAACTGCTTTCCTGCATACTGTATATAAAAATTACATGCCTTCTCTTCGCTAGTCTTCTTTGCTACAGTCTTCTTTGCAGCTTCTTTCTTAGGAGCAGTCTTCTTTACAGCTTCCTTCTTAGGAGCCTTAGCTTCTGCCTTAACTGGCTCAGCCTTTACAGTTTCCTTAACTGTTTCTGTCTTAACCGGAGCAACCTTAACAGTTTCCTTAACTGGAGCAGCCTTAACTGGAGCTACAGCCTGAACCGGCTTAACAGCCTCTACTTTCTTTGTTGCCATTTTTCTCACCATTCCTTCAAATAATAAACATTACTAACGCCTTTCATTATATATTAGACACATATTTTTTGCAATATAAAATATCAAAAAAAGTAAATAAAACTAACCAATCTTTTAACAAAAAATTCATATTTTTATGTCAAAAGTCACAACAAACACTGTAAAGCCAAGTTTTTTCTTCATCTGTTAAATATGACGAAATTGTGTCATAAACCTTTTTCTGATACTTTCGAAGCAGTGAAATTTCCCCGGCAGTCATCTGTTCCAGACGTACCAGTTCCATTTCAATCGGAGCCATCGTCAAGGTTTCAAAACACAGAAATTGCCCGTACTCATTCTTTTCTGCTTCAACGGTTAAAAGCTCATTTTCAATACGAATTCCATGACTACCCTCAATATAAACTCCCGGCTCATTGGTAGTAATCATTCCCGGTTGAAGAACGCACCCGTCATCCCGCTCAGGCACCTTCTTCCACCGGAATCCATTGGGCGCTTCATGAACCCCAAGCAAATATCCGACCCCATGACCGGTTCCGCAACGGTAATCCAGTCCCATCTCCCACAATGGTCCTCTGGCAAGAATATCCAGATTCATACCGATACATCCTTTCAGGAACTTGGCCGCCGAAAGATTTAACATCCCACGCAGCACCGCCGTATAATGGATTTTAATCACTTCCGGTACCGGTCCCAACGCAATGGTTCTCGTGATATCCGTGGTTCCCTCATAATACTGCCCGCCGGAATCCACAAGAAGAATTCCCTCCGGATAAAGCTTTGCCGGCTCATTGGCATATGGATTATAATGCATCATCGCAGCATTGGCATTGTAAGCACTGATGGTTGTAAAACTTGGTTCGATATAACCTTCCTGTGTCCTTCGAAGTTCCTCCAGGTAATCCGCCGCCTGAACTTCATCAATTATCCTTGATTTGACAGCATTCTTTAACCAGTAAATGAACTTCGTCACAGCAACACCATCCTTAATATGAGCCCGTCGTTCATTTTCACACTCCAAAGGATTCTTCACCGCCTTCATAAGAATCTCCGGATTTTCCATTTCAACACGCCGGATATTCTTTCCAATGGATGAATAGATCCGATAATTGATATGGGAAAAATCATAGAGCACACTGCCCTCTGCAATCTCTTCCACGAAAGAATCGAACCTTTCATAATCCTGCAGGATAATTCCATCCTCCATTAAATGCTGTTCCAGTTCCGCAGAAACTTTGGACTTATCTACAAACCAGATTCCCTGTTCCATATTTAAGTAAAAATAAGACAGTACCATAGGATTGGCAAAAATATCATTGCCGCGAATGTTAAGAAGCCATGCGATATCATCCAGCGTACTGAGAATATGCCCCATTGCATGTTGTTCTTCCATAAATTTGCGGACACGTGCCAGTTTATCTTTGCGGCTTTCTCCGGCATAACACAATTCCAATTCAAAGGCAGGTTCCTTTGAAAGAGGTGGCCGTTTTAAGTTTCCCTCTTCACGATTCCACAATTCTTCCGCATACGCTCTGAAAAGAATTCCTTCCATTCCCTTCTTTTCTGCAATTTTCCCATAAGCCACGCCATCCTTCGCCGTGATGGTTCTTGTATCCACGGCAAAATTCGTCTTTTCGCGCCAATGTTCTTCAATATAATTCTCAAGAGAGGGGATTCCCTCCACCCCCATGCGCATCAATTCAATTCCGGTTCCCATAAGCTCACGTTCTGCTTGTACAAAATATCGACCATCCGTAAAAAGCACTGCAGTATCCGTTCCAATCACCAAAGTTCCTGCCGATCCCGTAAATCCGGACAAATATTTTCTTGTAGAAAAATATTGATCCGGATATTCCGAATCATGATAGTCCGATGAGGTCACCATATAAAGACTGACCCCATCGTTTGTCATAAATTCACGCACTTTTGCTATTCTTGCCTGTATGAAAGCTTTTGAATTCCTATTTGATTCTACCTTATTATTCTCGTTCATTGTCATCATGACTCCATTCCACCTGGTATATCCTTATCTAAATCAATCCATAATGCACTTTTAATAACCGGATCTTAATTTATTCAGGGCTTTCTTCTCAATACGGCTAACATAGCTTCTCGAAATTCCAAGCATCTTAGCAATTTCAAGCTGTGTACGTTCCCTTCCTCCCAGAAGTCCATAGCGAAGACCTATAATCTGTCGTTCACGGGCATTTAATTCTTTTTCAAGGGCATTGGACAACCATTGTATCTCGCTATTTAATTCAACGACCTTATGAACATCTTTTTCCTGACTTTCCAGAAAATCCATGAGACTGATTTCATTTCCTTCTTTGTCCGTTCCAATCGGTTCATTTAAAGAAATCTCACATCGCCGTTTACGATTACTGCGCAGTGTCATCAACAACTCATTATCAATACATTTAGCTGCATAGGTAGCAAACCTGCTTCCCTTATCCATATCATAACTCTTGATTGCCTTAATCAGTCCTATGGTTCCTATGGATATCATATCTTCATTTTCCATATCACTTGAGGAATACTTCTTTACCATATGGGCTACCAAACGCATATTCTTCCGAATCAAGATTTCTTCGGCATCCCTGTCGCCTTCTCTTAACCTCGTAAGGTATTCCTTTTCCTGGGCTGCAGTTAATGGTTTTTCAAATACTTTCAAGAAAGCACCTCAAAGTCATTTTATACATTTTATGAATAAAACCACTTCAAAGTGCCTTTCCAAAACTATTCTTTTCTACGAAGAATATCGTACTGATTCAATTGTACTCCCAGATCAATGTAAAGATTCTGCTTTGGATGTGGTGCAGATGGCATATCTGCGCCGGTCTCATCTGTAATTTGCTTTACAACGACCTCAAGATTTCTACCATCCGGTTTCATAACCTCGATGGTCTCACCCACCGAGAACTTGTTACGCTGTTCAATGTGATACAATCCCTCAGCATTGGTCTCGCCTATAATGCCAAGATACGTGTATTCCTTCACATAGACATTATTATCATAAATCTGAGTATCATGGTTCGGCTTTCCAAAGAAAAATCCTGTAGTATACTGACGATAGGTACACTTTGAAATTTCCTCGCGATAGAAATCCAGACGACTGCGGTAATACTCCGGGTCTTTCAGATAATCATCAATAGCCATGCGATAGGTTCTTGCCACTGTGGCAACATAGAGCGCTGTCTTCATACGTCCTTCAATCTTAAAACTGTCAATTCCCGCTTCCATCAATTCCGGAATATGCTCAATCATACAAAGATCCTTGGAATTAAAGATGTAGGTTCCACGATCATTTTCAAAAACCGGCATATATTCTCCCGGTCTTGTTTCTTCCATCAACGCATATTTCCAGCGGCAGGGATGGGTACAAGCCCCCTGATTCGCATCTCTTCCGGTAAGAAAACTACTTAGCAGGCAACGACCGGAATAAGAGATACACATAGCACCATGGATAAATGTCTCAATCTCAAGGTCATCCGGAATATTGTTACGAATTTCCTTAATTTCCGCCAAAGAAAGTTCTCTTGCAGAAACCACTCTCTTGGCACCTAAACTATGCCAGAACCGGTATGTTCCGTAGTTCGTGTTATTCGCCTGGGTACTGATATGAATTTCCATTTCCGGAAGTACTTCCCGGGCAATCGTAAACAAACCGGGATCCGATATAATCAACGCATCCGGACCAATCTCACCTAATTCCTTAAAATAATCCCTTGCCTCCAAAAGATCACGGTTATGTGCCAGAATATTTGCCGTCACATAAACCTTCACATCGTGGGCATGGGCAAATGCAATTCCTTCACGCATATCTTCCGGTGAAAAATTCTTGGCATTGGCACGAAGGCCAAAAGCCTCACCGCCGATATATACCGCATCTGCACCGAAAATCACGGCGGTTTTTAATACTTCCAGACTACTTGCTGGAATCAATAATTCCGGGTGTCTCATGATGTTCAACCTTTCTATAATAAACTCCTGTATTAGTCTTACTTATCACTCTCTGCATGATCTTTTTTCACACTGATGGTAATTCCGTCACCGATTGGAACAACACAGGTAACCAACTGTTCATGATGGGTAATTGCATAGATATAATCCCTCATCCGCATATGGATCGTACGGTTTCGACGCACCACTCCATACTTAGACTCAATGATATCCCCCTCCTGCAATACATTATCCGATACCAGAACACCTCCCGGTGCAAGAAGCCTTAACACATCATCCAGAAAATGAATATACTGTCCCTTGGCGGCATCCATAAAAATAAGATCATAAGAATCCTCCAAGGTCTTCATGATCTCGATGGCATCGCCCTCCAACAACGTTATCTTATCCTCATGACCCGCTCTTTCAAAATTCTTCCGGGCAATAGGAATTCTCTTTTCATATTTTTCTATTGTGGTGATGGTACAGCCCTTTGGCATATTATCCGCCATCAGAATAGCCGAATAGCCTACAGCCGTTCCCACCTCCAAAATCTTCATAGGTTTCTTTAACGCAAGCAACATTTTGAGAAATGAGCCCATTTCCTGACGGATAATCGGAACATAATCCGCCATTGCCTCACGCTCAATTTCTTCAACAATATCACGATCTCCTGCATCAAAAGAATTGATAAAAGTAACCATCCTCTCATCAATTATCATTGGTGGTCTCTCCTTTTTCCTCCACTTTCGTACTCAACATTTCAATCATCTCCGTAGGAGTCATTCCGGTATTAAGGGTATAAGTCCCCGGAATGATATCATCCTTATGATCCGATAACACAAGCTGAATCAAAAATGCATACTTGCTTTCCACCAGTCCTTCTTTCGCCACTATACCGGCAACATCACTGTTGGAAGCGCTCTTTGGAATCGTAACGACAACAACCTTCGCCGTAGTCTGTGTATCAATTGGTTTCTCATCAAAGATGGAGCGACCAAACTCATACGCCTTTCCCGCATAAGAATAAATCAATATTGCCATAACGGCAAGAAACAGGATATTGACTGAAATATTAATTATTGTACGGATAATCGCATTAACACTATCTGCTGTTGTCTTTTTCATTCAAACCACCCTCAAACTAATCTAAAAAATCTACACCGATATCAACGTTTTCCACCATCGTCCGTACAACATCCTGCACCATACGGCACACGCTTAATTCAGAACGAAGGAAACGATTGGCTACCACATTAGTACGAATATATGCGTACTTGTCATAGATCTTTACTACTTCATCGTACATATCCATTTCTTCCGATGAGTTCTGCAACGCAAAATTATGTTTTCTTAACTCATTAACTGCTTGATAGAGCTGTGGATTCTTAGCAATTTCTTCTTTACACTGAATAAATATCTTGTACTCTTCACTCTCCACAATAGCAACTGCTAACTCTGCTGCAAGCTCATCTACCCGGCTCATTTTTATACCTCCATGATAATTGGAAGAATCATTGGTGTTCTCTTAAGATTTTTCCACATGTAATCGCTCAAAGAATCCTTTACCACATTCTTAATCTTACCCCAGTCCGTTACATTGCGGTAAAGACAGTTCTCTACAGCTTCTTCCACAACCATCCGGGCATTCTCAATGAGATTCTCAGATTCTCTGACATATACAAAACCTCTCGATACGATGTCCGGACCTGCAAGCAACTGTCCTGCACCCTTATCCAAGGTCATAACAACAATAATAATACCGTTTTCAGCTAAATTCTGACGATCTCTTAATACAATATTACCAACATCGCCAACACCAAGACCATCTACAAGGACCGCTCCTGTCTGGACGGTTCCCGTAATTTCAGCAGATTCTTCATTCAGTTCCAGCACATCACCCTTGAACATGATGAAAACGTTCTCCTTAGGGATTCCCATTGTCTCGGCAATCTCACCATTCGCTGCCAGATGACGATACTCACCATGAACCGGAATTGCATACTTTGGCTGAACCAGAGAATAAATCAGCTTCAATTCTTCCTCACAGGCATGTCCGGATACATGGGTATCCTGGAAAATAACCTTGGCTCCCTTCATTGACAATTCATTGATAACCTTCGCCACGGACTTCTCATTACCGGGAATTGGTGTGGAACTGAAGATAACCGTGTCTCCCGGATGAATGGTAACCTTACGGTGAAGGGATGCCGCCATTCTTGAAAGTGCAGCCATGGACTCACCCTGGCTTCCTGTGGTAATCAGAACAATCTGCTCATCCGGATAATTCTTCATCATCTCCACATCGATGATGGTTCCCTCCGGATAGGTAAGATAATCTAATTCCTTGGCAACATTGATGATATTCACCATGCTTCGACCTTCAATAACAACCTTACGGCCATATTTACAAGCGGAATTAATAATCTGCTGCACACGATCCACATTGGATGCAAAAGTCGCAACAATAATACGACTGTTTCTATTATCATTAAATAATGTATCAAAGGTCTTTCCTACCGAACTTTCCGACATGGTAAACCCAGGCTTTGCCGCATTAGTACTATCCGACATCAACGCAAGCACGCCTTTCTTACCAATCTCGCCCAGTCTCTGTAAGTCAATCGGCGCACCATAAACCGGTGTGTAATCCACCTTAAAGTCACCGGTATGAATAACAATTCCGGCAGGTGAATAAATCGCAAGTGCGGCTGCTCCTGCAATACTATGATTCGTTCTGATAAATTCAACACGGAAACAACCAAGGTTAACGGACTGACCATATTTGATAACCTTTCTCTTAACCTTCTTATCCATGTCGGCTTCTTTTAACTTATAATCAATCAGCCCCATCGTAAGCTTGGTACCATAAATTGGTACATTGATATCCCTAAGAACATAAGGAATCGCACCAATATGGTCCTCATGGCCATGGGTAATGACAAAACCCTTAACCTTGTCATAATTATCCTTAAGATAAGTGATGTCCGGAATGACCAAATCAATTCCCAACATCTCATCGTCCGGGAACGAAAGTCCGCAATCCACAACAACAATACTGTCTCCATATTCGAAGGCAGTCATATTCATTCCGATCTGCTCAAGTCCACCCAATGGAATGATCTTAAGCTTCGATTCTGTATTCACTTTTTTCAAAATAACACTCTCCTATACTAATTACTTTACAATATCTGTATCATCCAGAAGTTTCTCAAATAACTTCATCACAGCGTCCAATTCATCGTCATCTTCCACAGCCTCATAAACTGCGTCTTCATCCTGCTCACTTGAAACGTCCTTCAAAATGTAGCACTCTGCATCAGAATCCTCATCATCGTTATCTGTGACAAGTATATAGTGAACTCCGTTAATTTTTGTTTCTTCAATTACATATAATTCCATATTTTCATTGTCGTCCCCGACAAATGTAATCTTCTCCATATTATTTACACCATCCCATGTTAACCTATGCAAAAATACGTGACATAAATGATGTCACACAATTGTTATGCCTTACAATCTAAAAAACTCTGCAGAATAAACACCGCAGCAATCCTGTCAATGTATTCTTTTCGATTTTCTCTCCGTACTCCGGACTCCTGTAAAACCCGTTCTGCCGAAACCGTTGTGAGACGTTCATCCCACATCACCACCGGAAGACCGGTTCTACGCTCCAGCATTGCCTTAAATTCCATAGACTTCTCTGCGCGATCTCCCATGGTGTTATTCATATTCTTCGGCAACCCCAGAACAATCTTTTCCACTTCATATTCCCGGCACAATTCCTCAATACGGGCCAAGGTCTTACGAAGCTTATTCTCCTCATTACGCGTAATGGTCTCCACCGCTTGTGCCGTAATCATCATAGGATCACTCACTGCAACACCAACCGTTTTGCTTCCATAATCCAATCCTAAAACACGCATACCCTAAAGTCCCTTATTTTTAATAAAATACTTCAAAACCTCTTCCACAATCTCATCCCGTTCAACCTTCATGATTAAACTTCGCGCATTATTATGGCTGGTGATATAGGTTGGGTCTCCGGACATAATATATCCAACAATCTGGTTCACCGGATTATAACCTTTCTCCTTCAGTGCAACATAAACCTTCTCGATAATCTCCGATACGGAAAGATCCGCAAATGTCTCTATCTGTATAAATTGTGTTTTGGTTAAGTCATTCATCATATTATCACGTCCTTTACATCCATATTCCATTCTAATATAAAAAAAGAAATAAAACAAGTAGTATTACACAACTTATTCAGCAACTAATTTCATATCGGACATTCTATTCCTGCAACAAAATAATTAACCCATGGTTCCAAACATCGTATCCCCCAAAAGATGAGCGGTGACCAAAACCGGAACAATCTCATTTTCCAGATTCTCTGCGCTTTCCACCGCTACACGGACATAAGTCCTCGTGTGTCCCACATAATACTCCCGGTCGTTGATCGTAACCTTTTCTTCAAACAATACCTCTGTGGTTGTACCAATAAGATTTTTTCGATATTCATCAGACATCTGTCGTTCCAATTCCAGAAGAACATCGCTTCGTTCACTCTTAACGCGCTCATCCACCTGACCTTCCATACGGTCCGCCACCGTTCCCTTCCTTCTGGAATACTTAAACACATGCATTTCAAAGAAATGGATAGCTTTAAGAAACTTTACTGTTGTCTCAAATTCCTCCGCTGTCTCCTGCGGAAATCCCACAATCACATCTGTAGTAATCGCCGGATGATCAAAATACTTTCGAAGAATTTCGCAACCCAAGGTATATTCTGCAGTATCGTAGCGTCGATTCATGCGCTTTAATGTGGTATCACATCCACTTTGCAGGGAAAGATGAAAATGAGGACACATCTGCGGGATCGCTGCTATTCTTTGTACAAATTCTTCGGTCACAATTCTAGGCTCCAGGGAACCCAGGCGAATACGTTTTACACCCTCAACCCGACTTACGGCTTCAATCAATTCAATCAGTGAAGTATCTTCCTTTGCATCCTTTTCCATACCATAGGAACTAAGATGTATACCGGTAAGAACCACTTCCTTATAACCGGCTGACACCAGTGTACGCACTTCATCCAGCACATCCGATACCTTTCTGCTTCTGATTCTTCCCCTTACATAGGGAATTATGCAATAGGTACAAAACTGATTGCATCCATCCTGCACCTTGATAAATGCTCTGGTACGCTCCACCACCCGGTTAATCTTCAATTCCTCATACTCTTGCTCTTTTCCGATGTCCAAAAGGTCCTGATTTCTGCCATGATCCTTCTCATAAGCCTCAATAATGGCAAGAATATCTAATTTGCGGTTATTTCCAACCACGATGTCCACAGCACCGTCACTTAAAATTTCTTCTGCTGCCCCCTGGGCATAGCATCCCGCAGCGATGACAATGGCCTGTGGATTCATCTTTCGTGCACGATGTAACATCTGACGGGATTTACGATCCGCAATATTCGTCACCGAGCAGGTATTGATTACATACACATCCGCTACATCTTTCTCAAAATCCACAATCTCATATCCCGCATTTGAAAGCATCTGCTCCATGCTTTCCGTCTCATATGCATTCACTTTACAGCCCAAATTATGAAATGCTGCTCTCCTCATTTTATCGCTCACCCTTTACAAATTTTTTTGCAAGAAAAAGAACCATTTTCATTGACATATCCCACCTCAAAAGTTAATATAAATATAGGCAGTGAGTTCAATCACTCAATCACGGAGGTATTTGATATGAAAACAGTTTCAATCTCATTAAATTCTATTGATAAGGTTAAATCCTTTGTAAACGACATCACAAAGTTCGATGTTGATTTTGATCTTGTATCCGGTCGTTATGTTATCGATGCAAAGTCTATCATGGGAATTTTCAGCCTTGATCTTTCTAAGCCAATAGAACTCAATATTCACGCTGAAGATGAAGTAGACACTATCATTGAAGTTTTAAAGCCTTATATCGTAGAATAATTTTATTACATATGCCCATGAGCCAACACTCATGGGCTTTTTTTATTTATCAATATTCCGAAGAATTTAATCCACCAGAATGGTTTCAACGGTTGTCAGCGCAGTTTGATAAAGTTCATCAATCTTTTCGGCAAGTTTCGATTCGGACTTTCGGATTACATTCGGATTCGGTTTCGTAACAGGGTGCTTCGCTACGAAAGTTGTACAACAATCTTCAAAAGGCTGAATGGAGGTCTCATAAGTTCCAATCTCTTCTGCAAGATCAATAATTTCCTGCTTATCAAAACATGCCAGAGGACGGATTACCGGAATTTCTGCCACTTCGTTGATAACCGAAAGACTCTGTAATGTCTGGCTGGACACCTGACCAATACTCTCTCCTGTTACCAGGGCAACCGCATCATGCTGTTTTGCGATATCCTGTGCAATACGGTACATATATCGTTTCATGATAATGGTCAGTTCATCATGCGGGCACTGTTCATAAATATATAACTGAATATCCGTAAGCTTCACGATATGAAGTGCGATCGGTCCTGTATATCGCGCAACCAGACGTGCAAGATCTACAACTTTCTGTTTTGCACGCTCACTGGTATAAGGCGGTGCATCAAAGTATACCGCATCCAGTACCACACCTCTCTTGGCCGCCATATAACCGGCAACCGGGCTGTCAATACCACCGGAAAGAAGCAATACTGCCTTACCGTTGGTTCCCACCGGCATACCGCCGATACCCTTAATTTCCTGAGAGTAAATATTGATCTTTGAACGAATTTCAATATTCACAAGCACATCGGGCTTATGCACATCCACCCTCATTCCCTGATCTTCAAATGCCTCTAAGATTTTCTCTCCCATCTGCATATTAATTTCCATGGAATTCAGCGGATAATTCTTTCTCGCCCGGCGAGCCTCCACCTTAAAAGTGAAATTCTTGTCCGGATATGCCTCATTGATGTGTTCTACCACCACTTTGGCAAGTTCATCAAATCCCTCATCCTCTACCTGAATCATCGGGCAGATACCCACAATTCCAAAGACGTGGCGGATTGCTTCCAAGGTATCCTCATAATCGTAGTCTGATTTTGCTTCCACATAGACACGACCATTTTCCTTGCTGACAACAAATTCTCCCTCCACTTTTCTTAAGGAATTCCGAATCTGTCGAACTAACGCATCCTCAAAAAGATGACGGTTCTTTCCCTTGACACCGATTTCCCCATACTTAATCAAAAAAGCCTTGTACATTTTTCTCCTACTTTCTATCGATTTCTTTAAAATTTTCCTACATACTATTTTCTTACATATTTCTGAAGCACAGGAATCAGTTCCCTGAGGGTCTCCAGACAATAATCGATTTCTTCAAAGGTATTGGATACCTCAAAGCTCATACGCACCGTGGATTCAATCACTTCCTTCGGTGTATTGGTACTTAACAGCGTCTTACTCAAGGACGGTTTGTTCGACGAACAGGCCGATCCGGCAGACACATAGATTCCCTTATCTTCCAGTGCATGAAGAAGAACTTCACTACGAACCTTGGCAAAACTTACACTGACGATATGTGGTGCTGCTTTATCATCATCCTCTTTTTCAGAAAAACCATTAATTCTTACGCCTTCAATGGTCTTCAATCCATCAATCATATAACGGCGAAGTTCATACAGATGTTTCTGCTTATTGGCAAAATCCTCATAAGCAATCTGTGCTGCCTTGGAAAGGCCGGCAACACCGGGAACATTGTCCGTACCCGAACGCATTCCATGCTGCTGACCGCCTCCGAGAATCAACGGTTTAATCTTAACTTTCTCATTAATATATAAGAAACCAACACCCTTTGGTCCGTTAATCTTATGAGCGCTGACAGAAAGCATGTCAATTCCCATACGTTTTGGATATAGATTTAATTTTCCAAAAGCCTGAATGGCATCCACATGAAAATAAGCCTTGGAATTCTTTTCTTTAAGAATCCTGCTGATTTCCTCAAATGGTTCGATGGTTCCGATTTCATTGTTTACCGCCATGACGGATACCAGAATCGTCTCGTCACAAATTGCCTCCCGCAAGACTTTAAGATCCACCACACCATTTGCATCCACCGGAAGATAGGTAACCCGGAATCCCTGTTCCTCAAGAAATTTCATCGGTTCCAGAACTGCCGCATGCTCGATGGAACTTGTGATAATATGATTACCCGAACGCTTATTGGCCATGGCACATCCGATAATGGCCATATTATTGGATTCCGTTCCTCCGGAGGTGAAAAGAATTTCCTTCTCATTCACTTTCAGAATCCTGGCAATAGCCTCCCGTGATTCCTTCAAATACTTCTCGGCACGGACTCCCATCATATGAAGAGAAGACGGATTACCGTAATCCTCATCATAAATCTTATCCATCACTTCCCGCACTTTGGGAATACATCTTGTGGTTGCTGAATTATCAAAATAGACCTGCATATCTCCTCCTACTGTCCAAACGAATCTTCCAGACTATACATCAGCACTGAAAGCATCATCATTCCGGCAGTTTCTGTTCGTAAAATTCGTTTTCCCAAAGATAATGGTAAATATCCCATATTCTTTGCCTTTTCAACCTCATCCGGGTCAAATCCGCCCTCAGGACCAATCAATATACCGATGGACTGCTCCTTTTCAATCCCACCGATCACACGTCTTGTCTCTGCGATCCCCCGGGCATTCTCATAAGGCATCATCTTCACATCAAGATTTTTTGCATATTCTAAGGCTTCACCATAGGTCATCACCGGTGCAACGCGGGGAATAATACTGCGCTTACTCTGCTTTGCAGCACTTTCTGCAATTCCCTGCCAACGCTTGATCTTGGATTCCTCTTTCTTTGGCTCAATCTTCACTACGGAACGCTTCATGGCAACCGGAATAATTTCATATGCTCCCAGTTCTACCGCCTTTTGAATGATGAGTTCCATCTTATCACTCTTTGGAAGTCCCTGAAAAAGATAAATCTGATTCTCAAGTTCACGACCTTCCTCCGTCCAGTCGATACCAAGAATTACTTCCTCCTTCAGAAGTTCCTCCACATGACAATAATAATCCACATCCCCGGAATGTTCCTGTCCCTGCGGACAACTGATAACCACCTGTTCTCCCTCCTTAAGGCGAAGAACATTCTTCATGTGGTTCACATCGTCCCCTGTGATACGTATTTTATTTTCTTCATAAAAAGCATCATCCTGCACAAAAAAATGATACATAACAGCTCCTATTAATTTCTCTAACGCTTTCTTGCAGTCACGTTAACCCACTCGCCCATACGGGTAATTTCCACAATCTCCAGTTCAGGATTGCGGTTAAATGCATCCACAACCTCCTGTTCCTTCGTATCAATGATACCGGAGGTAATAAAGTAAGCTCCGGACTTCATATGTTCTGTGATAATTGCAGATAAAGGAATCAATACATCCGCCAGAATATTTGCAGCAACCACATCATATTTTCCATATCCCACTGCATCCTTAATGGCCGGATCATCGATAATATTACCCTGAAGCACCTCAATCTTACCCGGTTCAATCCGATTAATTTCCGCATTTTCCTTCGTTGCTACGATGGCATTCTCGTCCAGATCCGTACCAAGTGCATGATTGGCACCAAGCATCACACCAATCACCGAAAGGATACCACTGCCGCAGCCAACATCTAAGAGTTCATCACCCTTTTTCACATACTTATCCAGCTGGGAAATAACCAGCTGCGTTGTTTCATGACCACCGGTACCAAATGCTGTTCCCGGATCGATATTTACAACGATTTTGCCCTTCATGGACTCATCCAGTTCTTCCCAGGTAGGCTTAATCACAATACCCTCAAATACAAACGGCTTAAAGTACTGTTTCCAATTATTGATCCAGTCCTTATCCTCCGTCTCCGACTCCGAAATTGTTCCTTCACCAATATCCACAAAGGAACGAAGCTCCTCCAATCCCTTTGCAACCTCAGGAAGAAGACTCTTATCGTCTTCGTCACTGTCAATATAAAAATTAACGATAGCTCTTCCGTCATCCGGCGGGAGTTCCGGAATAAAATCAATAAACATTCCCTTGATATCCATCTCAGTCAACTGTACATTGTCCTGAATTTCAATACCCTGAATACCCAGTTCGGAAAGCATACCACTAACCAGATCCTCCGCTTGTGTTGTTGTATGAATTGAATAACGATTCCACTTCATCTTATTGCCTCCTAATCAAACACTGGTTTTATGCATTCTCCAAAAATACTTTGTAACCACATTTCGTTTCATACAGATCTGCCTTACTGATCACTTCATAGGGTGCATGCATATTCTGTACTGCCACACCGCAGTCAATAACATCCATGCCATAATTGGCCAGAATATAGGCAATGGTTCCGCCACCACCCTGATCTACTTTACCCAGCTCCGATGTCTGGTAATTGACATGATGGTCATCCATCATCCTGCGAAGTTCCCCGATAAATTCTGCCGAAGCATCATTGGAACCGGATTTACCACGGGAACCGGTATACTTCATAAGGACCATTCCGCGACCAAAGTATGCTGTATTTTTCTTCTCACTGGCGGATGGATAGTTTGGATCAAATGCCGCAGTAACATCGGAAGATAACATCTTCGAGTTCGTCAACGCTCTTCTTAAGCGAAGTTCTGAGTACTCACCCATGCGATCCATGACTTCCGCAACCATATTTTCAAAGAACTTTGAATGCATACCGGTTGCACCAACACTGCCGATTTCTTCCTTATCAACCAGGATACAGACACCGGTTCTCTTAAGCTTCTTCGCCTCCATAAGTGCTGCATAAGATGGATATGCACAAACACGGTCATCATGTCCGTAGCCCAGAATCATACTTTCATCAATTCCATAATTACGGGCATTTCCCGCCGGAACTGCCTCGATTTCCGCAGATATAAAGTCCTCTTCTTCAATGCCATACTTTTCCTTCAGGATACGCAAAATATTCGCTTTCACCTTATCCTTGGCATCCTTTATCGGATCCTTCTTCCCGGACTTATCATTTTTCTCATCCTTAAGAGGGATACTTCCCACCAGAATATCCAACGCTTCGCCTTCCACGATTTTATTGCCCTTCTTCTCCATCTGTTCCCCGGCCAGATGGATCAAAAGATCCGAAATACCAACAACCGGATCGGTATCCTTCTCCCCGATCACAATATCTATAACCTCGCCGTTCTTTAACGCCACAACACCATGAAGTGCCAAGGGTATGGTCACCCACTGATACTTCTTGATTCCACCGTAATAATGGGTATCAAACAACGCCAGACCGGTATCCTCATACAAAGGATTCTGCTTTAAATCAATTCTTGGAGAATCAATATGGGCTCCAAGAATATTCATCCCATTTTCAATCGGTTCCGAACCAATCTGAAACAGTACAATGCTCTTACCACGATTGGTGGCGTAAACTTTATCCCCTGCCTTTAACTTACGATTCTCCTTAATAACCTTAAAAAGATCCTCATAACCTTCCTTTTTAGCCAGCGTCTCGAACTTCTTCACACACTCCCGCTCGGTCTTACATTCACTTAAAAAGCCACGATATTCCTCTGCAAATTGATTTACTTTTTTTAATTCTTTGGCATCATATTTTTCCCAGGCTAACCTATTCTCCATAATCTGCTCCCTTCACGGCACCCTGCGCCTAAACATCCAATTTTAACTGAATTTCTTCCTCCGCCTCGGTCTTGAATTCCTCCATCAGGTCTGTATTCAAGGTTGGAAGATCCTCCACCGACTGTACACCGAATGCTCTTAAAAAATCTTCTGTGGTTCCAAAAAGCATCGGGCGTCCCGGTGCATCCATTCGTCCAACTTCCGCTACCAGATTGTACTCCACCAGCTTATTTACCGCATGATCCGAACTTACTCCGCGAATCTTCTCAATTTCAAGCTTGGTAATCGGCTGTTTGTAAGCGATAATCGACAGTGTCTCCAAAAGTACATCCGTCAGCTGATATTTTCTTGGCTGACTTGCCACTTTGATAAGATTCTCATAGTACTCTGCTTTGGTACACAGCTGAAATGCATTTTCGATCTCGATAATCTTGATACCGCGATTTTGTGCATCATAACGATCCATCATATTGCGCACAATTTTTCTGGTGGTCTCGATATCCTGATCAATGGCAACAGCAAGTTTGTCCACTTCCACCGAATCACCCATGGTAAATAACACCGCCTCAATAACGGCTTCCATCTTCTCTAATTCCAAATTATTTAACCTTCCATTTCTTTATATTCTTACAATTCTAATAGTTGTTTGCGAAACTCTTTTAACTACACAAAACTTATCATTTTTGTAATCACAAAAGTTTCGCAAACGGATAAAGTTCTAGATTAACGAAGTAATCATAATTTCCCCAAAGGTATGATCCTGATCCACATGAAGAATACTGCCCTTCATCAACTCTAAGACTGCAAGAAATGTAACAACAATCTGCATCTTACTGCCACTGTTCTCAAGCAGAAGCTGACGAAACGAAAAGGACCTGTTATTTATGGCATATTCCTTAACATATTCAATCTTTTCAGAAAGATTTACTTCCTCTTCCTCAATCTTTCCAAAGAAATTCTTACGTACCTTGTCTTCTTTTTCATCCTGACGTTTCATTACCTCGTTAAAAATCTCATTTAAACGAATTAATGTTACATCCGATACTAATTTTTCAAGATCCACCGGCTCCTGATAGGCCTTAATCTCATCCGGAACTGTGGATTTCTTATACAGGGAACGCATGGCATCAATCTGACGATCTTTCAGTTCATATGCCATATATTTATACATCTTATATTCCAACAACTTCTGTACTAACTCTGCACGAGGATCCTCTTCCTCGCCATCCTCGTTCACCACCGCAGGGAGGAGCATTCTCGCCTTAATATCAAGCAATGTCGCTGCCATCAGAAGAAACTCACTGATTACATTCAGATCCTTTCGATCCATGGCATTCACATATTCAAGATACTGTTCTGTAATCAGAACAATGGGGATATCGTATATATTTACTTTATTTTTATCAATCAAATGTAATAAAAGATCCAGTGGACCCTCAAACACTTGAAGTTTTACCGGTATTGCCATCCTAATTTCTCCCTTTTCCCAAAAACAAGCCACATTATATTGTACCCAAAATCCCCCTTGAATGCAAGCAGAATTCATTTGAAGTTTCATCAAAAAAAGCGGTGCATTAACACCGCTCCTTTGAATTAAATAAAATCATCCCGCCGATCCCCATAAAGTAATTCATAGGTTTCATCGGAAATATCATAAACCTTGGTAATACATTCTTTGTTCAGAATTTCCCTTCCGGTGCCGATACGCACAATCCGGTTATCCTTAACACAGGCAAGCTTATCGGAAACTTTTGCCGCAAGCTCTATTTCATGCAGGGACATGAGAATCGTGGTTCCCTTTTCCCGTGTTAATTTCTTTAACAAAAACAATAATTCCATCTTATGCTTAATATCCAGAAATGATGTTGGCTCATCCAGTACAATAATCTCCGGCTCCTGACAGATTGCTTTTGCAAGAAGAATTCGCTGACGTTGTCCGTCACTGATTCTGTCAAAGGGTGTTTTTGCAAGATCCAGTGCATTTACCAACGCAAGAGACTCATCTACTTTCTTTTCATCATCCTCTGTCAATCTTCCAAAAAAATTCGTATACGGGTAACGCCCTAAAGCCACCACTTCACGGCAGGTCATAAGCTCCGTCCGGATACGTTCCGTAAGAACCACGGACATTTGCTTTGCCTTTTCTCTGTTAGTCATTTTAGCAAGGTCATTGCCATCAAGGTATATTGTTCCCTTTAAAGGCTTTAAATTCTTTGTGACCGTTTTTAGAATGGTAGATTTCCCCGCACCGTTTGGTCCAATTAAAGTAAGAATTTCACCTTTTCCAAGTTCCAGCGTGATGTGGGATACAATCGGTGCATTTCCAAAGCCAACAGTAATATTGTCCAATTTCAAATACACATTTTCCATTATGCTTCGCTCCCCTTTCGCGAGAGTAACAGTCCGATTACAATCGGTGCACCAATTGCGGAGGTTACCGTTCCAAGTGACAATTCTGCCGGTGCCAGAAGTGTTCTCGCCAGTAAATCACAGAACATGCAGAATACCGCACCGCCCAGAAAGGATGCCGGTATCATCACCGATGGTCTGGCCGTTTTTAACATCAGCTTCACGATATGGGGAACTGCAATTCCCACAAAGGAAATCGGTCCTGCAAAAGCGATGACCACCGCAGAAAAAAAGCTGGATAACAAAATCAAAACCACACGGAACACAGGGATATTTACTCCAAGGTTTTGTGCATAACCTTCTCCCAGCTGATAAGCGGATATCTGCTTGGTAACAAGCAGTGTAAGGATGAATGTGGGAATCACAATCATTGCCGCAGTCCGCACATTCTGCCACGTTGCCCCGGAAAAACTGCCAAGAGACCAGTGTGTAAGATTTACAATATCTGCCTCACTTGCATAATTAATCAGAAAATCCGTGACAGCGGATGAAATGTAGCTTATCATGACGCCGATTACCAAAAGCATGGACATGCTTTTCGCCCTTCCTGCAAAAACAAGAACAAAAAGCATGGACAGAACAGAACCGGCAAATGCCGATATAACGGTAGCCGATACCGGCATCGGAATCATTACCGCAGAGAAAAAAATCGTTACGGCCGCCACCACCATTTTCGCACCGGAAGAAATGCCAAGAACAAAAGGCCCTGCAATGGGATTTCTGAAAAATGTCTGAAGCAGATATCCGGACAGGGAAAGTGCTCCCCCGAGTATTGCCGCCATCAACAAACGGGGAAGTCTTATTTTCCATATGATGTTATAACTAATTTCATTGTCTCCGGCTTTTTTCAAAAGAATATCCATAATTTCTTTCCATGATACATCCACGCTTCCTGAGTTGATATTGGCAAACACCGCCGCCATAAACAAAACCCCAAGAAGGAGAAATACCGCCGGATAACGCAATTTTTCTTTTTGATCCATATGTTTTTGCTTTCCTGCCTTACTTTATCTCATTTATTTCTGTATTTATTGTAACCGGAACAGATAAGTCACATCCTCATCTGTTGCACCGCCCTTAAGCACCGTATTGATATCTGCAATCATATCACCGATGGCATTGGTTGCCTGGAAATAGTCCGGTGTGGTACACCATACATTTCCTTCTTTTACTGCCTTAAAATCCTTAAACAGTTCACCCTTTTCCAGTAAATCATTCAATGTCTCAGGTTTGCCGCCCATGGACCATACATAGATGATATAATCCGCATTACATGCCTTCTCATAGAAAGCTTCCATCTCCATGTTAATGGTTCCGGTCTTTCCGACACCCACATCGGATAACGCATATTCCCCACCTGCGTATTCCACCATCATTGCCATGTAATCATCTGCATTTCTGGCATATAGCTTGCCGCTTGAAGTAATATAAAATACCGCAGCGGATTTTCCTTCTGCATCCGCCTTATTAATTCCTTCCATAACTGCTTCCTGTTCTTCAACTAATTTTGCAGCTTCTTCTTCAAGATCAAATAATGCACCATAAACATATGCCCATTCTACCCTTGCCATCGGTTCTGTTTCAACGGAAGAATAATCACAGAGAACATCCACGCCAATCTTTGTAAACTGTTCCTTCACATCATCCGAAAGCATTCTCGTATAAACGGCAAATTTTGTTTTGGATGCTGTTATTAATTCATAATCCGGCTCCGTTGAACTGCCCACATAGGTCATTCTTCCATCCAGAACCGCCTGCTTGATTTCATCAATATACCAGGAATCGGCATCACTGGTGGTAAGAGTGACCTTATCCAGTGCACCCATGGCATTTAAAAGTGCAATTGTCGGTGCGCTTGCCGCCATAATATTCTCAACCGGCTGGCAAAGTACGATGTCATCTTCTCCGACACCATCCTTTGGCACACTCATTCCCTCCGGGATAAGCACAATCCTGGTTTTATTACCTGCACCATCATCCACATTAATAATCTTGTATCCGCCCTTATAGTAATCAATTCCAAAATTATTGGAATACTTTACTTCAAGAGAATGATCCAATTCCAGTTTCCCATCATAATTTTCCAACGCTGTTTCACTTACAGCCGTGGTATTTTCTTCTGCATTTTCACCGGCAGCACCCATGTTCCCGGTTGCGGCTTCATTTTCTTTACTGCTCTTACCTGTGCATCCGGCTGTAAAAATCATTACCCCGCACAGTAAAATCAAAAGTTTCTTTAAAATTGTTTTCTTCATGACGAACTCCTTTTATATAGTTTTAATATAAAAGAGCAAAAAAAATCTATCTGCGTCTTTATGAGACTACAAATAGATAACAAAATTACACCATGAAAGTTTTTCCATGGCATCTACTTATAATCACCCGTGCTCCGCAGGTAATAAGTATCATAATAAGGCAGGTCTTCTGACTTGGACATCAACGCCTCATTCTGCCTTCCCACACAAACACCATGCAGTGACATTTCGAATAAGACTCCTTCCTTACAGCGACGGGATCGTTCAGGACTTGCACCTGATTCCCTATTATCCGCTATGATGACGGTTCACAGCGGCACCTTACTATGTTCAATTGTCCTAGAAAGTATATACCCATCTAAACCGGATTGTCAAATAAATTTCCCCGGCAAATCACCTGCTAATCATCACCGAAGGTTCACTACCACCATTTCCGGCGGATTTAACGGACGCAAAGGTATTGTGTGTGTGCCGATTCCTGCAGACAAAATCATGGCAGCATCTCCCTCCTTAAAAAGTCCCTTATCGTACCTCGGAAACAAACGATAATTCGGTGCAATAACACCACCAATCAACGGAAGGCGGGCCATTCCGCCATGAACATGTCCGGCAAACACCAGATCTGCCCCCCAGGCTGCATATTCCTTAAAATAATTCGGATGATGTGCCAGAAGCAGATTAAAACGATGTTCATCTGCTTTGCCAAGCAGCTTCTCCATATATCCTTCTTCCATGGTCTTTCGCCTGAATTTCTTATAAAATGAATTATCAATCATCAAACCGCTGACAGCGATGGAGAATCCTTTCTCCTCCCAGTATGTTGTCTCATTTTGAAGCAAACAAATTCCGGTATTCTTTATCATGCGTTCAAACTGCTCATACATTCCCGGATATCTTTGCGGAAAGGTCATCAATCGATATTCATGGTTTCCCATACCAAAATACACCTTATGCTTTTGGGCAAGCCTTGCAAGAAATTCATCCGCCACTTTATTATCACACCCGGCATCACCCATATACATATCCCCTGCAAGGGCAACAAAATCCGGCTTTTCCCTGTCAATTGCCGTGAGTAGTTCCGCAAGATCAACTCCGTAGGCATTATTATGCAGGTCACTCAACATCACGATTTTTACATTTCCCTCGTTCTTACCCGCATGATCTCCCTTTTCCATTTTAAGATTATATCGATTCACTTCAAATTTTTTCACTAATAATTCTCCCTAAATGTTGCCAGAATATTATTCATAATTTATAATAACTAAATGCAATCTTTTATGTAATCATAAGAGTTTTGCAAAAAATCTGTATATTATAGGAAAGGAACATCAATGAAACCTATACTTCGCATCTACTTTACCATCCGGGAAATCAGTAAAAAAATCAGTAATGATCATGTCAGTGCCTATGCTGCACAATCATCCTTTTATATCATCGTATGTATTTTCCCATTGATCATTTTCCTTTTTACTATTTTACAATATACACCCATTACTGAAGAAATACTATTAAAATTATTTCTCAACATGACACCGGATCTTCTCAATCCAATGATCAGTTCCATGATAAACGAAGTCTACACACGATCCTCCATAGCGCTGATCTCCATCACCGCCATCGCAACCCTATGGGTGGCAGGAAAGATCTTCATCGGTATCAGCCAGGGACTCAATACCATCTACGGTGTTACCGAAAAAAGAAATTATCTGATACGGCGTATTTTATGTACATTTTACACCCTGATATTCATTACTTTGCTGGTTGCAATGTTGCTTTTCCTGGTATTCGGAAACTTCATTCTCCATCTCCTGGAGGGATCTTTTCCTCTGATTTCAATATTTGCATACGAGCTGATGAAACGTAAAATGCTGATTGCGCAATGTCTTCTTACGCTCTTTTTTATGTTTATATACAAATACGTTCCAAACCGCAAATCCTCCCTCATCCGTGAACTTCCTGGAGCGCTGTTTGCAGGTATCGGATGGCAGTTATTTTCATACCTGTATTCATTCTACATTAATTATTCTACAGGTTTTACTGCCATGTACGGAAGTCTTGCTACCATTGTATTTGCCATGCTCTGGTTGTATTTTTGTTTCTGCATCTTCTTTTTCGGTGCAGAGATCAATACCTTGATTGATCAACAGATTATTCTTCTCCCAAAATTTGGGAAGAAAAAAACACGGACTTAATACTGCTTTCTTCAAGGCAGGAACTAATATAATTGTGTCAACTCAATATTCTGATAAAAGAAATGCAGAATTTCCTCATATGTATAACCTTCCCTGGTCATGGCATAAGCTCCGTTCTGACTCATTCCAAGTCCATGACCAAAGCCTCCGCCCAGGATCTCATATCCCGTCAGTTGATTTTTTTCATAAACCGGATTCAGTGCAATAAATGCACTTGGCAGTGAAGCCATATTGAATTGTTTGTCATTATTATTCTTCCAATCAATGGAGGCATCTCCGAAGAATCGACGCACTTTGGCCTCGCCTTCGATGAGATAAGTCCCCTTCTTTCCTGTGATCACAACCTCATTGGCACAACCACCCGGAAAACGGCTGATAACATCCATGGATGTAATTTCTCCCACTCCGGCTTTATCTCCATAAAGTGTATTGATTTCCTTCATGGTAAGCTTGGTTTTCCAACGATATAACGCAAAGTTAGAATCAAAATCAGCCTTATTCTTTCGGGAAATAAATTCGTAAAATGCATCATTGGAGGTCAGATCCAGTACATTTCCATCCGCATTCACCGAATGTGCCTTAATATAGGAACAGCTATCGGGAGATTGTCCCCAGATACTGATATCACTTCCATGTCCACAGGAAGTAGAATAATAATATGCTGTAATGACTTCACCATCCACCGTCATAACCTCACCACAGGTCTCATCCACACCCTGACTGGAGGTTTCATACTCTTTTGTATTATTGTAAACCTGATACCAGGTACTATCATCGATATGGGCTCCGTATTCACTGTAGTCATTATTCAGAAGCTGATTATAGGCATAACTGCGTGCACACACCGCCTGCACCTTGGCCGCTTCCTTTCCATATCCTGCAGGCATCTCACTTGGAACAACCAGTTTCAGATATTCTTCCAGATTCACCTCGTTAACAATATAGATTCCATTCTCATCCGAAGAGATCTCTAAGAATCCGGGATAGGCCGGATGTCCCTGACTGCGTTCTAAAGAAAGAATCTCAAGACGATCCTTTGAAGACGCAGGCACTACACGAATACGTTGTCCCTGAATCTCCTTACTCGTAAGATCCAGCAACAGTTTTTCATTGCCATTGTAATGTTTTACCATGGAAAGATCCTGTCCGGAGAATACATCAAATTCTCCCTCGCAGCTGATTTCCACCATATTATGGTAAATACTCTCAAATCCATTATTTCGTAAAATAATCCGAATATCATGTACTTCAAAGGGATACAGAACAATGGCACCGCTGACCATTCCATTTCCCACGATAAATTCCTGCAATTCATAGCCGACCAGAAGATCCGAATAAGATATCTCCGAAAAACCACCATAATTCTTATATAATTTGTATTCCGGATCAAAGGGAACTCTTCCGTATCCCTCAATCTCCACATATTGTTCCGTGACCGAAAGCACCTTTCCCCGCACTGTGTCCGTCTTTAATGAAACACCGGTCAGCACACCATCCGTGATATGAATGTCCGCCATGGAATCCTTAATCTCCTGGGTAAGACCGTTGACATAGAATTCACGGTCAACACCCTCCACATAGGCCCGAATAACGGTAGAATCACCTTTATAGACCCACACATTGTGGTAAACGACATCCGTGGATTCGATTTGGGTTAGTCCTAAGATTTCATGTCCCTTTACATAGGCACTGACCTGCCGGTCCAGATATCCGTCCATGAACAATCCATAGAATGTGTAGATTCCATCGTCGGTATAAACATTCCAATCCGGTACATCCTTAAGACTTCCCGGAGTTGCCGCAATCACCAGATTTCTTCGTTCCACCTTACACTCCGGATTTTGTTCTACAATCCTTTGGTATATAATCTCAAAATACTCCCGTGCTACCTTCCGATTCTTTTTCTTAAGTTTAAGCTCCAATGTAGGAAAATCCTCTTCCTCTAAACCAAAATACAGCATCAGATTTTCCAAATCACGATTTCTTAGCGTTTCATTCACTCCATTGGTATGTAAAATTCCCATCTCATTGACATATTGCAAATAATCGGCAAGACCAATAGCACCGCCGTACCCCTCCGACTTTGGCATATCATTCTCTAAAGCAAATAACAATTTTGCTGCTTCCCCGTTGGTAATTCCCTCATAGTCTTCCCGATCTCCAAGAATTTGTCCCACAAGTAAAACAGCAATACCTGCAAGAAGAAGAATTAATATCCCAAGACATATCATTTTCTTTCCATTCCCCATTCTTTTCCTATGGTTTCCGGATGTTCTCCTTCGCTGATTTGTTACATAATCCTTTTCTTTCTCTCTCATATGCTGATTCATTTCATTCCCCTGACCACTTGTATTTGCTGTTTGCGCAAAAAAATTGGAGCTACAATACATAGCTCCAACATATTTTTCTTGAAAACCCAAAATGCCGTTACCTAAAATTTCGAGGCCTAGCGAAGCTAGGTGGGCAACCGCATGTATATTTCAACCATCCAGTGGGTCCCGAAGGACTACTAAGATCAACTCTTAATCCGGCCCGATATCCATACACAGATTTAGGAATCCCTTTTATGAAATGTAGGTTCAAAACGTTAGGTTGGCGCACATCCCAGGCATTTCAATTGCAGAAAACCTCTGCCAAAAATATTATATGCAATTATTTTATTTTTATGTTCATCATCTTACTAGTATTATTGCATTTCAACTGCGAAAAGTCAAGTAAATTAGGGACTTTTTATCCCTTTTTCCAATATTTACCACAATGTTAAAAATAATTTATATATTCAATTTTTCCAACAGACAAGTCCACAATTTCTTTGACTTCATCATAGGTCATTTCCATCTGCTGTGCCACCTCTTCAATGGTGACCTTACGACCATTTTCTTCACTCAGCTGCCTTGCGCATTCATTCACCGCATTGACTCTTCCTGCGATCTTATATCCCACATTATTCTCACTTTCCTGTTCAAACACTGCCTCCTGAACTGCCTTAAGCACTTTCTTTTTCAGAGCTTCCCTCAGTTTCTTTACCGGATGATCTTCCTTAAGTGCACCCGCATAGTCAAATTCTTCCACGGCGGATATAAGACCCATATTGCCCTCCTGAATCAAATCCGACATCATCAAAGCACCACCCTCATAGGTTTTGACCCAGCGTAGAACGTCCTTTAAAAAGGTCTGAACAACGGCCTGATAATCATTTTTCGTTGGCGTTTCTGCGATTTTTTTCATCCGTTGATACAGTTCCTCTTCTGACAGAACCAAAACGTTTTTGATATCATCACGATACATTTTAAGAAACTCGCCTTCCCGTTCCTCCACCGAAGGTTCCTCTTGTGTCTCATTCTCTGAAATCGGTTCAACCACCTTCGCTTCTTCCCTTGTCAGTTCCACTTCCTCCATGGATTCATTATTTTCAAGGACACTTACCTTGGAGGTCTTAAGATAGGCATAAACCATCTTAAGCTGTGCCTCATCCAATTCCATCCCTTGGTCAGCCAATTTATCCTGTATCTGCTGTTTTGTAATCTTTCCGTCTGCATTTAATGCTGCATCCCGCAGCCCTTCCACCGCACTTATAAATTTCTGCTGATCCATCATCTTCACTCCAATTATTTTTTATTATTTTATTTTAAATGAGTTTACGTAAAAATGCAATGCATTTGACAAAGCACCCTTTATCCCTTATATTTTATATAGATGTGTTCTGATTTAAGAGCACCAAAAAAATTATAGAAAGAAGGACAAATTATAATGAGAATCGCTTTAATTAATGAAAACAGCCAGGCAGCCAAAAATAGCATGATTTACGATGCACTTAAGAAGGTTGCTGATGCCAAGGGCTATGAAGTAGATAACTATGGTATGTACTCTGCCGAAGATCCTGCCGCTCTTACCTACGTACAGTGTGGTATTCTTGCCGGTATTCTTCTCAACAGTGGTGCTGCTGATTTTGTAGTAACCGGTTGTGGTACAGGTGAAGGTGCAATGCTTGCATGTAACTCTTTCCCTAATGTATTATGCGGACATATTGAATCTCCACTGGATGCTTACCTCTTCTCTCAGGTAAATGACGGTAACTGTATCGCTCTTCCGTTTGCAGAGAATTTCGGCTGGGGTGGTGAATTACAGCTTCGTTATATCTTTGAGCGTCTCTTCGAGTGCGAAGGCGGCGGAGGCTATCCAAAGGAACGCGTTGTTCCTGAGCAGAGAAATAAGAAGATTCTTGACGAGGTTAAGAAGGTTACCCACGTAGATATGGTTACCATCTTAAAGAATCTTGATCAGGATCTTGCCAAGGGTGCTGTTGCCGGTGAAAAGTTCGAAGAACTGTTTTTCGCAAACTGCAAGTGCGACAAGATGAGCGCTGCTGTTAAGGAACTTCTTGGTAAATAATTTTAACTTTTAATTTACCATAAAAAATAGCTATGGGCTCACGCTCATAGCTATTTTAATATACTAGGCCAAAAGAAAATAACCTAAAACAAGAATACCCAGGACAATTCGATAATATCCGAATACCTTGAAATCATTTTTCTTAATATATCCCAACAGGAATTTAATGGCCAAAACCGATACCACAAATGCGGTCACCATACCGACAATCAGTATCACCAATTCCGTGGAAGTGAATGCCAGACCAAATTTTAACAATTTCAGAAAACTTGCACCAAACATTACCGGAATCGCAAGGAAAAATGTAAACTCCGTTGCAACATAGCGGGAACACCCAATCAGCATACCTCCGATAATGGTAGCACCGGATCTTGACGTGCCCGGAATCAATGCAAGCACCTGGAATATACCGATAAATAACGCCGTCTTATAGGTGAGATCCTTCAGTTCTGTACTCTTTGGTTTCTTTCCTTTGTTCCAATTTTCCACCAGAACAAAAAGCACACCATAGACGATTAACATCACTGCAACCGTAGTGTAATTATAGAACAATTCATCAATGACATCGTCAAAAGGAAGTCCTATAACAGCTGCAGGAAGAACCGCAACCAGCACCTTAAACCACAGTGTCCATGTATCCTTCTTCTCCTGGGTACTTTTTTTCAATGCAAAGGGATTCAGCTTGTTAAAATATAAGACTATCACTGCAAGAATCGCACCAAGCTGAATAACCACTTCAAACATTTCCCAAAACTGTGGGCTTACATTTAACTTAATAAACTCATTCACCAAAATCATGTGCCCGGTACTGCTGATTGGCAGCCACTCCGTGATTCCTTCCACAATACCAAGCAGCAGGACCTTCAATAATGTTATAATATCCACTGGATTACCTCAAATTCATTATATGCTATTTTTCAACAACAGAATTCATTACAATGTCGGTTGCCTGATCCAGCAACATACACTTCACTACGCCGTCTTCTGTAAATGCTTTGACAAATTTCTCAGGAGAAGAATAGTTCCGTGTCTCTGATGCTTCTGTCAAATGTTCATCATAATACTTCTGTGTCACCTTAAGATTCTCATTCACGATAATCTGCTGGAAGATAAATTCCAAGAGAATCTGGTTCTTAGCCGCTTCCTCTACTGTGGAAACACCATAATACTGCATCAGATACTCTTCATCTGTCTGACCGCTTAACACCTTATACTTATCAACTTCCGTCTGAATACCCTCAGACTTGCTGGCAATATATTCCTCCGGAAAATCCTTCAGTACGGTGGAATTCTCCACAATTTTATCCAGCACCTTATTGTACTTATCGTTATAGCGGTTTGTTTCTGCATTTTCCTGCAACTGTTCCATCAGGCTGGCATTGTAGTCCGAAACATTGGTATACTCCCCCCCTGTGACTTCAATGACAAATGCATCATTATACTCCGGGAGTTCCGGCTCATATACACCAAGAATCTCCACATTAAAGGTAACCGCACGTCCGGCATAGGAAGCTTCCTGTGCAAAGTTCTCCGGAATACGTAATCCGGTAATTGCTCTCGTATCTCCTGCCTTTAAACCAATCAGTGCCTCTTCAAATCCATCAACCAGGAACTGGTTACTTCCAATGACAGCTTTATAATCATTACTTGAAAAACCTTCCACCTTAACGCCACTGATATAAGCAGAAAAGCTGAGATTAACAAGATCCTTATCCTTTGCTTCTCTTTCAACTACATTGTAACGAACCTTTTTCTCACGAATCTGATCGATGACATTCTGAAGATCCTCATCCTTTACGGTATAATCATCCACTGTAATTTCAATTCCCTTATACTCACCCAATTGAACATACTCACCGGCATTATAAGTAAAAGAAACATCCTTCACTTTCCCGTTGCCGCATCCGGCTAATAATCCCATTGCCATGGTCATCGCCATCACAACACTTAAGCCTCTACCTGTCTTTCTCATGATATCCTCCAATTACATTTATTCATATTCGTATTTTGAAACACATTTCACTTATCATATCATAAAAACTGCCGTTTGAACAGTAAATACTTATATTTTACACACAAAAAACACATTTTTATTAAGTTGCTTTGTTATACAATGATGTTTTTTATTTCTTTGCCATGATTCTTTTGGCTTCCTCATAATTTTGCGTATGCCCCAGTACCCACATCATTTGGACATATAATGCCTCCAAAGTCATCCTTCCTCCGGATAAAGCTCCCAGCTCTTTGGCGCTTATTCCAACATCATACACACCAAGATCCACTCCATCGTATGGACACTGGGAGGTAACCGCCACCAATATCTGATGCTTTCTTGCATATTCCAACGCAGGAAGAAGTGACCTTCCCTGATCCGGAATTCCACCACATCCAAATGCCTCTAAAATCACCCCACGATAGCCCATTTTCATTGTATTTATAAGAAACGAAGGATCTATTCCGGGAGTTAATTTAATCACTATAACACGTTGATCAATTCCGGCATCGAATACCATATCCCCTTTCCCCGCATCAATATCACCATTCTCTGACCACATGACATTTCCATTCTGTACCGTTCCCGCCACTTGCGAATTAATACTTTCAAATGCTTGTAGATGCTGTGTATACATCTTTTTGGCAAAACTTCCATGAATAATTTGTCCCCCAAAAACAACATAGACCCCGGCACGACCGGAAATCGCAACCCGGAATGCATCCGTTAAATTGCCTGTGGCATCCGTTCCCTCCTGCTCCATGGGAATCTGGGATCCGGTGAGGATAACCGGTTTATTCAGGTTTTGGATAAAACAGGTTAATGCAGCGGCTGTATATGCCATGGTATCCGTACCATGTGTAATGACAACCCCATCATACTCCTGCAGCGCCTTAAAAGTCTCCTTGGCAATATGTATCCAATCCTGCGGCTGCATATTCGAACTGTCCATCCTTAGTATTTCCCTGCATTCCACCCTGCAGATTTTCCCAAGCTCCGGTATATGTTGAAGCAATTGTTCCCCCATGACCCTTGGGATAAGTCCATGATCGGAAGAACTTGATGCTATCGTTCCGCCGGTTGTCAGCATCATGATTCGTTTCATACCTTTCTTCCCCTCTTATAAACTCTTGTCAGCCATTTCAAGATAATGTTTGTGTATAATATTTCGTGGCAATTGCGAGCCGTCGGTACTTTGGCGCCGTACTTTGGCGCCTTATGTACCGCTACGAGCGAGTTCTTAGCGCAAGCGTGCCTCGAAATATTATACACAAACACCGTATAAAAAAAAGTCCGATGAATTCGGACTGTCCCAAAACTCCCCGAGTAGGACTCGAACCTACGACATCGTGATTAACAGTCACGCGCTCTACCGACTGAGCTATCGAGGAATATACATCTTCTGTATCAGCTCGATTATATAGCCAATATCAGAAGATGTCAATATAGGATTTGTAATTTCTACTATTGGTATTATATGCAGAATTATTTATAATATTCCTGCCCGGTGGGAACAAATTTATCAACTTCAAAAACATGACCGGTCTGGACATATTCCTGCATATCATTCTGATTACCATAGGTATACCATATAAACCTTCGTTCTCTCTCATCGCCTTCTTTATAATCAAAGATATCGGTGCCGGGCTTACCATCCGCCAGACGCTTAAAGGCCTCCAAATAATCCACCGCAGACACCGGTGCATCTGAAATCTGGAAATCATGCTTCTCGCCAATTCCCTTCACACAGAAAAACGGCATTTGATGACGATGGGTTCCGTCGGTTTCATCTCCTGAATCAATACCATGATCTGCCATGATAATAATAACCGAGTTATCATAAATTCCTTCTTCTTTTAAACGCTCAAGGAACAGCTTCGTTATGGTGAAGGATGCTTCCACACTGGATTTATAATCTGATTCATCATCATCCATTACTTCACGATTCAATATCCACGGAATATGTGCGCCTTCAATATGAATAAACTTAAACCAAGGTTCATCGGTATAAGTGAATTTCTCCTTCTGCAAATCCTCATAAAATTGCTTATTGGTTGTAGTATATGGCGTATGCCCCAACGGGGTAAAGTATTCATAACAAGCATATAAATTAATATTAAAAAACCGCTTCAGATCAAACATTCCGTATCGATATCCGGCAAAACGAATCATATAATTTGCCGCACCGCTAAAGGATGTCACGGTACGTTCCAGATCAACAACATTTTCAAAACGCTGTATAAACTCCTTATTCGCCGGTATCTCAGGAGTATATAATCCAATCTTATAGTTTCTTGATTCCATGTCCGCAAAAAGTTTCGACTCCGAATATGCGCGATTACGATATACATCATAATCTTCCTGATTTTCATACCATTCCCCGGAAAACAGAAAAGAAAATGCATAGGATGTATTAATATACGACCCCAACATATTCCGATAAAATGTGAAATCCGTGAACATCTCATGAAACTCCTGATCTTCAGAAAGAATTTCATTGGCCATTTCTGAACTAACCGAATCCAACAGCAGAATAATATAATTCTTATCGGTTGAAAACTCAAATTCCTTATCAAAGGTTGTCACAATTTCTTCTGTCTGATTACTTCCCGACTGAAAATAAAGTGTCACACCGGTCACCGCCAGCATAAGCATCATGCAGATACTTATAATCCGTACAGCAAAAAAATACTTTGCCTTTTTCAAAAACCGATATGCAAGTACAACAATCACCGTAACAATAACCCAGTCAAGAATAGTCTTCACCCGTCCTGCTGACAGTTTGGACCAATCGTGAACAGCACCATCCATAACAGGTAATTCCTTCAACAGAAAAGTACCCTGAATATAGGTCGCAAGGTACGCAATAAAGTAAATCATACTAAAAACGGTATAGACCTTGCTATTCCACATCCACAAAACAAAAAACACCAGTGCTGCCAGAAAAAAGCCAATCAGGAAAAGTGGAACAATCACCAGTAAAACCTGATCCACGCCAAACAACATATCCCTTTTATTCAAAAAGAACATTTCCAATGTTCCGTAGATAAAGAATAAAAAATTCAATGCCGCAGCATTCCACAATCCCGCATAAAGTGAACTTTTATCTTTCTCTTTCATCATTTTCTTGATTCCTGTCAACATGATCCTTACTCCTTAAAATCAAAAAACTGTCACATTACTGCAACAGTTTTTTAATAAACATGTATAAATTTATGCAAGCTTAGACTTTGCTACTTCTGCAAGCTTTGCAAATCCTTCTGCATCATTTACAGCCATATCAGCTAATACTTTTCTGTTCAGTTCAGCTCCTGCCAACTTAAGTCCGTACATGAACTTGCTGTATGAAAGACCATTCATACGGGCTGCAGCATTGATTCTTGCGATCCATAACTGTCTGAACTGTCTCTTCTTCTGCTTTCTACCAGCATAAGCGCTTGTTAAAGCTCTCATAACTGACTGCTTTGCTACTCTATACTGCTTTGATCTGGCTCCTCTGTAACCCTTTGCCAGCTTTAATACTCTATTATGCTTCTTCTTAGCGTTAACGCCGCCTTTAATTCTTGCCATTTTAGATTTTCCTCCTTATTATGATAAACCTTAGAGATAAGGCATAATCTTCTTCATTGTCTTAAGATTTGTACTATCAGTTAATGTAGCCTTTCTAAGATTTCTCTTTCTCTTAGCGGTCTTCTTTGTTAAGATATGACTCTTAAAAGCTTTCATTCTCTTTAATTCACCTGTACCAGTCTTCTTAAAACGCTTAGCAGCTGCTCTCTTTGTCTTTAACTTTGGCATGATATTTCCTCCTTATTCATTAACCAGTTTCATCTATTTTAACGTTTTTCAGTTAAAACCATCATAATGCTTCGGCCTTCAAGCTTAGGTGCCTTCTCCACCGTTGCAATATCTGCTAACTTTTCTGCAAAATCATCTAAGATATGCTTGCTCTGTTCCATGTGAGCCATCTCACGTCCGCGGAACTTCAAGGTAACCTTAACCTTGTCGCCCTTTTCAATAAACTTTCTTGCCGAATTAGCCTTCGTGTTTAAGTCGTTTTCTTCAATATTAGGAGACAAACGAACCTCCTTGATATCAATCACTTTCTGCTTCTTCTTGGCATCCTTTTCCTTACGAGCCTGCTCGTAACGATACTTACCGTAATCTACAATCTTACATACCGGTGGAGCTGCATTAGGAACGATCTTAACCAGATCAACCCCGGCTTCCTTTGCAAGTTTCATTGCATCTGCCGGCTTCATAACGCCGAGCATCTCACCATTTTCTCCGATAACGCGAATTTCCTTGTCTTTAATCTGTTCGTTAATAAATAAATCGCTAATAGCTGTGCACCTCCGAAATGAAAGTATAAAAAAATGTGAATAGCAAAAGCCATCCACATCATCTTCACACATAAACTATGTAATTGAAAATAACAACCCGAGTCATCTAAAATGCTAAGGTGAGAGTGGATACTCTGCTTTACAACTATTACACTATACCCCAGGAATCCAACCATGTCAAGAACTTTTTAATTTATTTTTAAATATTTTGTACGGATTCCATTTCCATGATGTATATTAACACACCGGAACCTATTCCACAAGCACAATTTGTTAAGGTTCTAAACAGGCGTATTTAACATTATTTGATTCTGCTTCAACAAAATGGTATAATACTGTGAGTATGCTAGTCCCATGGACGTGGACTTCAGGAAAGGAACAGATCATGGCATTCGACGGAATTACCATTGCAAATATCGTAAATGAACTGAGCCCTCTTTTAGTAGATGGTCGTATTAATAAAATTGCCCAGCCGGAAAGTGATGAACTCATAATTACTATCAAGGGCGGAAGATGCTTATATCGTCTCCTAATGTCCGCCAACGCGTCACTTCCCCTTCTGTATCTTACGGAGGACAACAAACCAAGCCCCCTGACTGCACCGGGTTTTTGTATGCTTCTTCGCAAGCACATCAACAGCGGACGTATTCTTGCAATCCGACAGTTCGGATTGGAGCGTGTAGTGGATTTTGAAATTGAACATTATAATGAAATGGGAGATCTTTGTGTCAAGCATCTCATCATCGAGCTGATGGGCAAACACAGTAACATCATCTTCTGCGATGACAAGATGAAGATTCTGGACAGTATAAAGCATGTTTCGGCACAGATGAGTTCCGTCCGTGAGGTGCTTCCGGGACGGGATTACTTCATTCCGGATACCATGGATAAAACAGATCCTCAAAATATAACTTACGAAATCTTTTCTTCAAAGGTATTCGCAAAGCCTTGTTCGATTCAGAAAGCATTGTACACTTCTCTTACCGGTTTTAGCCCATGCATCTGTACAGAGATTTGTCACCTGTCCTCCATCGGATGCGAGGCTAACGCTGCAGATCTAAGTGAAAATGAACGCATCCATCTATTTCATATTTTTGAGGGTGTTATGGAAGATGTGCGATCCGGCAATTTCCATCCCAATATTATTTATCAGAATAATAAGCCGGTGGAATATGCTTCCATCCCTCTAACCAACTATTCCGAAGGGGAACACCGCAATTATGAATCCATCTGTGCACTTCTATCCGATTATTATGCGCAGAAAAACACAATTTCAAGGATTCATCAGCGTTCTGCAGACCTTAGAAAGATCGTCAATACGATTCTGGAACGAGACCGCAAGAAACTTGATTTACTGGAGCGCCAGCTTGAGGACACCACCAAGCGTGACAAATACAAGGTATATGGTGAACTTATCAACGCCTACGGCTATGGTATTGAAGAGGGTTCCAAGTCCTTTAGGGCCTTAAACTACTATACCAACGAGGAAATCACCATTCCTCTTGATGATACATTAACAGCCCGTGAAAACGCCCAGCGATATTTTGAACGTTATAATAAATTAAAACGTACCTTCGAGGCAACCAGCAAGCTGATTACAGAAGTTTCCGAGGAAATAAAACATCTGGATTCCATCTCCAACGCTCTGGACATTGCTCTTGCCGAGGAAGATCTCTCCCAGATCAAGGAAGAACTTGTACAGTACGGTTACATCCGACGAAAAGGCGTTACCAGGAAGGTTCGTTTCACCAGCAAACCATTTCACTATATTTCCAGTGATGGTTTCCACATTTATGTTGGCAAAAATAACTTCCAGAACGATGAATTATCCTTCCAGTTTGCAACCGGCGGCGACTGGTGGTTCCATGCCAAGGAGATTCCCGGTTCCCATGTCATCGTAAAGACCAACGGAAAGGAACTTCCGGACCGCACTTTTGAGGAGGCCGCTGCTCTTGCTGCGCATTACTCCAAGGGAAAGGATCAGGAAAAGGTGGAAGTCGATTACACGCTTCGAAAGAACTTAAAGAAACCCAATCAGTCCAAGCCCGGTTTTGTCATCTACCATACGAACTATTCCATGGTAATGTCACCGGATCTTAGCAGGGTAAATGTTACATTATGTTCCGAATAAAATGAAATCCGTTTTCTGAATCGAAAACAAATGAAAAGGGATGTCGCTTTAACGAATGGATTTTCGTAAAGCGACACCCCTAATAACACACTGATTTTGATAAACACTTTTCGAATTGTTCTTCTTTACTCCATCATTTTCAGGAAATCTTCCTCTGAAATAATCTTCACCCCAAGCTCCAACGCTTTCTTATTCTTCGATGAAGTCGAAGTCACATCATTATTTATGAGATAATCCGTCTTTCCGGTTACACTGCCCGTGGTCTTTCCACCATTCTGTTCAATAAAATCTTTTAACTCATTACGATTGGCAAAATGTTCCACAGAACCGGTAATTACAAAGGTTTTTCCTGCCAGTTTACCTTCACCCTGCTCCGATTGTGTACTCTGCTCAATATGAAGTTCTCCCATAAGTTTTCGAAGTGCCTCCACATTTTCCGCATCCTTAAAATAACTTACAACACTGTCTGCAATCACTTCACCGATGCCTTCGATTCCCACCAAATCCTCTTTGTCCGCATGAATAATTGCTTCCACATCATTTCGATAGAACTTACAAATTAGTTTTGCGTTGGATAAACCGATATTTGCAATACCCAGACTGTAGATTACCTTGGCCAGAGTGGTATTTCTCGCCTGATTAATGGACTTTATAAGATTCTCATAGGACTTTTCACCAAATCCCTCCATGGAAACAATCTCTTCACGATAGCGGTCCAGATGGAACAGATCCACAAATTCCGTGATAAAACCCATCTGCACAAACTTCTCCAGGGTCGCCTCTGACATTCCATCAATATTCATGGCATCCCGGGAGACAAATAAAGAGAAACCCTTAACATGTTTTGCACGACATTTCTCATTCGGACAATACAACGCCTTCACATCATTCTGTTTGCGGATTTCCGTGGGGCCGCCACACATCGGACAGCAGGAAGGGATGGTTATATTCCCGCTTCTTGTAAGATTTTGTGCAATCTGCGGAATAATCATATTGGCCTTATAAACCGTAATCTGATCACCGATGCCAAGTTCCAGTTCCTCAACAATACTAACATTATGGACACTGGCACGGCTCACTGTGGTTCCCTCCAGTTCCACCGGTTCAAACACCGCCACCGGATTAATCAAACCGGTTCTTGAGGGACTCCACTCAATCTCCTTAAGCACCGTTGTTGCAAGTTCATCCTTCCATTTGAATGCAAATGCATTGCGCGGGAACTTCGCCGTTCTACCAAGCCCCAGTCCGTAGGCAATATCTTCATAGGTAATAACCAATCCATCGGAAGGGAAATCATTGGATTCCACTTTTCCTGCAAACCACTGCACCGTATCTGCAATGTTTGCTTCATCCACCTCACGATATTCCACCACCGTAAATCCCTGTTTTTTTAACCAATCGAACTGATATTTTCTGGAATTTTTAAAGTCCACATCCTCTGCGTACACTAATGCGAATGCAAAGAAATGCACGTTACGTTGTTTGGTTATTTCATTGTTCAGCTGACGTACCGAACCGCTGCACAGATTTCTTGGATTCTTATATTTTTCGCTTTCCTCAGCAATTGCATCATTGATTCGATTAAAATCCCCGTAAGTGATTACTGCCTCACCACGGAGTACCAAGGTTCCCTTATAAGGAATCGTCAATGGAATATTCGCGAACATTCTGGCGTTATTGGTAATAACCTCACCCACTTCACCATTTCCACGGGTAACCGCCTTTGAAAGTTTGCCACCCTCATAGGTTAACACAATGGTAAGACCATCCATCTTCCAGGAGAGAATTCCTTTCTGCCCCTTTAGCCATGCACGCAGTACCTCCACATCCTTCGTCTTATCCAGACTCAGCATCGGTTCCTGATGACGTTCTTTCGGTAATTCACTTAAAACCTCAAAACCCACATTCTGTGTCGGACTGTTGGACATGACAAATCCTGTCTCTTCCTCAAGGTTCTTTAATTCATCATAGAGTTTATCATATTCAAAATTCGACATAATTTCACTGGTACCTGAATAATAAGCCTTTCCTGCCTCATTCAGAATATCTACTAATTCTTTGATTCGTTCAACACTCGCCTTTGATGTATCTGCCATGATTTTTACACTCCTGAATATAATCTTATATTAAACCTCTGAATCCCTTTTTATCATTTTTTCTAATTCCATACGTTCTTTGTCGGTAATGCTGCGGTATTCACCTTTACGAATTCCGTCAAGACGAAGATTCATAATACGAATACGCTTGAGTTTCACCACAGAATATCCAAAATACTCACACATTCGCCGAATCTGACGATTCAACCCCTGCGTCAGCACAATATTAAAGGTGTGCTCATTGATTTCCGTAACCGGACAGGGATTCGTCATTCGTTCTAACACCGGAACACCACCGGACATACCCCGGATAAACTCCGGTGTAATCTTCTTGTCCACAGTCACGATATATTCCTTCTCATGGCCATTGGCCGCCTTAAGGATACGATTCATCAAATCTCCGTCATTGGTCAAAAGCAATAATCCTTCCGAATCCTTATCCAGACGTCCTACCGGGTAGATACGTTTGGGATACCCCAGATAATCAATAACATTATTTTTCTCTCTTTTTTCCGCTGTACACACAATTCCAACGGGCTTATGAAACAACAAAATGACTTGCTCTTCCTCTTTCGATATGGGCTTACCATCCACACATACACACTGTCCATCCAAAACCTTGGCTCCCATCTGTGCCGGAACACCGTCCACCGTCACACGCCCCTCCTCAATCATAAGATCCGCTGCTCTCCGTGAACATACACCGGCTTCACTAAGATATTTATTAATTCTTGTTTCCATATTTTATCCATTCTATTTCATATAATCAAAGTAATCTTTATTTTTCTCCACAAATTCAGCCAGAACCGAATCCACCTCACAGGCTGAATTCAATTCATACAGCGCACATTCCCTCATTTCCTGCACCTGCCGGTTCGAAAACATAATGGAATTATATACTGTAATCTCATTGCTGATTTCACTGTTACAAATATAATAATTGCCGGAAGAATTCTTTCGGACAAAAAACATCTCCATATACGGAACCGCCGTGTTAATCTCAAAATATTTCACGTAAGAATAACTAACAACCAGATAGGAATCCTGAATCAGGCCCTCCATATAATAACAACGTGTTCCCATATACTGCTCCACGTTTTTTCTTATAAAGGCACGTTTTGTTTCGTCAAAATCTCCGTAAGTATCAATATATTTTAAGATTCGATCATCCTTGGGATCCAGATATGCCTCATAGTAATCATCAATCAGATACCGAATACCGGTGTTTTTACACTCTTTAAAAGTATTTCCCATATTCTTCGTCCCACGATCCGAAACATTTTCTTCCGATTCCGATGAAATCTGATTTAGACGAAGGGAGGTTTCCTGTTCATTCTCCGTTGATGTTACCCAGTTCGGATCAATCCCAATCATCAGTGTAATAATAACCACTCCAAGGATGATATAGGAGGCCAATTTCTCAATCCTATTTTTCATGACTTTATGCTCCTTACACCAACACTCACAAACGAATATATTATAACACTTTTTTGTTGCATTTTCCATTAAAATATTGTAAGATAACTTATATGCACCTGTAGCTCAGGGGATAGAGCACCTGTTTCCGGAACAGGGTGTCGGGAGTTCGAATCTCTTCAGGTGTATTATGATTTTACTCCAGGGAATTTATTATCCCTGGAGTTTTTTCATTTTGCGGAGTGTGCTCCGACGTCCTCTAAAAAATCAAATCATCCTGATCTCTTCGATATTCGTACACCGTATTGGATAACATGTCCGTCACATCCACCTCTGTTGCGTTGATGTTTCGCACTAAATCAATCAGACTCTCTCGTTCCCTCGGAAAAGTTTTCTGCGGAATAATAATCAGTTCATGAATCGAACTTGGAATAATATAAAGACTACTTTGAAGTTTTTCAGAAATTTTCTTAATCAGACCATCATACAAAAGACAGGAAGCGCCAAATAATTTTCGGCGATTCGTCAATATATAGATATCATTGGGACTTATTTCTTCCGAATCCAAAAGATCATCGGACTCCCGTACTCCTATCATTTCTTCCAGCACATTTTCCATGGAAGAAAAACAATACTGTAATTGCTGTGGCGTATTCTGTAACGCAGTATCATATAGATCATTTTCATTGACCTGCCACATCCTGGCATGATTGTTATGAATCAGGACGGATCCATTGCCAATCACATCATTATCAATCATCACATAAAACACCACCGCCAAATCCATATAATTTTTGTGGGGAAGATCCTCAAGAAGCTTGCGATTTGCCTCATAATTCAGCAACTTATACATAATATGCGGCTTTACTTTGTCATAATCTGAAAAGAAGCTAAAATCTACGTTCAGCTTGTCCCGATGCTCCTCATAGACCATAACAATTCGTTCCACAATTTCTCCAATACTCTTGCCCTCAACATAATCACAGTAATAATCTTCCAGGTAAATTGTCGGGGCCGCACTCCTTCCTTTCTCCATAATGACCAGACCCGTTAATTCCAGTCCGTTATTCTTCTCCACCTTATTCAATGTAACATTGTAGTCCTCTCCCATGTATTTTGCGACACACTCCTTTACCAAGGCAAAAAAATCTTCACATAATACATCCTCTTTAATTTTGTTTTCTTTTACCATTCAATTTTCCTTTCTTAAAATAAAAATAATTATATTGGGGATTAAATAGATTATAGAATCGACACAAGAACTGTGTCTAAATGACATCATACTACAGTCCGTTTTTCTCGTCAAGATATGAATTTATTACACTTTATATGATTACCCTGATAATACCTCTAATATTATCTCAAACGCCCTCTGAACTGCAGCCATTCGAATCTCCTGACGTGAACCCTTAAAATGGCATTCATAGGCTCTTTCCAAATCTTTTCCCGAATTACTCATGTATATACCAATATATACCGTACCAACAGGTTTTCCTTCTTCTGCATCAGGACCGGCAACACCGGTGGCGGATACACAGATATCACTCTGGGACACCAAAGCACCGCCCTTTGCCATTTCTATGGCCGTCTCTGAACTGACTGCTCCAAACCGGTCAAGAATTTCTTCCGAAACCCCTACCATCTTATGCTTTGCTGCATTGGAATAGGTGATAAAGGATTGTTCAATTACCCCTGATGCCCCGGGAACATTAATAAGACTTGCCGCCATCAGTCCCCCGGTACAGGATTCTACAAAAGAAATGTGAAGTTTGTGATCTAATAATGTCTGTAGAACTTTCTCCTCTAATTCACTTTTCATATTCCACACCTCAACTATTTCACATCTTTCATGACATCTTTGTTCTTCATCAGGTAATCCACCAGAGAGACCACCGTCAAAATCAACGCAATGTAAACAACCACCGTGGTAATCATTTGCATTACAGGATTGGGGATATTAAGAATCAACAATATAATCATAATCATCTGGAATGTGGTCTTAAACTTACCCCAGTAACTTGCAGCAATCACCACACCATTATCCGATGCGATCAAACGGAATCCACTGATAATAAACTCACGGCTGATGATGATGATAACAATCCATGAAGATAATCTTCCCATATCCACAAGACAAATCATTGCCGCACAAACCAACAATTTATCTGCCAGAGGATCCATGAACTTACCAAAATTGGTTACCAGATTATACTTTCTTGCAATCTTGCCATCCAGAAGATCCGTCAGACTCGCTATAATGAATAGCCCACAGGCAATATAATCCGCAACAGGCGAAATTGGCTCCATAAACCTTAATCCCGCATGATTACCCAACAGCAATAACACAAACGGAACAATCAGTATCACACGAAATATTGTTAACTTATTTGGCAAATTCATAATCAATCTCTCCAATCAAATCATATTCTAATGCACCGGTTACTTTTACCGGTACAAAATCACCGGTCATCAGTTCCTCACTGGTATTTACAAAGACATAGCCGTCCACATTCGGCGCATCCATATAGGTTCGTCCAACATAAGCATTTTCATCTGCTACCTTGCCCTCAATCATAACCATAAAGGTCTTTCCAATACGTTCCTCACATTTATCCATGGATACTTCCTGCTGGAGTTCCATGATTTCATCCCGCCATTCTTCCCTGGTTTCCTCGTCAATCTGATCCGGAAAGGAAAATGCCGGCGTATCTTCCTCCGGCGAATATGCAAATACACCCAGACGATCAAATTCAATCTCGTCCACGAAAGCCATCATTTCCTCATGAGCTTCTTTCGTCTCTCCCGGGAAACCGGCAATCAAAGAGGTTCTCAGTGCAATATCCGGAATTTCTCTACGAAGCCTTGCGATTTTATCCCGAAGCTGTTGCTGGTTGGTTCTGCGTCCCATACGACGAAGCACTGTATCATTCGCATGCTGAATCGGAAGATCCAGATAATGACAGATTTTAGGTTCTTTCTTCATAACCTCAATCAAACCGTCATAGATTTCCTCCGGATAACAGTAAAGGACACGAATCCAATATAATCCATCAATCTTACAAAGTTCTTCCAGAAGCTTATGCAAGGATTTCTCCCCATACAAATCCACACCGTATAATGTGGTCTCCTGGGCAACTAACAATAATTCCTTTACGCCACCCTCAACTAAAGACCTTGCCTGATCCACCAACTGTTCCATAGGATAACTTCGGTACGGGCCACGAATCTTTGGAATAATACAATAAGTACAGTTTTTCTCACAGCCTTCTGCAATCTTAAGATATGCATAATGACCTCCGGTGGAGACAAGGCGCTTTGTAGTAATATCCGGCAAACGTTTAAGATCTTCAAATACCGTCTCTGTCTTACCGGCAAGAACCCCTTCCAGAACCTCAGCAATTTTGTCAAAAGATGCAGTACCAACAATAGCGTCCACTTCCGGAATCTCCTCCAGAATCTCCTGACGATACCGCTGTGCAAGACATCCTGTAACCATCAGAACCTTACAGCTTCCTGATTTCTTATATTCTGCCATTTCTAAGATAGTATTAACACTTTCTTCCTTAGCATCTCCAATAAAACAGCAGGTATTGATCAAAATAATATCCGCCTCAGTTTCATCATCGGTAAAGGTGATTCCCTTCTTCGCAAGAAGTCCCATCATAATCTCCGAATCCACCAGATTCTTATCACAGCCAAGGGAAATAAATAATAACTTCATTGATCAATGCTCCTAAAACAATCTTATAAATCCTCTATTAAAAAATCTGCGTCAGCACGGTTAAACCACCGCCTCATGACACAGATTCTTCGCCCAAACACATTATCGGATACAGGTATTATTCTTCGTCATCGCCAAGAATCTTAACCTGCCCTTCATAAACTTCCTCTACAGCGATTGATAATGGCTTATTGTTGGCAACGGTGGCCATTGGCTCATCACCATCGATAATCTGTCTCGCTCTCTTAGCGGTAGCAAGAACGATGGAATATCTACTCTGAACAATTGGCTGTTCTCCCTGCTCGATATCTTCATTAACAACTTCCATAATTTCAGTATAAGATGGATGTAACATTTTTTATTCTCCTTTCGAAAAGCACTTAAGCTCATCCCTTATATTATTAATTAAAGTTTGATTTTTGGCAACCTTTTTTTTCTCAGAATGTATAATTTCATTAATTTCATCCACACAGGTTTCCAAATCATCATTTATCACGACATAGTCGTAAGCCTCAACACCCTCTGCTTCCTGAGCTGCTCTTTGAAGCCTTGCCTCAACCACTTCCATAGTCTCCGTTCCTCTTCCCACCAGACGCTCTCTCAATACCTTGGCACTTGGCGGAACGATAAACAACAATACTGCATCCGGAAACTTTTCCTTGATCTTTAATGCTCCCTGAATCTCAATCTCAAGAATTACACTCTTTCCGGCCTTCATCTGTTCCTCAACATAGGCCCTGGGTGTACCATAGTAATTCTCCACATACTGTGCATACTCGATCAATTCATCCTCTGCAATCATCTGCTTAAATTCTTCTATGGTTTTGAAAAAGTATTCTCTTCCATTTACCTCGCCCTCACGAGGCTTTCTGGTGGTTGCAGAAATCGATAATGCATAATCGGAATACTTTTCCATCAAACGCTTCATCGCCGTTCCCTTGCCGGCTCCGGAAAATCCCGAAACAACAACCAGCAAGCCTTCTTGATTAACTGCATTACTACTCATTATCATCACCTGAATCCTTATTATAAAATCGATTGGCTATGGTTTCCGGCATCAATGCAGACAGGATAATATTACCGCCATCCGTCACAATGATTCCCTTGGTCTTTCTCCCGTGAGTGGCATCAATCGCAGTTCCCTGATCCTTTGCATTTTGTATGAGTCTTCTGGACGGAGCTGAATCCGGACTGATAATTGCCACTATTTTGCTGGAATTCACCACATTTCCAAATCCAATATTAATTAACTTTGTCACTAAATTACCTCTTACTCAATATTCTGAATCTGTTCGCGAACTTTCTCAATTTCCGTCTTAAGATCAATAGCCTTCTGTGAAATCTCAAGATTATTAGCCTTTGAAAGTGTAGTATTAGCCTCTCGATTCATTTCCTGTGCAATAAAATCAAGCTTACGTCCAATACCCTCTTCGTCACCCTTAATTAATGCCTCTCTCATACTCTTAATGTGACTCTGAAGGCGTACCATCTCTTCATCCACACAGATCTTATCGGCATAAAGTACAACTTCTGCAGCGATACGATTCTCATCGATATTCACATCCCCGAGAACTTCCTGAACCTTTTCCAGAAGCTTTGCACGATACTCCTTTAGGATTCCTTCACTGTGATCATTGATAAATGTGATCATGGAAAGCATGCCATCAAGCTTCTCCACAAGATCATCCCGAAGATGTTCTCCTTCCTTCTTTCGGGCCTCAAGAATCTGTTCACAGGCCAAAGTAAAGGCTTCCTTTGCCACTTCAAATAATTCATCCTCTTCCAATTCGGCAGATTCCGTCACAAGTACTTCCGGATACCTTGAAAGTGCAGATACCTTGATATCATTCTCAAGGTCAAATTCTTCCGCCATCTGCTTAAAAATCTCAAGATATTTTCTCGCTGCCTGCTTATTATACTGAATCTCAATCAGTTCCTCAGACACCGTCTCATAGGATACAAAGATATCAACTTTACCACGAACAAGATACTTCTTAACAATGGACTTTAACACACTCTCGCAGGCATTAAGCTTCTTAGGAAGCTTCATCGATAAATCAAGATAACGATGATTTACGGATTTCATCTCCACCGTCACTTTATAATTAGGGCCTGTGGCTTCACCCCGGCCAAAACCTGTCATACTCTTTATCATAATCATTCTCCAACATTCATTTTAGTATAACTAAAAACACCAGAAATTTCAAGTACCCTATATTAACCACGGCTATCGTGGCACGTAAAGTAAAGAATCTGATATTTCTTTGCAATATCATCCAGAAACTTCATCGCATTTTCCAAACGTTTTCCATCCAGATTAACAAATGGATCATCCAGAATCAAGAACGGCTTCTCCTCTTCAAACATTGCCTCTACCAGGGAAAAACGTGCTGCCAGAGATAACATATCCTGAGAACCGGCACTGTACCATTCTAAACCATGTTTCGTTCCAAACTCTTCCAAAGTAACATTCAAATCAACATCAACACTGGCCTCTTCCATCGCCGTTCCATTCAATACCCCGGTGTAATCCGCAAATGCCTTCTTCATTTTCTGGATATATTTCGTCTTAAACCGCTCATTTGCTGTTCCCAGAAATTCTTTGGTCATGGAAAGAATCTCATAACGCTGATTTGCATCCTGCAATTGTTGTTCCAAATTTTCCTTTGCCTGAAGAAGATCACTCTCGTCCTCGTCTTCATTCATTAATGCATCCATACGGCGAACCACAGCATTCTTCTCTTCCATAACACTCACCAGTGCATTGTTGGTACCTGCCTCCCGCTTCTGCAATTCTCCCAGGGAATACTTCGGAACCGCAAGGCCGAGAATCTTATCCATGTCATTTTCTGCTTCAAAATTCGCAAGTTCAATGTTTGCATTATCCGTCATGGACTTCAAACGTTTGTACTCACGGATTTTAGCCTCAATTTCCGCAATGGATTTGAGAATATTATCCGGATCTTCCACCTGAAATCCCCGTAAATAATTTTCCAGATTCTTCTGTGCACGTTCCTTATTGAGCTTGATCTCCCGCAGGGTAATCCGGGATAAATCAATCAATTCATCAACTTCCTCAATCTTGCCACGGAATTCACGCTTAATCCGGTTGCCGCCAACAATCCAGGTAACCAGTCCAATGACGCAAAGCAGTATACCAAATGTTGCCACACCAACCGCAACAAGAAATTCAAAATTCATGACCCATAAAAATACGGCACCCCCCACTGCAAGGAGACCCAAAAGTAACAATATAACACTGCTGACCGGAGTTCTTCTGCTTGCGGCATACTGTGATGTGAGACCATGCTTACGGTATTCAAGTTCCTTCAAATTCTCACTTTCATCCCGATACTTTGTTTCCAGCTCCGTAACCGTATCCAACTCATCTTTCTTATTATTCAGTTCCTCCATCAATTCCGGTTTCTCAAAGAATAACCCACATGCATCAAACTGACTCTTGGATTCCAGATGATTTTTCACCAGCATATCATAATGGGACTTTCTTGCCTTCAATCCATCATATTCGCTGGCTTTCTTAATATCATCCCGTATTTCCTTCAACTCGTTAAACAACTCAATACGCTTCGTTTCCAGCTCATTCTTACGGTTTTTTAACTGTTCAACGGATTCGGTACGATTCTCATACTGATCCAGAGAATGTGTAATATCCGCAATACTTTTCTCCAATTCAGAGATTCTGCCATTGTCACCCTTTTTCTTGTAATAACGGATCTTTTCATCCAGACGATCCACAGCCCCCTGATAACTTTCCGGCTCTTTGCTATTTTCAGAAGAATTACTTAATCGGGCAGCAAGACTGTCATTGATGGCAGTTTTAGACGTCTGCTGGGGAATGTAGGTGCTTCGCTCAAAAGCTTCCATATCCAGTCCAAAAAGATCCTCTCCCAAATGCTCACTATAATCATTGCAGGAAAGCCCGGAATCCTCATTATACAGTGCAAAAGTATCATCTTTATCCTTCGCACCAAAAAAACGTTCCACACGATATTTTCTGCCACTCACCTCAAAAATCACATAACCGCCAAAATTGCCGCCCTGCCAAGGCATATAATGCTTACGTTCATTTTCTGCAATGGATTTTTTCGTGGTATAATCAAGCCCGTAGAACATAGCCTTAAGAAAAGCCGCAAATGTTGTCTTGCCCCATCCATTGTCCTCAAGAAGTATATTCAATCCATCTCCAAATGTATGTCTATATTCATGGAGTTTTCCAAAATTCTCCACATAGCAGCTAATTAACTTCATTCGTCAAAATCCTCCCCCGATAATGCCTTAATTCCTGTAAGAAGAATCTTCTCTTTGACATCATCATCATATCCCGAGGAAAGAATCAAACGCACAAACTCTCCCTTTAGTGAAATATCATTTTGATAATCCTCCGCACGAATTGCCAGCTTTGTCTGATCCTTTACCCGTCCAAAATAATAGTGATCCATCAGATACTGATTCATATAGGCAATATCTTTTTCTGTAGAAACAGAAATACTCCCCTTAAGAACCACCTTTACCAGAGAATCCGAATTCAAACCCTCATGATTCTCTTCAAGCTTACTCTCAATCGCTCTGGTCATTTCCATGGTGGATTCCATACCGGTCACATCCACCTCCACCGTGTACAGTGTTCTCTGTGCGATAGGAATGAATTCCTTGGTCCAATTACCGCTTTCAATATTCAGAAGAACAAATCCCTTCGTCCCACATTCGTCAAATCCACGTCCTTCCAAGCAGCCACAATATGCATAAGTTCCGCGATGATCGATTTTTCCCTCCGTATAAGAGTGAATATGTCCCAGGGCAAGATAATCAATATTCTTATCCCGCAAATTCTTTAACACAATGTTCTCCGCTTTATCCCTGGAAACAGAACCTGCCTCCTGACCATGCAAAGTAACAATATTCACTCTTCTGGAATCCAACAACAACGAATCATAGATTTTATCTGAATTGTTCTCATTTAATTCCACGCCGGTAATAACAACATCCTCAAATTCATATTTCGTCCAGGTATCCCCAAAAAACTTCAGGTTGTCAGGACACTCCTGAGGGTTATCAATAAAATTTCCACTGTCATGATTTCCCTTAAGATATAAGAATGTAATCCCCGGGTTTGTGCGAATGGCATCCAACACGGTATTCTTTGCTTTTGCCGAGATAACCTTTGTATCGAATAAATCCCCGGCAATTAATATAACTGAAACCCAGTTTTTACGTGCATATTCCACCATACGCAAAAAAGTCATCAGTATTTCATTTTTTCTTTCCTTTGCCTTTTCTTTTGGCAACACCGATTCCATCTTCGAATCAAGATGAAGATCACCACAATGTATAATTTTCATATATGTACTCCCAATGATAATATGTGGGCATAAAAACCTAAAGTATATTATACAACAAAAAATAACCCGTTTCAATGAGCACTTCGCTGATTAAAACGGGTTATATGTAAAAATTTTATTCGATTTTTCTAATTTCTTTCAACTATGTATCTGCTAAATCAATTAATTCTTATCCGTATTCTCCACTTCAATCGGCTTATAATTGACAATCTTAGCAAAATCAAGTTTCAGACTTGCTCCGCCCACAAGACCACCATCGATGTTCGGCATTGCAAATAATCCCGGAGCATTGTCCGCCGTAACACTTCCACCATAGAGAATACGGATGGCGCCTGCAACCTCATAATCATATAATTCCGCAATCAAGGCACGAATCTCAGCGCACACATTTTCAGCCTGCTGATTCGTTGCTACACGACCCGTTCCAATTGCCCAGATTGGCTCATAAGCGATAATTACTTTCGCTGCCTGTTCCGGCTCCAGACCCTTAAACGCCGTTTTCAACTGAATTCTCAGATGATCAAAGGTAATTCCCTGTTCTCTCTGCTCCAAAGTTTCACCACAGCAGAGAATTGGAATCATGCCATACTCAATAGCTCTGGATACCTTTTTGTTCACACGATCATTACTCTCTGAGAAATATTCTCTTCTCTCAGAATGACCGATGATAATATACTGAACGCCTGCATCCACCAGCATATCCGGAGAAACCTCACCCGTATACGCACCCTTCGACTCAAAATACATATTCTGCGCACCGATCTTAATATTGGTTCCTTCCAACGCCTGCTTACAAACAGTGATATCAATCAACGGAACACAGATTACCACATCAGTATCGGCCTCAGCAACCAACGGCTTTAATTCTTCAATAAAACGTACAGCCTCGGATGGTGTCTTATTCATTTTCCAATTTCCTGCAATAATTTTCTTTCTCATTTTTGTAAAACCTCCCATATCATAAATTTAACAAATCACGATAAATTTTATACCTATATTATACACTATAATTTTACAAAAATGTGAAAAATTTCACACTTTTTTGAAATTTTTTTAATAATTTTTGCCAAAACTAATTTTTTTCCAAAAAACATATTACGGCTGCAATGAAAAATCATTACAGCCGTATTCTTTAAGGAGCAAATCCCTATTTTACTTATCGTTTGCCGCAGCAACACCCGGAAGTTCTTTTCCTTCAAGGAATTCCAAGGAAGCACCGCCACCGGTTGAAATATGAGTCATCTTATCGCCGAAGCCAAGGTTATTAACCGCAGAAGCTGAATCTCCACCACCGATAATTGTTGTAGCATCCTTAAGTTCTGCTAAAGCCTTTGCAACTTCTACAGTACCCTTTGCGAAATTAGGCATTTCGAAACATCCCATTGGTCCGTTCCAGACAACAGTCTTAGCATCCTTTAATGCATCTGCAAACAATTCACATGTCTTTGGTCCAATATCAAGACCCTCCCAGCCATCAGGAATCTCGCCAAGACCACATACCTTTGTATTGGCATCGTTTGAGAAATCATCTGCGGCAATGTTGTCTACAGGAATTAATAACTTAACTCCCTTTGCCTTAGCCTTCTCTTCCATGTCAAGGGCATACTGCTTGTAATCTTCTTCAAGAAGAGACTTACCTACAGGGTAGCCATGTGCAGCCATAAATGTATAAGCCATTCCACCACCGATAATCAGTGTATCAACCTTCTCAAGTAAGTTTTCAATTACAGGAATCTTAGAAGAAACCTTAGAACCACCAAGGATTGCCACAAAAGGACGAACCGGATTGTTCACTGCATTGCCAAGGAAATCGATTTCTTTCTGCATTAAGTAACCTACAACTGCTGTGTCAACAAACTGTGTAACACCAACGTTTGAACAGTGTGCTCTGTGTGCTGTACCGAAAGCATCATTTACGAATACATCACAGATGGATGCAAGATCCTTAGAGAAACTTTCTCCACACTTAGACTCTTCTGCTCTGAAACGGGTATTCTCAAGAAGAATAACCTCGCCATCCTTCATTGCAGCCACTGCAGCTCGCACATTATCTCCAACAACGGTATCATCTGCAACAAACTTAACTTCCTGACCAAGGATTTCTGAAAATCTCTTTGCCACAGGAGCTAATGTAAAGTTTGCATCAGGTCCCTTTGGCTTTCCAAGATGTGAGCAAAGGATAACCTTTCCACCATCAGCAACTAACTTCTTGATTGTCGGAACAGCTGCTACAAGTCTGTTCTCATCTGTAATCTTACCATCAACGATTGGTACATTAAAATCAACACGTACCAATACTCTCTGTCCTTTAACATTAATGTCATCTACGGATTTCTTGTTAAGCATGAATTTGCCTCCTTTAATATATTAACAAAGGCCTGCGCCTTCGTTACTTTCCACCTTAATACAAAAACGGGTCCGGTCCTTATTCGGTGCACAGGAATTACTGGAACCCCTGCGTTCCTCCTACATAACCGGACCCATAATGGATCTTACTAATCTAAATCAAGCTTAAAATTAAGCTAATTCAGCGAAGTACTTAATTGTTCTTACCATCTGGCTTGTGTAAGAATTTTCGTTATCATACCATGAAACAACCTGAACATGTGTATTTCCATCTTCCATTGGAGCTACCATTGTCTGTGTTGCATCGAATAATGAACCAAATCTCATACCGATAACATCGCTTGAAACGATCTCATCTGTATTGTAACCGAAGCTCTCTGTCTGAGCAGCCTTCATAGCCTCGTTAACCTGATCCTTAGTAACCTGTCCCTTAACAACTGCAACAAGGATTGTTGTAGAACCTGTTGGGGTAGGAACTCTCTGTGCAGAACCGATTAACTTACCGTTTAATTCCGGAATTACAAGACCGATAGCCTTAGCTGCACCTGTTGAGTTCGGAACGATGTTCTGAGCACCTGCTCTGGATCTTCTCTTATCGCCCTTTCTCTGTGGTCCGTCAAGGATCATCTGATCACCTGTGTAAGCATGAACAGTTGTCATGATACCGGACTGAATTGGAGCAAGATCGTTAAGAGCCTTAGCCATAGGAGCTAAACAGTTTGTTGTACAAGAAGCTGCAGAAATGATCTTGTCTTCCTTTGTTAATGTATTGTGGTTAACATTGTAAACGATTGTAGGAAGATCGTTTCCAGCTGGAGCTGAGATAACTACCTTCTTAGCACCTGCATCAATATGAGCCTGTGCCTTAGCCTTGCTTGTGTAGAAACCTGTACACTCAAGTACTACATCTACATCAAGTTCTCCCCAAGGAAGCTCTGCTGCATTAGCCTTTGCATAAATTGTGATCTTCTTTCCGTTAACAGTAATGGAATCCTCACCATAAGATACAGTGCTTGCATACTTGTATGTTCCCTGAGCTGTATCATACTTTAATAAGTGTGCTAACATTTCTGGGCTTGTCAAGTCGTTGATTGCAACTACTTCATATCCTTCTGCGTCAAACATCTGTCTGAATGCGAGACGTCCAATACGTCCGAAACCATTAATCGCTACCTTTACTGCCATTTTTTAGTCCTCCTAAAATTGTGAATTAATTTAATTCAAGTTTGTTAATTTAAAATCAACCAAGACCATATTACTAAATTTGGTAAGAAATATCAAGTGGAATTTACGAATTATTTTGAAGTATTTTTGTGCAAAATCACCATAAATGTATTATGTGCACAAGGACATCTTCTTATTCCGGGGAAGAAACCACATCCCAAAACTTATTGCTCACACTTCCAGAAACGCACTGAATATGGCAATAACTCACTTCCGCCACCGAAATCATGCATTTCCCCGGTGAGCATATCCACTGCCCGGCCGCATCCTGCATTAAAATGTGCCGTGTACGGATTCTCCTCCGCATTAATCGCCACAATCACACGCTCGCCATCCACGGCTCTCTGAAACACATACTGCTTATTGGTAAGCACCAGCATCTCATAACTTCCATAACAAAGCGCCCTGCTTTCCTTATGAGCCTTTGTCATTTTTGCAACCTGTTCCGAAAGCTCTGTAAATTCCGGTTTATCATAACACTGGCGGATCCCTGCATCACTTCCGTTTTCCTTAATACCCTTAGCACCCCATTCGCTTCCATAGTAGATACACGGAATGCCCGGCATGGACATTAAGAGTCCATAGATTAACGGAAGATGTTTTTCATTCGTCAAGGTGCTTGCAATACGGTTCACATCATGATTGTCCACAAAGGAGAGAAGATGCTTTCCGCGGTACAGACACCAATTTTCCTTTCCGAACTGCCGGTTAATGCTGTGTGCAATTTCGAACATATTCATGGAATTAAAACTGGAATATAATCCCTTGTAACACTCATAATTGGTGACACTGTGGAGCATTCCGTCATTCATTTTCTGATTGTAATCGCCATGAAGCATTTCCCCCAGCAGGAAAAACTCCGGTTTAATGGTATTGGCAAGTTCACGTAACTGATGAATAAAACCATCATCCAGACAATACGCCACATCCAGACGCAGTCCGTCAATATCAAATTCCGAAACCCACTGACGGATTCGGTCAAGAAGATAGCCCGTGACCGCAGGATTCTTAAGATTTAACTTGACCAGATTAAAATATCCTTCCCATCCTTCATACCACAAACCGTCGTTATAGCAGTTATTTCCGCCAAAATTAATGCAGAACCAGTCCTTATAAGCAGAATTTTCCCTGTTTTTTAATACATCCTGAAATCCAAAGAAACCTCTGCCCACATGGTTAAATACACCGTCAATTACCACGCGGATACCATTTTCATGACATGCATCGACCACCCTCTTAAAATCTTCGTTCGTACCAAGACGACAGTCAATCTTTGCATAATCCCTGGTATCATAACCATGCTCATCACTTTCAAAAATCGGAGAGAAATAAATTGCATTTATTCCCAACTTATTCATATGGGGTATCCAATCCAGCACCTTTAAAATGCGGGATTCCTCCACTCCGTCATTCTGTGCCGGCGCACCGCAGAATCCTAATGGATAAATTTGATAAAAAACCGCCTCATCATACCACATTTCTACATTCCTCCTGTCCTCATACCGCTGTCCTTCTGGTATGACAAAATTATATTGTTAATTATACCACAAAGTCTTCCATCTTGCACCCATTTTATTCTTTTTTAAACACCGACAATCGTGCCTCCCCCCAGAACATATTCACCATCGTACATAACCACTGCCTGTCCCGGTGTCACTGCACGAACCGGTTCATCAAAGAGACACTCTATGCGGTCATTTCCCAACGGTCGTACAATGCAGGAGGAACCTCCATGATTATAACGTATCTTAGCAAAGGTCCTTCTTCCCTCGCCAATACCTTCCACCGCCATATAATTTACCTGCTCGGCCACCAGACGTTTTACAAAGATATCCTCATTTTCCCCAATGACCACCTCATTGGCTCCCGGCCGGATATCCGTCACAAACACAGGATGTCCCATAGCCAGATTCAGTCCTTTACGCTGGCCGATGGTATAATGGATGATTCCTTTGTGCTTTCCAAGTACATTTCCATCCTTGTCCACAAAATTTCCCGGAACCGGCTTATTCTTTCCATGTTCTTCAATAAACCCGGCGTAGTCGTTATCCGGTATAAAACAGATATCCTGACTATCCGGTTTATTTGCCACAAAGAGTCCGGCTTCCTGTGCAATTTTTCGTGTTTCCTCTTTGGTATATTCACCGATTGGCATCAGCGTTCTGCGAAGTTGCTCCTGCGTCAGATTATATAAAGCATAGGTTTGATCCTTTTTGGCTGTAACCGAATTGCGAATCGCATAGCGACCGTTTGGCAACCGGTTAATCCTTGCATAATGCCCGGTGGCAATATAATCCGCACCAATATCCAGGCTTCGTTTCAATAACGCTTCCCATTTCACATATCGATTACATGCAATACATGGATTCGGGGTACGCCCATGCTCATACTCTGAAAGAAAATAATCAATCACATTTCTTTTAAACTCTTCTTTAAAATTCATGACATAATGCGGAATACCTATAATCTGCGCAATTCTTGCAGCATCATCCACTGCCGTGATACCACAGCATCCTTCTCCTTTGCGATTTTCTTCGTTATAGTCATCCTGCCATATCTGCATGGTCACACCGATAACCTCATATCCCTCCTGTTTTAACAGATATGCTGCCACCGATGAATCCACACCGCCGGACATTCCCACAACAACTTTACCCTTTGACATATTACCTCCGACTATTCGTCCAATATCTCCTATTGTGACGAACCATATTATTATATTCTTCAGACTTACTGCGAAGTTCCGCAACAATTTCCTTTACGCAATCCACGGTACGATCGATTTCCTCCATCGTTGTTTCATCGTCCAGTGTAAGCCGTAGCGTTCCATAGGCCAGTTCATCCGGAAGCCCCATCGCTTTTAATACATGGGACGGTGTTTTCTGCCCCGACGTACAGGCCGAACCTGCGGATGCACAGATGCCCTCCATATCCAGAAGAACCAGAAGGGACTCCCCATCAACAAACTGAAAGCTCAGGTTGACATTCCCCGGCAATCGTTTTGTCGGATGACCGTTTAACCGTACAAATAGTATTTCCGATAAGATACGGCGAATCAAGTAATCTCGCTTTGCGCAGACGCGTTTCATACGTTCTGAAAGATCCCTGTGCAACAACTGGGCAGCCTTTGCCATACCCACAATCCCGGGGACATTTTCCGTTCCTGCACGCATCTTCTTTTCCTGTGCTCCTCCAAAAATAAAAGGAGGAAGAAGCACTCCTTCACGCACATACAAAAATCCCACGCCCTTTGGCCCACAAATTTTATGTCCGCTGGCACTTAAAAAATCAATCTTCATTTCCCGAACATCGATGGGAATGTGACCGTAAGCCTGCACTGCATCCGTATGAAAAAAGATCCCCTTGCTCCTTGCCAATTCGCCGATTGCCGCGATCGGCTCGATACTTCCGATTTCGTTATTTGCCCACATCACCGAAATCAGAATCGTATCCTTTCGAATCGCCTTCCTTAATTCATCCATTACAATAATACCACATTCGTCAACATTAAGATACGTTATTTCATATCCTTTTTTCTCCAGATACTCACAGGTATGAAGAATTGCATGATGTTCAATCTTCGTGGTTATAATATGTTTTCCTTTGTCCTTATACTGTTCTGCAACACTTCGAACCGCCCAGTTGTCACTCTCCGTTCCTCCGGATGTAAAATAGATTTCCTCCGGTGCCGCACTAATGGTATCTCCAATCATTCTCCGCGCATTCTCAATCGCCTGTCTGTTCTCCACCGCCAAAGCATATTTGCTGGATGGATTACCATATTTATCTTGAAAATACGGGAGCATAGCCTTCACGACTTCTTCCCGCACCGGTGTTGTTGCTGCATTATCCAGGTAGATCATCTTGCCATCTCCCAACTGCCCGAACGTTTTTGTCTTCACGCCCAATATTTACTAATATATTATGCAAAACGAAAATATAATGACAATAAGAAATTTTGGGATGAATCACATGAAAACAAGCACACTTTTTAAGGGAACTCTCATTCTCACGATCTCAGGAATCATCAGTCGGCTCCTGGGATTTTTCTACCGCATCTTTCTTACACACTTTATCGGTGCCGAAGGCCTTGGATTATATCAGATGGTCTTTCCCATCATAGGTCTTAGTATGGCCATCTCCTGCAGCGGACTTTCCATGGCAATCTCCCGTTTTACCGCTTATCATTTGAGCCGGGGCAATTCCTTCAAAGCGCGACAATCCATGGTCATCGGTATGATTCTTTCCTTTATCATCTCCCTGCCATGCTCGCTGATCCTTTTTTTCTTCTCCAACGAGATTGCACTTTACTTCCTAAAGGATATTCGCTGCACGCAGCTAATCCAATTGGTGTCTTTGATGCTGCCGCTTTCCGTTATTCACAATAGTATTACAAGCTACTATATCGGCAAAAGCAACGCCTTTATTCCTGCCGTCTCCCAGCTACTTGAGCAATGCATCCGCATCGGAAGCGTCCTGCTCATTTTCACGATTCAGCAAAATAACGGACTCCCCATCACCGCTCTCACCGGCATGGCCGGACTTTTCTGCGGCGAATTGGCTTCCAGTCTCTTCTGCCTGACTATTTGTTCCTTTAAGCTCAGCGATATGTGGAGAGGACCTTACACCGCAATGGCCAGGGAAATGATACACATGTCCCTTCCCATCAGCGCTAACCGTGTTCTCCTCAGTGCTTTCCACAGTGCGGAAGCCATGTTAATACCATTAATGCTTCGAAAAGGTGGTCTAAGCACCTCAGACAGCCTTAGCATCTATGGAATTCTGTCCGGCATGGCAGTCCCGTTAGTCATGCTTCCATCTACACTCGTTAACTCTTTTTCTACCATGCTGCTTCCTGCGGTATCCCAAAGCACCACGAGTACATCTTCCAAAACATCTCCGGATGTACATAATCCTTCCCCAAAGCACACCAATCCTGCTCTTATGCACAATATCCAAACCGGCTATCAGTGCAGCCTGCTTGTAGGAATTCTATGTTTCGGGGCCTTCTGGGCCTTTGGAAAGGATGCCGGGAAGTTACTGTTTGGCGAACCTCTGGCGGGTGTATACACGCGAGCCTTTTCCTGGATGTGTCCATTTCTCTACCTTGGTACCACACTCTCCAGCATCTTAAACGGACTTGGTAAGACACGTCAAACCTTGGGAATCAATATTTCCTCTCTGATCATACGTATCGGACTGATTGTTACACTCATTCCCCGTATCGGAATCACCGGATTCTTCGCTGCGTTTCTGATCAGTGAAATGTATCTGGCCCTTTCCAGTGCATACACCCTGCATCGCATTTATCCCATTGAATTATCTGCCACAGACTGGATTCTAAAGCCCATCCTTGCCCTCGGAATTGCGATAGGTGTATCCCTTTATGCGAGTCATTATCTTCTGAATTTCTTTCCGATTCTTTCGGACTTAATCCGGCTTCTTCTGGGCGGAGGAAGTTTAGTTCTGGTATATGGATTTCTCCTGTATGCATTTTACAGTTTTCCGCCCAAGCAAATGAATGATTCTCTGTAGATATGCTGCGCAAAGAAAAAAGACCAGCTGGTCATCAGCTGGTCTCCATAATTTTCATTAATATTAAACACGTGAAAGGTACTCACCTGTTCTTGTATCAATCTTAATTGTATCGCCCTGGTTAACAAAAAGCGGCACATATACTGTAGCACCTGTCTCAACAACAGCCGGCTTTGTAGCACCGGTTGCCGTGTTACCCTTAACACCCGGCTCAGCTTCTGTGATCTGAAGTTCTACGAATAATGGTGGTTCGATTGCAAATACTTCACCGTTATGTGAAATAAGCTTAACCATCTCATTCTCCTTAACGAACTTCAATGAATCACCTACATTATCTGAGGAAAGAGCAACCTGGTCGTATGTCTCAACATCCATGAAGTTGTAAAGGTCTCCATCCTGATAAAGGTACTGGTATTCCTTTCTCTCGATCATGGCCAATGAGAATTTCTCGGTTGGTCTGAAAGATGTTTCAATAACACCGCCACTCTTAATATTCTTTAACTTTGCTCTAACAAATGGTGAACCCTTACCCGGCTTAACGTGCTGGAACTCGATAACAGTCCAGATATTGCCATCATATTCAAGTGTCAATCCATTTTTAAAATCGCCTGCAACTACCATATTCAGGTAAACCTCCTTGGAATTATCTTGTAATATTTTATACTATGTACCGCAATTACGCAAGAACTTTTTTCGAATAATCCTTTATGGTACACACCATGAAAAACCTATTCCCACTCTTTCATCAGTTCCTCATAGATCTCATACATCGTTCTGGCATCCGTATCAATGATAACATCCGCCAGATCCTCATAGGTACTAAGACGGATATCCATGAGATTTTCAATACGTTCACGAAGATTTGTCCCCTTTAAAAGTGGTCTTGTGTTATCACCTTCCAAGCGCTTTACAAGTTCATCCACTCCGGCATCCAGGAAAACGACCTTCCCCATCTTCTTAAGGAGTGTCCTGTTCTCTTCCTTCATGGGAAGGCCACCTCCCACCGAAACAATGGCAGAACGATCTATTATGTACCTTGCCAGGTCTGCATTTCGGAATTCCTCCAGAGTCAAATCCCGGGTATTCCCCAACATCAACCTAAGCATTTCTGTCTCAAACTGCCGAAAATATGCCTCGCCTTTTTCCTCAAACAGATTACTGATCGTGGTTCCTGCAATCTCCTCAATCATCTCATCCGTATCCACAAAGTTCATCTGCTGTTTATCGGCGAGCCATTTACCGAAAGTGCTTTTACCACAACCCATAAATCCAATCAAAATAACATTAATCATTGATTCCCATTTCCTTCTTCAATCTCTGATATACCTTGTCCGAGATTTCTCTGTTAATCTTCACATCATTCCACAGTTCATAGGCCTCCACCGCCTGATAAAGAAGCATTTTAAGGCCGTTATAAGATTTACCGCCGGCCTCCTTTACAAGTTTCATGAACTTAGTCTCATAGGGATTATAGATTGCATCAAATCCCGTGTGAATCATCTGATAAAACGCAGGATCTTCAATCACTGCCTCATCATCATGTGGGTGAAGCCCCACACTGGTGGTCTGAATACACAGATACCTTGCCACCGGAAGATTATTGTAATCTTCAATTGCCATAGGAACTACGACATCACGTCCCACCTTGGCATTCACCGCATCCGCAATATCCTGTGCCTTTTCTACGGTACGGTTCAGCAAATATACCCTTCCGGCTTTTTTCTCCCCGCAAAGAAATGCAATAGCACGGGCAGCACCACCGGCTCCAAGAATAATAACATTCTCTCCTTCTAACGCAATATCCTCCTCACACAGAGCACGATAAAGTCCTAATATATCCGTGTTATACCCCTTATAACCTCCCTCTGTACGCACCAGCGTATTAACCGCGCCAATGCTCTCTGCCAGAGGATCGATTTCTTTAAGATAAGGAATTACCGCCTGTTTATGAGGCACCGTTACATTCATTCCCAGAAGATTTAAGGCATAGGCGCCCTTGACTGCATCTTCTACCCCAGCACTCTCCACGCAAAACGTGGTATATGCCATATTAATATCTAAAAGTTGTGACAGACTGTTGTGAATCAGCGGAGAACAGGAATGTCCCACCGGATTTCCCATCAATCCGCAAACTCTTGTCTTTGCACTAATTTCCATTGTATAACCTCTTTATCTTTCACTTTTTCCTCTTATAGAAAAATAGAACAATCTTCTCAAGATAGCGCTTAAGCACAATCTGAATCTCTTCATGAGGATCGATGGGCTTAACAAGAATCGTATACAATCCGGTTCGATTAGCTCCGTACACATCCGTAAAAAGCTGATCTCCCACAAAGAATGTACTATTCTTATCGGTTCCCATTTTCTCCATCGCTGCCTGATACCCCTTCACGGAAGGTTTGTTGGCCTTAAAGATAAATTCCGACTTCACATCCACCGCAAAACTCTCCACACGAGGCCGTTTATTATTGGACACAAGACAGGTTGAAAAACCAATTTCACGCAGTTTGTCAAAGAACCCAACTGCTTGTTCATCAGCCGGGTACCCATGCATAACCAAAGTATTATCAATGTCAAAAATCACGCCTCTATACCCGCGCTCATACATTTTTTCAAAATCAATCTCATATGTACTGTCCAGATATTCCCTGGGATAAAACTTCCTAAACATTTCTCTCTTCCTGCTACAATCAATTCTCAATGTTCTTCATTACTCTAAGAACTTCTTCAGCTCGTCCATGAAAGTATTAACATCCTTAAACTCACGATAAACCGAAGCAAATCGTACATAAGCCACAGCATCCACTTCCTTCAGCTTACTCATGACAATCTCACCAATCTTGCTGGTAGATACTTCCCGCTCTCCCAGCGAGAATACAGAAGCTTCCACCTCATCTACGATGGCATTAATCTCATTGATTGACACCGGGCATTTATAGCAGGAACGTAGAATACCCGCTTCGATTTTACGACGATCATATGGTTCTCTCTTATCATCCTTCTTAATTACGATCAACGGAATCATTTCAATCTTCTCATAGGTTGTAAAACGCTTTCCGCACTTCACGCACTCACGCCTTCTTCGAATGGAATTCGTCTCTTCCACCGGTCTTGTATCCACAACACCCGTATCTTCACTTCCACAAAACGGACACTTCATGGTTATCCTCCTATATTCTCGAATTTTCGTTAGCTTTTATTATATAAAATTCCAATCCCACGGTCAACATCCATTTGTGTATTAACACTTTACACGAACCTCATCCAGACATACTTTGACCAGAATTGCATCCGGACCGATACATTCGATTTTGTTATACGGAATAACAAATTCGCAGTCCCTGCCACAGAAAGAAAAGATCTTAATCGGTCCCGGAACCACAATGGCACAGATGACACCGCGATGAATATCAAAATCCACATCACATACACATCCAAGAATTTTACCGTCACAAACATTAACCACTTCTTTATTTTTCAGATCACAGATTCGCATAATCCACCTCCTACTATAGATTATGCTTCAAAAAAAATTCTGCCAATTCTTTCAAGTATAAAGCTTTCAATTCAGGCAAAAATCTTTTTATAAGCTTTTTATAACAACAATGGAGGACATTACTATGGCACTGTACAAAGTCGAAATCTGCGGAGTCAACACCGCAACCCTTCCATTACTGAAAGAAGAAGAAAAAGAAGAACTATTTAAGCGAATCAAAGCAGGGGACGAAGAAGCCCGGGAACTCTATATCAAAGGCAATCTTCGCCTTGTTTTAAGCGTTATACAGCGATTTTCCAACAGTAATGAAAATATGGACGACTTATTTCAGATCGGTTGTATCGGATTAATCAAAGCCATAAACAATTTCGACGTTACACAGCAGGTAAAATTTTCCACCTATGCTGTTCCAATGATTATTGGAGAGATCAAACGATATCTACGTGACAACAATTCCATCCGTGTATCCCGTTCCTTGCGGGACACTGCATATAAAGCAATCTATGCCAAAGAAAATCTAACCCGACAGAATCAAAAAGAACCAACCATTACAGAAATTGCCAGTGAAATCGGCATGGACAAAGAGGACATCGTCATGGCACTGGATGCCATCCAGAGTCCAATATCTCTCTATGATCCGGTCTATTCCGAAGGAGGCGACACCCTCTATGTCATGGACCAGGTAAGCGACACTAAAAACACCGAAGAAAACTGGGTACAGGATCTGGTGCTGAACAACGCATTAAAACGTCTGTCCGAACGTGAACGCCAGATTATTCATATGCGTTTCTTCGACGGCAAAACACAAATGGAGGTTGCCGATGAAATCGGCATATCCCAGGCACAGGTAAGTCGTCTGGAAAAGAATGCCTTAACTTCGATGAGACACTATCTGGAGTAGAAAAATCATTGAGAAATAATGTCACCACAGGATATTCATAAATAGCATTCCATGCTATTCTTATGAACATCCTGGGCACATTTTCGACACAAAAAAAGAAAGAAAACCTCTTGGTTTTCTCCCTTTTCACGTTCAATTCAATTCCCTTTAGAAATAAAATCATATTTCCTATTCAAATCGTACGATTTCTTTTTTCAACCTCTTAATAATCTTCTTTTCCAAACGTGATATGTAAGATTGTGATATGCCAAGCAAATCCGCGACTTCCTTCTGGGTCATCTCATTACCATCCGGAGCAGTCAATCCGAATCTTAAATCCACAATGGTTCTCTCACGTTCAGAAAGCCGGTTAATGGCCTTTTCCAAAAGATTTCTTTCCACCTCATCTTCGATGTCTTTATAAATCACATCCTCATCCGTTCCCAAAATGTCGGACAGTAATAATTCATTCCCGTCCCAATCTACATTCAACGGTTCATCAATGGACACTTCCATCTTCGTCTTGCTATTTCTTCTAAGATACATCAGTATTTCATTCTCAATGCACCTGGATGCATAGGTTGCAAGTTTAATATTCTTATCTGGTTTATAGGAATTAATCGCTTTAATTAAACCAATGGTTCCTATGGAAATCAGATCTTCAACACCCACTCCTGTATTATCAAATTTTTTTGCAATATAAACCACCAGACGAAGATTATGCTCTATCAGCAATGACTTTGCCTTTGTATCCTGTTCATCCGCAAGCCGTTCAATGATCTTTGCTTCCTCTTCCGCCTCCAACGGTGGAGGTAACACATCCGCTCCACCTATATAATGAATTTCCCCTTGATTCAACATCATCAGGTTCTTTATTGTAGGCACCATTTTAAAACGGAATTGTTCTGGAACTACCACCTTTAACACCATATAATATCCCCTCTTTTAATTTCTAAGAAGCGCTCCGTTCAGCAATACATCATAGGAATCTGTTCCTGTCAGAATTCCGTCATATAAGCCAATGGTTGCAGCATCCTTATAAATTCTTTGTTTACAGTCAAAGACCTCCATGCATTCTACATCAATCACAGGCAATAATCCTTCTTGTTCCCCAACTGAATGAAATGGTATCAGGCGATAATGCATCTGTGCCGGATTTTCCTGCTTTTCCAATACCTTCTGCAGCAATTCCAGTCGAACAATATGTACCATGCGCCCCGTATAAGGATCCGTCAAAACATTCCCGGAATCAAATAACCCATTCATTTCGATTTGCCTACGATTGACCGTTAATCGAACTTTATATATCTCATTACCATACTTCCTACGTATCCTAATCATTTGAAGGACCACCTGTTGCAATACAATTCCAAATAAAATTGCCCCAAGCAAATATTCTTTCCGGATCATTCCCGAAACCCATGCATATCCATAGGATTTGTGATACCACAAAACATGACTGACTCCGGATAGAACCATTGTCACAATCCACATCACCAAAGCGCCTTTTAGCCATTTTCTCCGCTGTTTCCATCCTGAGGCCACCGCCCACATTACCAATGTAATAACGCAATATGTAACCAGGTCGATCCATATCTTCCATCCTTCAAACTTTATCATGAGACATACTGCAGCCATTGACCATAATCCCCCAATTACAGCCGCACACACAATCCTTAGTCCTTCCCCTGAAAGTCCCATCATATGACGTGTTATGCATAACACCACATAATCCATAATAAAATTAACCAGGAAAAATGTATCAAGATATATTCGAATTCAGTCTCACCTCCATTTTACGCTAAGTTCAAGCGTTTTTTCTGTTCAAATTATATTCCAGGGCATTTACAAAGTCTGTCATATCCTGTCGACCGTCCAAAAGAATTTCTCGACATTTTTCGACATTTTATTTTATCCTTACGCTTCATATAACCAAGCCCAAAAACCTGTAAACAAATAAAAAAAGGACAGTTACCGAAATAACTGTCCCAAAATCCGCTATTTACTTCTTCTGAAGGAAATCAGGAATACTAATACCCTTCTCCTTCTGTGTCGGCTGAACCGGAGTCTGTGGCATGCCACCCATTGGCTGTGCACCTGCCGGACTCATCGGCTGACGGTTCATACCCATTCCTGCATTGCCCGGCTGAGCCTGTCCCATACCGGCGCCCATGCCCATTCCTGATGGTCTGGCCTGTCCCATACCATTCATAGGCTGTCCAGCCGGATGTACTCCTGCTACGCCCATACCCATCGGACGAGCTGTTGTCTGTCCCATACCGGCACCCATGCCCATTCCCGGGCGAGCTGTTGTCGGCTGTGCAGGACGATATCCAAATCCTGCCATAGCATTCTGAACCGGTGTCTCAACAGCACCCGGATCTGCAAGTCCGGTTGCAATAACTGTAATTACTGCAACATCGGTCAAGCTGTTATCGCATTTCGCACCAAAGATGATGTTTGCGTTCTCTCCTGCCAATTCCTCTACATAGGAAGCTGCTTCATTTGCTTCAATCAAGCTGATATCACCGGAAATATTGATGATGATATGTGAAGCACCCTCAATGGTTGTCTCAA
>JBJEJH010000029.1:0-33778 GCA_051877855.1 Lachnospiraceae bacterium | reverse complement strand
TGTTAAGCACGCCGCCAGCGTTCATCCTGAGCCAGGATCAAACTCTCATAAAAAATTCGTAATTGCGTAAGCAATTAGAAACCAAAAATTTGATTCCGCCAGAATTCTTCTGGACTTTTTGAAGCTTTAAGCTTCCGATGTTTGGAGCCTCGCCAGACCTTCGGTCTGTTTCCTCCAAACTTATTTACTGTCGGTTCATTTGAACCGTTCGCGTAAAAGCTGAAAATCTTTGAAATTTTCAGGGTTGTTTCACTGTTTGATTATCAAGGTTCTTCGCTTCCGTCTCACGCGTCAGCTTGTTTATAATATCATTTTAGAAATGTTAAGTCAACACCTTTTTTTGAAATTTTTTATATTTTTTCAGAAATATATTTTTTTTCACAATATATAGTAAAAAACTACATTTCAACCACAATATCTACATCATTTGCATTAAATCGTTGACATTTTTCACGCCAATCAATTCAATTTTACTTCTCATTTTTTCCACCGAAGCCAGACATACGGATGGAATAATACAACGGTCAAATCCAAGTCTTATTGCCTCTGCCACACGAAGTTCTGCCTGACTTACCCCACGAATTTCTCCGGATAATCCCACTTCACCAAAGGCTATCGTTCGATCACCGATTTCCCGGTTCTTATAATTCGACAATATCGCCAAAATTATACCAAGATCCAATGCCGGTTCATTACTGCGCAAGCCCCCCGCGATGTTAATATAGGCATCGCATTCAGCCAGCCGAAGTCCCAGACGTTTTTCCAATACCGCCATCAGGAGATTGACACGGTTGGGATCCGTTCCCACCGCAGTTCGTCGAGGCATATTAAAATACGTCTTACAAATCAGTGCCTGAATTTCCACCAAAATTGGTCTTGTTCCTTCCATGAGACATGCAACCACAGAACCTGTGGCATTTTCCGGACGACCATTTAACATGTATTCGGATGCATTCAAGACTTCCATCAATCCATTTTCACGCATCTCAAATACACCGATCTCATTGGTTGAGCCGAATCGATTCTTAACTGCGCGAAGGATTCGATAACTTGCCTGACGATCGCCTTCAAAATACAGCACCGTGTCCACCATATGCTCCAACACTCTTGGTCCTGCAACAACCCCCTCCTTCGTCACATGACCCACAATAAAGATGGATATTCCAAGCCCCTTAGCCAGTTGCATCAGTACCGTGGTGGACTCTCTTACCTGGCTTACACTTCCCGGCGCTGACCCGATTTCCTCACGATACATCGTCTGAATCGAATCAATAATGACAATTTCCGGAAGATATTTCTTAATCGAGCCTTCCACAAGATCCAGATTCGTTTCACACAATAACGACAGGTTCTCATTAAATGTTCCTATTCGTTCTGCACGTACCTTAATCTGTTTTAAGGATTCCTCTCCTGAAATATAGAGCACCTTATGCCCTTCATCCGCAACATATTTGCACATCTGTATTAACAGTGTTGATTTACCGATACCCGGATCACCACCCACTAACACCAATGAACCTTTAATAATTCCGCCGCCCAGTACACGGTCAAGCTCCCCAATACCGGACTGAATGCGATCTTCCTTTTCAATAGAAATCGCCGATAAAGTCACCGGTTCCTCAGAAAGAATGATACTCTTTTTCTTTCCGGCGGAATCCTTCACTACCGGTTCCTCAACAAATGTATTCCACTCTTTACAACCCGGACATTGTCCGAACCATTTTGCAGACTCATAGCCACACTCTTTACAAAAAAATAAAGTACTTTTCCCCTTTGCCATCTTCGTCGCCCCTTTTCCAAACATATCTCACGTTTACTGTTCCATATTTAACTTAGTCCATGCACTCTCTACCAGAAGAAATAAGCCATATACATAAATGTATATGGCTTTAAATCAAGTTTATGCAAATGTTTTTAAATCACGTCTTAGACTTTCTCAACCTTAACGGATGCGGTCTTTCCTTCGCCTAATTCTACACTCAACACAAGCTTTCCGCCAAGATTGGTTCTCATTCCATTCGTAGCAACCTCATCAACGCTAACCTTATATTCGCTCTCCGGTTCCAACTCTAAAGTAATCTGTGCATCTTCAGCACCTTCTACCTTAAATTCCACACCGTTATCGGTTACCTTAAGATTATGAACCGTCGTTCCCGGAACCGACTCATATACGAACATCTCGTTACGCTCTAACTTGGTAATTTCCTTAAAGGTCTTTACTTTATATAAATCTCCATTATATTCGAAGTCTGACTTCTTGGATTTTGTATCTAACAAATAATTGCCAAAACTGATTGTTCCATCTGCTTCGGAACAAATTAACTCACTAACTACTGCCATTGGTAATTGCCCTCCTGAAGTTATTTAAAGTTTTATTTTTCTAAAACTTTTTATAGTTATATCATACTATATTTTGTGACTTTTTTCTAGTAGTTTTAGCATTTTTCATCAAAAAGTCAATCTTTTTATCCTCGCATGTTACAACCACATTCTGACCTTTCTTGATCTTACCTTCGAGTATTCTCTCGGCCAGCAAATCTTCCACCTTACTTTGAAGAGTTCTTCTCAACGGTCTTGCACCATACTTGGAATCATAGCCGTCATCAATGATAAACTTCTTTGCATCATCATTCAAAGTCAGGGTAATATTCATCTGCTCCTTAAGACGTTTATTCATCTCTTCCATCATAATATCAACAATCTGTCCCATATGTTCCTTATTCAACATATGGAATACAATAATCTCATCAATACGATTGATAAATTCCGGACGGAAAATCCTCTTCACTTCATCCATAACTTTTGCTTTCATGGCTTCATGATTCTGCTTCTCATCGGTCTTTCCCGCAAATCCTAAGGTCTTAGGCTCCACAATATTCTGTGCCCCTGCATTGGATGTCATAATGATTATGGTATTCTTAAAATCAACGACTCTTCCTGTTGAATCTGTAATGTGTCCATCATCCAACACCTGCAGAAGAATATTAAACACATCCGGATGGGCCTTTTCAATCTCATCAAAAAGAACAACCGCATATGGGTTGCGGCGTACTTTCTCGCTAAGCTGGCCACCCTCTTCATAGCCCACATATCCCGGAGGTGATCCGATCAGCTTGGATACACTGTGTTTCTCCATATATTCGGACATGTCAACGCGAATCAAAGCATTCTCGCTGCCAAACATTGCCTCCGCCAGTGCTTTGGATAATTCCGTTTTACCTACACCGGTCGGTCCAAGGAACAAGAAGGATCCAATCGGTCTCTTCGGATCCTTAAGACCAACACGACCACGCCGCATTGCCTTTGAAACCGCAGTAACCGCTTCCTCCTGTCCAATAACACGCTCATGAAGTACCGATTCTAACTGCATCAAGCGTTCCGATTCCTCGATTGCCAACTTCTTCAACGGAATTTTCGTCCAGAGTGATACTACATCTGCAATATCGTCTTCTCCAACCACAATGCGATGAGTCACTTTTTCATCTTCCCACTGTGTCATCAGTTTCTCCAGACGTTCCTTCTTTTTCTGTTGCTTTTTCTTAATTTCACCTGCTAATTCATAGGCCTCATTCTTGATTGCCTCTTCTTTCGCAGCCGATAAAGCTTCAATTTCTCTTTCAACCTTCTTGATATTTTCCGGCTTATCATAAGCACCCAGTCGCGCTTTCGAAGATGCCTCGTCCATCAAGTCAATTGCCTTATCCGGCAGGAAACGGTCATTAATATAACGTTCCGACATGTTCACTGCTGCCACCAGAGCCTCATCCGAAATACTCACCCCATGATGCTCTTCATATTTGCCCCGAAGTCCCTTTAAGATCGCAAGTGTTTCATCCTTTGTCGGTTCCTCTACCTTAACCGGTTGGAATCGACGTTCCAGCGCCGCATCCTTCTCAATGTGTTTCCGGTATTCTTCCAGTGTTGTTGCACCAATCAACTGAATCTCACCTCTTGAAAGAGAAGGTTTTAAAATATTGGATGCATCCATAGCACCTTCCGCACCGCCGGCACCGATCAATGTGTGCAATTCATCCAGAAAAAGTAATATATTCCCTGCATTGCGCACCTCGTTAATTATTTTCTTGATTCTTTCCTCAAACTCGCCACGATACTTCGTTCCGGCAATCATTCCCGAAAGATCCAGCGTAACAACACGCTTGTCCTTTAATGTATCCGGTACATTTCCCTCAACAATCTTAATGGCCAGACCTTCTGCAATCGCCGTCTTACCAACCCCCGGCTCGCCGATCAGACACGGATTGTTCTTGGTTCTTCTGCTAAGAATCTGAATTACCCTCTGAATCTCATCCATTCTTCCAATCACCGGATCCAGCTTTCCGTCGCGGGCATACTGGGTAAGATCTCTGCTATACTGTTCCAGTGTCGGTGTCGAAGATTTTGCGTTCATCTTCGGCTTTCCCGTTGGAAAATCCTCCTTCATCACGTTCCCATCTTCTCCCATAGCAATCAGAAGATCCATGTAGATTTTCTGAACGCTGACACCAATTGCATTTAATAAACGTGTTGCCACACAATCATATTCCTTAATAATTCCAATGAGAAGATGTTCCGTTCCAATCAATGCCGACTTAAAACGGACCGCCTCCTTCGACGCCTGTAAAAGCACCTTCCGCGCTCTTGGTGTATAGGTCTCCGGATCTACTACATTAACTGTAGATTCCGGAACAATCAACTGTTCCACCAATTCTTCTAATTTTTCCTGCTCAACGCCATGCCCCATCAGCACGGACGCCGCAACATTATCTCCTGCATCCAATAGTCCAATGAGAATATGTTCTGTTCCAACATATCCATGTCCTAATTCCTTAGCAATAACAGCAGCACGTTTTAAAGCTTCATCTGCTTTTTCTGTAAATCTGTCCTGCATGAGATATCTCCTTTCCGATTCATCCTATTCAAGTTTTTAATTTATTAAAGGCAAATTTTCACGAATAAATTCCGCTCTCTTCTGTTCAAGTTCCGTCTCTGAATAATCATTTCCCATAATCAGTTTCAGATTTGCCGGCTGAACACCAATCATTAACTGATATACAATAAAGTCCGTTTTTTCCTGAAACTGCAACAATCCCAGGGATAACCCCAATCGCAATTCCGACAAAAAGAGCATTGCATCTTTATATTTTAACATACGGGAGTACTTTAAGATACCATAAGATTTATAAATCTCATCCTCCAATTTTAATCGGTCTTTTTTGAGAACCTGCCTCCTGCATTGCCGTTCCTGCTCACAAATCTGGTTTGCAAGATTTTCTAAGTTGTTAATAATCTCCTGTTCACTTTGTCCCAATGTCTTCTGATTGGATATCTGGTATATATGTCCGCATCCGCTACCATCTTCACCATACATTCCCCTCATATTAATTCCAAAACGGCCAACTTCATTCATCAGATCCTGTATTTTCTTCGTATTGCTCAAGGCCGGAAGATGCAACATTAATGATGCTTTCATTCCAGTTCCCACATTGGAAGGACATGTAGTCAAATACCCAAAGTTATCATCATAAGCATAGGTCACCTGTTCCCCGATACGCTGGTCCATTTGTTCCGCTCTCTTATAACACTCCTCCAGATTCATTCCCGCCGAAATACATTGAATCCGAATATGATCTTCCTCATTAAGCATCACCGTGTTCTTCTCATCTTCGGACACAAAAAACATAGCCTTATCCTGCTCTGCCAGATATTTCGTTATCACATTCCGTTCCACCAGCGCTTCCTTTTCAATGTGATCCAGATCTTCCAGAATGTAATCCCGGTATCCCGAAGTCTTAACATCCTTAATCAGCACCTTGCCAACATCGCTTAACATCTTATCCGTCTGTTCGGATGTAATCTTTGTAGAAAAAGGATAGGCACTAATATTACGCGCCAGTCGCACCCTGCTTGAAATGATTACATCTGCCCCGGCTCCCGCTTCTTCAAACCATCTAAGCATTTTTCTTCGAACTCTCCTTATCCTTCTTGATCTTTCTGATTTCATCCCGAAGTTTTGCTGCAGTCTCATAATCTTCAACCTGTATGGATTTCTGCAATCTATTTTGCAGAATTGTGATCGGATCACCGTTTTCTTTCGGCTCCTTTAAAACTTCCTCGATCTGCTTTTGTTCCTCCTCCACATATCGGCTGTACTTCTTTCCTTTATGTGTCGTATCGCCCTGAATTTTCTTGATATTTTCCGTGATTAATGGTCCGAACACGCCATAGCACTCAGCACATCCGAACTTTCCAAGTTTAATAAATTCGTTATATGTCATCTGACATTTTGGACAATAAATTTGCTTTGTAGGATTGACCCCAATCTCCCCGTTATTCAAATGCGCTGCCAGCATTCCGCGTATCAGCTTTGAAAAAGGAAATTCGCCCTCCATACCGCCATCCATTTCCTGCATGCACTCTCCGCACAGATGTCTTTCGTTTTTCACACCATTAATAACTTCTGTATAATGAATGGTTGCCTCGTTCTTGTTGCAATTCTCACACAACATTTTTATTTGCCTCCCATATACTCATTTAAAATATCATCCACAACTTCGTGTATCTCATTCGGACTAATATTCTTACAAAGTGCTTTGGCAATTACCATACGCAGTTCCTTCGTCATGGAATTCATAGCTTCCAGTTTATCCAGATCCACCGCAATCACCGCACCTTTTCGTCGGTCCAATTTAATATATCCTTCCTGTCGCAGAATATTATATGCCTTATTAACCGTATGCATGTTAACTCCAACCGTATCTGCCAACTGTCTGACCGACGGCAGTGTATCGCCCTCATGATACTCCGATAAGGCAATTCCCATGATGATCTGATTCATCAGCTGCACATAAATCGCTTCATCGCTATTAAAATCAATCGTCACATACATTGACAACACCCCTTATCCTCATTTATGTTATACATATACTATAACAATTGTATCTAAATGTCAATATTTCATGAAGTGATATGTTCCCTTCAGGAGGTGTAGACCGGATAAATCTTATCGAGGACATAATCCGGCATAGGGATTCCCGAAATCCCATTTCCCTATGCCGGCATACGCTTTTCAACAGCTGATTTTTGCTAAATTGGGCATAGGGATTCCCAAAATCCCATTTCCCTATGCCGGCATCCGTTTTTCAACAACTGATTTAGGCTAAATCCGGCATAGAGATTCCCAAAATCCTATTTTCCTATGCCGGCATCAGCGTATCCCCCACAAACACTTCATCCAACACAAAGAGGGCCGCCCCTTCACGAATTTTCATTCGTTAAAGCGACAGCCCCTTTTTGAAGTTCTATCCTAAAAATGTAATCTCATCATCGTCATCATCATCGGATGATGCTTTTTTCTCTTTCTTAGTCTTGGTTTCTTTCTTTACTTCCCGTTTGCGGTTCATTTCTTCTTCGATATCATATCTGGAAGAAGGACCTTCGGAATACCCGGATTCATCGTATTCATATTCATCGCTCTGGGAATCATGGAATGATCGGATGATAAATATGATAATAATGATAATAACCACTGCTAAAAGCACTGCCATCATGGACATTGCCACACGTGTTTTCTTCACATAGTTGTCATATTCCATCTGAAGAGCACTTTCATCTGCCGTTGGAGTCTCCAGTGCAGCCGATGATGTTTCCTCAACCTTTGCCGGCTCCGTCGCCGACTCCTGTGACGCCTTATTGATAAACGCTCGCTGCATAGTCTCTTCCGTCATATCATACTGATACCAGCCCGCATCTCCGTTAGGACCCACTGCATAGATAATAAAATACTGCGCTGTTGCGTCATTTCCATCCATCCACACACGATAAGGGATATTGTTGATGGTATAACTGCTTTCCACAAACCCTTCCGGAATTTCCACACTGTTTAAAACATCCGCATCTTCCACGATGGTATAAGAAAGTCCTCTGGTGGTAATCAGCATCAGCATCGAGAAATTACCTGTCTGTTCGTTGTATATAACAAACTGCTTTGGCGCATCTTTCACGTCAGCTTCTGAAATACAAAAGAGAATATTACCATTTGCCAGTCCCTTACCTACGTTAATCTTATTCTTCTTATAGGTATATTCCTGTGCCTCATAGCCCTCCGGCAATAAGCTTTCATCAAAATTGCTGATGACATTGTATTTCTTTCCGTTAAACTCAATCTGAAGATCCTTCTTTTCTTCCGGCTTTGTTTCCGTCACCGGAATCTTGGTATAAATGGTATATACCTTCTGATCACCATTTTCTGCCGTAACCGTGACCTTGGTAACATTGTCTCCCGGATCCATGGAAGCTCCGGAAACAGAAACCTTTGCCTTGGCATCCGCCGGTGTTGCGCTAATGGTAAGCTTGTTGACAAATTCACTCAATGTAATGTTGTAGGTTGTAACATCCTTGGAAAATGCCGGTGTCAAGGTTCCGGGACTTACAACCAGTGCAGACAACTCATTATTTTTCGACTGTGAAGCTGTACCTTTAACAGCAACCGTGCCGGCACTTGTAAATAAAGTAGCCTTATCCGTTTTTTCGGTTCCGATAATACTTTGGGAATTAATAACACCCACACTACTGTTTCCAGCAGCCAAAGCTTTAAACTTCAATGTATAAGTTGCTTCACCGCTATCGGAAAAGATTCGCACCTTTCCTCCGCCTCCGGCGGTATAGGTTCCCTCTACAGCTTCCAGAATTGCAGGATCATACTCCACCCAAAGATCGGTAACCAATATTTTCTCTGTATTTCCCGAAATAGAAATGGTAACTGCAACTTCCTGCCCCACTGCAACCTCACCACCGGTTACGGTTACGTTAGCCGCATCTGCCGCAAATACCTCATTCAACGCGCTCCATGGCAGCAACATCACGGTTGCCGCCAACAAAGCTACAATAATTTTAACTTTATTTCTCATATTGCCCCCTTACTGCTGAATCTTGGAAATATCCAAAATGTGTCGTTTCAGATATAGGAGATCCAGACTTGAAATACCGTCATTCTGACGATTCGTATCACCGGCCACTGCGTAGGTTCCTTCCAGACTCTTAATGCCCAGAACATGTCTCTTGACATAAACAAGATCCAGACTATCAACTGCTCCGTCACCGTTGACATCACCATAAATAACAACGTTGTAGCGGGCAACTTCCTTTCCGTCCTTATCAACCATAAGGAACTGGTTACCCGTTGCCACATTTCCTGCATTGATGGTTCCGTCGTTATTAAGAACGTAAGCCTCGCCCTCACTTGTCTTAACGTTCTTTAACAATTCAGCGGCACTAACTCCCGGCTGAATTCCTGCAACAATCTTGTTGGTTGTATCGACCGACATAATCGATGTAAGGGTATAATTTTCTGTAATCTTCACATCTCCCGTCGCTACAGTACCGGTTCCACCGCCTGTAGATGTATTTTGGCCACCTGAGGTTGTGTTATCCGGTGCGTCACTTGCATCCCCGCGGAATACATTGATCGTGTAGACCTTAACCTCACCATTTTCTGCGGTAACAGCAATTTTAACTTCATTAGAACCCTCATTCAGGTTCACCGTACCGGTTCCCGCAATCATTGCCGTGGAATCCAATGCCGTTGCACTGACGTTAATACTTGCTACACTCTTATCCACAATGACATCATAGTCATAGACAAAACTGCTAAATGTTGGTGTCAAATTCACGCCCTCAATACCAAGACTTGCAAGCGTATTATTTGCGCTACCGCTTCCTCCCGGTTTCTGACATGGAGTCTCAGGCATATTCTGAAAAACCGGAATAACGAAAACAAGATTAAGATTCTTTCTCATTTCCTCGGTATAACCCTTTGCCACATTGGCAGACTCCGCCGATGGTGCAAGGATATTGGTCATATACTGGTGCGTATAAGGATCACCGACAAAATCGAACTTCTCATAATACAATGTATTCTGTCCTGCATTGATATAATACTTTCCGATGTAGGACGCTCCGCCAACGATTGCCTTGTAACGGCTGTCCCATCCATTTTTTCTTGCATAAATCAATCCGTTAATAATGGCGCTTCTTCCGTCATGGGCATAGGCACCCTGGTTAAAGTAATTATAAAGTCCTTCATATCCCGATACCGCTCCGGAAATACTTCCCGAACCACCGCCGACACCCATCTCCTGTATAATTCTGGATGCCAGATGGTACGGACTGACGCCGGTAACCATTGCTGCATTCATAATTGCCTGGGAATAGGACATTGCACCACCATTATCATCAGGAATTGTAACACCCTGCATAAATGTATTTGTAATAATACTATCTACACCCTCGATTTTATGTACATTCCCATCATATGCCAGTTTTTCAAACTGAAAAACGGAACTGCTATCCAGGAAATTTCTCGGATCCATACAATACGCAACTAACTCCTTGGAAGCTGCTACCCAGGATGCGCCATCAAATCCATACCACTTTCCGGATTTGTAATCATATGCGCTTGGATCCATGGACTTCCATGAACTAATTGCATTACTGTTAATTAAGCTTCGTCCGACAACGCTTTCATTCTCCAGTGCCACATTCCAGTCATAATTTAAATGATCCGCAACGAAGGTCCACTTCGGATACTGTGCATGCAGATTTCGAAGACCTTCTTTGTAGCTGTCCGGGAATCCCTGGGCACTCAGATACTTTTCAAAGTCTGCATCCTCCACATAATCCACAACATTGGTAAGGTTTACATATTCACCGAACACATAGCCCGTGTATCCGACACCACCGGAATAGAAACTTACCTGATACCAGGTGGTTCCGTCACTTGCTGTCGCTGTTCCAAGAATTGTAACCTCATTATTTCGATTCAACTGAACCTTACTACCGCTGGCATTACGTACATAATCAAAACTTGTACCTGCCCCTGTACGAACGTTAACGAGATCTCCGTTAACCTTTCCTGTCTGGGTTGCAGCATAAACTGTCATTTCATTTTCAATGTATGGCATTGCCCCCACGTAACTTGTCAAAACCAAAAGAGAACAGATCCATGCCAGGACTCTCTTTCGTTTTCTCTTTGTTGTCATTAAAACACTCCCTTATATTCATATATATTGTTATTAAATCCATAATTAATTACATTATATAGAGTTCCCTATAAATCGTCAAATGAAAAATCGTGAATTTTACGTGTTTTTTAGCATTTTCTTCTATTTTTCTCAAAAATACATAAAATTCAGACAATAAAATAGGCAGAATACCCGAAAGTTTCTGCCTATTTCTAAAAATATCGCTATTTACTTATGAAACGAGTTATCATTATTGCACTAAAATTGTCACACAATTTTACTCAATTTCTTTAATAAAAATCCGATTATATTTCAGCAATATTTACCAGATTTAACTCCGCAGCATGCGCTACTTCCAAACTTGATACTAACGCATTGGCTGTATCAATACTTGTAAGACATGTCACACCGGTCTCGATTGCAGTACGGCGGATAAGGAAACCATCTCTTGAATGTTCCACACCACTGCTTGGTGTATCGATTACAAGGTCGATTCTGTGTTCCAGAAGAAGATCCAGAAGAGTCGGCGCCTCCTGCTCCAGTTTATTAACCTTAATTGCATGAACACCACCGGCATTCAAATCCCTTGCGGTTCCTCTTGTTGCATAAATCTTGTAGCCCAGAGCTTCGAATCTCTTACCGATCTCCACTGCCTCCCCGCGGTCTTCTTTACGAACCGTCATAATAATCTGTTTATGCTTGGTCGGGTTAATACTTGCCCCAAGGAATGCTTTATAAAGTGCCTCGTTAAAGTCCGGAGAAATACCAAGACATTCACCGGTAGACTTCATTTCCGGTCCAAGACTGATATCCGCACCACGGATTTTCTCAAAGGAGAACACCGGCATCTTGATTGCATAGTAAGGAGCTTCTTTCTGAAGACCCGGCTCATAGCCAAGTTCTCTTAAAGTATGACCTACAATCACCTTCGTTGCCAGCTTAACAATCGGAATACCTGTAACCTTACTGATATACGGCACCGTACGGCTTGAACGAGGATTTACTTCGATGATAAACACCTCATCACCGCATGCAATAAACTGAATGTTAATCATACCCTTTACATGAAGTGCACGGGCAAGCTTCTGTGTATAATCGATAATAGCTTCCTTCGCCTTATCGGAAATCGACTTCGCCGGATAAACAGAGATACTATCGCCGGAATGGATACCGGTTCTCTCGATATGTTCCATGATACCGGGAATCAGGATATCGGTTCCATCGCATACGGCATCAACTTCCAGTTCCTTACCCATCAGGTACTTATCCACAAGAATCGGGTGATCCTGCTGAATTCGATTAATAATATCCATAAAGGTTGCTACATCTTCATCTGAAATAGCAATCTGCATGCCCTGACCACCAAGTACGTAGGAAGGACGAACCAATACCGGATAACCAAGTTCATTGGCAGCCTTGATTGCCTCCTCCTTCGTAAACACGGTTTGTCCCTTCGGTCGTGCGATATGACACTCTTCAAGAATGGCATCGAAAAGTTCACGGTCTTCTGCCGCATCAACATTTTCCGCGCTGGTACCAAGAATCGGTACGCCCATCTTCATCAGACTTTCTGTAAGCTTAATTGCGGTCTGACCACCAAACTGTACCACTGCACCATCCGGTTTTTCCACATCAACGATGCTTTCCACATCCTCCGGTGTCAATGGCTCAAAATACAACTTATCCGCGATATCAAAGTCTGTACTTACCGTTTCCGGGTTATTATTTACGATGATGGTCTCATAGCCCTCTTCCTTAAATGCCCAGGTACAATGTACCGAACAGAAGTCAAACTCAATACCCTGACCGATTCTGATCGGGCCAGAACCAAGAATTAATACCTTCTTGGCACGGCGGTTGCCACAGGCTTCATTCAATCCGTCATAACATGAATAATAATAAGGAGTCTGTGCTTCAAACTCTGCCGCACAGGTATCAACCATCTTATATGCTGCACGAATATCATACTCGTGTCGTAATTCTTTAATCTCTTTTTCTGTCTTGCCGGTAAGTTTGGCAATAACCTGATCCGGGAATTCAATTCGCTTTGCTTCATAGAGAAGTTCTCTGGTCAGTGGCTTGGTCTTAAGAGCATTTTCCATACTCACAATATTCTGAATTTTATCGATGAACCAGAGATCAATCTTTGTAATCTCATTGATTTTAGCCGGATCCATACCCTTACGAAGCGCCTCTGCAATCACCCAGATACGACGATCATCCACCTTGGCAAGCTGTTCCTCCAATTCCTCCATGTCCAGTGCAGAAAAATCATAGGACATCAGCGAATCCACATGCTGCTCTAAGGAACGGATTGCCTTCATCAGACCGCCTTCGAAGTTCGTACAGATACTCATTACTTCCCCCGTTGCCTTCATCTGGGTGGTAAGTGCTCTCTTTGCCGTAATGAACTTATCAAACGGAAGTCTTGGCATCTTCACAACGCAGTAATCCAATGCCGGTTCAAAACTTGCATAGGTCTTTCCCGTAATAGCGTTTTTAATCTCATCCAGGGTGTAACCAACGGCAATCTTGGCAGCAACCTTAGCAATAGGATAACCGGTTGCTTTCGAAGCAAGTGCCGACGAACGGCTGACACGAGGATTTACCTCGATTACACAATATTCGAAACTATCCGGATGCAGCGCATACTGTACGTTACATCCACCGGTGATATTTAACTCTGTGATAATATTTAACGCCGAAGTACGAAGCATCTGATACTCCTTATCCGACAATGTCTGTGAAGGAGCAACCACAATACTGTCACCGGTATGAACGCCAACCGGGTCAATATTTTCCATATTACATACCGTGATACAGTTTCCTGCACTATCACGCATTACTTCGTATTCAATTTCCTTCCATCCTGCGATACAGCGTTCCACAAGGACCTGACCCACACGGCTCAGACGAAGACCATTGGCAAGAATTTCCTCCAGCTCATGAACATTGTGGGCAATACCGCCGCCGCTGCCACCAAGGGTATATGCCGGACGAAGTACAACCGGATATCCGATCTTATTGGCAAATGCAACACCATCCTCGATATTCTCAACAACCAGGGAAGCTGCAATCGGCTCGCCAATCTTCTCCATGGTATTCTTGAATTCCAGACGATCCTCTGCCTTCTTGATGGTCAATGAAGTGGTACCGATTAATTTTACATTATGTTCCTCAAGGAAACCGGTTTCAGCGATTTCCATAGCAAGGTTCAGGCCGGCCTGTCCACCAAGGGTAGGTAAGATGCTGTCCGGCTTTTCCTTCAGGATAATCTGCTGTAATGCCTTAACTGTAAGTGGCTCAATATAAACTTCATCAGCGATATCCTTATCCGTCATGATGGTAGCAGGGTTGGAATTTACCAATACAACTTCAAGCCCCTCCTCCTTTAAAGAACGGCAAGCCTGGGTACCTGCATAGTCAAATTCTGCTGCCTGTCCGATGACGATAGGACCGGAACCAATAACCAATACTTTCTTTATATCTTTATTCAGTGGCATTACTTTGCACCTCCCATCATATCAATGAACCGATCAAATAAGTAAGCAGTATCCTGTGGACCTGCACATGCTTCCGGATGGAACTGCACCGTAAAAATGTTCTTCCCTTCATAAGCGAGACCTTCATTCGTTCCATCATTGACATTGATAAAGGCCGGCTTTGCCACCTTTGGATCAAGCGTCTTTTCATCTACCGCGTATCCGTGATTCTGAGATGAAATGTACACTCTTCCCGTTGCAAGATCCTTTACCGGGTGATTCGCACCACGATGACCATACTTTAATTTGTAGGTATCCGCACCGGTTGCTAACGCCATCAACTGATGACCAAGACAAATTGCAAAAATTGGAATATTCGAATCATATAACTTTTTAATCTCTTTAATAATTTCCACATTTTCCTTCGGATCTCCGGGACCATTGGAAAGCATAATACCGTCCGGATTGGTTGCCAGAATTTCCTCCGCCGTAGTGGATGCCGGATAAACGGTCACCTCACAGCCTCTCTCATTTAATGAACGGGCAATGTTCTTCTTTGCACCAAAATCCATTAATGCAACCTTATATCCATCACCCTTCAATACATACTTTTCTTTACAGGTAACCTTTTCAACCACTTTTGATGCTTTAAATGCTTTTATTTTAGGGATAACAATCGAAAGGTCATAATTAGAATCAGTCGTGATCATTCCGTTCATTGTACCTTTTTCTCTTAAGATCTTGGTCAATGCTCTTGTATCAATACCACTGATGCCCGGAATGTCATTTTCTATCAAGAATTGCTGAATAGAATATTCACTGCGGAAATTACTAGGGATACGTGACAGTTCTCTTACGATAAAACCATCATGCCAACACTTGAGGGACTCCATATCTCCACGGCAAATACCATAATTACCAATAAGAGGATAGGTCATTGTCACCGCTTGTCCCGCGTAGGACGGATCTGTAAGTACTTCAAGATAACCCGTCATCGAAGTATTAAATACGATCTCACTGATGACTTCTTTGTTCGCTCCGATGCTCGTTCCTGTAAACACGGTGCCGTCTTCCAGAATTAGATAAGCCTTCATCTTTTCCACCAATCTACCTTTCAATTTTTATCTATATTTACATATTCCTGTAGGCAAAAAAAAAAGACGGACATGGCTTGCGCCAATCAGGAGTCTTTTTTTATTTATGATATAGTACCATATTGCATTTTCAGTTTCAAGAGATTTTTCTTAATTTTTTTGTCTTTACTTTCATACATTTTTACCCAAAAAACTTAAGATAATAATGTGGCAAAAAGAACTTACGTATCCAAAGAACTGCGTCAAAATAATTTTCCAAATCAACAAATACCGGGCAGATCAGTATTGAAGCCAAAAGGACCACCGGCATACATCCCATAATAATCCGATTATCCGGGATGATTAACCCCATCATAGCCCCGACAGCTGTAAGAAGAATAATATAACAAATCAACGCTCCTATTTCCTTTAACAATCCCTCATGAACGCCCCCGGCGTAAAGGCTAAAAAGTGTCATCAACGCAATATAAAAAACCGGAACCAAAACATACAGAATCCTGCTTTGTACGCCAAATCCTCCCCGCAGGGTTTTAAACATTCCCTTTTCACGGTCCGAATTATAACTAATCACACCCAGAAACATTCCAAGAAGCATTAAGATCGACAGAATTCCACGAAGAGGAAAGGTTATATTTTCCTCTTGAATCTGTGTCGCACCATCCAGGGATTCCTCACCTGATAATTCTTCGAATTCAATCTTAAATATAGCATCCCCATCAACATAATCCCGATATTTTTCTGTCAACGGTCCTGAAACATCGCCATGGGCTGTGAACTTTTCGTTGGAAGCAGTATACTTCAGAATCGCATGTTCACAATATTCTTTATAAAAATGCGAAAAAACGATCTCGTTAACAGATTCTGCCATAAGACTATTTTCCTTACAAATCACGGTAATAATCTTATTGGTATCTCCCGCAAAAAGACGCTCTGTAAAATTCGGTAAAAATGCATACCCGCACAATACTTTATCCCCAAGCACATCTGCTTCCATTAAAGACAGTGAATCATAAATTACAAACCGGTAATCATCCTGTGTTGCGGACAGGTCATTTATTATGCGCCCGGCGATTTCTCCTTCATCCTCATTATAAATTGCAATCGCATTCACCGGGCCCTCATGAAATCCTTCAATTCTGCCACAACAGTAAGTAATCACCGGGATTGCAACCAGAAGAATACAGAAAAAAACATTTTTAAATTGTCTTTTGCTTAAAAGCATAAATAATAATGCGCTTTTTTTCATTACGAATTCTCCACTTTATTTTTCAAACGATTCACAATAATTATGCCACCAAAGAATATTACTGCAATCAGCAGAACGATACCACAATTTTTCCAATCCACCACACCGGTCAGTATTCCGCCCATGCATCGGACAATGTACCGGGTAGGAAAGAACATCCCAATCCGATTGACCAGTTCCGGCAGGAAAACCGCCGGAACCAGATTCCCGGCCGTAAAAAGATCCACCATCGTATACAAAAATACCGTCAGCGCAGCCGTCACCTGATTTCCAGCCAGGCGGCACAAGAACATACCTATGGTAAAAACACAACTAATCACAAACCACAATATCACCGGTGAAGCCCAGTGAAATGGGATAAAACCCGCAAGGCAAAGGCACAGATAAAGGCCTGCCAGCAATACATAATACCCCAGTATTACACCATGAAGTTCCGATAGTGTAACAAAGATATCTCCCATGCGCTCTTTTCCCGCCAATATGCGATCAAACATCCCATGTTCCGGAATAAATAATTTTCCGCATACGATAACAATGAGAAATAATAATAACACCACCAGAACTGCCACGTAAAATTCCACAAGAGACAAGTCCCCGGTAGCGGTGATTTGATTGACATCCAAAACCCGGCTTCTTCGCATAAAATACTTAAATAATTCTACATTGAGATAATCCTCGGATTCCTCGATAGCATCAATTCCAAGTTCCACACACAGTTCATCAACAGCATAGATTGCCGCCTGGGTCACACCCAGATCCAGTGCTGCGGCTGCAATCAGTGAGCGAAACTGCCCGGACTTGGTTCCGACTCCGGCCTTATCCAGAATAATTCGTGCAGGGATATTGTCTCCCGTCAAAACCCCATTCATGAAATTTTCAGGTACCAGAACAATCGCTTCTACCTTGCCTTCATTCAGTAATCCAACGGCTTCCTCCCGGCTCATTCTGGTAATATCACATAAGTCGTTAACCGTTTTCTCACCGGTGATGTAGGAAACTGCCATATCCGTATAGGGATTCTCATCCTCCACTACCAGTGCCACAGGCATTTTGGCCGATTCCTCACCGCTTCTTGCTTCGTAAAGAATCACCCCGTAGACCAGCATGCCCAAGATTGCCCCCATCACCAGCGTACCAAGTACCGCCAATGGGATATAATGAAATGCCTTCTTGATATTTAATTGTACCAGCATTCCTTTCTTGTTCATCCTCTGATTAACTCCATCAATTTCTGTATTGTAATATCACCGGGTAATCTTTGCAGCGCTCCTTCTTTTAATAAATACTTCCGGTCACATACGGACAGCTCCGATTCCTCATGACTTGTAAGAACAATCGTTGTACCCTCTTTTTTCAATTCCTTAATGCATTCCTTGATTTCTTCTTTTAACACAATGTCCAATGCCGCCCCGGGTTCATCAAGGATCAGAACCTTGGGTGAGCCGGCCAGAGCACATACAATACTCAAGCGTTTCTTCCAGCCTCCGGATAGCTTGTAAACCGGCATTTTAAGATAACCGTCCAGACCAAATCGCTTTACAAGCCCCTGTTCTATATCCTCCTTCAGATTACGACCGGTGTCACAATACCAGAATTTCAGATTGTCATAAACGGTCAGTTCTTCCATAAGTGGATTATCCTGTGGAACAAACCCTACATAGGTAGAAAAGATTTTGCCATCTTTAAGTGCATTTTGTCCTCCGTACAGGATCTCTCCCATGGAGGGCTTAATAATTCCTGAAAGCACCCCAAGAAGTGTGGATTTACCACATCCGTTGGCCCCCACAATTCCGATGCATTCACCTTCCCCGGCGGTGAAAGAAACATCTCTTATGATTTGCTTTTTGCCATAGGATTGACTGATATTTTTAACTTCAATCATAACTGTTCTCCTAAAAATAAATTAATATGTCAATATCTCGTACCCGTCATCCGTTACAAGAAGTGTCACTTCCCACTGTGCTGATGGCATACCATCATCCGTATAAACCGTCCATTCATTTTCTGCATCAATAAATATATCCGCAGCTCCCATATTAATCATAGGTTCAATGGTAAATACCATACCCGGTGCCATAATCATTCCGGTATTCCATTCACTGACAAAACTCACATAAGGATCCTCATGAAACGCCAATCCCACTCCGTGTCCACCGATTTCCCGCACCACCGAATAGCCGTTTTTTTGTGCAAATTCGTTGATTGCCGCTCCAACATTACCGATTGGTTTCCAAGGCTTGACCTCATTGAGACCTACCTGAATTGCCTCTTTTGTTACTTCCACCAGACGTTTTGCTTCCGGATGTACCTCTCCAATCATAAACATACGCGAAGAATCGGAAAAATAGCCATTATATATTGTTGAAACATCAACATTGATAATATCTCCCTCCTCCAATACATCTTCGGTATTCGGGATTCCATGGCACACCTGACTGCCGATGGAGGTGCACACACTTTTCGGAAACCCTTCATAGTTTAATGGTGCAGGAATTCCTCCCATTTCAGTGGTTTTCTCATGAACAAGACGGTTGATCTCTTCCGTGGTCATTCCTGCGCAGATCTTTTCTGCCACATAATCCAGCACTGCGATATTGATTTTACTACTCTCACGTATTCCCTGAATCTGTTCTTCATTCTTAATAATCTTTCTCGGCGGAATCCTCTTCTTCGATAATTTTAACATAGAAAGTTTCTGATCAAATTCCTTATGACACTCCCCGTACATTTTACCGGATTTACACCAGCACCAGGCATTATCCTTTAATTTCCAAATCATAGTTCTTCCTTTCGTTCATTGTTTTGTCTATTTTTCACAATGAAACATACCTTTTTTTATCACTTTTAACATTTTTGCACAAAATGTTCACAAAACGTTAATAATTTCAACATTTTATGTACATATTTACTTCCTATAATAACACCATAGACAAAACAAATAAACACGATTTAATTTTTTCTTTTTTTCATAAACTCCTCAAAATAAGAGAGTGGGCATCTCGTATGTCCGCTCTCTTATTGTTTTACTGAAAAGAGCTGCCGTTATTCTTTCTCATGCTTTTCTTTCTTTTTTATTCCTGCAAAACAAATCAAAAAGAATACAATTCCATAAACGGTTGTTATAGGAGTTGCCAACCCCACCAGAAAAAGCGATGTATTCGGGAGTTTTGACATAAAAACCGAAACCGGAATACGAATACAGAAGGCAGACGTAATTCCCTGTACCATAACCGGTATACTTTTCCCACATCCGTTAAAATAACCAATACTGCTAAATAGAATACAGGTCAGAATACATTCAATTGAAAATCCTCTCAAATAATCCGCACTCTGTGCAATTACCTGTACATCATCCGTAAACAGGGACGATAACAATCCGCCACCAAAAAATCCCGCAAGAAAAATCGCAATACCAACCACGCATCCGGAAACCATGGCCGTAGTAAATCCCTTCCATGCCCGTTCTTTTTTCCCTGCACCGATGTTTTGTGCCACAAATGCAGAAACACTCTGCATGATAGAGGACGGAACCAGCATGATAAAGGATACGATTTTCTGTGCAACACCGTACCCCGCTGACGGCATCAATCCCATATTATTAATAACCGAATTGATTACCAGAAACGAAATCTGTACCATAGCTTCCTGCAATGCAATAGGCACGCCTACATTTAAAATCCTCTTAAGCTCCCAGAAATAGATTCTGCACTGCTTTAATGAAAAGGAAATCGGCAGTTTCTGACGGCGCAAAACCAGAATCGAAGCAACGACCGATACCAACTGTGCAAGTACCGTAGCAAGCGCCGCTCCTGCAGCATCCATCCCCCACACTGCCACAAAAAGCAGATCTGCTACAATATTAACAACACAGGCAATTCCCACAAAAAGAAAGGGTAGATTCGCATTTCCCACGCCACGGAGCACACCACTAATCACATTATAAGCTATAATAATCAGAATTCCACCGGAACAAATTCTTACATAATTTACTGCCTTATCAAAAGATGCTTCCGGCACCTGCATCACACTCATAATGTTTCCCGCAAAAATTTCCAGAATAACCGTTAAAACCACACCAATAACTACAAACAAAACAATGGTGGTTCCCACTGCATTTCCGGCTTCCTTGGGCTTCTTCTCGCCCATATGCTGTCCGATGATTACTGTGGATCCCATTGCCAGACTGGTAATAATAAATGTGACCATCTGCATGAATGCGCTGCCCGTACCAACCGCAGAAATGCTGGAGGCATCACCAAACTGACCGACCACCAGCAAATCTACTGCGCCGTATGCAGCCTGAAGCACCAAGGCTCCAAGCACCGGTATCATAAATCGAATTAAGGAACCAAAAACCGATCCCTCCAAAAATGAATTTTCTTCTCTACTTTTCATAATTTATTTGTCCTTTATAATTTGGTTTGGTAAGTATATTACCCTTAGGCAAAATTGTCAACTGCTTATCCATAAATATTTCAACATTTTCGTGTATAACAAAAAAAGATGGAGATTTTATTTCTCCATCCTCTTTGTCAACAGAATTCCAGCCACAATCGCCGTAAACGGTGCAACCGTTACCAATCCGAAGCTTCCTACTATAGTCTGTAAAATTTCTGCCGAAACATATTTATAATTTAAAATATTTATAATCGGTGTTCCCTGCGCCATAAATGTCATGAGAAGTGCAAGATATCCGCCTGAATATGCCAGAAGAAGCGTTGTTGTCATTGTCCCCATTGCTGCCCTTCCTATGTTAAACCCGGATTTTATGGCTTCAATCGGTCTGATATCCGGCTTTTTCTGTACTACCTCATAAACCGCCGATGTGATGTCCACCGACAAATCCATCATTGCCCCGGATGCCCCAATAAAAATACTGCTCATGAAGATCTGCGTCAGATTCAATGAGGAATATCCGCAATAAAGCAGAGTTTCCGAATATGACATCACCGCACCATGAATTTGAAAATAATCCGTAAAACAGATTCCGAGAATACAGGTTGTGATGGTTCCCAGAAGCGAACCAAGGGATGCCACCAGACTTCTTTTATCAAATCCATACACGAACAAGATTATTACAAGTGTCAGTACCGCCACAATAAAAAGAGACACCCAGATTGGATTGAACCCGTTAAGGCAGCACGGGACAAGGATTTTCCATATGGAAAGAACCGTGATAGCAAAAGATAAAATGGCATACAGTCCTGTCCTTCCCGCAAATGCCACCAGAAAAATCACAAATACGGCTGCCAGTATCATTTCTTTGCTGATTCGATACACATCTACCATGTTCGTAGAAAGTATTTCTCCATTTTTATGGCTTACCAGCACCAGAGCCTGATCCCCCGTCTTATATATTTTATCACTCTCCAGGGAACCACTGAGAAGATTATATCCTTCCGTAATTTCTCCCTTAAACTTTCCAGAAAGAATCTTAAGGGTACAGCTTTGTTCACCGGACTTAATCAATCCACTGGAAATAATGGCTGAATCATCCACAGCAATGACTTTTGCCACACATTTTTCCGCTTCCTTATAAACAGCAGCATCCTCATACCCGGTGGGTATGAGGAGCAGAAGGAAAATTATGAACAGTCCCATAAAAAGACTGGCATTACGCTTTATGAAACCCGTCAATTACTTAACACCTGTAAGTGCTGCCACGTTATTATAGATATCTGTGTTATCATAATAACCTTCGAATAATTCGCTTCCTTTACCGATTGCAAATACCGGAACCGGAAGACCTGTGTGGGAATAAGATGTAAATGCAATACCTGATTTATTATTTAAAATGTGTGTAACCGTAACCGAAAATGGTTCATAGGTTCCATATAATACATATTCTTCCTGCGTCATCTTATCCTGTGATGAAGTACCCACATTGATTGTTCTGTCATATGCAGCCTTTAACTTCTCCACTTCATAATCCGTAAGAACCATGGCGGAACCCTCTGTTGCATCTGCATCACCCGGAAGCATAAGACCGAATAATTCCTTAACATCCTTCATTGCAGTTTCGAAATCCGTCTTGTTTTCCTTGTAACCTGCCACATAATCCGAATCAAACTTTGCATAGGAAATGTTCTGGTTCTCCAGATTTGTAAGGAAAGTATCATAATTGGTTCCGGCAAAACCAATGGTTAAACCACCGGTTTCATGATCGCCTGTGACAAGAATCAGGGTTTCTTCCGGATGCTTATTATAAAAATCAACTGCCACCAAAACCGCATCATTTAATGCAAGAGTATCCGAAATTGATGCTCCTGCATCATTGGCATGACATGCCCAGTCGATTTTTCCGCCTTCAACCATCATAAAGAATCCGTCTTCTTCACCAAGTACTTCAATTCCCTTGGATACATAATCTGCAAGCTGCCATTCGCCATCAACCGTATCCATATCATAGGACATTGCATCACCATCTGCCAGTGTCTCATCAATAATGATCATCTTGTCATCTGCTGCCTTTGCAGCTTCATCCTTGGTGAAATATACGCCATAGCCTGCTTTCTTTGCAAGTTCATACAAGTCTTCCTTATCCTTTTCCTTGCCGGTCTTCTGTTTTAAGCCACCACCTGCAAAATAATCAAAATTACTTTCTACAAGTTCCAGACCAATTTCATAGTAACTGTTTCTGGAAGCCTGATGTGCGTAAAACGCAGCCGGTGTGGCATGATTTAAGTTTACCGTAGAAATTACACCGATCTTATATCCAAGCTGTGTCTTTAATTTTTCTGAAATTGTTTCATATTTCTTTGTCATGGTTTCATCCATGTTGATGGTTCCACTATAGGTCTTATATCCTGTGGAGATGGATGTTGCTGTGGAAGCCGAATCCGGACAGAATGAAGAGCTGTCATAAGTCTGTGCCGAACCTGCTACCGGAAACTCCATAAAGGAGAGGTTGGACTTTGACTGCAAAATGTCATCATTATTTGTATCCGCCAGTGCACTCAAATAATAGTTTGCTGACTGAATCTGCGGATAACTCATTCCGTCTCCGATAAATAAGAAAATGTACTTTGGAACGGAAGTTTCCTTAGTATCCGTCACTTTCTGCGTCTTGTCAGCTGCCGTTGTTGCTTGCGTTGCTGCTGTCGTTGTTGCTGCATTTTGATTTGCAGAATTGCTGCATCCTGTCATCATCATGGATGCCGTCATTGCTGTTACTGCTGCCAGAGCAGTAAACTTCTTAAGATTTCTTCTCATAAATCCTCCTTAATATATGTAACAGAAAAAACTAGTTTCGTGCCATCGCACATATATTAATATAGGATTCATTTGTAAAATCCATAATCCATTTTTAGTAAAACTTCGGTAAAAATTTCGCAAAAGAATTCATAAAGTAACTTTACATTTTACTGAATTCTGAAATAATCGAAAGCCGCCTTTCCTCCGTCTTCCCTCTCTGACAGAGCGAAGATTCCGTTTTTTACACCAACCCAGCGTCCGGCCAGTGCTTCAAATTTCAATACTTCCTCATATTCATCTTCCTTTAGTCCATAGCCCAGGGTAATCATCTCATGTGGTACTCCCGGTTCTACTTCCTCAACACGATAGACGCGATTATTAAAATATACCCGTTCGGTTTCCGGAAGCTTCGCAACATCTGCGATTTCATCCTCAGCCGAAGCCACCTCACCGGTAAATACCTGATGTCCTGAAATCTTAACCAGATGAAGACCATCTTCCTCTTTTTTAACGGCCAGGGCTCCATAGTTCATTCCAAGAGAAACCATTCCTGCCATATCTCCAACCTTGAGGCCTGCGGTTTCAACCACCGTCTTTGCCTCAAACTCCGGCATACACCATTTCTGAAGCAGGAGATTTGGTGCATTTGAAATCGTTGCATCTTCTTTCTTCACTGCATTCAATACTATGGAACTTCCCTCCGGATCCATGGCATACCATGAATCCTTGTAATTGGCATTCCACTGCCACTGCAGACCGAGGGTCGGCGAATCAAATTCATCCCCGGCATCCGGTGCTTCCATTGGATAGGTTCCACCCACATCCGGCTTCTTGTATTCAAGCACCGGTGTTCCGTATTCCCTGCCTTCCACATATTCACCGATCACAGGCCAGTCATCCACCCAGCGCATTGGCTGCAGATGAATAATACGCCCTGCAGCATAGACATCCTGAAAATGGATAAACCAGTCTTCGCCGGATGGTGTATCCACCCAGCCCCCCTGATGAGGTCCGTTGATCTTCGTATCCCCCTGAATCATGACATTGCGATATTCGTATGGTCCATATACATTTTTTGAACGAAGAACCGTCTGCCATCCGGTCTTCACGCCCCCCGCCGGAGCAAAGATATAATAATATCCATTTCTCTTGTAGAACTTCGGGCCTTCAATGGTAACCTGATCATTAACATTTCCGTCAAAAACATGCTGTCCTTCATCCAGAAGCCCTGTTGCATCCGTCTTCATCGGACTTACGTGAAGAATACTCTTAAATCCGATACGGCTTCTTGCAAATGCATTGACCATATATGCCTTGCCATCATCATCCCACAGCGGGCAAGGGTCAATCCATCCCTTACCGGAATAGACGAACACCGGCTCCGACCAGGTTCCCCATGGATCCTTTGCCTTGCACATAAAGATTCCTTCATCCGGCATTGGGACAAATACCCAGTAATAGCCATCATGGAAACGGATGGATGGTGCCCATGCTCCGCAACCATGAGCCGGCTTCTCAAATCGCTCTCCCGGAAGTTTCTCCACTACATAGTTGATTACTTTCCAGTTCACCAGATCCTTCGAATGCAGCAGCGGAACTGCCGGAGTATTACAAAAACTGGAGGCCACCATAAAATAATCCTCACCGTTTCGAATCACATCCGGATCCGAATAATCTGTATAAAGAATAGGGTTTCGATAGTTTCCATTGCCAAGATCGGCAATCCAGGTACCTTCACTGCTCATAATGTTCTCCTTCCTTCCAAATGGCATTGCCATAATGCTTCCTATAATTTCATTTTTAAAACTTTTATAAATCGGTTTTATAAAAGTATTTTACTTTAATCCGGTCCTGTTGTCAATATTCTTCTCACTGATATCAATATTACATAGGTAATTGCCACGAAATAGTTATACACAAACAAATAGGGCTGTTGCCATTTCATTCGTTAAGGCAACAACCCTATAAATTCCACTAATAATATCTTCGCACCGCAATGATGGTCGCATAGGATGCATAATAAATATTGGCTACCTTCACGGTATCTCCCGGAACCGTTGCATGAACAATCTGGTTATTACCGATATAGATACCCACATGTCCCGGATAGCAAACTACATCTCCCGGCTGAATATTCGAAAGACTCACACCCACACCACCATAAGCCTGTGCGCCTGAGGATCTGGAAAGTGAAATGCCAAATTGAGCATGAATATATGAGGTAAATCCGGAGCAGTCAAATCCAGCCGGTGAAGCTCCGCCGCTTCGGTATGGTGTTCCCACATACTGCAATGCCAGCGCTACGATCGCATCTCCCGTAGCGGAACCACCGCCCGAAGGCTGTGCCGGTGTACTTCCTGTACTTGTTCCCGCGTTACCTGCCGCTGCTGCCTCCTGTGCCTTTTTCTTAGCTTCCTCTTCAGCCTTCTTCTTAGCTTCCTCCGCAGCTTTTTTAACTGCTGCATCAATTTCCTTATCCAGATTCTTCACAGTTTTTTTCTTCTCTGTGATGAGGTCATTGATTTCATCCTGCTTGTCCAGATATTCCTGCTGAAGTGTTTCCAACTCTTTCTGTTCTACTTCAAGCTTTGCAATCGTAGTTTCAATGGATTTAATATTATCAACGTAGGCGTCCAATTGCTGGCGATCATACTCGGATACCTTCTCAGCATACTCATATTTATTTAATGAAATGGAAACATCATCCATGGACAACATCTGGATCAGTACTGTAAAATCCGTACCACTTTCATACATATACTTGATACGTTTTTTCATCTGGTCGTACTGTTCCTCGCGAAGTTCTTCCATCGCCGCAAGATTTTCCTGCTCTTTGATAACTTCCTCGCCCTTCTCAATCAACGCTGCCTCAGTGTCTTCAATGTCAATCAAAAGATCTGCCAGCTGATCCTGAAGATTCTTTACCTCTTTCTCAGCCTGTTCCTTCTCCTTCTTAAGATCCGACACTTCATCTGCGTATACTGCCTGTCCCAGGCAAAGACTTACCAACAACATACATGCCGTCAGCCTTGTTACTCTTTTCATACTCTTAATCATAAATCTACTAAACTTCCTAACTTTCATACTACATATTATACTGCATAATCAATATTCTTACCCAGAAGATTCGCTGCATCCACAGACTTCGCAGCCTTACCGTAAGGATTGTCCTCGTTATACTTGATCATGGTTCGTGTCTGTCCACCTGCAACATAACTTCGCCCACATTCCGGACACACAGCCGTCTTGATGGAAACCGAGGCATTCATCACCTTCCCGTTACCTTTGGCTGCCTTCTCGTAAGCATTGGACACATGTTGCTGCTCATGAGCCATAACCTTGGCACCGGAGGAACTTGGATCAATATGACCCGGACTCTTAAATGACACATCCGACTCATCGGATCCATCCTGATACTTACGGTTCTTGCAGGCTTCACATTCAATTGCTCCGGAGCGCTTCATACTGCGAATCTGCGCCTGGGATAATCCTTCTTCTTTTGCAACGCTTTCCGAATTCGCCGTTCCCGCCGAAAGCGGTGTTCCCGTCACAGCGCCGGTTCTCATCGCACTACCGGACACACCGTCCATAGAGGAAGCATACATACTGCCCATACCATGGACACCATAGCCAATTCCACCAATCATCCAGAACACCTCCCTGCTCCTTAATGCTTAATATGCAAAAACATATATTCAACGCAACGTTCTAATTTCCCTTAGCTTCATAAAGTGCAAATGCGATATTAATCGCATGATCCCCAACACGTTCCAGACCGGATACCACATCTGAGAAGTAAATACCTGCCTGCGCACTACATTTACCTTCATTGAGACGGCGGATATGTGCATTCTGAAGATTGCGCTCCATCTGGTCGATCTTGTCCTCAAGATCATGAATTTCCTGCATATTGGCAGTATTACCGGTAACGAACATATCCAGAGATTCCTCGATGATCTTATTGACATAAGTCATCATCTCCTTCAGTTCACCTTTACTCTTATCCGAAAGAACAATTCCGTTATTATACAACTGCGGAATGATTTCAACAATACTTTCTGCATGGTCACCGATACGTTCAATATCATTAACTACATGGAAATATGCCGCAATCATATTCGCATCTGCGATTGGTAACGCATTCTGATTGATACGAACCAGATAGTTACTAATCTGTTCATCCAGATAATCAATATATTTTTCCGTTTCAAAGACCTGTTTGCTCTTCTCATCATCGTTATCCATCAGACACTCAATGGACAGATTAAGATTCTCTGTAGCCATACGTGCCATACGTTCCATTTCCTGCACCGCGAGAAGAATCGCAACCGCAGGGTTCGGAAGGCTTCGATCACCCGTGTGACTAATATACTGTAATGTATACTCCTTCTCAGACTCTTCCTCATCGTCACCCGGAACCAGAATATACGTACATTTTACAATGAGATTCATAAATGGATAGAATACTGCCACCTGGAATACCTTGAAAAGGAAATGAGTCATGGCAATATTACGTCCAAGGTTCGCCGCATCGGTTCCATGTCCACTGAAGAAGTAAACAATTTCTTCAATCTGCGGTCCAAAGAGCAGTAACAATACGAACATCAAAATCGTACCATATACATTAAACAACAAGTGAATTAATGCTGCACGCTTGGCATTCTTGGTTCCGCTGAGAGAAGAAAGAATTGCCGAAGTACATGCTCCGATATTACAACCCAGAATTACGAACATACAGATGTGTAAGTCAACCAATCCCTGCGATGCCATAACTACCAGGATACTGACTGTTACGGATGAACTCTGCACCACCGAAGTAATCACCAGACCAAGAAGAATTCCCAATACAGGATTCGTAAAATTACTTAAAAGATTAATAACTTCCGGAATATCACGAAGTACTCCCATAGCCTCTGACATGGTACTGATACCTACAAAGAGCACACCAAATCCCATCACAATCTCACCGGACTTGCGAACCGTTGGATTCTTAACGAAATTAATCATAATTGCACCGGCAAATACAAAAATCGGTGCAACCGCACTTAGTCGAAATGCAACCAGAATTGCCGTTACGGTGGTACCAATATTGGCACCCAGGATAATTCCGCAAGCCTCCGTTAATTTCATTAAGCCTGCATTAACGAAACTTACAACCATAACCGTCGCCGCACTGGAGGATTGAATTACTGCAGTAAAGAACAAGCCCACCACTAATCCAAGGAATTTAGTCTTGGTAAAAGCCTCGAGAATACCTCTTAACTTATTACCTGCAACCTTTTCGATACCGCGGCTCATCTGATTCATACCAAATATGAAAAGACCAAGTCCGCCCATCAGCTCCACCAAAATCATCAGCATATCCGTAATCTCCTATTATGTAATTTCTCACTGCTTATCTTATTTACTTGCTAACTACGAAATCTATCGGTATATCGCAATTTTCATTGATACCATTATAGTATATCATAATTTCTCACGAATAACATTATAGTATATGGTGTTTTGATTTGTAAACTCCCAAACAGGCGTTTTAATAAAATTTTAAGAGGAAAGTACCGAATTTTTATGAATTTTATGGCAGATTTACTAAGAAAACTGCCTGTCGCTTTAAAGTGAAATCGTATAGTCACTGTCGTAGAGTTTCCTCAATTCTTCTTTGGAGTTATATTTCTCATCCAATACGAACTCCTTGGACCATGTCATATAAAATGCCCATGGCACTCTGCTTTGCTCCAGCATCTGTATATCCGGATTGTACCCCACCTCCGTAAGTGCAGCTACTTTTCTTGCGGTTGTATTTTGGCGAAGCTCATCATACTGTTCTCTGTAATCGGTTTTCTTCTTTTCGGAAAGATAAATATCCCATCCGATAATGTCTACATACTCATCTCCGGGATACGCCTCTTTTGTAGGCGTACTCCACACCCACAAAAGATTATTCAAATGCTTCTCATCCACAAAGAATCGAAACAGCATTTTGTATAACCCGGCGGCTACTACTCCGCCTTTTCTTCCCCACCAGAACCAGGTACCTTCTGCCTCATGGAGCGGTCTGAAAAGCACAGGGATATTTTCTTTATTGAACTGCTCCAACTCCCGGGCAATCACTTCCAGATCATCATAAAAGGCTTTCCGTTCCGGGCTCTCTTTCTCCAGTATTTTTTCCGGGTCAAAATCCGTATTTTTTGAATAGAAAGACTTATCACGTCCGCCAATGGGTGAAAACCAATGGAAACAGATCATTGGGATGATCTCCCCTTCTTTTGCCAAGGAAAGCGCTGTTATCAATGTGTTTTTATTTTCATTCACTTCCGTAATACATTCCTTGGAAGCATCCTGATAATTGATGTTTGGCGAGCAGGATAACATTTCAAATTCAACTAACTTCGGGTAATGTCCTGTGACCTTTTTGATATATTCCCGTTCTTCCATGGCATTTGTCTGCGTGTGCTGTCCTGTGATCAAACGCTCTCCACAGCCTTCTGCCAGATATTTCAACAGATTTCTTGCACCTTCCGTCGCATTAGGATTTACCGGTATGCTGTCAAAGACTTCTTTTCGTACATCCGAATTTACAGATATTCTATCTGAAACTTCTTTCTTTGGCCGGTTCAAATAAGGCACCTCCTCTCAAAACACTATTGCAACACTCGTTTATCTTACTTACAATTATACTTCCTGTCCCCTGACAAGTAAACCACATTCAGCCCATATAAATTGCCAAATAATGTTTTTTATACGAAGTAATTTCTTCTGTTTTTCTTGATTAATACAGTGAATTTCAACCTATTTTATCTTTACACCCCTTTTAAATTATAGTAGAATAAAGCGGTATGTGTAATTTTCATTGCATTTAAACTGCTTTATGAGGATTACATTATAAGATTGTATTTGACATTTTAGGAGGATCAATCCATGGCTGACTATTCCAATGAAATAAAGAAAAGAAGAACATTTGCCATCATCTCCCATCCGGATGCCGGTAAAACCACGTTAACCGAGAAATTTCTTCTCTACGGCGGTGCCATCAACCTGGCCGGTTCCGTTAAGGGTAAGAAAACAGCAAAGCACGCTGTTTCAGACTGGATGGAAATTGAGAAACAGAGAGGTATTTCCGTTACTTCTTCCGTATTACAGTTTAATTATGACGGATATTGTATCAATATTCTGGACACCCCGGGACATGAGGATTTCTCCGAGGATACCTATCGTACCCTGATGGCTGCGGATTCTGCGGTAATGGTAATCGATGCCAGCAAGGGTGTTGAGAAACAGACCATCAAGCTGTTCAAGGTCTGCGTGATGCGTAATATTCCGATTTTTACATTTATTAATAAAATGGACCGTGAGGCCAATGATCCTTTTGAATTATTAGATGAGATTGAAAAGGTGCTCGGTATCGCCACCTGCCCAATCAACTGGCCGATTGGCTCCGGCAAGGAATTTAAGGGCGTATACGACCGCAACGAGAAGCATGTTTCGAAGTTCACTGCCGCAATGAATGGTCAAAAGGAAGTTGCCACCAAGAATATTGACCTGAATGATGCTTCATTAAAGGACGAGCTTGGCGAAGCTTTTTATGACAAATTAATGGAAGATATCGAATTACTGGATGGTGCAAGTGCAGAATTTGATCAGGAATTGGTAAGTGCCGGCAAGCTTTCACCCGTATTTTTCGGTTCCGCGTTAACCAATTTTGGTGTAGAGACATTTCTTAAGCATTTCCTTAAAATGACCTATTCACCACTTCCTCGTAATTCAACAGAAGGTGTAATTGATCCGTTTAAGGAAGAGTTCTCGGCCTTTGTATTTAAGATTCAGGCCAATATGAACAAAGCTCACCGCGACCGCATCGCTTTTATGCGTATCTGTTCCGGAAAGTATGATGCCGGAATGGAAGTAAATCACGTACAGGGCGGTAAGAAAATCAAACTTTCACAACCGCAGCAAATGATGGCGGATGAACGCCATATTGTTGAGGAAGCTTATGCCGGAGATATCATCGGTGTATTTGACCCGGGCATTTTCTCCATTGGTGACACTTTATGTGTTTCGAACAAGAAATTTGCCTACGAAGGTATTCCGACCTTTGCTCCGGAGCATTTTGCAAGAGTTCGCCAGATTGATACCATGAAGCGTAAGCAGTTTGTGAAGGGTATCAGCCAGATTGCGCAGGAAGGTGCTATTCAGATTTTTCAGGAGTTTAATACCGGAATGGAAGAAATCATTGTCGGTGTTGTTGGTACTCTTCAGTTCGACGTATTGAAATTCCGTCTCGAAAGTGAATATGGTGTTGAGATCCGTCTCGAGCCACTGCCATATGAACATATTCGCTGGATTGCGAATAAAACTGAAATTGATGTGAACCGTATTGTCGGCACATCCGATATGAAGAAGATTAAGGATTTAAAGGACAATCCGTTGCTTTTATTTGTAAATGCATGGTCGGTGGGTATGGTGGAAGAACGTAATCCATCCTTGAAGCTTGCTGAATTCAGCAGGGATTAAGATGTACTTCAATTTAAATGATACTTTAGAGCTAAAGAATCCGGAATTATAATTTATAATTCCGGATTCTTTTTACGTTTTCGCAGTATGCAAAATTTATTCTCCAAAGTTCTAACCAATCCTCATCCCAAACAATCTTTGCCGAATCGCCTTAAGGCAACCGGGAAGGAGAGTTTTATTTTTCCATAATGTGCAGTACCTTTTTCCTTATATGCTTTATATCTAATGGTCTTGCAGTACTTTCACCGGTTATCAATAGCTGTTCTCCCGGATAATATCCATTATCTTCATATCGTCGTATCTTTGCAATGGCTTTATTCATATAGTCTTCGTCATCAAGCATTCCCAGATGTTCCCAATAGATTAATCTTCGGTTAACAGCATCAATCAGTGTAAAGTCCGGATGTACAGTTATATTACCTTCCAATGTTAAGGGGAGTTCGTATATATATGGGATATTCAACTGATCTAATAGGTTCGCAATAATTACTTCTGATTTTGAACGCATTCGTTCCCCTTTATTAGAATAGTACTCCGGAGAATCACTTTGAAAATCCAGCTTCTTAAATTGTATGTTTTCCCATCTTTGTATATACTGTGTATCTGTTTCTGTTATTGGTTTCACCATAACCTGCTTACCTCTGGGCAACTTTTCATAGATTGATTCTACTGCGCCTTTATAATATATCCGGTCTAATCGAGTTAGAAGATCTAGTTCCTTCTTTGCCTCTTTTATCACTTTTTCATCATATTCATGTTGAAGTATCTGCTCAATTTTCCTTTTCTCGGATTTATGTATATATGTTCCATTTTTATCACTTGAATTAGAACGTAAGTAATACTGAAAAACTTCGCCGTGTTTACTTGCCCTAATATTTCCCTGTTGCAGTTTTGTGACCTCTTTTTCCTTTTTTTGAATTATTTTTTGTAGATCTTCTATACGTGCAGTGATCCGATTCTTTAAATTATAATACATTAGAATTACCTCCTTTTTATTTTGTTTGTGATGTAACTTGCTTCCTTCAGGGCGGCATAGGGATCCGCCACTCCCCTCTTTCCCTATGCCGCCACACAACCCGCCGCACTGGTTTCTCCCTCAGCGCGGCATAGGGATTCGCCTCTCCCACTTTCCCTATGCCGCCGGATAACCTGCCACGCTGTTTTCCCCCTCAGCGCGGCATAAGGATTCGTCCCTCCCACTTTCCCTATGCCGCCGGATAACCTGCCACGCTG
>JBJEJH010000028.1:0-35829 GCA_051877855.1 Lachnospiraceae bacterium | reverse complement strand
ATGCACACATAACAAATGACACGTTCGTCTGCATAAAAAGAATTATTCTGCTTTGAGATAAGTGTAGCAGATATGAATATAGAAAACAAGTGTTTTATTTCTTAAGTTTATCTTATTTTTTTTCTTTGTTTTTCGGCATAGGAAGTTCTTCATACATTTTCTCAAATAATTCTGTTAAAAACTCCCGGTTATCCACGTCTTCCACCAGAATCATCTCTTTTGCCCCGTCATACGGTGATTCATATGGAGCATCCGGCAGGAGTAATTTTGCTGCTTCCACAGGTTTCACAAGTAATCTGTCATCACAAAGGTACGCCGCAATTTTCCCACGGTAATAGATGATATATTCTCCCATCATAAAACGATGTGAAATTTCATCCAATCCCGAAAGCTGATCTAATATGAAGTTTAAATATTCCTTACTTGTAGCCATTGTCTCCTCCATATGCGCAGGTATGTTTTACTTATTCAATAGAATCCATAGCTTCACAAAGCTCATCCTTCCAGTTCATACAAGCGATAGATTTTTTTATACAAAGATTCAGCAAACATGATTCTAAAAAAAACTCTTTCAAAGGAGCTTAACTCATTAACCAGATAATCCGGTGTAAATGAATACTCCGCTTTACATTTAATATTGGTATCAGAAAGCACGCTCTGAATATCATCAATTCCCCATACCTTAGTCACACCCACATCATTAATCGGGTTTTTGTATTTTGATGCTTTTGCACCAAATTCAGTATAAACATCCATCAATATATGAAGGGAAGAATATTTCTTTTCCAAAGCTTTAAACAGATTATGAATCTGTTCGTTCTGCAGATACATGCTGATTCCTTCCAATATAACAATGGCCTGTGCATTATCCGGCAAAGAATCTACATATGCCGGATCGGATGCATCAAAATTAATCATATGATATCTTTCATTTTCCTCATAGTATTTCTTACGCAGGTTAATTACTTCAGGAAAATCGCCATCGATCCAACCGTTATATCCTTCCTTGACCCTTAAACACCGGCTGTCTAACCCACAACCGATATGCAGAACAAGCGCATCCTTGTTTTGGCGCAGCTGTTCCTTCGTCCAGTCATCAAATATCCTCGCCCGCATAGCCATATTATAGGTCAACCACTTCGATTTGGATTTCCCGCGGATCGGAAATGCCTCCGCCTCCCATATTTTTTCAGCCTGCGGATCATTTAAAATAATACCTTTCTTGCTAACCTTTGCCTTTCCATACAAAGGAATATATAAAGTTTTATTCACTTCATTCATAACGATACCCCCCAGAAAATCATCCCCAAAAGGTTATATTTATTTTTTCTGATTCTATTGTATCAAATACTTCTATTTTTTCATAGGAGGATATTTTAGATGGTTGTGTCAATTATATAGGAATGGAGGAGGCTTTGCACACTTCCATGACCTGTCTCATGCCCTCAAATACAAACTTGTCCTTGTGCTTAACCAGATGAATCATTCGTTTAACCGGAGTTTCCTTTAGCGGCAGAACCACAATTTCTCCGCTCTTATATTCCTTTTGTACCATTCTTTTCGGCAGCATGGCAATTCCCCGTCCACAGATAACAGCATTCTTGATTGCCTCCGTGTTGGTACAGGTGAAACAACGGTTAAAATGAATGTCCTTTTGTTCAAATAACAGTTCCAGCTGATTTCGCTCAATACTTCCGCTTTCTCTTGAGATCAGATTTTCTCCGTCCAGATCACGAAAATCCAGCTTATTTTTTCCGGCAAGATGATAGTTTCTCCCACAGACCACAACAAGCTCATCCTCCCACAAAGGAGTAAGCTCCAGATCCCGGTTTTCAATCAGACCCTCCACGATTCCCATATCCACTTCATTGGAAAGTAACTTTTTTTCTATGGCGGAAGAATTGTCAACCGTCACATAAATCTTAAGCTCCGGCATCCTTACTTCTGCCTCATCCAAAATCTGATTAATCATACAGGTTCCCACCGAAACACTGCACCCGATTCGCAAAATGGCATGTTCGCCGGCATCTTTCATCTCCAGTTCCATTTTTTCAAAAGAATCCAGGATATGACGAGCATAAGGCAGGAGTTTTCTTCCTGCCTCTGTAATATATAATTTCTGGGACATCCTTTCAAACAGCCGGACTCCGTAATATTTTTCCAGTTCTGCCACAGCCTGGCTTACCGTTGGCTGTGAAACATATAGCTTCTGTGCCGCAGCACTCATTCCGTTACTTTCATAAACCGTAAGAAAAATTTTCAAATGACGTATGGTCATACCTTCTCCTCCTGTTTGTCACGCTTCCCATTCCATTTCAATAGTTATGCAACGGCTCCCATGATCACATAAATCAATGTTCCAACAACACCGCTTCCCAGAATAATAGAAATGGCACTGGCCTTATATTTTCTTAAGATAAACAATGCCACCAGAAAAATCACAAGCTCCACAATTCGAAGATTGCTAAGTGCCGCCGAAAAGATATTGGTCTGAAACAGTCCCAGCATAAGAATGGACGCTCCCGCCGAACCAATCAGTGCCACAACCGCAGGGCGAAGTGAGCCAAGCACTACCTGAACTCCACTAACCGTACGGTATTTATAATAAAAATGTGCCAGTGTCAGACAGATACAAAAAGATGGAATGATACATCCGATGGAACAAAGTAACACGCCCGGAATTCCGGCAAGACGCATTCCAACAAAAGTTGCAGAATTAATGGAAATCGGTCCCGGTGTCATCTCCGCTACCGTAATCAAATCCGAAAACTCCTCCATCGTCATAAGACCATGAATATTGACAATCTGCTCCTGAATCAGCGGTATCGCTGCATATCCGCCACCTACACTAAACAAACCAACCTGTATGAAAGAAAAAAATAATTTTAAAAGTAACATTTATTAAACCGCCTTTCTCTTTTTCTGCATGGTAATAAATAAATCCAACAGTCCGATTCCAAGACAAACAAAAATAATAATCATCGCGCTTACTCCAAGAAGATAGGTTGCGATAAATGCTACTACCATCATTATAATATACATTGCTCTTTTTGTCTTTAATACGTTGGAAGCCAGATTGATAACCACATCAAAAATAACTGCTGCCACACCTGCTCTCATTACCTGCAGAGCAATGGCAATATACGTGTTTGTTCTAAACTGTTCGTAAAAGAGCGAAATAATTGAAATAATAATCATCGGTGGAAGAATGGTTCCAAAAATTGCTGTAAGAGAACCAACCACTCCGGCCATACGGTATCCGATAATAACAGATGCATTTACCGGAAGAGGTCCCGGCGAAGACTGTGTAATTGCCGTAACATCTAACATTTCATCCTCTTCAAGCCACTGTAATTCCTCTACAAACTTTTTCTTCATCAAAGATACAATAACGAATCCGCCGCCAAAGGTACAAGCGCTCAGCATGAACATGGACTTAAATAATGTCCACAACTTTGAATAATCTTTTTTCATCATAAATCCTGCTTTCTCATTTATTTTCTCGTTCGGTACTAATATTTTACCCGATTGATTACTTCCTATCAGTTATAACATTCCTATAGCCATTTGTAAAATAGATATGTTTTATTATTCTCATAGTATTTTACCTATGATGCAATCAAAAAAAAGACTTACTTACCATTCCGATAAGTAAGTCCCCGGAGATTTTATTTCCCAAAATCACCCTTCTTCTGCAAATTAATGAACATTCGTACCAACAGCGGAACTTCAAAAAGCATCATAAAAATCCACCCCCAGAAATTGGACCATGCCAGAGCATCAAATCCTTTTCCAAGGACATTAAGAAGCACATAAGCCGCAATCACTCGGGCACTCATGTTGGCAATGGTGCTCATTAATGTCACCTTAAGATCTCCCATTCCTCTAAAGATGCCCTGTACGATATTGGTAATTGCAGGCATGATATACATAAATGCTATGACCTTAAGATAGGAAACACCAAGGGTTACAACTTCCACGCTGTCCTCTTCCACAAACAATCTCATCACCGGTTCTGCCGCAGCAAAAATTACAACACTGGCAACCAGTGCGAATACCATTTCCATAAAAGCTCCGCACAGACAACCTTTTTTTACTCGTTCCACATTTCCGGCGCCACGATTCTGCGCTAAGAATGTAGTAGTGGCATGGGCAATATTATGTTCCGGTGACAACACGAAATCGTCCACCCGGTTGATTGCAGTGAAAGCCGCAATAAATGCAACACCCTGAACATTAATAATCGCCTGCACAAGTATCTTTCCAAGCTGTACACACATCTGCTGCAGTGCACTGGTAAGGCCGAAAGAAATGGTTCTCCACAGAAGCTGTTTCTCAAATACCTTCCATTTCTTTCCTAGACACAACACCGGCACCCGAAGCTTAATATATATGGCACAGCATGCACAGCACAAAGCCTCCGACAAGACCGTGGATACAGCACTGCCTCCCACGCCCCAATCCAGCACAACAACAAAAAACAAATCACCCAGGATATTAAGCACTGCACTGATCACCAGAAAATACAATGGCGTCCGGCTATCCCCCAGGGCTCTCAAGGTATTCGCAAAAAAATTATATATAAACGTAAAAATTAACCCAACAAAAATGACTCTAAGATATAGGACCGCGCTGCCAATGATTTCCTCCGGGGCATTAATCAGTATAAGAACCGGTCTTGCAAGCAAAATCATCACCAATGCAACCACAAGAGAGAATATCATTCCTCCAATAAATGTGGTACTGATCTGCTTTTCCAGCTTTTCCATATCCTTAGCGCCAAACAGCGTGCTTATGAGAATACCGGCACCCATACACATTCCACTGATAAAAAGAATTGCCATATTCATAATTGGTCCCGCAGTTCCTACTGCCGCGAGAGCACCGTCTCCGACAAACTGTCCAACGATAATGGAATCCGCCGCATTATACATAATCTGAAAAAGATTTCCCAGAATCAAAGGAATTGCAAATGCTGTAAGCTGAGGAAGAATACTTCCTCTGGTCATATCCTTTATTGCCTTCATGTCAATGATCCTTTCTTAACTTTACATATTATACTTGTTCTCCTACAATCAAACTATTTTAATACGTTTTATGTTTCACAACAAGAGGCATAAAGAAATTTTTCATTTTGGGGACATTTACCCCTTCATAATACGCCCGACATATATTTTTCTAAGGGGAATCAACGATACAATAACGATTAATGCATACACAACCACACCCATGGTAATGTAATCAATAATGATGCTTCCGAAATGATAATCCACAAAACTTCCCAGTACCGTCTTGATGTCAATGAAACGCACAACACACAGATCAACCAGATGATTGTACCAGCCATAGATTTTGCTGTGTTTCAGAAATGACGGTCCTATGAGAAACAAAAGTGTTGCAGCCATCGTCGCCAGAGTCGATTTGGTCTGTGCAGAAATCAGAAGAATCAATGCCGTAACCGCAGCTGTAATCAGCAGGTGTACCGCCACCTCCAACAGACATACCTGCCCTATAGTAATATTATATGGGATCGTTACATTCCACAACTGAATCGGAAGATCCGCCCCCTTAAATCCACAGATACCTCCCAGCACCAAAAGACTTCCCACCAGTCCGATCCCCACATAACCCAGCGAGAATATCATCGAAGCGATGGTCTTTGCACGTATCAGCCGGTTCTTTCCATATTTGGTTGTAAAAAGCAGATGACTGGCCCCGCTTTCACTTTCTCTTGAAAGCACCGGAGAAATACACAGTACAACAACCGCAAGGAGGTAAAATCCCGCAAAGGACAGATCCAGCATCCTGCTCATAACCTCTTTGTTTCCCCATGCAAAAGGTTCCTTTACCTTCTTCGCCTTTTCCATCCAGTATTCCTTTTCTGCAGACGTATAATTTCCATAGGAAAAATCCATATTCAAAAAATCACTGATTTTTTCTATTCTACGTTGATAAAATTTTGCTCCCTCTGAGACATCAATGTTTTTGATATTATTATAAATCGGATAGGGATCGCTCATATCCGCATAGCTGTTGATAATGAAATAAAACATTGGTCCCCGGGGACGGATAATCTCGATATACCCTTCATCCGAATCCAGATCAAGGGGCGAAGCCTGCAGTTTACGAATAAAATCCGTTACATATTCTTCGGTAATGTAATCGGTCTGAGCCTTGGCCTGCTCTGTTCTTAGCGAAAATGCCTCAAGCCCAGTTACATAACTGTCTGTTTCACTGTCATAAACCGATTCCTCTGATATAAAGCTTACGATACAGAAAACAAGTACAAGATACCCCAGCAACATAGCTGTCAGATTCAGCCTATTCTTAAATATTTTCATCAGTTCAAAACGAATCATCTTCCATTCCCTCCTCATAGTAATGAAGATAAACCTTTTCCAGACTGCAGGAGGTATCATTAAAACATTCTTTTTTGACAGACTCCACAGTACCCTGCTTTAAAATAATTCCGTCCTTCATCATAAACAGTCCGTCTGCAATTTCCTCCACATCCGAAACAATATGGGTGGACAAAAGTATGATTCTGTCCTTTCCCAGTTCGGCAATCATATTTCGAAATCGCACTCTCTCCTTTGGGTCAAGTCCTGCTGTAGGCTCATCCAGCAACAGAATTTTCGGATCATTCAAAAGACTCTGGGCAATCCCCAGGCGTTGTTTCATTCCTCCGGAAAGGGCTTTAATTCTGGTACGATAATTCTTTTCCAACCCTACATTTTTTAGTAAAACCTTGCTCCTTTGTTTCGCCAAAGCCGGCGCAATACCTTTGAGCGATGCGATATACAACATGAACTCCATCACCGTAAACTGCAGATAATACCCGAAATCCTGCGGCAGATACCCCAGAAGTTCCCGATACCGTTCCCCCATGGATTTCATATTTTCTCCGTCATACAAAATCTCTCCCCCATCCGGTTCTAAAACACCACAGATCATTCGCATCAATGTCGTTTTCCCTGCTCCGTTTGCTCCCAGAAGACCATACACTCCCTGATGTAAACGGGCCGAGACATGATCCACAGCATTTTTCCCTTTATAAACCTTTGATACACCTCTTATTTCAAGTTCCATAAAACTTCAATTCCTTTCTCCCCATCCTGAATATTTCCAACACACACACAATTGTCCCTGCCGTGAAAGCAGCTTTCCACACCGCCAGCATATCCGGTGAATAGATATCAGCAGTCTTAAGTGGTACCGGAACATCTCCCCCCATGACAACAAGGAAGAAGATTACTCCTGCCACCACTGCTACACCTGCCATTTTTAGATGTTCTCCCCGCAGATAGCGTGTCATTATCAGAAAAACTGCAGTTGTCAGTGTCAAAGGGGTATAGCCGTAAAGTAAAAGTTCCATCAATCCGGAAACCATGTTATCTTTCACCAAAAGTATACCTGCCATAGGCAAAAGCGCGTGCATCACACTCATAGAAATGAAATGAACCATCACCACATGCTCCGGAGTAAACTTCGTAGTTTTCTCCAACTCCAGCATGCTATCGGAGAATATTCCGGAAAAATCCTGTATTGTAAGAAGTAGTAAAAAAGGTGGCATTGCAGACAAGAGGATCTCATTTCCATGTTCTCCCAGAGCATGTATCCCATCTCCTTTTAGTCCCAGGACAAACAAAATAAACCAAAGAAAATACCATAACAGGCTGAATTTACCCAACATACCAATCTGCCTTCCGGCAAAGACCGGAAAGCTGGCAAACCTTTGCTGTCCCTGCTGTATTTCCATAATCTTTAGTATGTTTTCTTCTCTGTGCTTTCCCTGTACGGCTTTACTCCTTCGTCCATATTCTTTTAACATCTTACTGAGGTTTCTTTGTTCCATCCGATGATACCTCCTTCTCCAAAACTTCCAATGCCTTTGCCACCAGATACTTGCTTTTCGGCACCCCGATTCCCAGTATGTCTGCAATTTCCCTGTATTTTAGTTCCTGAAAAAAGCGAAGAATAATCACTTCCCTCAGTTCATCGGGAAGTTTCTCTACCAGATCTTTGATGGCCACCATTTCTTCAAACCGTTCATCCTTCGTGATTTCAGGAAGCGTATCCATACAGACAGGCTCCGCTTTTCGGAAATAGTCAATACACTTGTTTCTTGCTATGGTATAGAGATAGTTTTTTAACTTGCCGCGGCTTTGGTAATCGGATTTATTCTCAAGAAAACTTACAAAGGTATCCTGACAGAGATCTTCCGCCGTCTCTCTGCTTCCCACGTGATGATAGCAGTACCTGAAAATTTCGTCGTAATATACCGTCAACATTCTTTCAAACATCCGATTGCCTCCTCCCTACATCATATATAACGTTTAAGTATCGTAAAAAGTCAGATAATTTTAATTTTTTTTAATCATTCCAATAAAAATCCACCGTGATGGTTATCCCTTTCACGATGGATTTACGTTTCAGTTCTTCATTTTATTTTATTTGAAATGAAATACTTCCCTCTGCTTGTTTTCCCGTAACAGAAATGAGATAATCTCCGCTTTCCGTTATGTTTACACGAAAGGATTCCGGTTCGGGATTTCTCCCCTCATAAATCGGGGATTCTCCAACCTTTCCAATCGAAATTAGGATCTCGCCGGAAATAAGACCAATGCTGACATCAACAAAATCCCCTTCCTCCAGATAAAATGACTCTTCCAAGGTACAATTTAACTTTTCCATCCCCAAGGAAAAGAAATTCTCATCTACCTTACGACTATATCTGGATTCACCGGATAACCTGACTCTTGAAAAAATCATCAGTACCATAAATAATATCAATGCAACAATGCTGATCCAAAGGATCACTTTTCTTCGTCTCATCTTAGTTCTCTCCCGGACGGATTCTTTCTTGCCACGTTATGTCCCGGCAAAAGACATCCTCTATCAATATCCTGTTTTGTCAGGAATAATGATAGCTGCAGCAATATATGCCAAAAAACCGCTGCCACCTAAAGCACAAAATAGTAACCAGCCCAACCGGATCAGCGTGGGATCGATGTCAAAATACTCTGCAATTCCACCGCAGACACCGCATAACATCCTATTACCATTCGATTTATAAAGTATTTTACTCATTTTAAATCCTCCCCTTTTGTAATACAACTATTTTCTATGTTTCACTTCTTCACGAATAGTGTACCATTGTATTTTCCTGCCCGATAGGCACATTTTGTAGACGAATGTGTCTATTTTATAGTATAAAGATGTATTCAGGCGTCCCCCACATCCAGAAAATCCCGCCGGAATTGGGAGGGCGTAATTCCCTCCGATTTTTTGAACACCTTCGTAAATACCCGATAATCCTCATAGCCGGACTGTTCCGCAACTTCTGCTATGGAAAGAGAGGTTGAGAGCAACAGTTTTTTCGACTTTTCCATACGGATATTGGTCAGATACGCCAAAAAACCAACGCCGATTTCACTCTTAAATAACTGACTGATATACTGGGGATTCAAATGAAACTTCTCCGAAAGGATCGCAAGACTGATTTCTTCCGAAAGATGCTCCTGAAGATACCTCGTTATACCGGTAATCACCCGCTCCTCCTGCTTTTCAGTCTCCGCTTCACTTGATACCCGCCTCTCAAACAACGAAATCTTCAAATTATCAATACAGCTTCCAAACTCCTCATAGTTCACCGGTTTAAGAATATAATCCGTAATCTGCAGACGAAGTGCCTCCCTGCAGTATGAAAAATCATCATATCCTGACACAATCACAAAGGCGATCTCAGGGTGTTTGATTCGGCTAAGCTGAATTACCTTTAGTCCATTCATAATTGGAATATTGATGTCCATAATAACGATATCCGGCAAAAGTGTATCAATCTGGGTCAACGCTGCCATTCCGTCCGCTGCCTCACCCACCACTTCACAATCATGGGCTTCCCAGTCAAACAGTCGTTTAAATCCTTCCCGAATCATGATCTCATCATCCACCAATAATACGCCAAGCTTTCTCATTGCGCATCCTCCTTCATAGGCAACAAAATATGTGCAGTTACACCCCCTGCAGGATTTTCTGTATAATGAAGTCCGTATTCCGTACCGCAGAGCAGCTTAATCCGCTTCTGTACATTCAGAATACCGATACTGTTTCCCTCCAGTTTCGCAGGATGTTTCGCATAATTTTGAAGCATCCGGTCAATTGCTTCTTTCTTTCCTTCGGCAAAACCACTTCCCGTATCACAGACCAGAATCTCCATCCGGTTGTCTTCAACTTTATGCACTACGATACGAACCAATCCCCGGTATCCCACATTTTTCAGCCCATGAAGAAGGCTGTTCTCCACGATGGGCTGTAAAATAAAATTAGGCACCTGCATACCACCAAGATCCGGATCAATGTCATATTCACACGTAAGATCCGGATAACGATAGCACATCAGCGACATGTATGCCTCCAGAAGTTCCATCTCATCATCCAGCGTAACCATAGGCCGGTCCACCTTCACACTGAGCCGGAAAAAATCCACCAGCTGCATTAATAAATCCGCGACTATTTTATCCCCGCCCAACTGAGCCTGAATACGAATGGTATCCAGTGTATTATACAAAAAGTGAGGATTAACCTGACTTTTCAAGTAAAGCATAGACATTTTCTGCTCCGTTAATTCTGCTCGAAGAATATCCGGATTTTCCAGTGTCAGATAAAAAGACAGGGTCATCAAAGTCAAACCCATACCCGTAATCAGCCATGTGGGATGCCCTGCCTGAAGCAGTGAAACAACCACTTCTATTACCAGTGCCACTCCAATGGCAGACTTCTCTTTCTTTTCAATCTGATTCCAATTGTGAAGCAAAATCCACACACATAAAAAAAGATAAAAAGCCGTAACGACGTAACCCAGATTAGCATGAATACCGTCCGAATAATTTCCGTTGGACGTTACCTTGTAGTGAACCGGAAGCAATGCAACACCCAGCTCAACAATCACCAAAAACACTTTGGCAGGCATGTCAAGGCGCTCTTTTTTCCCGCTTTCTTCCTCTACCAGAATCGCAATATACTGATAAAACAAATATACAGCCAGTATCAGCGTTCCGATAAACACGCGATGCAAAACATCATTCAGAAATACAGGCACAGTATCCAAATGATTGACCGTATAAACTGTTGCTGCATCAAACACCAGATGAACTAACATCGTAACCAGCAGGACTGAAAAAGTCTTATGCAGGGGCGTATTTTTCCTTTCCGCAGAAAAATAAACGAAAGCAACAAAAGCCAATACAAAAAACAATGCAATTTCCATTCGTATCATAGTTTTTTCTCATCTCCATCAGTGATATTGTACCCTATATCCCGCATTTAAAATAGAACGATAATGTAGGTAGTTGTGTCAATTTTATAGACCAATAAAACCATAACAAACTTTATCCCAAAACTCAAGCACTGTGATATAATGATTTAGAAAAATAGACTTATTCAAATTACACAAAGATAACAAATGGATAGAGGATTCAATTTATGAAAAAGACAATTATATCATCAAAGCACATACTGTTAACACTAAGCATTTTCTTTACTCTTACAGTTATGGGCTGCGCTGCATCTACCAAATCTTCCGACCGTTTTTCACCGGATGCAGGCGTATCCCCGGATTACGAAAATGTATCCCTTGGCGAAGAAACAACAACCAGCACCCACCAGGCAAACCTCCTTACATTTCTTGGTCAACCGGCCTACAACCCGGATGCAGAGGTTTTTGATCATAGCACAGGACAGGTAATCACCTATAAAGAAGTGCTTGAATACATACAAACCATAGAGCCCGGTGTTCCCGTAGACCTTCATCGATTTGACCTGACCATCCCGATGCAGCTTGACATAATTTCAATTTCAGATAATACCGAATATCTTTGGAATATTAATATAGACAATGTTATTGTAGATTCAAAATCAGAAGAAATTGATATCAGCGGACACAATATTGCCACGCAGGAGGAATATACCATTGATGAAGTGTTCTCACTTCTTCCGGATTTAAAGCGAATTGACATGTGTAACTGTGGTTACACAAACGACGAGATGGCTGCATTATGCGACCAATATACGGATATCCGAATTATATGGGAGATCCATTTGTCCCATTGGGATATCCGGACAGACCGGATTGCATTTTCCACGATGAAGGATTGTAGCCAGACTTTCTTTATGACGGATGACGAAGCCAAATATTTTAAATATTGTACGGATCTGGTAGCCCTTGATATCGGACATAATCATGTAGGTGACATTTCATTTTTACAATATCTTCCTAATCTGAGGATCCTGATACTTGTTGATAATGTAAAAGCCTATGAGGGTGACTACATACGCTACACCGATGATTTATCCGTACTTCAATATTTGCCTGAATTACGATATTTGGAATTTTTCGTTGGTTCTGTAAAGGATCTGAGTTTTTTACAGTACACACCGAAACTTGTTGACCTTAATATAAGCTACAATCCGGTTTATGATGCCACACCACTTTACAATCTCCCGAATCTGGAAAGACTTATGATGGAACATACCAATATCCCATACGAGGATTATGTAAAGCTTCAGGAGACCTATCCCAATGCCCAGATTGAATACTACGGCGAGGGTTCCATCGACCACGGCTGGCGTGAACATCCACGCTATTTCATAATGAGAGACATGTTCAACAATAATTATTTGAATGATGTATTTAAATAAAGCATCGGACCTTCAACTTTCAGCCATTGAACCCATTGCTTATAATCCGGAATGACTCTCTCCACCTCATTCCAGAAAGCTTTCGAATGATTCATTTCTTTTCTATGGCATAATTCATGAACCACCACATAATCAATGACTTCCGGTGGGGTTAACATCAGCAGACAGTTAAAGTTCAAATTACCTTTCCCGCTGCAGCTTCCCCACCTTGTCTTCTGGTTTCGAATCGTAATCCTGCCATAGTCAACGCCAACAATTTTTGCAAAATAGCGGACACGTCCCGGTATATAATCCCGTGCCTGATCCGCAAGATCATTGATTTCTTCACGCGTCAGTCCTTTAACATTTCGGGTCTCATACCGGGCCTTTTGACTTTTCATCTGTTCAATATGCTTATGAATCCAGGACTCTTTCTCCTGCAAAATTTGCTCTATATATTTTTTCGAAACACGTGCGGGCGCGCGAACCGTAACCGACAGATCCGGATTCACCTGAATCGCCACCGTCTTCCTATTCGACCGAATTACCGTAACGTTCATACAACTCTTTCCTTAAATATTCATATCTCAACCGTTTCTCTTCTTTTGCAAAATGAACCTCGCGAAACTGTTCCGGATTGTTCTCGTAATCTAAAACTTCATCACCAAACTGCTCACTGGTAAGATCAAACTTACAGTCTCCAATTACATTATAACAGTGATAGTTTCCTCCCGGTCTTAGAATACCATATACCTTTCCGCCAAAGATATCCTGTGCCAGGAAGGCCGTTATGGAACACTGTCCCAGGGTCTTATTCTCCCCGGTCCATTGATTCCTCATCCGAGGTGCGCAGGTTTCGGCACACCAAATTTCTGAAAGTGCATTATACAAATCGATGGGTGTTTTAATTTTCTTATATTCATTGCTTATCGCCGGTGCATCCGCATGCTCCCATCCCCAGAAGTTGTAATTTTTTCCGGAACAAATCATACACTGAATACTATTAGCCGATGAGGGGATACCGCTAACGTCTGCGAAACTGCCATAAACACTCATGCCAAGCTCCTCAAAGATATTTTTGATCTCATCCGTTGAATACAACCGGATTGGATTTCCCTCCGTCATTTCCGGCTTAAACAGCGGCTTTCCGTATGTATAGTCAATCTGTCCGTAGATCAACGTTTTTGTTTTCTTGTCCCATTCGAAATTCGATAAGGTAAGTCCCTTCTCACCTGCATCCCATAGCTTGCAAGGAAAATGAGTTTCGGCATAGTCCCTGTTCATAATATCCATAAAATGCTTGCCGCCCGGTTTCAGTGCCTTCGAAATTACACGAAAGATTTTTAAGTTTTCTTCCTCATTTTCCAGATATCCGATCGCACCATCTGCCATATTCAGCACAACATCAAATTCCCTATTAAATCCCACGTCACGAATATCCGAACACAAAAAACGGGCACTCAGATTCTCCCTTTGTGCCTGTTTGGTGGCATATTCTATATATTCCGGAGTAATGTCAACACCTGTAACATCATAACCACGTCGTGCAAGTTCCAGGGAATGGCGTCCAAAGCCACAGGCAAGATCCAGAATCCTCTCATTTCCTTTCAGTTCCAATTTTTCGATAAGAAAATCTACCTGTCTCTTCGTATCCTCCACCCAGGACTGATCCCGGATATCCAGAGTCCATATTTTCTTATACCAGTCACTTTCCATTGCCTTCATAGTCTTCCTCCAATTCTTCCAAAAAAATAATTTTTATTTTTTCTCTCCCCGCATTCCAAACAAAAGCAGGAGTGCCGCAACAGCAGACAACATCGCTCCGAAAACAAAAGGTGCAGAACTACTAACATGATTCCACAAAAATCCGGCAATAACACTTGCAGGGAGCAAAGCAATTCCTGTCAGCGTTCCGTGAAGTCCCAGAATCGTCCCTTTCATATGTACCGGAGAAATTTCGGCAAGGAAAGCGCGTTCCACGCCGGCAATCATTGCAGTGTAGACACCATACAGAACAAAAGCCACAACCATTGAAGCTTTCGACGGTGCAAAACCAAATAACAGATAAACTACGGAAAATAAAAGATATCCACAGATCAGAAGGCCCTTGCGTCCTTTTTTATCCGACCTCTTTCCCATAGGAATCGCAAGTATGGAAGCAACTGCATTGTATATAAAATACAGGAAAATAACATTCGTAGAATCAATTCCGATACTGTTGGCACGGAGCAACAAAAAGGTATTGGACGAATTACCCAGCGTAAACAACGTAACAACAAACAGATAGAGTTTCAGTTGCCCGTCCAGATGAACCCTCTCTTTCCAGAATGGCTGAACTAAAGTAACACGTTCGCTTTTTTTCTCTTTCACAAATCCAAAAAGGCACAGAGCAATCACAATCGGCACTATGGACACAAGAAATACAACACGATACGCCCAAATTCCGTTTCCCATATACTTGAGCAAAAGAAAAGCCGAAAGAATACCCACTGCCGACCCCAACATATCCAACGCTTTATGAATTCCAAAGCTGCGACCCAAATTGCTGCCCTGTGAACTTTCGGACACCATAACATCTCGCGGTGCTGTACGGATTCCTTTGCCGAAACGATCAATCACCCTGGCAATCAGAATGCCTGCCCAAGACCCGGCAAACATCAATGCCAGCTTATAGAACAGACCGGTAGCATATCCTGCAAAAGCGATTTTCTTTTTGTTCTGATATTTGTCACTGATATACCCGCTAAATACTTTCAGCAAGCTAGCGAGACTTTCCGCTACTCCCTCAATGATACCTACGATTGCCGGGGTTGCTCCCAAAACCGTAGTCAGATAAAGCGGGATCAACGGATAGACCATTTCCGCTGAGATATCGGCAAAACAGCTAATTAGTCCCAGCAGAATTACATTTCTTACGCCCGGATGAACCGAGTTCGCTTGTTGTGTTTTTTCTTGTTTCATGCTTTTGTCCTCCAATTCCATACTAAAAATGATCTCTGAAATATTAAGTTCCCGCTCGTTATAATAGCGTACATTATATTATCCGCTACTTCATCAATTCATCCGTAAGACGAATAATTTCCGGTGCAATCCTTTCGTGCTCTTCCTTTGCTATCCTCTTGTAAACAGGATATGCAAGACACGCCAGAGCCAGTCCTATCAACCCAATAACAATCCCCATAATCATTGCCATAACACCGGATAAACCTAAACTGTTACCCAGATTGGTCATGGTAAGACTCATTCCGCTGCCCATAATCAGTACCCCGATTATACCAAAACAAAGCGAAATCAAGGTTGGTTTCTTATTGGCACTTGCATCCAATCTACGTAATTGCTCCATCTTATCTTCTTCCTTCGGCTCATACTTTTGACGTATTCTTTTTAGTTCTTCCTGTTCTTTTGCCGAATAGGTATAATTAAATTCCTGCTTATGCATTTCCATATTCTAATTTACTCCTTTTCATATTGGTAATCTCCCCTGTTGAGCGAACAATCATATTAAATCCTTCGAGTCTTTACTGTGAATGTTGTTCCTTTTCCAAGAATACTCTCCACGCTAATCTCCCCGTGCAGGATATCAATGACACGTCTTACAAGGGCCAGTCCAAGCCCATTGCCCTGTGTGGCGTGGGAAGTATCTCCCTGATAGAACTTCTCAAAAATATGTGCCCCAATCTCAGGAGAAATACCACAACCGGTATCTTTTACTTTTACAATGGCGTACTGGCGGGAAGTTGTAAGGGTTACGCTAACCATTCCGCCGGATTCTGTAAACTTAAATGCATTCGAAAACAGATTATTCCATACATGACTTAAAAGTTCCGCATCTGCTTTGACTTTTACATTTTCTGCGATGTCCGTATCAATCTCAATTCCTGATTTTTCCCACACATTTTCAAACTGTAAAAGACACTCACAAAGCTGCTCCCCCAAGTCATACTCCGTTGTCTGTGGATAAATCTGCTGATTCTCCAGACGACTCAATTTCAGAATATTGGTCATCATATCCGCAAGTCTGCGCGAACCATCCGCTATTCCCTTCGCATATTCTATACGCTTTTCGTCGGAGAGATCCGGCGTCTGCATAAGTGTGGCATAATTTTGCATAACCGCAAGAGGAGTTTTCATTTCGTGGGAAACATTTGCAATAAAATCTGTTTGCAGTGTTTCCACACCGGAAAGCTCTTCTGCCATTTTATTAAAACATTCTATGATATCATTAAAATTTTCATCTACACCAAAACGTGAAACAGGACGCAGTCGTACACTAAAGTCCCCCTCAATGATTCTTTCCGATGCTTCCACAATTTTTCTTGCCGTCCGTTCAATCGTAAGTTTCCTGCGTATGGCATCAATGATTGCAAAGATTCCACTCAAAAAAAGGACATTGCCAAAGGTCAATTTTGCCGCTGTACTGATATTGCCATCCGTCAGCTCAATGCTCATGGAATCCGCCATTGTACTGACAAAAAGCATTGTGGTACAGCTTACCACCGCTGCACAAATCAAGAAAAAAATCAGATAATTAGAAATCGCTTTTAACGCCTTTTGTACTACCGGGTCCTTCTTCATTTTAGCACCGCCTTGTATCCAAGTCCATGAACCGTCACAATTTCAAAATCTTCACACTCAGCCAATTTCTGACGAAGCTTCGTCATATACACATCAACTGCCCGTGGAGCGGTTTCCGTATCCGCACCCCAGAATTCATCCATGAGCTGTGTCCTTGTAAACGTCTTTTTCGGATAGGAAAGCAATTTATAAAGAATACTGAATTCGCGATTGGTCATTGGTATTTCCTCACCATTTAGATAAGCCGTATGCTCATCCGCATCCATCACAAAACTTCCTACTTCCAGTTTTCGATTGGCCGCAATCTTGGCACGACGAAGAAGTGCACCGATACGAAGGAACAGCTCATCAAGATCAATTGGTTTTACCATATAATCATCCACACCAATGCGGAATCCTCTCTGCTTGGATGCAATATCATCACGGGCTGTCATAAACAGAATCGGAATATTCTCATTCAGTTCCCGCACATTCTCTGCAAACTCAAATCCATCAACACCGGGCATCATAATATCCGATATAATAAGATCAAATATATTGGCATAAAGCACATCATAAGCTTCGTTTGCATCAAAACAGCCGGTTGCCTCATAACCACTATGATTCAAAAAAGCACATACCGTCTGATTCAGTTCCCGGTCATCTTCCACAACCAATATCTTAAACATTGCATTACCTCCATGCACTGATATAATTTATTTTATATCATAACACCCAAATGTTAAAGTTTTGTTTATATTTTAATAACCTTATGTCAATTACTGGTTTGGGGCCATCGCCAAAGTGAACTGTTCCCCGTCAAGTAGACAATTGAAAAAATAAAAAGTTTTTCAATTGTCTACTTGACGGGGAGCAGTTCAAAGCGACAGCCCCTTTTTTAGTATTATAATTCAAATTAGTATATCTATGGATAATTATTCGATCTCAACCAATTCATATTCTCTTGATCCATAGCCCAAATCCGCTGCTGCTTCAATGGTATGAACACCATTACGGCTTTCAATTCTCTCTATTAAATGATCTTTTCCCGGATCGGAACAACGATATACAAGATCAATACATGCCTGATCAATTGCAATCGGGTCCGTGGAAATCAGAATTCCAATGTCATCAATACAAGGATCCTCTGCCACTGCACAACAGTCACAATCCACACTCATATTTTTCATGACATTCACATAAACAACATTTCCCTTAAAATAATCTACTACAGACCCTGCCGCATCAGCCATGGATTCTAAAAACTGATCATGTTCCGCAGTCCAGATATTTTCAGGTACTCCTGCACCATGAATAAATGCCTTTCCGTAAGAAGATGCCACACCAATGGACAACTGTTTCAATGCACCACCGTAACCGCCCATCGGATGTCCTTTAAAATGCGATAAAACCAGCATGGAATCATAGTTTACAATATTCTTTCCAACATAGTTTTCCCGGATTACCTTTCCCTTTGGATAATCCAGTTTCAAATCCGGTCCTTCTGCATCCAAAAGATCCACAGTAAAGTATTTGCTCCAACCATGCTCTTCTAAAAGTTTCTGATGTTTTTTTGTTGTATTTCTTTCGCCCTCATAAGCGGTATTACATTCCACAACGATACCATTTACATGGTCGATCACAGGTTTCCAAAAATCCGGTCCAAGGAAATTCTGATTTCCTTTTTCTCCCGAATGAAGTTTCACAGCTACTTTACCCGGTAATGACTTTCCCATAACCCGATACAGTTCCAACACCTTCTGAGGTGTAATCGTTCTTGAAAAAAATACTTTTGCAGCCATACAGCTTCCTCCTTTAATTCTTAACTCTCCATTTTTCCACTGACGCATCACGGCGTCCAAGGGGCACCATTCCTGTTTTGTTCAATGCAAACATAACTGCCGGAATCAGCGTAAGCTGAATTACAATTCCCGGAATCGCATTAAGCAACGCTCCGGAAAGAAACATCTGCCATGTAAACACGTTTCCGCCCATTCCCAGAAGAACAACTTCCACGACGCCCCAGACAACTCTTCCTGCAATCATTGCCACAATCATCGACCGATAAAGTGCCTTCACACATTTCCACGGTGAACGACCGTATAATAATCCTGCAACCAGACCATATGTAGCCAGTTCAAATGCCATTGCCACCGCAGATGGATAAAGCACCGGCATACCAAATAAAACAGAACGCAATAATGGTAACAAAAATCCAACTACCGCGCCACATTCCCAGCCACAGATTAGTCCGCAAAGAAAAACCGGCAGATGCATGGGCAAGAGCATGCTTCCAACCTGTTGAATCTGTCCTGTAAAAAATGGCAAAACCATTCCAATTGCGATAAACATCGCAGATAACGTTATTTTAGATGTTGCTTCCTTCATAGTCACTCTCCTCCCGACTTTATAATATTACCATTTAGGCAATTGTGGAATTCTGATGAATACATAAGATAATGTTTGTGTATAATTATTTCGTGGCAATTGCGAGCCGTCGGTACTTAGATGCCGTTCTTTGGCATCTTATGTACCGCTACGAGCTCGCTCTTAGTGCAAACGTGCCACGAAATATTATACACAAAATTAATTTGTTTTTCTCCATTCCCGTATTGCATGAAGCCTGTCCTTTACTTCCTTTTCCGCACCTTCACCGGAAGGATTGTAATACTGCCTGTCCTTTAAGGAATCCGGAAGACATTGCATTTTGGTGATTTTCTCCTGTGTATCATGGGCATAAATATATCCCTTTCCATAATCCAGTTCCTTCATGAGCCCGGTGGGTGCATTGCAGATTTGAAGCGGCACCGGTTCTGCCGGTTTATCGTGAATATCCTTCTTACATTCCTCGCACGCCACATAAAGCGCATTGGACTTCGGTGCCATGGAAAGATATACCACGGCATGGGTCAGATGTACGTCACACTCCGGCATTCCGATAAAATGACATGCCTGATACGCCGCAACGGCCACGTTTAAGGCATTGGAATCTGCCATTCCGATATCTTCACTTGCAAAACGAATCAGCCTCCTTGCAATGTAAAGTGGTTCCTCACCACCGTCCAGCATCCTCATCATCCAGTAAACTGCCGCATCCGGGTCGCTGTTTCGCATGGATTTGTGCAATGCGGAAATCAGATTATAATGCGCCTCCCCGTTTTTATCATATAGCAGGGAACGGCGGTTAATGCACTGCCCTAAGACCTCATCATTTACCAGCACATCTCCTTTTTGATTTAATTCCCCGTTTAATACTGACATTTCCAGTGTGTTAAGCGCTGTTCTTGCATCGCCGTTGGCAAACCGTGCAATGGCATCCAGATGCTTTTCTTCCATGATAACTCTGGTATTGCCAAAGCCTTTCGGGCTTTTTAATGCATGAACCAGAAGTTCTTTTAAATCTTCCTCTTCCAGCGCCTTTAAGACAAATACCTTGCATCGGGATAAAAGCGCTGAATTAATTTCAAAGGAAGGATTTTCCGTGGTTGCCCCCACAAGAATGATACTTCCTCTTTCCACATAGGGCAGAAAAGCATCCTGCTGTGCCTTGTTAAAGCGATGGATTTCGTCTGCGAAAAGGAGTGTCCTCATCCCCATCTTTCGATTCTCCTCCGCCTGGTTCATCACATCCTTTATTTCCTTAATGCCGCTGGTTACGGCACTGAATTCCAGGAAATTCGACTTGGTATGTTTTGCGATAATACGGGCAAGGGTTGTCTTTCCCACCCCGGGAGGTCCCCAGAAAATCATGGATGAAATCTCATCCCGGTCAATTAACTGACGCAGTATTTTCCCTTTTCCAACCAGATGCTTCTGCCCCACGTACTCATCCAGACTCTCAGGCCGAAGACGGCTTGCCAGCGGTGCATTTATTTTACGGTCGTCAAATAGACTTAGCTGTTCCATTTCCTTCCTCCGTTTGATTTATTCCCTCACTGTATCATTCTACCTCAACAATCCGCGTATAGCGTCTTAACGGATACTCTCCGTCATGTGCCGCCCCTGCCGTGGAATGTGCCATTCTCCCTGCTCTTGTCACATGTGTGACGCCTGCCTTTATGAACAAATCTGCCAGTTCTTCTCTCTCCTTTTCCCCACAGACAAGTCCCACGGTCTGCAAATGCCCTTTTTTATCCTTTAATGCCCTTACAATGTTCTTTCTTGGCAATGGCTTTACCCAGCAGTTTTTGAACAAAAAGGATAATTCCAGATTACTGTCCGTGGAAACGGTCACACTGACGCCGTCTCCTCTTAAAACTTTCTTTCCTGTACGGATGGATTCCAGTTCCTCGTTATATAGCAAAATACCGACCTTTCCGCGGACACCGATGGATTCTTTCGGAAATCCTGCATTTTCAGATTCCAGAATTTTAAGAAAACGCTTTCCGACTTCCAGTACCGTTTCTTCATCTTCCGTATCCACAAAGATTCCCTGACAGGAATTGCATAGAAGCTGTCTGGTAACACAGATATGTCTTGCAAGCAATGTAAGTTCTTCCTCCGCCGCATCCTGCGTTACATAGGCAAAGCTTAATTTATGTCCCCAGCTGATAATCTGGGTTTTGGTGTCCGCCATGGTACGAACTGCTTTTACCGCTTCATCACCGCCCCACACCACAACGGCATCCGCCATCTGTTCCAGCCTCTTCATTACCGTCAGATTGGTGGATGGCACATCCAGTACACAGACATACGGTGCAAGTTCCGGATTGATCTCTATCATTTCATGCAGCAGCAACACCGATAAGCCATCATCCGCAGAAGGCAGCTTTAAAATATTCACATTTCCCGCAATCATGCCCTCAATTACACTATAAAACGGAAGTCCTTGTGCATTGCCTGCCGCAATGTGAAACAAAATTCCAAGGGGCTCAAGCCTCCTCTCAATCCGAACGGTTGGCACGGATTGTTCATCCACATATTCCGTCATATTCTTGAACCAAACCCCAAGCTCTGTCTCGTATTTAACCAAAAGATTCTCCCGTTCAAAAAAAGAAACTGCTTCCTCCATCTGTTCCCTTGTAAATGTTCCTTTTGCAAGAAGCGGCAGTATAATTTCATCATATTCTCCGGAGCGTATTCTGCCTGCAAGTACCCCACAGGCATCAATTACCATAGATGCCATCTGAAAGACTTCCTTTCGGTCTGAAACGGTTCGGACAGAATATTCCCATAATTGATCCAATACCATGTCCTGTTCTTTATCTGAATATATTTTTCCATCAAAAAGAATCATTCTGCATCCTCCATCACCGCCGCCTGTACCAGCTTTTCTGCACCGGCCGCACAGGTGGTGATATCCTCCATTCCGACTCTTCCCAGAATCTCAAGATACGGCGTGTTAATGTTGCATCCACATTCCGATGCATCATGCAGGATTGCAAGATCGTCCGTCATGATACTAAGAAGCGGGGCACTGTTCACCAGCGGAGTCAGTAAGTTTAAAAGTCCCGGTGTTCCTTTTGGAACCGGTTCATATGTATCCACGTCACGGATGACTGTCCTTGCATAAACCGGTATGTGAAAATGATGTTTCGGGCAGTCACAATACAGAATCGGATGTTCCACTGCGCCAAAAAATTCCCGACACATTTCCTCCGGAATATCCAGCACTTCTTTTACCAGTGCATACATGGTTTCCTTATCCGCCCTCTGGGTATAGTATTGTTTCCATCCGCCGCCGAATGCCATCATGGAACCTTCGGGAAGGGGACAGGAAATTCCCTCTTCCTTCATCTTTGTAAGCAGCCAGTGGGCATGAAACGGAAATCCCATGATTCGGACCGGAGTTTTCCCTTTACTGTACTGAATAAGCTTTTGTTTAATATCCTCCAGATTCAGAACATAATCCCCATCCTTATATTTTAACGCATAGGTTCTGGATAATGCCGGTGCAAAAAAAGTAAATCCGTATGCAGTCTTTGCCACTGCTTTTTCTTCCACTCCGGGACTTCCCCACAATAGTCCCTTGTGCTCATAGCCTAAAATGATATAATGGCATGGTCTAAGTGACCATAAGCGATGAACTCTTCCGATGGACAGCACCATTCCCAGACTTCTCCACAAGGTTTTTAAATCATACCCAATCACACTTTTATTGCCACTGGTTCCGGAGGATGTGGCACGGGTCATAAACCGGTCAAAGGGGACGGAATCCATCTGATGATGTTTAAAATAAAGTGTTGGAATAAAAGGAATTTCCTCAACGGATTGAATGCTCTTAATTTTTTCTTCATCAAAACCACGTGCATTCATTAGTTCCTGATATTCCTTACAGTTTGCATATTGAAACAGCATGTTATCGATCATCTTCTTCCGAAAAAGAACTTCTGATTTTTCCAGATCATAGGGATTTTTATGCCAGAAAATGCTCCTCATCCGCATTCCTCCTGTATTGTAAAAAAGCCCCGCCGCCGGCGGGGCATAGAACTAATCACTCTGAATCTACAAAACTAAATTTTCCCTCGGTTAATTCAAACAACTCATATTTTGCCATTTCAAAGCAATCAATTATCTTTGGCGAGAAAACACCACATTCACCGCTTAATATCATCCTCTCTGCCTCTTCAACAGCATACGGCATTTTATAAACCCTCTTACTTACCAACGCATCAAATACGTCCACGATGGATACAACCTGTGCCCAGATTGGAATATCCTCTCCTGACATTTTATCCGGATATCCGTTTCCGTCATAACGTTCATGATGATATCTGCAGATATCATAGCAATATTGATAAAATTCATTTTCCTCCTGCTTAAACATTTCTAAGATTTCACATCCCTTTGTGGTATGTGTTTTCATAATCTCAAATTCCTCTTTGGTTAATTTACCCGGTTTCAGCAGGATTTCATCCGATATCGCTATCTTACCAATATCATGAAGCGCTGCCGCATTTACAATCAGCTTAACCTGGTCATTGGTAAGTCCGTATTCCGGATACATCTTCTGAAGATGATAAAGAATAATTCCGGTAAAGGTCTTTACTCGTTTGATGTGTTCTCCTGATTCCAGACTTCTAAACTCTACTACCGAACTTAAAGCATTGATCAAAAACTCATTGTTTTTCTCCAGCTTCTGCTGGCTCTCTCTTAACTGAGCAGTTCTCTTCTCCAGCTTTTTCTCAAGGTTAATTCTATGCTCAAACAATTCAATAATATTCAATGCTCTACGTATAACGATTGCCGGTTCAAATGGTTTATAGATAATATCGGATGCGCCTAACTCGTATGCCTTTACATCATTCTCAACGGTAGTATCACCGGTGATCATAATGACCGGGATCAGATCAATCAAACCGTTTTCATTCATAAATGTCAGAACATCCAGACCATTCTTCTTGGGCATCTGTAAATCCAGGAAAATAAGTGCAATTATATCCGGATAATCCTTGAGCTTCTCAATGGCCTCCTCACCATTTTCCGCCTCCATTATTTCATACTGTTCCTCAAAAATAACCTTCAGTAAATATCGATTGATTTCAACATCATCTACGATTAACAGTGTGTTCTTTTCCTTTACATTCTCTCCCATAAGTATACCTCCTAAATCCTCATCTTATTTGCCCGTTCCATACTGATAAACAAAATCTATATTATACTCCGATTTTACCAGTTTTCCGTCAATTTTTCAATGATTACATATCTTTTCTTTGCTTATACTCCCTGGGTGAGATTCCATATGCCTTTTTGAAATTTCTCAAAAATGAAGTGTAATCTGCAAAGCCTGCCCTCTGCCACACCTCTGTAATACTCATTCCATCTCTCATATCATCGCAGGCCTTAATCAGTCTTTTATTAATCAGATACCCATGCACGGTCATTCCGGTTAATTCCTTGAATTTTCTCAAAAAATAAAATTTGCTTAAATTCACATACTCCGCAATCTCTTCCACCGGGATATTCGCTTCCTGATGTGCCTCAATATACTCATTCACTTTTTGAACCAGTGGATCATCATCCAGATTTTCCCCGGTTAAAAGATATTCATTTCGATTGCATAATATATTTAGATAGCCAAAGAACAGAGATAAATAACCCTTATCCATGATTTTTCTTATTCCGGCGGCCTCACCGTCCAGTATTTCCGACATTGCCAGCTTTAACATAAATCCCCTCAATATTTCTTCATAATAGATTGGAAAATGATACTTTTGAGATCCTCTCCTTACAAAGCAATCTGCCAGTTCTACTCCACCATCCGACAATTTAGTGAGCATGGAATCCGTAATCCATAATACGATACGCTTCGATGAATCGTGCTTTTTCTCCATATACTGATACTTATGCATGGTATTTCTGTCGATCAGAAGAAAATCCCCTTTGTGTAGTGTAAAGGTCCTCTCCTCAACCAAGGACGCGAACTCTCCCTCCATTATATAGATAATCTCATAGAAATTGTGATAATGCAGCGCCTGGGCTCCGATCGGCGCTCCCTGCTTTTCATATACCTCGTAGTCTTCATTTATCATATACTGCCTTTCATCGGCCGCATCAATGATACGAATATTTCTTTCCTGTTTCACGATTCCGCATCCCTCCGGTACACATTTTTTCTCTTAATATACACAAACTTATCATAATATAGCAATTTTTGCAATATTTTTAGCAATATATATACTTTTATTGCATTTTTATATAATATATAATGTATTCATAACAACAATAGCTCCATCAAATATGGACTATACTTTAATCAAGGAGGACACATATGCAGATGACATTACGCTGGTACGGCAGCAAATACGATACCGTAACCCTTAAACAGATAAGACAGATACCCGGTGTAACCGGCGTTATTTCCACTCTCTATGGAACAGCTCCCGGAGAGGTATGGGAAATGGAAGATATCCTTGCTTTAAAGAAAGAAATCGAAGATGCAGGTCTTGAGCTTGCAGGTATCGAAAGTGTCAATATCCATGATGCAATCAAGGTTGGCACACCGGACCGGGATCAATACATTGACAACTATATCACCACCCTTGAGCGCTTAGGTCAGGCCGGTATCCACATGGTATGTTATAACTTTATGCCTGTGTTTGACTGGACAAGAACGGAGCTTGCCCGTATGCGTCCCGATGGTTCCACGGTTCTTGCATACACCCAGGAAGCGGTGGACGCTATCAATCCGGAGAAAATGTTTGAGTCCATTGCCGGTGACATGAACGGCACCGTAATGCCGGGTTGGGAGCCGGAAAGAATGGCCAGAGTAAAAGAACTCTTTGAAATGTATAAGGATGTAGATGATGAAAAACTGTTTGCAAATCTCAAGTATTTCCTTGAACGCATCATGCCAACCTGTGACAAATATGATATTAATATGGCAATTCACCCGGATGACCCGGCCTGGAGCGTATTTGGTCTTCCACGTATCATCATCAACAAGACCAATATCCTTCGTATGATGAAGATGGTTGACAATCCTCATAACGGCGTTACATTCTGTTCCGGTTCTTACGGCACCAATCTGGAAAATGACCTTCCGGATATGATTCGCTCATTAAAGGGAAGAATACATTTTGCGCATGTAAGAAACTTAAAGTTTAACTCTCCAACCGATTTCGAAGAAGCAGCCCATCTTTCAAGCGACGGAACATTTGATATGTACGAAATTATGTTGGCACTTTATGATATCGGATTTGAAGGTCCGATCCGCCCGGACCACGGACGTATGATCTGGGATGAAGTAGCAATGCCGGGATACGGCCTCTACGACAGAGCCCTTGGCGCGACTTATCTTAATGGTCTCTGGGAAGCAATCCAGAAATCTCACAAATAGGAGGATCATTATGCAACTTACATTAGAAAGCCTAAAAAAAGACCGCGCAGCCTTTGAAGCAGCAGGTTTCAAGCTTCCAACCTTTGATTACGAGGCAGTCAAAGAAAATACACACAATAATCCTGTATGGATTCATTTTGGCGCCGGAAATATTTTCCGTGCATTTCAGGCAAATGTCATGCAGAATCTTCTAAATCGTGGAGAAATGAACACCGGTCTCATCGCCGTCGAAGGATACGATTATGAAATAATCGAAAAGAGCTATCGTCCCCACGACAACCTAAGTATCCTCGCCACACTTAAGGCGAATAATACCGTAGAAAAAACCATTGTAGGAAGTATTATGGAGTCACTGATTCTGGATAGTTCCAACAAGACCGAATATGATCGTTTAAAGCAGATTTTTGCAAACCCTTCCCTTCAGATGGCAAGCTTTACTATTACCGAAAAAGGCTATGCAACCACAGATGCAAAGGGAACCGTTCTTCCTGCAATTGAAGCAGACTATAAAGCCGGTCCTGACGCACCTTCAAGCTATCTTGGCAAAGTGGTTTCACTTCTCTACACCAGATACACTGCAGGCAAACTTCCTATTGCCATGGTAAGTATGGATAACTGCTCACATAATGGAGATAAGCTTTATTCCGCAGTACAAGCCTTTGCAAAAGCCTGGACCGAAAATGGTCTTATTGATAATGGTTTCCTTGCATATGTCAATGATAAAACCAAAGTTTCTTTCCCATGGAGTATGATCGACAAGATTACCCCAAGACCGGATGCCAAGGTGGAAGAAATGCTGGCTAAGGACAATATTGAGGGACTGGATCCGGTAATCACATCCAAAAATACTTATATCGCTCCCTTCGTAAATGCCGAAGAATGCGAATATCTTGTAATTGAAGACAGTTTCCCGAACGGAAAGCCTGCTTTAGACAAAGGCGGCGTTATTTATACCGACCGCGAAACCGTGGACAAAGTGGAAAAAATGAAGGTCTGCACCTGCTTAAATCCTCTTCACACCACTCTGGCAGTATATGGCTGTCTTATGGGATACACCCTAATTTCAGAAGAAATGAAAAATCCTTTATTGAAGAAATTTGTTGAAATCATCGGCTATCGTGAAGGACTTCCTGTTGTTGTCAATCCGGGAATCATTGATCCTAAAGCCTTTATTGACGAAGTGGTCAATGTGCGAATTCCTAATCCATTTCTTCCGGATGCACCTCAGAGAATCGCAACCGATACCTCTCAGAAGCTCTCGGTAAGGTTTGGAGAAACCATTAAAGCTTACGAAAAAAGCGAAACGCTTCACACGGATGAATTAAAACTGATTCCATTGGTATTTGCCGGCTGGCTCAGATACCTTATGGGAATCGATGACGCAGGAAATTCCTTTACGCCAAGCTCAGACCCTTTACTTGCAGAAGTACAACCATATGTCGCAGATTATGAATTAACTTCAGCAACGAAGGATTTAGATAAACTTAATCCACTGCTTTCCAATGAAAAGATTTTCGGTGTAAATCTTGTGGAACTTGGAATGGCAGATCTGGTAAAGGAATACTTCGCAGAGCTTTGCGCAGGCACAGGCGCTGTCAAAGCAACTCTGGAGAAATATGTACACTAAAAATAGGTATTATCATTTTCCAATTTAATGACAAAAAAGGCGCTATTGCGAATATCCCATTGGATACGCAATAGCGCCTTTTTATCTTGTCTTGTAATTTACCTAAACAAATTCTTTTCTCATCGGTGTAAACACATCTAAGAGGATTCCCTTCTCAAGACATACACAACCATGTTCTACTCCATCTTTTTTAAGCATGGTATCACCTGCCTGAACAATTTTCTTGATACCGTCGATGGTAAATTCGAACTTACCGGATACAACATATGTGATCTGTGTATGCGGATGACTGTGCAATGCACCAACACCACCCTTTTCAAAATGATTCTCAACCACCATCAGTTCATCCGTGTAGCTCATTATTTTTCGTTTTACGCCTTCACCGCACTTCTCAAAGTCTACCTCTGCATTAAAGTCCCATACCTGGTTTTTCTCTGTCTTCATACTTACAACCTCCATTTAAACATTTTTTAATTCATTTTTAAAACGTACACTATAAACACACAATACAATAATAAACACCAAATCAATGAGCACCACCAGCGCTACGGAACTCATACCCACAGCAATTCCTGCCATGCTTGCAATTCTGCCGATTACCGATGGCATAATAATTGAACCCAGGCTTGCTGTGGTAAGAATAACGCTCCATGCCATCGGGTATTTCTGAATAATGCTTCCTGCAAAAGACACAGTTGTAGGATAAATTCCTGCCATGCTGTAACCAAATCCGATAATTCCAAACATGATCCATAATGTACTCTTGCTTAGAATCAACAGTACAAAAAATGCCACCAATCCACAGCCCATTACAGGCAACAGCCTTTCTTTGGCAACCTTGGTCGATATCCATGCCACCGAAAGTCTTCCAAGTAATATCATAAGCCACTGTATGCTGGCTGTCATCTGTGATACGGAAGCATTAAGAAGACCGGTATCTTTAAAATAAGTGATCATCCAGCCGATAACGCCCTGTTCCGCGCAAAGATAAAAGAATAACGTACATATTACCAGATAAAATAATGGTTCATGTACAAATCCCCAATCGGACCCTTTCTTCTTTTCAGCGTCCTTCTTTGCAACTTTATTCCCGGCACCCCCATGATCATCTTCCGGAATGAGCAAATATAATATCCAGGTAAGCACACCGATCGCAATCATGAACGCACATACGTATACCCAGTTTCCGGCATCACTCATAGTAATGAGGGTAAGAAGAATCGGGAATATAAATGCTCCCACTGAAAACATCGCATGTAATCCGTTTATAATCCACGCCTTACCCGGTGCCAACGCATTAATTTTGGTATTGCAGTAATTACTTGCAGCTCCTCTCGAAAGACCTGTCAGGAAGAATGCTGCTGCCAGAAGAAAATGATTATTTCCAAACAATATCAATATGTATGACAACGCAAAAAATGATTCAAATATCAGAATACTTTTCTTTTTCCCTATTAAGAGCGGCAAAGCTCCCGCCACAAAGCTTGATACCAGATTACCAACCGAATGGAGACTAACGATAAGTCCGCAAAATGCATACTCCAGTCCCCTTGCATCCCTGATAAAGGGAAGAAGTGATCCAATGGACAGCGCTAACATTCCATTCATCAAAAACACGGCATAACTTAGCCCAAATTGTCTGTTCTGTGTCTTGTTATCAAATAATATCATGGTTTCTACTCCTGCATTATTCTTTCTATAGTATCCAACTGATCCTTGCAATATTTATAATAAACATCAACCATGGCGTTTCTGAAGCGAAGTTTTTCATCACTGGATAATTCAATCAGCTCAATGCCATAATCAAGTGCTATCTGCCTTGATTTTTCTTCCCGCTCCTTCCAGAGCTGTCTTTCATAAAGAGCCGATTCCGTTGCACATTCCTGTATTATTTTTCGATCTTCATCCGACAACTGTTCCCATATGTATTTAGAACATATCTGCATTTCCGGAACACGGGTATGCTCATCTACAGTATAATATCCTGCCACACGGTAATGCTTCATAGCCTCATAAGACGGCCAGTTATTTTCTGCGCCATCCACAATTCGCTGCTGCAGTGCAGAATACACATCCGCGTATGGCGTTTTAACCGCATTCGCTCCCAAGGCGGTCACCATATCCGCCATCATATCCGACTCCTGCACACGGATATTCATATTTTGCAGATCTTCCAAAGTTGTAATCGGCTTTTGGGTACTGTAAAAATTGCGTGCACCCGCATCATACCACGACAGTCCTACATAGTCACACTGTTCAACTTTGCTCAGAAATTCTTCACCAATTTCACCATCCAGTACACGCCACATATGATCCGAATCGCTATACAAATATGGTAATTGCAGCACATTCATTTCCGGTATCAGTTCTGCAATCTGTGAAAGTGAAATTCTGGCAAAAGCGATTCCTCCATACTGTATCTGCTTTAATACCTGACTCTCGTTTCCCAGCTGGGCATCCGATTTTATTATTATTCTTATTCTCCCGTCTGTACGCTCATCCACCAGTTTGGCAAAATATTCCGCCCCCAGTGTTGTCGGATAGTCCGCAGTCTGATTCTCTGCATAAAAAAATACATATTCAGGATTTTTTTTGTTCGACGTCTTAAATGGTTTCATTACAACAATAATCGTAACCACTGCCACGATCAACGTAATTATTATAAATATTTTGTTCTTTTTCATCTCTTACCCTACTGCTACAATATTTTGTTTCTGTACTCACTAGGTGTTAATCCTGTATTTCTTTTAAATATTCTTGCAAAATAATTGGCATCCCTATATCCTACTTCTGAACTTATATCCCTGATACTTTCCGAAATATCATTCAACAGTTCAATCGCCCGTTTGATTCTGTAATCATTCAGATAGGTAATAAAATTTTTGTCAAAGCACTGTTTGAATAATTTACAAAAATACGCATCCGAATATCCCATTGCACCGGCCACATGCTGTAGCGAAATATCCTCGGTATAATGATTATCGATATACTTCCTAATTTCTCCTGCAATCGCATCCAATTTTACGTTGTCATTCATTTCCTCTGTTTTTAATCCGGACTTTGCATACGTTGTATTTTGCGGCACGACATTGTTTTCCGCCAGACTTAAAGCCTCCTCCAGAACGGATTGTAATTCCTCATCGCCACCCGGCTTTAAGAGATAATCCAATGCCTTTACCTCGATTGCCTTTTTGGCATAACTGAACTCATCAAATGCCGTAAGAAAAATAATACTGCATTTAGAATCCTTATCACGAATGATTTTTGCTGCCTCAAGCCCTGTCATTCCCGGCATTTCTATGTCTAATATCGCAATATGACATTGGTTTTCCGTAAATTTTTCCACAGCCTCTTTCCCGTTTTCAGCAGTTATTACCTCCACTTCCTTCGGAAAAAATTCTTTTATTTTCTTTGATACTACTCGCCTCTCGATAGGCTCATCATCTGCTACCAAAATCCTGTACATAAATTCTTCCTCTAATGATCCGTTTTTTCGTGTCGTTTATACATTTACAGGTTCCGTATGATACGGTATCACAATCTCAATTACCGTACCTTTATTTTTTTCACTGTTTATGATCATATTACCGCCATCATACATACGTGTAATACGCCGATATACATTTCCGACTCCGATACCTGCCTTTTGTGAATTACTACTCTGTATATTATTTATTAGCTTCTCCTGTTCTTCCCGGCTCATCCCCACACCAGTGTCCGCTATAATAATATGCAAAAAGTTACCCTGTTCCGTAATAGTAAGTGTTATTTTACCACCTTCCAACTTAGGTGACAATCCGTGTATAATTGAATTTTCAAGAAGGGGCTGTAACGTAAAAGTGGGCACCAACGGTTTTTCTGCATCAATACTACAATCCATTTCATACTCCACCCTGCTTCCGAAACGCATCTTCTGCAGATACATATAATCCTGCGCTACCTTAAGTTCTCTTGACAGGATTACTTCCGTTTCCTGTGTCTTCAAATTATATCGGAACAACGAACTTAACGCTACAATCATCTGCTCTGTAGTCTCTGCATCCTCCAAATTAGCCATTCCACCAATCACATTCAGCGTATTGAATAGAAAATGAGGATTAATCTGACTCTTTAACAGTTCCAGATTCATGGATTCCAACTGCTTATCCACTTCCAGCTTTTCCAATTCCTGAGTATGCAGTCTGTCTAAGGCCTCTCTTTTTTCTTCAAGTGCCGAAATGTACTCACCGGTAGCATATTTCATCTTATTGAAGGCTTTTACCAGTTCACCTATTTCATCCTGATTATTAGTCTCCACATCTTCAATATAGAAATCATTGGCTGCAATTCTTCTGGATGCATTCGCCAGATTCAATACCGGATCAATAATGGTTTCATTCATCATCATTGCAAGGTGTATTATAATGAATATCAACAATATACTGACCGCGATCGCCGCAATCGGCACCATAAAAAGTGACGGCAGCAGTTCCTGGTATCTTGCATTTCCCTCTTCCAAGGTCGTAGCCATATACACCTGGGCATACTGATGTAAATATTCCTGCATCTCGTATATCTCATACAGCCTTCCTATATATGATGCACCTTTGAGCAAACCATTCATAATTTCATCTCTGGCTTTTCCATACACCTCATAACTGCTTCTAATGGACTGTAATTGCGCATACCTTGTCTCCCCCAGATGGTTATAATCCATCGGAATGGCGTACATCACTTCATTCGTATTCTCAATACACTCTTTTAATTTGCCTCTGCTCTCCACAGAAGGACTCTCAACATACTGTACGAAGGCACTACTTTCTTCCTTTAGCACATTAATAATATTGTCTCCGCATGCATTATCATCCAATATCGCATTGAAATCCATCATGAAATACTTGACAATCCATGCATCAAAGAGAACCGCAACGACAATGATAATTAGCACAGCACCCGTAAAAGCAGCAATCTTATTTTTAATTGTTAACTTCTGCCAAAAATTCGAACTCTTCATCATATTATATTTAACAAAAACAGCGTTATAGTTACCCGGTAATTATAACGCTGTCCCAATATTTTGTAAACTTCACTGCAATGTATAATGCCATCCATTACATTCTATTTATCTTATTCGTTTTATCACAAAGGTAATTGTATAACTCTTCTTTTTGGTCACCGAGTACTCTATCCATCAGCATATAACCATGTGTTGCGTCTGACATCACAATAATCATACCGGGTTGCTTGAGTACCTTAACGATCCGATTCCACTTAAGATCCTCACTCTTGTCTTTACAGGTAATATGCACACCCGCATCATCAAATAAGAGTTCTACATCTTTAGGCAGACTCTCTGTCTGCTTAACACTTTTACCATAAATAGCCAAAGGCTGTATAATCGGAAAAAGCGAGCATGCAAACAGAAGTAAAACATGCACATAACCCTCAACCGAATTCCAAAACCTCAAAGTTAGAAGAATCATAGCCACGGTAAAAACAATGTTCACCACACCTGCCACCGATCGGTAGGTGCGGGACATTGAAATCTTCCAAAAATCCATAGCCTTAACATCACATTTGTATCTGTATTCCATAATTCACATTCCTTTTATTTAGCGAACATATTAGGAAGGAACATACTTATTCCCGGTATGAATGTGAGCAGTAACAATACTACAATCATACAAAGGTAGAACGGAAGCGTTGCCTTTACTACCTTTTCCATCTTTACCTTACCTACCGCAGATCCGATAAAGAGAACCGCTCCAACCGGAGGTGTAAGAAGACCAATACCACAGTTCAAAATCATCATGATACCAAACTGAATCGGATTGATTCCGATGGAGGTTGCAATAGGAAGTAAAATCGGTGTAGCAATAAGAATAATCGGCGCCATATCCATAATACATCCTAATACCAGTAAAATTAAGTTCAGTAACAGAGCAATAATAACCGGATTATTTGTAAGACCAATAATCGCATTTGCAGCCAGATCCGGTACATGAAGTCTGGTCAGACAGTATCCGAAAATACTTGAAGTCGAAATAAGAATAAGCACAATGGAAAGAGTGTCTATACAAGCTTCCAAGGTCTTCCACACACCCTTCCAGTTCAAGCCCTTATAAATAAATACACTTACAACCAGACTGTAAATTACAGCAATTGCCGCAGACTCCGTAGCAGTAAACCAACCTCCTACGACTCCGACTACAACGATAATTACCGCTGCCAATGCCCAGAATGAAGTACAAAGCTGTTTTCCAAGTCTCTTGATGCTGAATTTGTCTCCCTTTGGGTAGTTTCTCTTTTTAGAGATAATGTACGAACCAACCATCAGTGAAATTGCAAGAAGTGCTCCCGGAATATATCCTGCTAAGAACAAACTTCCTACTGAAATACCACCGGCACTCATGGCATAGATGACCATATTATGACTCGGCGGTACAAGAAGTCCTTCACAGGACGACGTTATTGTAACCGCAGTAGAAAAGTCATCATCATATCCCTGATCCACCATCATCGGAATAAGGATACTTCCAAGAGATGCTGTATCTGCTGATGCAGAACCTGAAATACCGCCAAAGAAGTAAGAAGCTACGATGTTAACCATTGCCATACCACCGATCATCCATCCTACACAGGCATCCGCAAGCGCAATCAGTTTTTCCGATATACCACCGCTTCCCATAAGACACCCCATCGTGATAAAGAAGGGAACTGCCATCAAACTGAAGGAACTGATACCTTTTACCATCTGCTGACATACGGTTGAAAGCGGAAGTCCCTGATACCAAAGACAAAGGATGGAAGATAATGCTACTGCATAAGCAACCGGAAATCTTAAAAGAATCATAACAATAAAACTTATCAACAATACCGCTATAGCTGCACTATTTACGCTCATTATTTATCCTCCTCCTTCACAAAAAATTTCTTTACATCATTATATAATGCCTCAAGTTCAAAGATAATCATAGCCACACCTGCTACAGGAATTGGGAAATACATCCAGAATCTGGACACTTTTGGCATACTTACATAGAACCCTTTAGCACCAAGTGTGCTTGCATATTTCCAACCTACTACGACCATTACAATGGCAAGTGCAAATACACACAAATCCGCCACCACATCCAGTACCTTTATAAGAACACTCGGTAAATATCGATCCAGTGCCGTCATTCTGATATGTGCTCCCCGGCGGATTGCAAGT
>JBJEJH010000027.1:0-2326 GCA_051877855.1 Lachnospiraceae bacterium | reverse complement strand
AAGCAGGAATTTTAAAAGAATTAACAAATTCATAGATGACGACTCAGCCTGTGTCCTTCACATACACAAATGCACCAAAACATGCATATATGCACGCAAACCTATTGACACGTTCGTCTGCAAAAAGAATTATTCTGCTTCGAGATAAGTGTAGCAGAAATGATCATAGAAATCAAGTAACTTTGGCAATTCTACTACAATCAAATTATTCGTCATAAATACAAATATACTCATCATTGGCTGTTTTTGCTACAAACTTTATTGTTTCTGCATCAATTTCACTCACTTTTTTGATATATAGGCTATATTCCGTTTCATCAGAATTTATCTCATCAATGTATGTTGTTATTATATTCCACCCGCACACAGGACATCTCCATCCTTGAGTTGCACCTTCAATACTCCAATTCATTTTTTCCTTGCATTTTTCACATATCATATACTAATTTACTCCCGGCGAAAATAATTTAGATGTTCCAACATCGTACTTCCCAAATCCGACGGTTTCATCCGATAACGGTATAAACTACATCTCCACTCTGCAGAACCGATGTAAGTTCACCAAGACTTCCAACATAATAAATATTATTGCCCCGAATCTTCTTACTTCAGAAAAACACGCAAAAAAGCATGTTTCTGGAGATATTAGTTTAATTGATATTAGGAAAATCAGAATGAATCGAAACAAAGATGTGATGTTAGGATGTACAGATTAAGATTGAAGAATTTCGGTGATATCAGATGTTGAAAATTGGAGATTACCGGGGATTATCCTTCATTCTCTTAGTTGTCTGTATTTAAGGGACTCCAGCGAATTGTCAGTATCCTGTCCAGCTTACCAAAAAAGCGTTTTCACATCAGAAAACTGATATGAAAACGGATTAATATATTCTTCCGCAATACATTCTTCAGTGTAGGAATGGGAATCCTCCGTCTTCCATAAATGTCATAATCCAAGACCTTCACATAGTCACACATATACTCGAAAAAATAACATTTCACTTACTTTATTCAATTTCTTCCCCAATGGCATTCTATGGGATGCTTGAGAAAAAATATGGATTTCCCTGAAACAAACGATCACACTACTCTTGAAATAATGGGCAGAACTGCCCAACGAACTCACTCCAGATATTCTTGATACTTCGATTTCAATATTTTACTTAACCAATTCATCTAACCTTGCTTCAAACTCTTCCAATGAAGTAACTTTTGTTGCAACCTTAAGCAAATCCTTTAAAACTGTTAAATCGGTGATATTACTTATCTTGTCCGATATGCTGTCGGAAACCGTACCAAACTGCTCAAGAATTTCAAGTATTGCTTCCTGCTTGCCTTCAATCTTGCCATCCTTAAATTCTCTTTTCATCATTTCCTCAAACACCATATACCGATTCCCCATTTCCCGATCTGACTTAATCTGCCGGATGGATGTCTGCAACTGACTTACCAGACCATCCTCATAGTCTTCCATGCTCTCCGGCAGCTTTGCACCAACAAACTTCAAAAACTTCACCAGTGGCACCGGAACCTCCGAATCATTCTTGCCTTTCGTGCTTAAAAAATAGGTATGAGTGCCATCCTTATAATCATAGGTTTCATCCTCACAAAAGGTCTTCTTCAATGTATAGCGATACTTCCCAAGACCTACCGGGTCAAAATCACAGATAAAGATTACATAGGTATCCGGCAATTCCTCATATCCTGTACCAGTCTCCAGAATCTCCATGTCCATCTGACTGTGATAATACCTTGACCGCTTGAAGATATCTTCCTTAATTACCTGAATCTCCACATTATAGTGGGTTCCCTTACCATCTTTCGCATACACATCCAGCCGTATGCCATGATACTCCGGATTGTATACGATACACTTCTCCCTGCTAGCCTCTACCCGGGCAATCTCAAATCCCAATGTACATTCCAGCACACCCCTGCAGTTGTCCGGATTCATCATGACCGCCGCAAATAGAAAGTTGTCCTTAATCGTCAGCTCCTGTAATGTCTTTCTTGCCATATAAATTCCTCCAAACCCTTCCGTTTCAGAGAAATCCACGCAAAAAGTATACCATTGGCCAATCATTATGTCAACGAACCAATTAAGATAAGGAATATGTGGCTAAAAAATGCAAAACGAAGTATAAACACCTGAAAGAACGCTACGACATTCTCAATGAGCACATACTTGAAGCCTTTATAGATTATAGATTGGAAAAATCTTAATGATGAATTCTTGTTTTTATTCAGTTTCGTTTTCTTCCTCTAATAACCTTATTAATGCAGAAGGTTCACACACCTTAACAGAAGATTTCGCATAGTCTTTCAC
>JBJEJH010000026.1:0-9642 GCA_051877855.1 Lachnospiraceae bacterium | reverse complement strand
CAATCTTTTTCAGCTTCTGTTCCAATAAAAACATCTCACCTTGTGGGGTAGTCAAGCCGTATAGAAGCAATCCTATAATAAAAACGAGAATTAACAGAACTACTCTTTTTTTCTTTAACACTATTTCATCTCCTATTCAATAAATATCATACTTGTTTTTGGCGATATCACTCCCTCAAAAGTATATACATAATCCATCAATTCATCAAAATCCATATAAAATTTTTCTCCCCATGAAGAAATCTGAATATATTTTTTTTCTTTTACATTATCCCTTATTATGCCTGTAATCACCACAAAATGCTTCTCCGTAACTTGTTCCTCAACTTTTCCATATGGATTTTCATACATTATACGATATGGTTCATCTTCTTTATATTCCACATTATAATATAAAGGATTTTTATTATTAGAACTTTTCCATCTTGATGAAATTGTTAGGACAATTGGGTTATCATTTTGAATACTCTCTGTTACTTTTTCGAATAATACTTCTTTTTCATTAACAAATTTAATAACATTATGATTTCGCGAAATAATATTATGATTATCAAGTAAAAATTGGATATCCCAAGGAAAAAGTCCATAACTTTGTACGCCCATTTCTTCCCTGTTAAGGCGATATACCATACTATAATAATCTTTATAGTTATACACACCTATCTCATTTTGTTTTAGTTTTATAGCATCTTTATAAAGCATAACATCAGTTGCTGCTATTAATCCGCAGCCCGAGTCTTTTATTTTTTCACTTTCCTCATCAATATTATCATCTGGAAATTCTTCCCTTAATGCATCTTTAATTTTGTCTAAGTAAAAGCAATCTTGTTTTCCTCCAAAAGTCAGAGTTCCCCCTTCATATTGCCGCAAAACATTGAAAGGAATATCCGGTGAATAGTTTTTTTTGAATTCTTCATATCCAAAATCAACAAGATCAACACATACATAATCTAAAAATGCTGTCTCCATATCTTTCTTTAATGGATTACTGTCATATAATTTTACCTCAACTTTGTCACTATAGCCATCCCCATCCGAATCTTTTTCACATGGATTCGAACGAATAGGTAGTATTTTTATACTGCCCATATAAGCATTGAATGCCTTATATGCATCACTTGTAGGCTTGCCTTCAATGAATTCATTCCGGAAACGATCTAATCCCTCTTTTACATATGTTGATTCCGGATAATTTTCATAACAGTATTTTAAGGTTGGAAGTTCAATACTTCCATCAATATTCCAAGTAATCAAGTCTGTATTTACCTCTTCCCAGTTGGTTAATCCATCCTTATCTTTATCATAGTTGCTGGTACTACAAAGAGGTTCACCAAGATAAATCTTTTTATATCCCGTTGCTATAACAGCTCCGTACACTGGCACTTTTTCTTTCTGTTCCGTATTAACAATATACTCGTATAATTCTGTGCTTAATTCATTATCCTCGGGATAATTATCAAAAAATAATTTTCCGCCTGTGTCTTCCATACATTTTTTTATATATGCAGTATTGGATCCATATGCCTCTTGTACATTATGAACTTCCGAATAACGAATCCCACTAGACTTCATCCGATTCATATAATCATTAAATGACGTTGCCGGCATACGATGGATTGCCGTTGGTAAGTAGAACACAAACTTTCTGCTGTCTTTTCGAAATCCTGCTATATCCGATGTCAGTACATCGAATTCCGCTCCTCTTGATACCATGTTTGTTGATGTCTTATATGGAATATTATATACAACATAATTTATAATTTCATCCAGTTGTTCCGGTTGTTCATACCATACCAATTCATTCTTTTTTCCGGCACAATAGATTCCATCTGACCTCTGTTCCAGTAATGCCACCCTGATATTACTAAAATGATTTGTCAGTTTTATCAGATGAATCAATATATTATTTGCTGACCGATAAAACAGTTCTTCATTACTTCCTTCAGTTTGAATAATATAAACAATATCAATTGGTGTATTATCTGATAATGTTTTTCTCCGTGCATTAAACATGCTTCGATTTGAAAATGTAGCTAATTCTTTTAAACTTTCCTTATTAAACTCATCAAATTCAAGGATTTCCTGATCAAATTCATCCATATCAGAATTTTCTTTTAACTGCATCAACCATTTTTCCATATCCAAAAGACAGAATACACCCGTTTGATCCATGTCAGCGTATACGATTCCATTTGCTTCATCATGATATGTTTTGATTGGGAAAAGCATATTAACTTCTTCATCAAACCAGAATATATTCAGTCTTTTTATTCCGTTTAATTCTTCCTCTTCACCCTCATACAAATCCAACTCATTTTTTCTAATACTTTCATCAATCTGGTAATACAGTCTCATTTTTTCCATTAACAGTGATTCTTCATAATCTATTCTAATTGCATTACCAATCAACGCATCACTGGCAAACAAATTGGTATACGAGTTCCCATCCACCTTGAGGTTATGGTCTGCTTTTCCGGAAGCAGTTAATGCAACACTAAACTGATAAAGATTATCTTTTGAATTAACCTGATTCAACAGTTTACTATCCGCACCAATCATCTGTTCTATGCATTTTTCTCGGTCTGCAATTCCAAAAGTAGTCGGATTCATCGGGTTCAGTCCTAATGCAATTTCATCTCCATCATTAATTCCATCTTCATCGGTATCCATTTTTAACGGATTGGTTCCATACACTTCCAATTCCTCTAAGTCCGTCAGTCCATCAAAGTCCGTATCTGCCTCAATAGGATTGGTCCCAAGATCATATTCTTTCCTGTTGTTTAATCCATCCCCATCGGCATCTTCCATATCATCTTTGATACCATTATCATCCGAATCACTTATGATTGGATTCGTTCCCAAATCATAAACCTCATATCCATCAGGAATACCATCTCCATCCGTATCCATACAATTAATATCACTATGAAACACATAGATTTCATACACATCCGGTAAGCCATCTCCATCCGTGTCTGTTGCATCCTCCCAATCAATATCTTCGTTCACTGGAGATTCTATGGTCGTCGTTTCTTCGGTTGGTGGTTCCTCAGATGATGGTTCCCCTGTGGTCTGTTCCCCTGTTGTTGGTTCTTCCGTTGGCTGCTCCTCGGTTGGTGCTTCCTCTGTTGATGATTCAACATTATTATTGTCAAATTCCTTAACTGAATATATATGTACATTTGATAAAACCGGCTGATTTTCTCTCCTTGTAGCGACAAATCCTATCGCATATTCACTTCCCGCATCAATCATATTATTCCAATCAGGATGTTCGATGACATATGTATCACATTCCCCAGTTACCGTCTCTTTTTTAACAAGATTTGCATTCCATGTATTAATAATATCAAAATTTCCATCAAATGAAAATTCCCAACCACTAATAGTATTTTCTAATGGTGCTTCAAGACAAAGTTCGCCCTGAAATCCGTCCTCCCATTCGCTAATGATACGTAATCTTACATCCATATCTGTATTTTCTTTTTTGGTCGGATTACACAGTTCAATATGCTTTGGGAAACTGTCTTTTCCTCCTTCCAAAATATACCCGAACCGAACTGAATTCTTCCCGCCAATTTCATTATTGTAAGGATTACATTGTATAAATACTTCTTGTTCATTGATTTCGGATATTGATGCATTCCATAATCCATCAATATTTCCCAGATTATCCATTGAAACTGCCCAGTTTTTCAACACATTTTCTGATTCATTGCAGATTTCAATCTCGATGTTATGATGGTTGTCCCACTCGGATGTAACTGTATATTGAATATAATATCCTTCATATTGATACTTTTTTTGCTTAGTTTCTTCAGCAAACACCCTCATAGGTGTAATAACTCCGATGATTTCTACACACATCAAAATCATCATCATAAAGATACTAATACTTGTTTTCATTTTTCTAATTATTTTCATTTATAACTGTCTCCTTTGTTTTTTTTGCAAAGCTATTCATTTTTGCTTTTCATCATTTGACGTTCCATATCTGTCGTTTTCTTTTTTACTACTCTTTTAGGTACATAGAAAATAGTTGAACACTGTGGCGGCCATTTACATTCAGACTCTCTTGTTTCTATAAGTTTTACCATATTTCTAAGTATCTTCTTTAAATCCTTCATTTACTTTATCCTCCTGTTTTATTATTTTTGAAATAGTAATAAAAAAAGAACATGAAATTATTGATAACATAATCGTGACCGATATATCCTTCCAAAATTGATACAACAAGATACTGATACCCAACTCCAGTACTAAGATACCAATCGACCGTTTTCTTAATGTTTTTGTCTCTTTAACAGTTAACAAAAGATTAGGATGTTTTACCGGAGCATACGCAAGAATTATTCCAATACACACTCCCAATACTAAGAACAAATACACACTATTTACTTGTTTTACAGCATCTAACAAATAATAATTTACAATGCAGTACCATAATATCGAAAGAATTGTGCACTTATTCTTTGTTGATGCATGATATCCTCCTGTATTTTTTCTTAATGCACTAAAGCATACCGCATATGTAAAAAACAACACACTGTGTTTAGAGAGGATTGTATTCACGATTACAATGAGAGCATGAAGAATTTTTCCCTCTATCATTTCAATTTGATAATCCCAGTATTCTTCATCTTCTTTGCTTATAATTTCTTCCTGTACCATGTAATCAATAATTTTTCTATTTATTCTACTCATATAGTCATATATATTATATTTCCGCCCTACAAACAATATATTCTGCACGAACGGTAGGCTTTCTGCACAAACGGTAGATTATTTCGATTGTGTTTTTTTTATTTATAACTTAAAATAACTTTGTATGATTACATTTTGTATGGAGATTCTATGGTAATACATTTTTTTCAAAGTTTTGTATTTGGCTTATGTGACGCAATAGTGTGTCGAATATTATTTAATAGTTTATTTGCAGTTCGAACAAAATTTTACAAGTATAACAAATTATTTGTGCTTTTACTTTCTTTTTTATTAACTTTTTTAGCGATATATTGTGACAATATTTTTATCAAAATTTTTATAGATGCAATCCTTATCGGTATCGTATACTATAATATCTATGATGTTTTTTTGTATAAAACCATTATTGGTGCTTTCATTTTTTTAGCCATTTCTATATGCATAGAAGTTCCTACATATATTATCCTGTCTCTGATTTTGTCCCCGGAAATGGAAGCATATCTGGACACGAATTATCTTGCTTCTACTATTATTGTTTTATTGATTATGCTGGCAAAACTATTGCTTGTTATTGTCATTTCCCAGTTAATCCGGAAACAGAAACCTCTTCTTAGCCTGAAGGGTTGGCTTATATTTCTATGTCTTCCGTTCTTTACAACCTTTATTTTATTATTAATTCTTTTCCAATATAATAATGCATACCCTGTCTTGATATCATTCCTATTATTATTAGCGAATGTAGTGTGTTTTGAATATATTCAGGAATACAGTATGTACAATCGACGTAAGAAAGAACTGCAGCAGTTAGAAGAACGTACTGCACTGCAGTTAGAGACTTTTAAAGATATCCGAAGTATCTACAATGAACAGCAATCACAGATTCATGAGTTTAAGAATTATATCAGTTTTATTAAAGGCTTGGTGATTGAGCAGGATTATAGCACTTTACTGAAATATACCGATTCGTTAAATGAGCGCCTTAATCTGGATTCTTCCCGCATCAAGACCGGGAATCCTATCATTGACATACTTCTTAACCAAACCGTAAAAAAAGCGAATGATAATAATATATCACTGCTAACCAATGTGCATATCGAAGATCCTTTGTTAATTGATGATAATGACATTATCATTATTATTTCCAATCTCTTAAACAACGCATTGGAACACTGCAAAAAGCTTACTGAAACCAATAAAATAATTAATTTTAAACTATCCAATGATTCGGAACAATTACTTATTATTTGTACGAATCCAACAGAATCCGAAATCAAAGTAGAGAATAATCTTATTGAAACAACCAAGAAAAATTCATTAGGTCACGGACTGGGACTAAAGAACATCCAGCAGATTGTTGAGAAATATAAAGGTGAAACGGTTATTTCCGTTGAGAACAATAGTTTTAAATTTATGATTATGATACATAAAGAGGACTGATAACATGACTACATACCAAGTTGCTATATGTGATGATGACATTGTCTATGCATCTTTATTAAAATCCAAGATAGAAACCTATATCAGCACCGGCGTTACTGGAAGTATTCGTTTTGAGATTGATGTTTATTCTTCCGGTATGGATCTTTTGGAGAATACCAATAAAAGCTATGACATTTTCTTTATGGACATCTGCATCAATAAAGAAAGCGGAATTGATTTGGGAATAAAACTTAAATCTCTATTTCCATCTTCCATTCTTGTATTTATAACATCCTTTATTGATTTTTCTTTAGATGGATATAAAGCAAATGCTTTCCGTTACATCTTAAAATCATCCGTCGATGCCTTGCTCGGTGAATGTATTAATGATATATTACTGCAATTTCGCTATGATAACTCTATAATCAGTATTCCACAGAACGGTGTTAATACAAGCATTCCTATTAACTCTATCATCTATATCGAAAATATTTTTCATAACCAGCATATACACCTTTGTTCTTCTGAGAAAATGACTTGTAGCCTCACAATGACTTCTTTAGAAAAAGAACTCTCACAATACAACTTTATTCGAATTCAGAAAGGATATCTGATTAATCCTAAATACATTAAAATAATAAAAAATTATACTGTAACATTAACCTCCGGCGAAATTCTTTCTATTTCAAGGAAAAACTATTCCATGGTTAAAAAAGCGTATCTGGAGTATCTTACAAAAGCACCGAATATGTAGTTGCGGCAGCATACAGAAAGGTATATGAAAACTCCGACAAACTTCCACTTCATCGGTGGTTGTTTGCCGGAGTTCTTTTTTATCCTTGCTCAATCTACTACAGTCACAGTAATCTCTTTTGCATCGCAGCTGCCAATAGCATCTTCAACATTTAAAATGACGGAATAAGTTCCCGGTATACCAATATCTACACTACCTTTTAAAGTAATCTTGTCCGTGATATCATTTCCACAAGTATCCGTTGCCGTAACGCCTCTTAATGGATCTACTGTTTCTCCTACATTGATGGTTATGTCCTGTGCACCCTCAATCTTTGCAGAAAACTGTTTCCATGGATTCGCCTCATCCGGGTCTGTCGGATCCCAACCGGCAAACTGACTATCCATTGGAATCTTAATCATTTCAGGCTTTCCCAGTGGTCCCGGATCCGATGTATCATCATAAACAACAACATCCGTACCCTTTGGGCAGTTCTCATAAATCCAAAGGGCATCTCTTACACATAATCTTACACATCCAAGAGAAGCAACCTCTCCTAATTTATTAAACTGATCCGTCTCCAACTGATCCTTCTCTTTCTCATAATATGGAACTGAATGGAATAAAATACCACCATCCATATAACGAACTGCATACTGTCCATAGGTTCCGTCAACCATTGGATGGAATGTATATTTATCGGTAATCTTTCCATTGCCTAATGGAGTATCTCCAACCTCTTTACCGGTAGAACAAACCATTGCTTTAACCGGAATAGAATAGAATCCATTTGCATCAATCCCATACACTGTAACCGTATTTAATGCACGATTAACCTTAATCATATATGGCTTCTCCACACTTGGATCCACCTGATATTCCAGGGCGGCCTTCTGCGCCTCGGTTAACTCCTCTTCCCCATCAAACACCACAATATTACTCTCATATACCGGTGCTGTAACCTCCGGAACCGTCTCCGCCTGAGTTTCCATCTCCTGTCCCCCCGACGCGATATACTTCACTAAATTCTGTGGACGAAGCCCTTCATTCAGATATGCGGCTACTCCATAGACCGTACCAATCACGATTACTGCAACCAAAACTTTTACAAATGTAACCAACCCCCGATGTTCTCTTAACCATCTCTTTTGCTTTCTTGTTAATGCCATTCTTTTCTCCCCTTACAATTTCAATACTTTTATTTTATCTTAAAATAGGCTAATTGACAATAACCTCACTCCGGATAATTCTGGTATTTTTCCTGATTTCCTATACCAATAATAAGGTCACAATAATCGGTACCGTAAATGTTGCCAGTACGGTTGTCACAAATATATTCGATATAATCACCCGGGTATCAATCTCTGCCTGATTACCAAGCATCAATACCATGGATGCAACCGGCATCGCGTTGGTCACCGTCACAATCGTCGTAAAGAAATCATTCACCCCAAGAATCCGGCATACACCAAATGTAAGAATTGGTATTACAAATAAACGTACCACCGAGAATTCATAGCTTCTCCAATCCGTAACGCTCTGCTTCATCGGATACATTGCCAGGGATGCTCCCAGCACAATCATGGACAATGGTGAAGTCACATTTCCCACCATGTAAATTGTATCATAGATAATTCCATTGGAACGAATGCCGCTTATATATAATATAAATGCAAAAATGATTAAGATAAATCCCGGGTTAATTAACTTCTTGAAATCAAACTTGGCGGTTCCACCCTTCTCGCCGCATTTTGCAATATTATTAATTCCATAGGAAAAAATTAATATATTAAAGGCAAAGTGTAACATCGCCGAATAAAATATCGCCTCGGTTCCAAGTAAGGACTGAAGCACCGGAAATCCCATAAATGAATTATTGGAAAAAACTAACATGCATTCATATAATGGACGATCTTTTACAGGAAATCGCAACAGGACACATACAATTTTGGCAAATATTATAAACACTATATACATTACCACTCCGGCCAAAAGCACCTTTAACACGCCCATACGGTTATCCGGCGAAGATGCTAATACGGAAGAAATAACCAGCAGCGGAGATGTAATTTTTGAAACCAGACCGGATAGTTTTGTATTCGTATTCTTATCAATATATCCTGTTTTTGCTAATACATATCCCAATGCCATAATTAAAAAGAGTTTTATCATGACACTTATAATAACTTGTACATCCATTTGAATTTTTCCTAACCTTTTTCTTTCTGATTTTATTATGGTTTTAGTAATTTGTTTGTTTCGATTATTCTTAACGTAGAAAATCCGAAGGCACTATCTCCTTCGGATCATTACAATAAGAAATGCCCAGAACCGGAATCGAACCAGTGACACGAGGATTTTCAGTCCTCTGCTCTACCGACTGAGCTATCTGGGCATATAACTTATATTAAGTTAGAGTAGCGGGGGCAGGATTTGAACCTACGACCTTCGGGTTATGAGCCCGACGAGCTTCCGAGCTGCTCCACCCCGCGTTAAAAATAACAGAACCTTGCGGTTCAAATGGATGGAGGTGGATTCGAACCACCGAAGCGTTGCGCAACAGATTTACAGTCTGCCCCCTTTGGCCACTCGGGAATCCATCCATAAACATATTATATGGAGTTATTTACTTTTTATGACTCAATATAATACAAGAGCCGACAATCGGACTTGAACCGATAACCTGCTGATTACAAATCAGCTGCTCTGCCAATTGAGCCATGTCGGCAAATAAGTGGGACCTACAGGGCTCGAACCTGTGACCCTCTGCTTGTAAGGCAGATGCT
>JBJEJH010000025.1:0-38399 GCA_051877855.1 Lachnospiraceae bacterium | reverse complement strand
GTTGATGCGTATGTGAAGTATGGAGCGGATGCGGCGGATGTACTTAAGGGTGGTAATGGTTCTAATATAATTGAATTTCCAAGTAATCCAGAGGATTTTAATCCAGAAGGCTTAACAAAAATCGGACCATTTGAAACAAAAAATGGGAAAATAATTAAATGGATAGATGAAAACAAAAAAGCTGTTTTTGAATGGGATGAGGATTTAAAATATGGTTCGCACTACCATGTCATTGGAGACGATGGAAACACTAGATTACCAAATAGTAGTGGTGAAACACATTTCTTGCCAGGAGATACTTTTGAAAAATAGAAGAGAAAGGAATTTATGATGGATATAGAAAAATTATTTGGTGACTCGGCTTTACATGATTGTAAAATGGAGAAAATTGAAATTGATTATCCCAAAGGAACTATTTTACTGCAATTTCTTACTCCTAAAAATGAAATAAATAAAATTATAATCAGACAATTCTTTGAAATTGAGTTTACAAATAAAGAAGAGTGGGGAAAGGGAACATATGTAGTTTCAAGTGATGTTTTTAATTCGGGTGATATTATTAATATAGAATTTCAATTTAATTCGGGTGATATTTGTAAAATTAAAAGTTATAAATAATTAGGATACTTATGGTTTTAATTTAATGGTGGAACTTGTAATATAAATGATATTGTCGTAATGCCAAAGTAGGAGGCGAAAAAATGAGTATGAGTTTTGAAATATTTCCAACAAAAAAGAGGAAGCCTAATTGTGATGAGATAATTAAATACTCTGTTGAGTTATTTATTGAATTTCTAGAAAAGGAAAAGATATCTCAGGGGATTGATATTACTACCAAAGAGGTAACTGCTGATAATGTAATATATACGAATCCTATTTCCTTAGTTTGGAAGGAAAATTCTCATACAGTATTTAATCTAAATGAGGAAGGCGAAGTGTATGTATTTTACCATGAATTAACGGATTTGGATAAAGATTTTTGGAAAGAAGAGATACAAGAAAATGAGAATGTTCACTCTATGAAGGAAAAAATAGATGCTAATTCGGAGATAGGATATTTTTGGAGTGTTAAACGAAATATGGGACAACCAGCCATAGTAAGTTTGTATTATGGTTATTTAGCTATAGCAATCGCTATTTTAACGGATGGAATTATATATTCAGATGATGGAGCCTGGGATTATTCAAGGTTACCGATTGAAGGAAACGTTTTTAAAACAGAATATTTGAATATTGAGAGTATAAGTGATGCTATGGTAAAAGATAATGTTGAAAAATGGTTAAGTGAGTTGAAGAATTAATTCGGTTTGTATAATGCAATTATGGTTATGCGTTAGGACTCAAAACTACTTAAATTCTTAAAAAAAAACTGTATCAGCTGCCTGTCCATGAAGTGAATCATAAGTAGGTGTTGCAGTTGTTTTTTAAAGAGTCTTTGTCAAGACCAGAGTGGTAAAAAGACTATTAAATCTACCTTAGGAAATGAAATAGATGTTACACCGTCTTCAAAGCATACTTCAGTCAATAAAAATCCAGAGCCATATGGTGAAGAGAATACATCAGTGGATATATTAGACGCTGGGGGAAATATAATTGTCTAAAGGAGTGATTATTAAATGAACTATTTATCTATAGCTGAAGTCGTTAGTAGAGGAACTGAATTTACAGGTGATGTCTGTTATTCAGGGGAATATGGTCAGCAAGTGTATACAAAAGAAGATATTGATGGAGGAATACCTGTTGAAGGAATTTTATATGAAAGATATGACAATGGCAACTTGTGCTACTATTGTTTCTATCATGATGGAATACCAAACGGACAGAGAGTAAGATTTTATGAAACAGGTAAAGTAAAGAGCTGCTGTGTTATGGATAGCGGAACAATTGACGGCGAGCATATCGAGTGGTATGAAAATGGTAATGTTAAATTAAAGGAATACTGTAAATATGGATTAGTATTAAAAATGCAAGAATTTGATGAAAGTGGGAATATTATCAAGGAGAAAACGGAATTAAACGAAAGTGAAAAAACTATTTATGAAAAGCGTGTAGAATATTATGAAGGACTATAAGAATGTAGATAAGTATATAGATACAATAAGAGGGTAACAAGAGCGAAATAGTATGGTAATTACAGACTTGGAAAGAAGAGGAATTGAGGAGTCAGCAAAATTTTTAGAGAAACTGGGATATGCCAGAACAGAAGATTTGTACTCAATAAACCTCAGTATTGTGTAGAAAGAAATAACTTGATAAATAAATACATAGAGGAGCATCGTGAAAAATTTGGAAGTGCGGTTCATAATTTTCTACAGTCTCTTATAGCTCCAGGGAAACTGTAGGATTTTAGCTATATGTGAAGGGAGATGCTGCTGCAAAGGCAGATTTTGATATGATGAATCCTACAAATGTTAGAACTTATCCTATTGGTACAATTGTTGGTGATTTGCCAGATGGAAGAACTATTAATATACATCCATCTACCACATTAAATGGTACCCCATCTTTGGAAATATATGATCCAGTTACTGCTATGCCTGAAAATCTTGACAAAAAAAGAAAAGAACGATACAGTTAAAATATATTGAAATGCGTGGTGGAAAGGCTATGTTAGACCTTCATATTACGGTGGCGTGGCAAAGAGGTTGAGTTACAAAAAAAGAGAAAGAGGTATTGAATGAACGATTGGATTTTAGTTGTAGATGATGACACATCAAACCTTAAAATGGCAAATCACATATTAAGCAGAGTACAGATGAGGGTGAGTTGTCTGAAATCAGGAGAAGATGCGATTAAATTTCTTCAGGATAACAGACCGGATCTTATTCTTCTTGATGTACATATGCCCGGAATGGATGGATTTGAAACCCTGGCATCCATACGGGGAAATAAGGCTACAGAGGATATTCCGGTTATTTTTCTTACAGCAGATGATGACTGCAACACGGAAACAAGAGGACTGGAGGCAGGAGCAATGGATTTTATTAAAAAACCCTTTGTGCCGGAGGTGCTGTTACTACGTGTAAGACACACCATCGATCTGATACGGCTTCAGATTAACTTATCCAATGAAGTGGAAAAAAAGACACAGGAAGTAATGAAGCAGCATGAGAAACTTAAGAGAATCTCTATGCAGATTGTTGAGACATTGTCCGGTGCCATTGATGCCAAGGATACTTATACCAATGGTCACTCCACCAGGGTGGCGGAATATTCGAAAGAAATTGCCAGACGTGCCGGTTTCTCAGAAGAAAGACAGAATGATATTTATATGATGGGACTGCTTCATGATGTTGGGAAAATAGGAATTCCGGATGCGATTATTAACAAGCCGGCTAAACTATCGGATGAGGAGTTTGCCGTTATAAAGAATCATCCGGTTTTGGGAGAAAAAATATTAAGAAATATCACGGAGTTTCCTCAATTGAGTACCGGTGCAAGGTGGCACCATGAACGATATGATGGCAAGGGATATCCGGATGGTATTTCGGGGGAAGAAATACCGGAGGAAGCAAGAATTATTGCCGTGGCGGATTCTTATGATGCAATGAGTTCCAGAAGAAGCTACAGAAATGCACTTCCGCAGGAACAGGTCTACAATGAAGTAAAAAAGGGAGAAGGAACCCAGTTTGATCCGAGATTTGCGGAAATAATGTTGTCTATGATGGAAGAAGATACGGATTATCATATGAAAGAGAAATAGGTGGAAGAATCTATGTATGAGCATGAAAATCAACGGGCAGTACATCTTTTAATATTACTTGTTTGTTCAGTAATGATTTTTATTTTGACGGGAGAGTCCATACTTCTTGGATGGGATATGGGAGCCATTGTTCTTCTGCTGATTGGTCTTGGCGCAAGCTGGGTAATTTATATTACAGAGACAATCCCGATTTCCATCCGAATATGGGTGTATTTTATTCTGACAATGCTGGCAACGTTTTTCTATGGAACACATGAGACCAGTATTTTTGATCTGGCACCTCTTATGATGGGAATTATTATGTTATACTCGGCGGCAGAGAATAATAACATCATCAGCCTTAACGTGGTATTTTATTTTCTGATTATAGGTTATGATTTTGTGTTTGTGGTGGATTACTCCTTTGAGGTTTCAGCCCTTGTTGTTACACGAATAATGTTACATATGGTTCTTGTCTGCTTAACGGGATATCTGGCGAAGAATTCCGTTGAAAGGCGAAGAAAAGAAAGAAAAATAACGGATAACATCATTGCGGAGCTGGAAGAAACAAACCGCAGAACGGAAGACTTCCTGACGAATGTATCCCATGAGCTTCGAACTCCGATTAATGCAGTTACGGGAATAACCTCCGTGATGTTAAAAAATGAGGGAGATGAAGAAAAAAAGAAAAATCTGTTATCCGTACAGATGGCCGGACACAGGTTGTTTGGACAGATTGGGGATATTCTTGATTATACAGAGATTGATACGGGTAGAATTAAAGTCAGCGAAGAAAGCTATATGATTTCATCCCTTGTCAATGATGTTATCGTTGGGAAAACGCTATCCGAGAGAAATAATAAGCTGGAATTGATTCTGGATATTGACCCGCAAATTCCTTCCGTCCTTTTGGGGGATGAACGAAAAATCAAAAAGATATTGGAGCATCTTATTGATAATGCTTTTAAATTCACACAGAGAGGCGGAATCTTTGTCAGAGTATATGCGCTGCGCAAGGAGTATGGTGTTAATCTCTGTATCAAGGTCAGTGATACCGGTGTGGGTATATCACAGGAAGAACTGGTAAAAATCAGAGAGAGGTTTTATCAGACCAGTCAGGGAAGAAATCGTAAAGCCGGTGGATTAGGCTTAGGACTTTCCATTGTGTATGGTATGGTATCTGCAATGGAGGGCTTTATACAGATTGAAAGTACCCCGGGAGAGGGAACCACTGTGTCTGTCAGCATTCCTCAGAAAGTATTGGATGAAACGCCTGCCATGACCTTGGAGAATCAGGAAGATTTGTGTGTTGCCTGTTATTTAAGACCGGAAAAATATGAAGTCCCGGAAGTAAGAGGTTATTATAATGAGATGATCCTGCATATGGTTCAGGGTTTGGATATGAATTTGCACAGGGTCTCCAGTATGGATGAACTTGAAAGACTGACTACGGTTTATCAGCTCACGCATCTGTTCATTGGCAGAGAGGAGTATGAAGAGAATCCGAAGTATTTTGAAGAATTGAGCCATCAGCTCAATATTATTGTAGTAGCAAATAAGAATTTTGTGTTGCCGAAAGAAAAGGGGTTAAGACTTCTCGAAAAGCCGTTTTACATTTTAGCGATTATCAATATGTTAAAAGCGGGATTAACAGAAGAGGAATCTCTGCTTGAGAAGAATAATATGATCTGTCCTGGTGTCCGTGTGCTGGTGGTGGATGACGAACCTATGAATCTGATGGTTGCGGAAGGTATTTTTAAGAATTATCAGATGCTTGTAAAAAAGGCAGAAAGCGGTAGAAAAGCAATTGAACTTTGTGAGAAAGAAGAGTTTGATCTGATTTTCCTTGATCATATGATGCCGGAAATGGACGGAGTGGAGACCTTAAAGCGGATTCGCAGAATATATGTGAACACCAACCGAACGGTGACAATTATTGCCTTTACGGCAAATGCGGTCAGCGGTGCCCGTGAAATGTTCCTGAAGGAAGGATTTGATGAATTTTTATCCAAGCCGGTTGAAACCTTTGAATTGGAACGTGTCCTTAAAAAAGTGTTGCCAAAGTCAGCAATTCATTTTGTAGATGCGAAGATGAATATGACTACAAGTGATGAAATGGCAGAGAAAATACCTGAGGATCAGAATGCGGAAGCGGTTATCGAACAGGCCGTAAAAAATGGACCCGGAGAGGGCCGATTACATCAGCTTGAAGACGTCGGAATTCACACACAATCCGGTATACAATACTGTGGTGGTGATGAGAGTTTTTATGTGGAATTGTTGACTCAGTTTGTGGAAGATGCAAAGAGAAAAGAGAGTGAATTGGACAAATTCTTTCGACAAGAAGATTTAGATAATTACGGTATTCTGGTTCATGCCCTGAAGGGTACAGCGAAGATGGTGGGAGCTAATTCGCTGTCGGAAAATGCAAAAAGTGCAGAAATGGCTGCAAAAAAACGTGATACCGACTATATTCGAGATCATCATGAAGGATTGCTTTCAGAATACCGCCAGGTGGTGCAGTGCATATGTAATGCTCTTGGTTTGAAAAATGAAGAAGATGGAAAATCAAATAAAGAGGAAGGTGTGGAAATATCCTCCAAAGAGTTTCTGGAGCAATTGGCAAAATTGAAGGAAGGTTTGGATACGTTTGAGGCGGATAAAGCTGAGTCTGTGATCGCTGAAATCGGTTCATCGATGTACCGGGGAGATTTGGTTTTAAATCTTCTGCGGGATGTACATAATGATGTGGAGAATTTTGAATTCAGTGAAGCTGCCGGGAAGGTGGAGTTGCTGATGAGAAATGTGGAAGGCGGTGATGTGGAATGAATCTGAAAAAACAGGTTCGGGCTATTGCCGATGGTAGTCTTAGTCGTCAAGAGCGTATGTTCCGACTGCTTGTGATGTGTGGATTACTTGGTATGGCAGCAGGAACAATAGCAGGAGCCCTGAACGGAGAGAGCACTGTCAATGTGATAGCTATGCTGCTTGGATTTGTGGTTATTTCCGGTATAGCATTTTGGTCGATTCGTTTTCGAAATATTCAGCTGGGAGCTGTTCTGATAGCGGTACTCATTATTTGGGTTGTATTGCCCTATAATTTCCTAACTGCCGGAGGTATCTACGGAGGTGCTCCGATCTGGTTTTTATTTGGCGTTGTTTTTGTGTGTCTTGTTGTAGAGAAGAAGATAAAATATTTTCTCATTGCCAGTAGTTTTTTTATTAGTGCGGTCTGCTATTACATTGCGTATTACTATCCGGGACTTATCGTTTCACACACGATACACATGGCGTATGTGGATTCCTTTTTTTCGTTGAATATTGTAACGTTTGTGATTTGCGGCATGATTTTGTTTCAGAATGCGATTTACCAGTCGGAGAATGATACGACAAAGAAACAGAAAAAAGAGATTGAGGAGCTGAATCAAGCTCAAAATCGATTCTTTTCCAGCATGAGCCATGAAATCAGAACACCAATTAACACCATTATTGGTTTAAATGAGATGATTCTGCGGGAGGATGTTTCCGAGGAAGTGGCAGCAGATGCCCGAAGTATTCAAGGGGCAAGTAAAATGCTTCTCACACTGATTAATGATATTCTGGATATGTCAAAAATTGAATCCGGTAGTATGGATGTTGTGCCGGTTGCCTATGACGTTGGAGCGATGTTGTCCGATATTGTCAATATGATCTGGGTGCGGGCGAAGGAAAAAGGGCTGGAATTTCATGTTGATGTGGATAAGGAGATGCCTTCGCAGTTATATGGCGATGAGGTGCGAATTAAACAGGTTCTTATTAATGTTCTGAATAATGCAGTAAAATACACGTCGGAAGGCTTTGTTACGTTGTCGATTCAATGTAAAAAACAGGGGGATGGCCTGGCATTGATATCTTATACAGTAACGGATACGGGCATCGGAATAAAAAAAGAAAGCATTCCATATTTATTCACTGCATTCAAGAGAGCGGATGAAGAAAAGAACCGATACATTGAAGGAAGCGGCCTGGGTCTTTCTATTGTGAAGCAATTAGTGGAGCTTATGAACGGTGAGATTGCGGTAAATAGTGTTTACACGAAGGGTTCTACTTTTGTTATTACCATACCGCAGAAAGTCGTTGATGAAGCAGAGATTGGCGAACTAAATCTGGAAGAAAGACATGTCCTTAATACAAGGCAACACTATAAACAAAGTTTTGAGGCGCCGAAGGCAAGTGTACTGATTGTTGATGACAATGAGATGAATCTGATGGTTGCAACAAAGCTTCTGCGGGATACCAAGGTAAATATTGATATGGTTACAAGTGGTATGGAGTGCCTGAAAAAAACGCTTCAAAACCGATACGATGTTATTTTTATGGACCATGTTATGCCGGAGATGGATGGCATTGAGTGTATGCACAACCTTCGAAAGCAAATCGGAGGATTAAATCAGAATACGCCGGTTGTAGTTCTGACAGCCAATGCAGGAAGGGAAGAACAAGATCTTTATCGAAGAGAAGGATTTGATGGGTACCTTTTAAAACCGGTCAGCGGTATTCAGTTGGAAACAGAACTTTTACGACATCTTCCAAGGGAGTTAGTCCATTTGATGAAGAAAGATAATTCCGTCGGTGTGGTTGAGTCGCCGGTTCTTGCACATAGAAAAAGGGTTCCTGTTATCATTTCCACGGAAAGTGCCGCTGATCTTCCAAAATATATGTTGGAAAAGTATCAGATTCCGGTAATATCATACAGCGTAACCACAGAAGGCGGCGCGTTCGTGGATGGAGAAGAGATTGGGACGGACGGAGTTCTTTCCTATATGAAGGGAAACGATAAAATAGTGTATTCCAAGGCACCGGAGGTTGAAGATTATGAAGCATATTTTGCAGAACAATTGACAAAGGCCCAATATATCATTCACCTATCAATGGCGAAAAATGTGAGCGCAGCCTATGACAATGCGGTTGAGGCGGCCAAAACCTTTGATAATGTAATCGTGATTGATTCCGGACATTTGTCCAGCGGCATGGGGCTCATGGCCTTGTGTGCAGCGGATTATGCAGCGAGGGGAATGGCGGAAGATGATATTGTTAAGGAAATTGAGAAGCTAAAAAAACGAGTGAAGACAAGCTTTATTGTTACGGATACAGAATATCTGGCGCGTTCACAAAGGGTTTCGCCGAAAGTACATACTATATGCAGGGCACTCATGATACATCCCGTTATTGTGTTGAAAAACAGCTATATGAAGGCAAGCACGCTAAGGGTAGGAACCAAGGAGTATGCATGGAGGAAATATGTTGATCTGGCGCTTAATGTTCACGGCGAGATTGATAAAAGAATATTATTTATTACCTATGCCGGACTGAGTATCGAAGAACTTAACGATGTTAAAGAACAGGTGCAAATGAAAGTGCCTTTTGAACAGGTGATTTATCAGAAAGCCTCTCCGGCTGTTGCCACAAATTGTGGACCGGGTACCTTTGGATTGTTGTTTATGGTGAAAGAGTGAGATGTGAATTGTAAATTGAGTTTTAAGGTAGTTGGAAAAAAATAAGGGTGCCCCGATATCCTGCGATGCATGCAGGGTATCGGGGCACTTGCTATTATCTTGCTAACCAGCCGCCGTCAACGGCAACTGTGAAACCATTTACGTAATCGGATGCCTTGGAAGCGAGCCATACGACGGTTCCCTGCATATCAGCCGGTGTACCCCAACGACCTGCCGGAATACGATCCAGAATCTCAGTACTTCTGTTTTCGTCATTACGAAGCTGTTCGGTATTATTGGTTGCCATATAACCCGGAGCGATGGCGTTTACCTGAATGTTGTATTTAGCCCATTCATTGGCAAGGGCTCTGGTAAGACCTAAGATGGCACTCTTACTTGCAGTGTAAGCCGGAACACGGATGCCGCCCTGGTAGGATAACATGGACGCTACATTGATAATCTTTCCGCCTTCTCCCTGCTTGATTAACTGCTTTGCCACTGCCTGTGATAAGAAGAATACTTCCTTCTGGTTTACTGCGTATACAGCATCCCAGTCGGCCATTGTATAGTTAATTGCGTCTTCTCTCTTGATGATACCGGCATTGTTTACGAGAATATCAATTCTGCCATAAGCATCTAATGCCTGAGCAATAATATCATCGATAACTTCAGTAGAAGAAAGGTCAGCGATTACCGCAGTAAATTCACCGCCAAACTCTTTGATGAGTGCAGCTGTTTCGTCACAAGATCTTCTGGCAACACCTACAACCTTTGCTCCTGCTTCTGCAAGTCCCACACACATACCCTGTCCAAGACCGGTGTTGGCTCCGGTTACGATTGCTACCTTACCATCCAATTTAAACATGTCTAATACCATTTTTTGTTCCTCCTTGTAGTTGAAATATTAATTAAAACCTATAAATTTGTTGGCAATCCGGTATCCGGTTTTGGTGATCTCCTGTCCGCCGTGACCCGGAAAGTTTACACACTGTCCCAGAATTCCGAAACGGAGACGGATCCATAAAAGTTTGTCTTTGTTGTATACATATTTCCACAGGTCCTTCTTTTTCTGGTAATTTTCCTGTGTTGATGAAAGAATCAGCATCACGGATGACACTACCATCATGATCTTAAGGTAATTTAACATATAACGTCGACAGTGACGATCCGGAATCTTCGTGTCGCAGTAGTAGTCCAGCATGATTTTGTTGACCGAAAGCTGTTGGTCCACACGGCTGATCATAACTTTTTCATTGACAGACTGATCACTTCGTCCGATGAAGTAGCGATAAAAATTTACATCCACGTAGTACATGGTCTGTACATAAGGAAGTGGATGGAAAACGAAGATGTTATCCACATAAAAGGTGTGCTTCGGAAGGGAGAGGGCACAATCTCTCAGAAGCTGTGTGCGATATATTACCGAATGCATTAATATGTATTGGGAAATGTGAAATTTCTTAGTTTCGTTCCAGGTAAAAATACGTTCCGTAGGAAGGGCATTGCGGTAATGGATTACTTTTTTACGTTTTGCGACCTCCTTTTCGTAGACATAATTGGAAATCAAAAGGTCCAACTGGGTCTCTGTGGAAATCATGTATTTCATTGTGGAAAGGAGTTTTCGATAGGCATTCTCGTTGACCCAGTCATCGCTGTCAACTACCTTAAAAAATACGCCGGTTGCGTTTTTTAAGCCGGTATTAACGGCTTCGCCATGACCACCATTTTCCTGATGGATGGACCTGACGATGGTGGGATATTTTTGCGCATATTCATCCGCAATCTCCCCGGTGTTGTCCTTTGTAGAACCATCATCCACGATAATGATCTCTACATCTTCTCCTCCAATCAGCAGGGAATCTATGCAGTGTCGCATATACTCTGCAGAATTATAGCATGGAACGGCTATGGATAATACTTTCATAATTGTTGTGGTGTCTTAAATGACATCTTCCTCCATGAAATCAAATTTGTAATAAGAGTTCTTCGGCAGTCTTCAATGCGCGATCTACAATGGCATCGATATTGTAGTATTTGTATTCAGCAAGTCGTCCCAAAAGTGTAAGATTCTTATACTTTGCGGCTTCCGAAGCGTATCGGTTGTATTTTGCATTATTTTCCTCATTGAGGATGGCATAATATGGAATCTGACCGGTTCCTTTCTCATAGGCCTTGGAGTATTCCTTGACAATAGTGGTACAATTGTCCTTTGTCTGATTGGTTAGATACTTGAATTCGGTAATTCTTGTATAATCTTCACTGACGGTATAATTCACCACGCCCTTTGGCTGAAAATGCTTTTGCGGATAATTTTCAAATACAAAATCCAATGTACGGTATGGTAAGGCACCGTAGATATCCTTAAATAAATCATCCACCTCTCCGGTATAGACAAGCTGTCCGTTGAAAGTCTTGCCGTCAAAACGGATCCGGCCATCTTCTAAGGTGATTCGTGATAATGCGTTGCAGGAAAGCGAAACCTCTATGTTCGGATGATCCAACATATTTTTAAACATTTCCGTATAGCCGTGCAGGGGCATTCCCTGGTAGGTGTCCTGAAAATAACGGTTGTCACTGGAAATCAATACCGGTACACGGGCGGTTACAGAAGAATCGACTTCTTCCGGCTTCTGACCCCACTGTTTCATGGTGTAACGCAGGAAAATGTTCTCATAGACATACTGCGCGATGGCTTTGATGTCTTCATCCTCGTCGTTCATAAGCTGAAGGATGGGAACGCGGGCACCGATACCGTATTTGCTGGTTAACTTTGACTCTAATTCCTTACATTTTTCCGGAAATGCAATCTCTAAAGTGTTGAGATTGAAGGGAACCGGGACAAGAGTGCCATGAATGTTTGCCAGAACTTCATGAGAGTAGTTGTACCATTCCGTAAATCGGGACAGAAATTCATAGACATTCTGCTTGTTTGTGTGAAAAATGTGTGGACCGTAAAGGTGAATTAAGATTCCGTCGGAATCATATGTATCGTAACAATTTCCGCCAATATGGTCTCTTTTTTCCAATATAAGAACACTTTTTCCGGCTTCTGCCAGAATTCGGGCTATTGTCGCGCCGGCGCAGCCACAGCCCACGATGATGCAATCGTACATGGATAACCTCCTGATGGTTCATAACGTATATTATAAAACGATGTCATAAGTACGGTCAAATAAAATTAACAAAAAATCGTAAAAAAATTAAGAAAATTTATAAACGGGGTTCAAAAAGTCGTTGACGAACGGATGAATTGATAGTATATTTTAAATTCGTAAGAAAAGGCTAGGGGCACTGATGCAGATATTGCATCGGTTGAGACGCGACCCTCATTACTTGATCAGGTTAAGACCTGCGTAAGGAAGCAAAGTAAGGAAAACAGAAGCGAAGCTGAACCACGAGCGGCTTGGGTGTTCTGTAAAATTGCGTACAAAAGCCCCTCCTTTTACGAAAAAAGGAGGATTTTTTTATGTCATTATTTTTTAATGCAGAAGAGGGATATTATTCTCTCACAAGTGTAGGGACAACGGTATTTGTTGTTCTGATTGTCGCACTTTTGGTGGCAGTGGCATTCCTTAAGACGAAGTCCGGGGAAGAATCCAAGGAACCGTCGGGGAAGGCCAAAATGTTTTCAACGAAGCAGCTGGTATATTGTGCAGTGGCTCTGGCACTTGGATTTGCCACATCCTATGTGAAGATCATTCCGATGCCATGGGGTGGTTCGGTAACACTTTGTTCAATGCTTTTTGTTACTTTAATCGGTTACTGGTACGGACCGAAGATCGGTCTTACGGCAGGACTTGCATATGGTATTCTGCAGTTTGTGCAGGATGGCGGAACTTATATTCTTTCGCCGCTTCAGGCATGTCTCGATTATATTGTGGCATTTGCAGCATTGGGTGTTTCAGGATTTTTCTATAAGCAGAAGAATGCTCTGATGAAGGGATATATCGTTGCAATTCTGGCAAGAGGTTTATTCCATACTATTGGTGGATACTTATACTGGATGGAATATATGCCGGAGAATTTCCCGGCATCATTAGCGGTCATTTATCCGATTGCGTATAACTATGCATACATATTGCTGGAGGGTATTATTACAGTGGTTATTCTGATGCTTCCACCGGTGAAGAAGGCCATGGGTATTGTTAAGAAGAATGCGCTGGATTAATTAGTAATAAATAAACCCCGGTACTTTATTGTTTATGTGTCAACCGATGAAGGTAAGCACAGAGGTTTAAAACAATAAGGTGCCGGGGTTTTATTTAATTAGAAAATTACAACCGCAAGGTTTCCTATGTAATCCGATATTTCCATGAAATCTTCAATGTCACGTTCCACTTCTCCTAATAGCGGATCGTTGATGATCAGGACATTGCGCTTTGAATCATATCCAATCACCAGAACGCAGTGTTCATCCACGTACCATTGCCAGGTCCGGTTGTTATGAGTGGCAGTGTGATCCACATATCGGGGTTCTCCCATATACATGGTGGTCCACATCAGTAACGGAAAACCCTTATCAAGATAGTCTCTGATAACATCGATAGTGATTCCGCTGGCGTCAAAGGCATGCAGATTGATATTGTTATCGCCCAGATAGTCATTGATGCATTTGACGATAGCCGGAGGATAACAGCCGCCTCCGTCAACAGAACGGGGATCGCCGATGAATCCCTCCACAAAATTACCCTCAGTTGTGAAAGGCAGGTAATTATCGATCAAAAGGTCGATATCTACTTCATTCTGTGTGATATAGGTTAGAGCCATGGCTACAGAAGTGATCTCACATCCGGTGGGATACTTTGGTGTCTGTAGGATTGGATCGATGGCCAATATATGATCGGAACGAAATTTTATAAAATCATATTTTTCAGAATGATCATTATTGAAATCTGCCGGCAATGTTTCTATAACAGGTGTAGAATTTATCGTAATTTCCTGAGATTCGGGGCTGATGATATGAATGGACCCGAACATCACAAAGAAAACTGCCGCAATAACAATGATAATCAAGGAAATAACTTTGCGGTACATATGAGTTGTCTCCTTCTAGTGTTTTGCAAGATCGATTTGGGAGATGTGTCCGCTACCTCCGCTTTCTTTGAGGTAGATGCCACTGCTGCGTACCAACCCATTTAAGTTGTTGTCGCTGTCTGTGAGGGAAAAGCGGGTGCTACTGCTGCCAAGGTATATGGCTCCCACATCGGCATCTTTAAGAGAGAGGAGTTGATCCTTTCCCTGTTCATCCTTGATCCAAACCTTTAGAAGTTTATAAACTTTATCAGCCTCATCGATCCACCCATTACCGTCGTCATCGTATTGGGCAAGGTCATTAAAACCATTGCCGCTTCGGGTGCCGAAGAGTTCACTGCCATCGTTGATGATTCCGTCACCATTTTGATCCAGCGCAAGAAAACCTGCACCGGCGCCGAGTGTGGAAATCTCATCCTGTGTTCCGTCACAATCGATGTCAAAGAAAAACGTCTGAGTTCCTATTGACGGCGGATTTGAATCGAGATGGATTACTAAAGGATCGGTTAATACCTGTTCGTACTGCGTAAATGCCGAAGATTGATATTCGGCCTTAAAGTTGCGGGACATGGTAAAAGAAACGTCGAATTCAATTTTTCGTCCATCTGCAGTGATTGCGGTTCCGGTTGATGCAAAGGTGGTTGTCTCGCTTTCTTCCAATGAACAATAGGTGTCCGTAACCTGGTTCCATATGGTGCCGGAGGCAGAAGCAGAACCGAGAACGGATGAAATATCTGTGTAAATTGGTTCGGCTCGTAATTGGACAGGGGACGAATTGTAATAATTGTATTCTCCCATGCGGTCTTGTGTCAAGCCTTTTGCCCTGTAGAGCATATCCAGGAGCATGAGCAGAGTTCTGGATGTGTATTCTTTTAAGTCGGCAAGAGGATTGTCCTGTGTTGGACGAATTTCGCTGATTCCACCGGAGGTATTACTGTAATCCTGTGTGGAATTATGATTGATATTTCCTAAGCTTTTGGCAAAATCATTGTAATTGTTATACAAAGATTCCTCCTTATAGCTATAGGAATAACTGAGTGTGGTGGAGTTTATGTTGGATGGATTCAACATCTGCCACCTTGTGGTCGTGGTTTGACCCTTCATGTTTCGCTGATAACTTCTTGTGGAGTTCATGGAAACATCGCTGGATGAAATGACCATAAATTGATTGCCCCTTTCTCTGGATGAGGCGCTAACAGATGACAGTAAGATTAGGCAACTTAACTGACATAAGATATATCGGCGGATTTGATACAAATAATTAGATGATGAGTAAAATTGCAATCGTTGTTTTGTGCTTGCAAAGAAAGTGTGGTTGTGGTACTATAGTACTGTTAAATGCGTTGAAGGAGACTCGATTTTATGGAACTCGACAGGGAATGGATGTCATGGACTGGAAGCATCCTGGAGGAATTAGAGGAGGGAACACTCCGGAGCAGGCATTCTGAAAACAGTGTTGCGAAGGCTGCGGATATTTGTGGCCGGTGGTTCTGCGGGTAGGTTTGCACGTGAACACGCGTTAAGTGTATTGAGCGGAATGGACGAATTGTTTGTCCCATTCAAGGCGGGTGGTACCGCGGGTTGCTTTATAGTGAATCCGTCCCGGAATATTCATTTATTCCGGGACTTTTTTATTTTTTAGGGAATAATCCTAGAAGAGAATAAAATTTTTCGGAACCATTACAATTATTTTTTATTTATTTAGGAGGAATCAAATGTCAGGCGTTTACAGAGACAGAACATTGAACAATGTCAGTGAACAGGATATCGGCAGTACCTTGAAGGTTGCCGGTTGGGTGGAGAATATCCGTGATCATGGAGGAGTATCATTTATCGATCTTCGGGATATGTATGGTGTGCTTCAGGTGGTTATTCGTGATCCGGAGTTACTCAAAGGTATTAAGAAGGAAGAATGTATCAGTGTTGAGGGTGTGATGGAAAAGAGAGATGAGGAGACCTACAATCCTAAGATTCCATCAGGAACCATTGAGCTGGATGCGAAGAAAATTGACACCCTTGGTCAGGTATATACTGCCCTTCCGTTCGAAGTAATGACTTCCAAGGAAGTGCGGGAGGATATGAGACTGAAGTATCGTTACTTAGATCTTAGAAACCAGAAGGTGAAGGACAATATTATTTTCCGTTCACAGGTTATCGCATTCCTTCGTCAGAAGATGACCGAGATGGGATTTTTAGAGATTCAGACCCCAATCCTTTGTGCTTCTTCACCGGAGGGCGCAAGAGACTATATCGTACCTTCAAGAAAATATAAGGGAAAGTTTTATGCGTTGCCACAGGCACCACAGCAGTATAAGCAGCTTCTCATGGTGTCCGGTTTTGATAAGTATTTCCAGATTGCACCTTGTTTCCGTGATGAGGATGCGAGAGCAGACCGTTCACCGGGAGAATTCTATCAGTTAGATTTTGAAATGAGTTTTGCAACACAGGAAGATGTATTTAAGGTTGGCGAGGAAATCCTTACAGCAACATTTGAAAAGTTTGCTCCGGAAGGATTTGAAGTTACCAAGGCACCTTATCCGATTATCAGTTACAAGCAGGCAATGCTGGAGTTCGGATCCGATAAGCCGGATCTTCGTAATCCACTTCGTATTATTGATGTAACAGACTTCTTCCAGAAGTGTACCTTTAAGCCGTTTATCGGAAAGACCATCCGTGCAATTAAGGTTCATGCAGATATGTCCAAGGGCTTCCACGAGAAGTTGTTGAAGTTTGCCACCGACCTTGGTATGGGCGGACTTGGTTATCTTGAAGTGTTGGAAGATCTTTCATACAAGGGACCGATCGATAAGTTCATTCCGGATGAGATGAAGAAGGAATTTTTGGAACTTGCAGGGCTTTCTGCCGGAGATACCATTTTCTTCATGGCAGATAAGGAAGAGAGAGCTGCGTACTATGCAGGTATGATTCGTAACGAATTAGGTGAAAAACTGGGATTAATCGAGAAGAACGCATACCGTTTCTGTTATGTAAATGATTTTCCGATGTATGAGAAAGATCCGGATACCAAGCAGATTGGATTTACGCACAATCCGTTCTCTATGCCACAGGGTGGTCTGGAAGCGCTCAATACAAAGGATCCGTTGGATATCCTTGCTTACCAGTACGATATCGTATGTAACGGTGTCGAGCTTTCATCCGGTGCCGTTCGTAATCATGATATGCAGATTATGGTTAAGGCATTTGAAATTGCAGGTTATGACGAAGAGGTATTGAAGGCGAAGTTTGGTGCTTTATACAATGCATTCCAGTTCGGTGCACCACCACATGCCGGTATGGCGCCTGGTGTAGATCGAATGATCATGCTTCTTAGAAATGAAGAAAATATCCGTGAAGTAATTGCATTCCCAATGAGCGGTACAGCACAGGATCTGATGTGCGGTGCGCCAAATGAGGTAACGGAGCAGCAGTTGAGAGAAGTTCATATCAAAGTAAGAGATTAATCGGATCATGTAAGGAGAAGAAATATGGCGAACGTGATTGATGATGCTACAATTGATTATGTCGGTATTCTTGCAAAACTGGAATTGTCTGCAGAGGAAAAAGAGCAGGCAAAGAAGGACATGACAAATATGCTGGACTACATCGATATGTTAAATGAGTTGAATACGGATGGGGTAGAGCCAATGTCCCATGTCTTTGCGGTGAACAATGTATTCCGTGAAGATGTGGTGGTAAATGGCGATGATCGTGAGAATATTATTGCCAATGCCCCGGAGAGTAAGGATGGAAGCTTTATGGTTCCAAAGACGGTGGATTAAGCGAGGAGGCAGAAATAGTGAATTTGATGAGTTTGACTGCCGTGGAACTCGGCAAGAAGATCAAGGCAGGAGAGGTTACAGTAGAGGAAGCAACCAAGGCTGCTTTGGATCAGATTGAAAAACAGGAAAAAGAGTTTAATTGTTATGTGACGGTTGACCGCGAGGGTGCCCTTAAAAGAGCAGCTGAGGTTCAGAAGCAGATTGATGCCAAAGAACTGACAGGACCTCTTGCCGGTGTGCCGGTGGCAATTAAGGACAATATGTGTACAAAAGGTCTTCTTACCACATGTAGTTCGAAGATTTTGGGAAATTTTGAGCCGACCTTTACCTCGGAGGCGGTATTGAATCTTGAGAAGGCAGGAGCGGTAATCTTAGGAAAGACCAATATGGATGAATTCGCCATGGGTAGTACCACAGAGACATCTGCCTATGGTGTAACAAGAAATCCTTGGAATGCAGAACATGTCCCGGGAGGATCTTCCGGTGGGTCTGCGGCGGCAGTAGCAGCAGAGGAATGTTTCTATGCACTGGGTTCGGATACCGGTGGATCCATTCGTCAGCCAAGTTCTTTCTGTGGTGTGACCGGTATGAAACCAACCTATGGAACGGTATCTCGTTATGGATTGATTGCCTATGGTTCTTCCTTGGATCAGATCGGACCGATTGCCAAGGATGTTACGGACTGCGCTACAATCTTAGAGGTGATTGCATCCCATGATCCGAAGGATTCCACTTCGGTAAAGAGAGAGGATTATGATTTTACTTCTGCATTGGTTGATGATGTGAAGGGACTTAAGATTGGTATTCCGAGAGATTACTTTGGGGAAGGTCTTGATCCGGAAGTAAAGGAAGCGGTTCTTAATGTTGCAAAGAAGCTGGAAGAAAAGGGCGCTATCGTGGAAGAATTTGATTTGAGCTTAGTGGAGTATGCGATTCCGGCTTATTATGTTATTGCATCGGCAGAAGCAAGTTCGAATCTGGCTCGTTTTGACGGTGTAAAGTACGGCTATCGTACAGCGGATTTTGACGGACTGCACAACATGTACAAGAAGACTCGTTCCGAGGGATTCGGTGCAGAAGTAAAGCGTAGAATTATGTTAGGATCCTTTGTTTTAAGTTCAGGATACTATGATGCATATTACCTAAAGGCATTGAAGACCAAGGCGTTAATTAAGCAGGCCTTTGACAAGGCATTTGCTCAGTATGATATTATTCTCGGACCCGCAGCACCTACCACGGCACCAAAGCTTGGAGAGTCCCTGTCCGATCCGATTAAGATGTATCTTGGTGATATTTACACGATTTCCGTTAATCTTGCAGGACTTCCGGGAATGAGTGTTCCATGCGGAATCGACAGCAAGGGATTACCGATCGGTGTACAGTTCATCGGGGATTGCTTCAAGGAAAAGACCCTTATTCGTGCGGCTTATTCCTATGAGCAGACCAGAAAATATGAGCGCCCTGAGGCTGCAAAAAAGATGGATTAGGAGGCAGAGAAAGATGAAACAATATGAAACAGTCATTGGATTGGAAGTTCATGTGGAACTGGCAACAAAAACCAAGATTTTCTGTTCTTGTTCTACTGCTTTCGGTGGTGCCCCTAATACCCATACCTGTCCTGTGTGTACAGGTATGCCGGGTTCTTTGCCGGTGTTAAATAAGCAGGTGGTAGAGTATGCTATGGCAGTTGGTATTGCAACCAATTGTGATATCACGAGAAAGAATATTTTTGACCGTAAGAATTATTTTTATCCGGATAACCCACAGAATTATCAGATCTCACAGTTGTATTATCCGATCTGCCGCAATGGTGGTATTGAGATTGAGACCAAGGCCGGTAAGAAGGTTGTTCGAATCCATGAGATTCATATGGAGGAAGATGCCGGTAAATTGGTACATGACGATTGGGAGGATTGTTCTTTAGTAGACTTCAATCGTTCCGGTGTACCATTGATTGAGATCGTTTCTGAGCCGGATATGCGTTCGGCTGAGGAGGTTATCGCATATCTTGATAAGTTGAGATTAATCATTCAGTATCTTGGTGCTTCCGATTGTAAGTTACAGGAAGGTTCCATGAGAGCGGATGTGAACTTGTCGGTCCGTGAAGTAGGTTCTACGGAGTTTGGCACCAGGACCGAGATGAAGAATCTGAACTCCTTTAAGGCGATTGCAAGAGCGATTGAGGGAGAGAAAAATCGTCAGATCGATTTGATTGAGTCAGGACAGCAGGTGGTTCAGGAGACCAGAAGATGGGATGATAACAAGGAATATTCCTATGCAATGCGTTCGAAGGAAGATGCACAGGATTACCGTTATTTTCCGGAGCCGGATCTTGTACCGGTAGTGATCGACGATGAGTGGTATAATCGTGTGAAGGCGGCACAGCCGGAATTCCGGGATGAGAAGAAAGCCAGATATAAGACTGATTTCGAGATTCCGGAATACGATGCAGATATTATTACCGCATCCAAGAAAATGGCAGATATCTTTGAGGAAACTACAGCAATCTGTAATAAGCCAAAGAAGGTATCCAACTGGTTAATGGGTGAGACTATGCGTCTCATGAAGGATAAGGATATGGAACCGGAGGATCTTACATTTTCGCCGGAAAATCTTGCAAAACTTATTGAACTGGTGGATTCCGGTGCAATTAATACGAATGTTGCAAAGGATGTATTCACGGTGATGTTTACCGAGGATGTAGATCCGGAGAAATATGTTGAGGAAAAGGGCCTTAAGACGGTTCATGATGAGGGTGCACTGCGCTCAGTTGTTGAGGAAATCGTGGCGGCAAACCCACAGTCTGTTGCAGACTACCGTAGTGGAAAGGAAAAGGCACTTGGTTTCCTGGTAGGTCAGACCATGAAAGCCATGAAGGGAAAGGCTGATCCGGGAATGATCAACAAAGTTTTAAAAGAAATTTTATAAACAAACGAATTTTGGGATATAAATGAAACAGGGTGCAGAAGTAACAAGCTGCACCCATGATCTTCTGATTGAATGATGATCCATCAATTTAAGATGAATCTGAAAAAAGGCGGAAAAGATGGAATATTTAGTACAGTTAGGACACAACGAAATATTGGTGAGCAGTGTGCTGGCCTGGGCGTTGGCACAGATTATTAAGACATTGATTAATTTCCTTGCAACGAAGGAATTTAATCCGGAACGATTATTCGGAAGTGGCGGAATGCCAAGCTCACACTCCGCAACGGTATGTGCGCTGGTGGTGTCGGTTGGAATACATCATGGTGTGGGTGGATATGAATTTGCTATGGCAGCAGTCTTTGCCATTATTGTTATGTACGACGCGATGAATGTAAGACGTGAAGCGGGAGAGCATGCCCGGTGGATTAATTTGATTGCCACAACATTACAACCGGATATTCCGTTGGAAAAGAAATTTAAGGAATATCTCGGACATACCCCGTTACAGGTTTTGATGGGGGCGTTGCTGGGTATTGCAGTGGCTTTTGCCGTTTATAATTTTTAATTGATTTTAGAAAAATAGAATTGGATGTTGTGAAAAAGACGTCGTAATTTGGAGATATACAATGGTTAAAAAAATAATTGAAATATATCATAAGTATGAGGAATTGTGGAATTATCTGGTGGTTGGAGTGTTGACCACCTTGGTTAGTTTAATTGCCTATGTTGCAGTGACAAGAACATTTCTGGATGTCAACGTACCAATAGAATTACAGATTGCAAATATTGTTGAATGGGTGGCAGGTGTTCTTTTTGCATATTTTACCAACCGTCGTTTTGTGTTTAAGAGTAAAAGTGATAATAAGATAAAAGAATTTATTTCTTTTACTTCATCAAGGGTAATTACATTGTTCTTAGATATGTTGATTAAGTATGTCATGGTAACACTGATGGGAATTTATGATTTGATTGCACTGATGGTATCGATGGTTACGGTTACTGTAGTCAATTACATTTTGAGTAAGTTTTTGGTTTTTAAGAAGGACAAGCATTCAGAGGGATAAGAGTCCATAGAGGTGGGATAGAATGAATTTTACACATCTTCATGTGCATACGAAGTATAGTTTGTTAGATGGTTCCAGTAAAATCGAAGAACTTGTGGCCCGGGCGAAGGAATTGGGCATGGACAGTATGGCCATTACAGATCATGGCGTAATGTACGGAGTGCTTGAGTTCTATCGTGCTGCAAAAGCTGCCGGAATTAAGCCGATTCTCGGCTGTGAGGTTTATGTTGCACCGGGATCAAGATTTGACAAGGAAATTTCTTCCGGTGAGGACCGTTATAATCATATGGTTCTTCTGGCGGAGAATGATCTTGGCTATAAGAATCTCATGAAGATCGTGTCCAAGGGATTTGTGGAAGGTTTCTACTATAAGCCACGTGTGGATGCCGAAGTGCTGGAACAGTATCATGAAGGCATTATTGCGTTGAGTGCATGCCTTGCGGGTGAAATTCCTAAATATCTGGTGTCGGGGTTGTATGATGCGGCATGTCAGTCTGCGTTAAAATATCAGAAAATTTTTGGTAAAGATAATTTCTTCCTGGAATTACAGGATCATGGAATTCAGGAGCAGAAGTATGTGAATCAGCAGTTGGTCCGCATGAGCAGTGAATTGAACATCCCATTGGTGGCAACCAATGATATTCACTACACTTATGCATCGGATGCGGAGGCACATGATATTTTACTTTGTCTGCAGACCGGTAAGAAAGTCTCGGACGAAGACCGCATGCGTTATGAAGGCGGACAATATTATTGCAAATCCCCGGAGGAAATGGCACAGTTATTCCCGTATGCCCTTGAGGCACTGGAAAATACCCATAAAATAGCAGAACGCTGCAATGTGGAGATTGAATTTGGTGTGACGAAACTGCCGCATTTTGAAGTCCCGGAAGGTTTTGATTCCTGGACCTATCTTAATTATCTCTGTGAAGAAGGTCTTAAGAGACGTTATGGGGATAATCCCGGCGAGGGATTGGAAGAACGGCTTCACACGGAACTTTCCGTCATTCGAAATATGGGTTTTGTAGATTATTTCCTGATTGTATGGGATTATATTAACTTTGCCAAGCAAAATGGTATCAGCGTAGGACCCGGAAGAGGTTCGGCTGCAGGCAGCGTGGTTGCGTATACATTGGCGATTACGGAACTTGATCCCATCAAATATAACCTGGTTTTTGAGCGTTTCTTAAATCCGGAACGTGTATCCATGCCCGATATCGACGTGGATTTCTGTCCGGAGGGAAGACAGAAGGTTATTGATTACGTCGTGGAAAAATACGGCAAGGAAAAGGTTGTTCAGATTATTACCTTTGGTACTTTGGCTGCCCGGGGTGTTATTCGTGATGTGGTTCGTGTGCTGGATCTTCCGTATGCCATGGGGGATACATTGGCGAAAATGATTCCACAAAAGCCAAATATAAAATTAAAGGATGTGCTGGACCAGAAGGGAGAATTCTTTGAAGCGTACAATTCGGATCCTCAGGTAAAATATTTGATTGATATGTGTATGCGTCTGGAGGGTCTGCCAAGACATTCCTCCACCCATGCGGCAGGTGTATTGATTTGTCCGGATTCCGTGGATGAATTTGTTCCCCTTTCAAGGTCTTCGGATGGAATGATCACCACACAGTTTGAGGCGGTTCCGTTGGAGGAGCTGGGACTTCTAAAGATGGACTTTCTTGGTCTGCGTAATTTAACGGTTATTGATAATACACAGGAAATGGTGAATCGTGATCCTTCTAAGCATCTGGATGTGAAAAATCTGGATTATAATGATCCGGAGACTTTTGAACTGATTTCTTCCGGAAATGACGAAGGTGTGTTCCAGTTGGAAAGTGGAGGAATGAAGTCCTTCATGAAGGAATTAAAACCCCATAATCTGGAAGATGTTATTGCGGGTATTTCCCTGTATCGCCCGGGACCGATGGAACTGATTCCACAGTACTTAAAGGGCAAGGAAAATCCGGATCGGGTAGTGTATGACTGTCCGCAGCTGGAGTCTATTCTGGAACCGACTTACGGTGTAATGGTATATCAGGAACAGGTTATGCAGATCGTACGTGATCTTGCCGGATATAGCTGGGGTCGAAGTGATCTGGTGCGTCGAGCCATGTCCAAAAAGAAAGAAAGCGTGATGCAGAAGGAACGCAAAAACTTCGTCTATGGCAATGCGGAAGAAGGTATTGAGGGTTGCGTGGCGAAGGGAATCAGCGAAGAAGTTGCCAACGGAATCTATGATAAGATGATGGACTTTGCCAATTATGGATTTAATAAGTCCCATGCAGCGTGTTATGCGGTGCTGGCTTATCAGACGGCATATCTTAAGGCACATTATCCGGTAGAGTTTATGGCGGCTTTGATGACTTCGGTTCTTGGAAATGCAGGAAAAGTATCGGAATATGCCATGATCTGCCGTGAGATGAATATTAAAATCCTTCCTCCGGATGTGAATGAAGGAGAGTGGGATTTCTCCGTATCCAATGGAAGTATCCGTTACGGTATGTCGGCGATTAAAAGTGTGGGTCGTCCGATTATTGAGGCGATTGTGCAGGAACGAGAGTCTAACGGACGGTTTAAGGATTTCTATGATTTTGTTGAGCGTATGGTGGGCCTTGGTGTAAATAAGCGCTATATGGAAAATCTCATTAAAGCCGGTGCCATGGATAGTCTCGGGGCGAATCGAAGACAGCTTCTGATGGGCTATGGTCCGATCATGGAGAGTGTGTTACAGGATAAGAAGAATGAAATATCAGGGCAGATGGATCTGTTCTCCATGTTTGAGGAGACAGATCATACAGGCTATAAAGTCCCACTGCCGGATGTGGAAGAATATTCCAAAGAGGAACTTTTGACCTACGAGAAAGAAGTCATGGGAATCTATGTCAGCGGTCATCCTTTGGAAAATTATGCGGAACTGATGCGAAAGAATGTCACGGTGACCACGGATGCATTCAAGTTCGAGGAAAAAAGTGAGGAAGAACTGGCAAATGATATTCCGGAGGTGGGATTGGATGTGTCTTCACCACTGAGCGATGATCCTGCGGAGAAATCGAATCAGCTCCAAGACCAGCAGAAAGTTGTTATGGGAGGTATGATTGGCGCAATCACCGTTAAGAATACAAAGCGTGGCGAAATGATGGCTTTCTTCACCTTGGAAGATCTCTACGGAACTGTGGAAGTACTTGTATTTCCAAAAGATTATGCAAAGTATCGTGCATCAATCAAGGAGGATGCGAAGGTATTTGTTGTGGGAAGAGCCTCTATCAGCGGTGATGAGAAGGGGAAGGTCATTCTTTCCCGATTGGTGCCATTTGATCAGGTTCCTAAGCAGTTGTGGGTGCGTTTTCCGGATCGGGCGACGTTTGATGCGGAAGAATCGGACTTTAATGCAATGATTGCAAACTCCGACGGAAAGGATGAACTGGTGGTGTATTGTGTTGCTGAGAAGGCTCGGAAATACTATCCTAAGAATATGACAGTGGATGCCTCAAGGGAGTTTGTGGACTTGTTAAAACAAAAATATGGTAAAGAAAATGTGGTCACTGTTGAAAAATCTATTGAAAACTAGTAAAAAATGGATTAGAATTACTGTGATTATATTTGAGGATTTTTTTATGTAGTTCATTTTATAGCATGTGGAGGAATAGACATGGGAAAAGAAATTAAGACTATTGGTGTGTTGACAAGCGGTGGAGATGCTCCCGGAATGAATGCTGCTATTCGTGCTGTTGTAAGATCTGCAATTGCTAATGGAATTGAAGTGAAGGGCATCCGTAGGGGATACCAGGGACTTATTGATGAAGATATCATCGATATGCACAAGAGAAGTGTTTCGGAAACAATCAATCGAGGTGGTACTGTACTGTATACAGCCCGTTCCTTGGAGTTCTTAACTGAGGAAGGTCAGAAGAAGGCTGCGGACAACTGTAAGAAGCATAACATCGATGGTATTGTAGTCATTGGTGGTGACGGTTCTTTCCGCGGTGCAAGGGACCTTTCTAAGTGGGGCGTGAATGCAATCGGTATTCCGGGAACCATTGACCTTGATATTGCATGTACTGATTATACCATCGGATTTGATACAGCGGTTAATACAGCTATGGAAGCGATTGATAAGATCCGTGATACATCAACTTCCCATGAGCGCTGTAGTATTGTGGAGGTTATGGGACGTAATGCAGGATACATTGCATTGTGGTGTGCAATTGCCAATGGTGCAGAAAATGTTCTCCTTCCGGAACGATATGATGGAAATGAGCAGGCGATTATTGATGATATCATCAACAGCCGTAAGAATGGTAAGAAGCATCATATCATCATCAATGCAGAGGGTATTGGTCATTCTGTAAGTATGGCAAGAAGAATCGAGGCTGCTACAGGCATTGAGACAAGAGCAACCATCATCGGTCACATCCAGAGAGGTGGTAACCCGACATGTAAGGATCGTGTATACGCATCATCCATGGGTGTATATGCAGTGAAGCTTCTTATGGAAGGTAAGAGCAATCGTATCGTTGCATACAAGAATGCACAGTTTGTAGACTTCGATATCGATGAGGCACTTGCTATGAAGAAGGATATCGATGAGTATAAGTTAAATGTAAGTCTTTTACTTTCTAAATAATATGAATGATATTTGGAGGGGCTATGAAAGTAGCCCCTTTTATTTTTAGGTAAGTTGGAAAAATCCGATGTCATGATAAAGGAGAAAATGGATGATTACAAGTACTTCGAATGCGCAGGTTAAGCATGTCATTAATCTTTTAAATAAAGCAAAGTATCGTAAAGAACAGAAGGCGTTTGTTGTGGAGGGAATTCGAATGGTTCGGGAGACACCGCCACAACGTCTTGATAAGATCTATGTGTCAGAGAGCTATAAAGCAAGTCATAAAGAGGGTATTGACGGAATACAATGGGATAGTCCGAAAGTAGAAGTAGTGAGTGATGGGGTTTTTAAACAGATGTCGGACACGAAAACTCCCCAGGGAATCCTTGCGGTGGTTCAGAGCATGCAGTATTCTTTATCAGACGTGATCGGAGGCGAGGACGCCTTTGTTTTGGTCTGCGAGGATATTCAGGATCCGGGTAATCTGGGTACCATTCTTCGAACCGGGGAAGGTGCCGGAATCAGCGGAGTCATCATGTCGGCGAATACGGTGGATATCTATAATCCGAAGACGATCCGTTCAACAATGGGATCCCTTTATCGTGTGCCTTTTGTTGTAGTGGAGAACTTGGGTGAAGCCATTCGTCAGATGCAGGTTTTGGGAATCAAGGTGTATGCGGCGCATTTAAATGGCAATAATAGTTATGCAAAGGAAAATTATCAGGGCAAATGTGCATTTCTCATAGGAAACGAGGGAAACGGGTTAAAAGAGGAGACAGCAGAGCTTGCGGACCGGTTCATTCGTATTCCTATGGAGGGACAGGTGGAATCCTTAAATGCCGCGATTTCCTCCGGTATCCTGATGTATGAAGTTCATCGCCAAAGAAGGGGATAGATTGGCTTAAATACTGGAGAAAATGGGGCTAAACTTGACAGAAATGCGGGAATTTGGTATGATGATTCAAATTAACAATTTTGTAACATTTTGTAATGGGTTATATTGGAGGTTTCAATGAATTCTAAGAGTAGAAGATTCTTCCTGTACCTTTTGATGGCGATTATGGTTGTGACCCAGGTCGCATTTACCGGTACGGAGGAGCGTAATACTTCGAGCGAATCAGTTGTGAATAACACAGATAACACAGATCATACAAACGAGACAACAGGTAGTGTACAGGAACAACCGTCGGAAACAGCGACGTTAGAAGTGAAGAAGAATTCTGTGGCGGCAAGCGCAAGTAACGAAGTCGCGCAGGCAGTAATGATAAGAATCGATGCAGAAACATCCGGTGAGGAGCCGGTGGGGGATGAAAGCACAGACTATGATGTGCTGGCAGATCATTATCTCGGAGTTGATGAGTCTAAAGAAGAGTCAGAATACCAGGATATGGTGGTATGTTATGTGGATCCGTATCTTCCGGTTCGTTCGGAGGCTTCAAGGGATTCTAAAACTTTAGGGAAATTATATCCCGGCAGTTATGCGGATGTAGTGGAGCGTGGTGAGACCTGGTCGAAGGTTAAGTCCGGTAATCTTGAAGGATGGGTTCAGAACATGTATGTATGTTTTGACCAGGATGCGGAGGACCTGGCAGGTCAGCTTCGGGGAACACTTTCCACCGGATTGACGCTGGCGGAGGAAAAGAAACAGCAGGAAGAACTGGCGAAGAAGCAGGCAGCAGCCCTGGCTGCGGCAAATAAAAATCAAAGTACAACATCTTCTTCATCCGGTGTATCGGTTTCATCCTATGAGGAGTGCCTCCTTGCGGCGATTGTAGACTGGGAAGCCAACAGCGAACCGATGGAGGGACAGCTGGCGGTAGCCTATGTAGTGCTTAATCGTGTGAGTGCCGGCTATGGAAACAGTATTGAAGCTGTTATTTCCGCACGTGGCCAGTTTGGTGGTGTAATGAGCGGCGGTTCCTGGTCGGATGCCTTCCAGCAACGAATTAATAGTTATGTCAGCGGCGGAGGTAAAGCGAGCTGCAGACAGGCTGCAGCTGAAGCATTAGCCGGGGTGAATAATCCGTTAGATGCATTTTACCTGCACTTTAATACAGTTGTAGGTTCGGTATCCCAAAGCCAGCAGATAGGAAATCATATATTCTACAATTATTAGATAAAAAAGTTGAAACAGCCGGGGACGATTATGTTCTTGGCTGTTTTTATTTACAAATACGGAATAAAAGTGTAAAATGATAGTAACTATTGAGAAGGGGGGATAAATATGGGAGCAATTATGCATTTGTCTGATATGGATGCAATGCTGTGGCTGGCGGCGATGGTGTGTTTCATTGTCTTTGAGATTATCACGATGGGATTGTATACGATATGGTTTGCAGGCGGCAGTTTAATTGCTTTCTTTGCAGCGATGATGGGCTTTAACGGCTGGGTTCAGCTGGGAGTATTTATCATTGTATCAGCAATTTTGTTAATCTTTACCAGACCAATCGCACAAAAGAAGCTGGATAAAGACAAGGTTAAGACGAATGCGGATAGTTTGATTGGCGAAAAGGCTAGGGTCATTGAGACAATCGACAATCTGGCAGGAACCGGAAGAGCTGTGATACACGGGCAGGAATGGATGGCACGTTCCACCAAGGATGAGGTAACATTTTCCGTGGACGATATCGTGATTGTTACAGAACTTCAGGGAGTTAAAATCATTGTAAAGAAAGAGGAGGAATAAGCAAATGTTATTTGTGATTCTGGGTATTATTGTATTAGTTATTTTTGCAAGTTGTGTTAAGGTTGTACCACAGGCTAAGGCAGTGGTACTGGAGCGTTTGGGTGCATATAAGGAGACCTGGTCTGTTGGTATGCATATTAAGTTGCCAATTATTGAAAAGGTTGCCAAGACGGTAGTTTTGAAGGAACAGGTTGTAGACTTTGCACCACAGCCGGTTATCACAAAGGATAACGTAACCATGAGAATCGATACCGTTGTGTTCTATCAGATTACGGATCCTAAGCTGTATGCTTACGGTGTTGAGAATCCGATTATGGCTATTGAAAATCTGACGGCAACAACACTTCGTAACATTATCGGTGATCTGGAATTGGATGAGACTCTTACTTCACGTGAGATTATCAATACAAAGATGAGAGTTCAGTTGGATACAGCTACGGACCCTTGGGGTATCAAGGTTAACCGAGTTGAGCTTAAGAATATTATTCCTCCTGCAGCGATTCAGGAAGCCATGGAGAAGCAGATGAAGGCAGAACGTGAGAGACGTGAGCAGATTCTTATTGCAGAAGGTGAGAAGAAGTCTACGATTCTTGTGGCAGAAGGTAAGAAGCAGTCTGCAATTCTTGAGGCGGAAGCTGAGAAGGAAGCAGCGATTCTTCGTGCAGAGGCTAAGAAGGAAGCTACCATTCGTGAGGCAGAAGGTCAGGCAGAGGCTATTCTTGCAGTGCAGAAGGCCAATGCAGAAGGTATCAAGCTCATCAATGAATCCAATCCTTCGAATGCAGTACTGCAGTTAAAGAGTCTTGAAGCATTTGGCAAGGCTGCTGACGGTAAGGCAAATAAGATTATTATTCCTTCTGATATTCAGGGTATTGCAGGTCTTGCAAAGTCTATTACAGAAGTGGCAAAGGATAATTAATCGGAGTTTGCGTTATCAGACAACAGATTACATAATAATTAGATGAGAAGATTCGACTTGGAAGGCAGACAGGTATAAAGAAATGGATTTAAAGGGAAGAGATTTTTTAAAACTTCTGGATTACACACCGGAAGAAATCAAATATATGATTGAAGTTGCCAAGGATCTTAAGGCAAAGAAGAAGGCGGGGATTGCACATGATACCTTAAGAGGTAAGAACGTGGCGCTGATTTTTGAAAAGACCAGTACCCGTACTCGTTGTTCTTTTGAAGTGGCAGCTCATGACCTTGGAATGGGAACAACCTATCTTGACCCATCGGGTTCACAGATTGGTAAGAAGGAAAGTATTGAAGATACGGCAAGAGTTCTTTCCAGAATGTTTGACGGTATTGAATACCGCGGATATGGTCAGGAAATCGTGGAAGAACTGGCAGAGTATTCTGATGTTCCGGTATGGAACGGTCTTACCAATGAGTTCCATCCGACACAGATGCTGGCAGATATGCTGACGGTTGAAGAACATTTAGGACATCTGGAAGGCGTTAAGTTTGTATACATGGGTGATGCCAGATACAATATGGGTAATTCACTGATGGTAACCTGTGCAAAGCTTGGAATGCATTTTGTGGCATGTACCAGTAAAAAGTATTTTCCGGAAGCTAAACTGGTTAAGACCTGCGAGGAAATCGCCGCACAGACCGGTGGCAGCATCACACTGAGTGAGGATGTCATGGAGTCCACAAAGGATGCGGACGTCATCTATACCGATGTGTGGGTATCCATGGGTGAACCGGAGGAAGTATGGGCAGAACGTATTAAGGAACTGCTGCCATATCAGGTTAATATGAAGGCTATTCGCAATGCCAAGGATCATGTGATTTTCATGCATTGTCTTCCTGCTTTCCATGATCTTAAAACGAAGATTGGTAAGGAAGTCTATGAGAAGTTTGGACTTGCGGAATTAGAAGTAACGGACGAAGTATTTGAATCCAAGCATTCGGTTGTCTTTGATGAGGCGGAAAACCGTATGCATACAATTAAGGCAGTGATGGCAGTAACTCTTGGCGGCTGCTAGAAAGAGAGTATAGAATGTTTACAGCATCCAATGGTGCTTACCGTAGAGCAAAAATTGTAATCGATTGGATCAATATTATTTTGGGCGTGGTCATGCTAGTCATGACCACGGTCATTTTTTTGATGCCGCAACAGTGTGATATCCTGCTTCCGGTGGTGTTTTTCTGCGGAGCGGGAATCAACGGATTGCATGTGGTGAAGAGTTATTTTAAGTTTCAGGGGAAAAAGGCAGTTCTGTTGGCAGGAATTTGTCTTGCCTTATTGGTATTATCCTATGTGAGTGCCAAGGTTTTGTGGTAGGTGTCTTCATGGTAATGAAAGAAAAAATATTAAAAATATTAAAAGATGCGGATGGGTTTGTATCCGGGCAGCATCTGTGCGAACAGTTAGATGTGTCGAGAACCGCTATCTGGAAGGCGATAAACCAATTGAAGAAAGATGGATATGAAATTGATGCAGTGACCAATAAGGGTTACTGCCTTAAGAACTGTCCGGATCTTGTGGATGAACAGACTGTGGCACCAAAGCTTGACACCAAGAGTTGGGGGAGAAATCTGTTGTTTTTTGAAGAAGTGGATTCCACCAACAATGTGATCAAGAAAGAAGCAGAAAATGGTGCTCCGGCCGGAACCTTAGCGATTGCTGAGATTCAGACCGCAGGACGGGGAAGAAGAGGCAGAAGCTGGTCCTCTCCGAAGAGCAGCGGAATATGGATGTCGTATCTTCTGCGGCCGGAAATTGCCCCGGGAAATGCCTCCATGCTTACATTGGTTGCAGCGATGGCAGCCAGAAAAGCAATTTATCAGGAGACGGGACTGGAAACCTTGATAAAATGGCCCAATGATATTGTGGTTCATGGAAGAAAAGTATGTGGAATGCTAACAGAAATGAATGCCGAGGTGGACTGGGTTCATTATGTGGTTATCGGAATCGGGTTTAATGTTAATACGAAGGAGTTCCCGGAGGAGATCCGCCCGGTGGCAACTTCACTTCAGATTGAGATGGGACATACTGTAAACCGAAGCAATATCATCGCAAAATTCGGAAAAGCCTTTGAAGAGTATTATGATTTATTCCTACAGACAGAAGATCTGTGCCAAATTATGGAAGAGTATAATAAGAACCTGGCGAATAACGGTAAAGAGGTTCGAATCATTGAAACGAATAACGAATATACGGGTGTTGCCAAAGGCATCAATGAGATGGGCGAATTAATTGTCATGGGAGATGACGGACAGGAACACATTGTCCGTTCAGGAGAAGTGTCAGTGCGAGGGATATATGGCTATGTATAATGAAGAAAGTGTATTGTGCGTATCAAATGCGTATGAACAGAAGTATTATTTTAATCCAAAGTTCGACCGTATTCCGGATGGAATTAAGGATGAACTGAAAATTATGTGTGTGTTATTTACAGAGGACATCGGCGGAATATTGACGATGGAGTATGACGAGGATGGAACCCTTCTTTTTCGGACCGAGGCAGACGAGGAAGATCTTCTGTACGATGAGATTGGAAGCGGACTCAAGATCCGGCAGATGCAGATGGAAAAGAGAGAATTATTGGAATCGTTGGAATTATTTTATCGGGTGATGTTCCTTGGAGCCAGCATCGAATAAGTTTATTTTAATGAGGAAAAGATATTGATATGAAGATCGGAAATGTTCAGATAGATAATAATTTAATATTGGCTCCTATGGCAGGTGTAACGGACCTGCCATTTCGTTTGTTATGTAAGGAAGAAGGCTGCGGTCTTTTGTATACCGAGATGGTAAGTGCCAAGGCAATCCTTTACAAGAACAAGAATACGGAAGAGCTAATGCAGGTGGTTCCGAAGGAGCATCCGATTGCGTTGCAGCTTTTTGGATCGGATCCGGATATTATGGCACAGATTGCGCATCAGGTGGAGGATCGCCCATTTGATATCATCGATGTGAATATGGGTTGTCCGGTGCCCAAGGTGGTAAATAATCATGAGGGATCGGCGCTGATGCTTGAACCGAAGCTGGTGGGTGAAATTGTTAAGAAAATGTCTTCTGCCATCCAAAAGCCATTAACCATCAAAATCCGTAAGGGATTTGATGAGAACCATGTCAATGCAGTGGAAATTGCCAGGATTGCCGAGGAAAACGGCGCTGCGGCTATTGCGGTGCATGGGCGGACCCGAGAGCAATTTTACTCCGGTCAGGCGGATTGGGATATTATCGCAAAGGTCAAGGAAGCGGTTCGCATTCCGGTTATTGGAAACGGAGACGTAAAGAGTGCGGAGGATGTTCTTCGCATGATGAAACATACGGGGTGTGATGGTGTTATGATCGGACGGGGAAGTCGTGGTAATCCATGGATATTCAGCCGGATACGCCATTATATGGAGACCGGTGAAATGCTTCCGGAGCCGGATCTTGAAGAGGTGAAACACATGATTTTACGTCATGCCGATCTTCAACTAAAGGTGAAGGGAGAGCATATTGGTATCCGGGAGATGCGTAAACATTTTGCGTGGTATACGGCAGGTTATCCGAATTCAGCGGCACTTCGCAACAAGATTAATTATGTGGAGAGCTTTGATGAGCTTAGAAAATTGGTAGAAGAAATGTAATTGACATAGGAAAATGCGTATTGTATAATATTGTGACGATGTGTATCTGTGCTTTTGGGTCAGATACATGAACGGATTAGTTTTATGGAAAGTTCCAGAAGGGAGTACATTTATGGCAGCAGATAAGAAAAATGCAACAGCAGAAAAGAAAAATATCATGACATATGCTGGTTTAAAGAAGTTAGAGGATGAGCTTCAGAATCTTAAGGAAGTAAAGAGAAAGGAAATCTCTGAGAAGATCAAGGAAGCCAGAGAACAGGGTGATCTTTCGGAAAATGCTGAGTATGATGCTGCAAAGGATGAACAGAGAGATACCGAAGCAAGAATTGAAGAGTTGGAGAAACTCCTCAAGAATGCAGAAGTTGTAGTTGATGAAGAAGTGGATTTCAGCAAGATTAACGTTGGTTGTGCTGTTAAGGTATATGATGTTGAATTTGATGAGGAGATTGAATTTAAGATTGTAGGTTCTACCGAAGCGAACAGTCTTCAGAATAAAATTTCCAATGAGTCACCGGTTGGTGCCGCTTTGATGGGAAAAAAGGTCGGAGATGAGATTTCAGTTGAGACTCAGGCCGGTGTGATGGAATATAAGGTGCTTGCAATTCAGAAGGCAAACTAATTTACTAAGTCAGACAGAAGGAGTGAATAAGGTGGCAGAGCAGAATAATAATCAGAACAATGCGCCACAGGTGGATATAAGCGAACAGGCGAGAATTCGTCGTGAAAAGCTGGCGGATCTTCAGAGCAGAGGGAGAGATCCGTTTCAGATAACAAAGTATGATGTTACACATCATTCTACAGATGCAAAGGCACAGTATGAGGAGCTTGAGAAGGAGCTTCTTGGAAATCGTGCAGTGCCGGATGTTACCGGACTTTCGGAAGAGGATGCAAGAAAAGTAATCAGTGATGATTACAATGAGCGTCGTGCAATCATGGATGCCCATCCAATTCAGGTAAGCCTTGCAGGACGTATGATGTTCAAGCGTGTTATGGGTAAGGCGTCATTCTGCAATATTCAGGATCTTAAGGGCAATATCCAGACTTATGTTGCAAGGGATAGTGTGGGAGAAGAGGATTACGCAGATTTTAAGAAGTCTGACCTTGGTGATATTTATGGTATTAAGGGATTTGTATTCCGCACAAAGACCGGGGAGATCTCGGTTCATGCAGAGACAATCACACTTCTTACCAAGAGTCTTCAGGTGCTTCCGGAGAAGTTCCACGGACTTACGGATACCGATACAAGATATCGTCAGAGATATGTTGATCTTATCATGAATCCGGAAGTTAAGGATACATTTATCAAACGTTCTAAGATTCTCAAGGAAATCCGTAATTTCCTTGCAGGTCGTGATTTTATGGAAGTTGAGACCCCTACACTGGTATCCAATGCAGGCGGTGCAGCGGCAAGACCATTTGAGACACATTACAATGCCCTGGATGAGGATGTTAAGCTTCGTATCTCTCTTGAGTTATACTTGAAGAGATTGATCGTAGGTGGACTTGAGCGTGTTTATGAAATCGGTCGTGTATATCGTAATGAGGGTGTTGATACAAGACACAACCCGGAATTTACATTGATGGAATTATATCAGGCATATACCGATTATGAGGGAATGATGGAACTTACAGAGTCTATGTTCCGTTACCTTGCCGAGACGGTATGCGGCACAACGAAGATTACCTACAACGGCATCGAAATTGACCTTGGTAAGCCATTTGAACGTCTTACCATGAACGAGGCAATCAAGAAGTATGCCGGCGTTGATTTTGATACGGTAGCAACGGATGAAGAGGCGAAAGCACTTGCCAAGGAGCGGGGCATCGAATTCGAGGCTCGTCATACCAAGGGCGACATCGTTAACCTCTTCTTCGAAGAGTACTGTGAGAAGGAACTCATCCAGCCTACATTTATCATGGATCATCCTCTTGCAATCAGTCCCCTTACCAAGAAGAAGCCTTCGGACCCAACGAAGGTAGAACGTTTCGAGTTATTCATCAATACTTGGGAAATGTGTAACGCATATTCCGAGCTTAACGATCCGATCGACCAGAGAGAACGTTTTGCACAGCAGGATGCTAACGCTGCAGCAGGTGATGATGAAGCACAGCACACGGACGAGGATTTCTTAAATGCCCTGGAAGTTGGTATGCCACCAACGGGCGGTATCGGATACGGTATCGATCGTCTGGTGATGCTGCTTACTGATAGCCCGGCAATCAGGGATGTGTTGTTGTTCCCGACAATGAAGTCATTAGATAAGTAAAAGACCCAGTAAAATCAAGGACTTTCCTTTAGAAAATTATCTGAAGGAAGGTCCTTTTTTATTTTGTGATATGGAGTAGAAATACACAGAGGAAGGAGGAATACCCGATTGAGAAACACAGCGTTAAGTGCAGAATATATGGTCATCTATCCGGAAGGACATGGAGATGGCGACATGGTAAAAGTGAGATTGTAGGAAACGAAATAGGATATGGAATGGTTAGAGAAGCAGATGGGGCAGATTTCCAATGTGCAGATAACAGAAGCAAGATAGGTAAGTCTGTCTCGATTTTCTTTACAGATAATCTCTTTTGGAGTTTATGTGTTATAATCTGTTCAAGCATTTAAACAGAAAGAGGTTAGCTTATGAATACCAAGAATGACATATTAAGACTGGAGCAGGAATTTAAGGATTGCCAGAAAGCTCTTATTGCTATAGGAGACGAGACAAGGCAGCATATCCTAATGATGATGCTTGAGGGAGAATGTAGCGGTAATCGGGTGGTAGACATTACCAAGAAAACGAGTTTATCAAGACCGGCAGTATCTCATCATATGCAGATATTAAAGACCGCAGGGCTTGTGAAGGTTAGAAAAGAAGGAACAAAGAATTATTATTATCTGGACATGGATGATAATGAGATTGAACGTCTTTGCAGGTTGTTTGAGGATGTACGGACAATCTTAAAGAATGCGCCGGATAGGAGGGGAGGAGAGTCTTGATAAGAATTCATATTTTCAGATGTGGTGCGACGGTGGTGGATGAAGCACTTCCTTTGGCAAACAAATCGAAAAATCCGTTTGCTTATACGGGCATTGCAAGAGGGAAAAAACACAAGATTGAAGTTCCTGTTACAGCATATCTGATCGAGCATCCTAAAGGACTTGTTCTTGTGGATACTGGATGGGATACGGCTATTCGGGAAAATGCCAGAAGGTATGAAGGTTTTGCAAACTATTTTGCATCACCGGGAATGCTTCCCAAGGGACAGGCAGTGACGGAGCATATGAAAAAACTGGGTTATGAGCCGAAGGATATCGATTATTGTATTCTGACACACATGGATATCGATCATGCAGGAGGACTGCAGCTTGTAAAAGAAGCAAAACATTTGATGACCAGTGAAGCGGAGTGGAATGCCTGTCAGAAGTTTCAGTTCCGGTACGTAAAACGGTTATGGAAAGGAATTGATATAGAGACATTTCCAAATCATGAGGTGGATTTGTTTGGAGACGGGAGTATTCTTCTTCTTCCCATGCCGGGACATTCAGAAGGTATGACAGCTGTTAAGGTAGTACAAGATAATAAGTATGTAATCCTTGCAGGAGACAGCGGTTATTGCAGGGAATCATGGGAAAAACAGGTACTCCCGGGTGTGATGTGGAACAAGGAAAAAGCCTTGCAATCATTGAAGAAGCTTAGAAGATTCAGCCGGGATGAGAATTGTATCGCAATTCTGGCTACACATGATTCGGACGTGAGACAGCCAGTAATAGAATTATAAAACGGAGGTATCAGAAGATGGATTTATATGAAGCTATGGAGCAGAGACATTCTGTCCGTTCCTACACGGATAAGAAAATTGAAGGGAAGTGAAGGAAAAACTGGAACAAAAAATCAAGGAATGTAACGAAGAGAGTGGTTTATGCATGCAGCTTGTCTGCAATGAGCCAAAGGCATTTGATGGTTTTATGGCACACTATGGGAAATTTTCAGGCGTAACCAATTACATTGCAATGGTTGGACCAAAAGGAAAAGATTTGGAGGAGAAAGTTGGATATTATGGGGAGAAATTAGTACTGTTTGCGCAGCAGCTAGGTTTGAATACCTGTTGGGTGGCTTTAACCTATAGCAAAATAAAAGGTGCTTTTGCGGTAAAGCAGGGAGAAAAACTTTGTCTTGTGATTGCAATCGGTTATGGGAATACCAATGGAACAGCACATCCTTCCAAAGCGGTTGAAGAAGTGAGTAGAGCAACTGGAAATGTACCGGAATGGTTTAAGAAAGGAGTAGAAGCATCTCTTCTTGCTCCTACGGCAATGAACCAACAAAAGTATAAATTTATATTAGATGGTAATAAAGTATCTGCTGTGTGTGGAAATGGATTTTACACTAAAATTGATTTAGGGATTACAAAATATCATTTTGAGCTTGGTGCCGGAAAAGAAAACTTTGTATAGGAGTAATGAGAAACGATGCTATATAAGTTTTTGATTTGTTTTATTGCAGGGATAGGAGCCGGTCTTGGAACGGGATTTGCCGGAATGAGTGCAGCTGCGGTGATCAGTC
>JBJEJH010000024.1:0-10144 GCA_051877855.1 Lachnospiraceae bacterium | reverse complement strand
TACCCTGATTTGCATTGGTCATACGGGTCTTTGCTTCAAAACGGAAAGGCTTGGTCACAACACCAACCGTAAGAATTCCCATTTCCTTTGCAATCTTAGCTACAACCGGTGCCGCACCTGTACCGGTTCCGCCACCCATACCACAGGTGACAAAAACCATATCAGCGCCACGAATTGCCTGTGAAATATCCTCTGTACTCTCTTCAGCGGCTTTCTCACCAACTTCCGGCTTTGCTCCGGCACCAAGACCCTTTGTAAGTTTCTCACCAATCTGCAATGCTGTAGGCGCCTTACATAACTGTAATGCCTGTTTATCTGTATTTACACCGATGAATTCAACTCCACCAATATTTTCGTCAATCATTCTGTTTACTGCATTGTTTCCTGCTCCACCAACACCAATCACTATGATTCGTGCTGCTGCTTCTGATTCTGTAGATTTTATCTCTAACAAGGCTTTTTCCTCCTTAAATAGTTTGCCTAATATACACTTATACTATATAATATATTTTTTTCGCGGAAATATCAATATTTTTTTTACAAAAAATAATAATTTCCCATTAATTATCTTTTTTGAAGATAATAGATGAGGTATCTTCGGAAAAATTTTCCATATGAAGTGTTCCCGAAAGTCCCTGCATCTGTGGAATCATCTGGCTAACCTCATAAATCTTCTCCGTGATTGTGGAGGCATCTCCAAGAATAATCTTAACATTCCCCATGTACATGGTCACGTTAAGATTCTGATCAAAAAACACCCGATCCACGGTTATGGAATATTTGTTGCACATCTGCACCAATTCCAGAAGAATGTCAAAGATTTCTTCGTTCTCCACCTCCAATTTCGAATGAAGCACGATATTTCGATAAGGCATTCCATCCACCCGCGGAACCCCCTCAAGAACATCCGGGGAACTATCCACCACAATACCATCCTTGTCAAAATACATATTATAGCCCATATAACGGATATACCCAATGATACTCTTCTCATATACCTGAACATTCAACTTATTGGGCCAATCCACCGTGACTTCATAGTCCTGTATAAAAGGAATCACCACCTTATCTTTTTTACTGGTAAAGAAAGAATATACCAGGGTATTTACATTATATTTACCTCCGAAAATGTAGTTCGTCATTTCTTCGTCGGTATATCGTGTATTACCTTCATACTCAATGTGTGTTGTACGAAATCCCGCCAGCACAAACAGCAGACAACCAAAGAGCAGGATTACAGAAATACTAACCACACCCTTCTTCGTCAGTCCCAACCTCTCCATCATATTTCTTCACCTCCGCACTAGACACGAACCTTGCCTGAAATACTAAGGGCAAGACCCATTTCTGCGAGAAGGAAAATAACGGATGTTCCTCCATAACTAATAAACGGCAATGTAATACCGGTATTCGGGATTACATTGGTTACAACGGCGATATTAAGAATGACCTGAATGGAAATATGTGCCATGATACCCACCATAATTAATGCTCCATTCAGATCCGGGGCATTATTGGCAATAATCATAAAGCGCCAGATCATCAGACCAAAGACAAATATAATAGCAATCGCACCAAACAATCCTAATTCCTCGCAGATAATAGAGAAAATCATATCATTCTGCGCCTCCGGAATAAATCCCAGCTTCTGAATACTATTTCCAAGTCCCTTGCCAAACAGTCCGCCGGAACCGATAGCATATAATGCCTGCAAGGTCTGATAACCAATATCGGATGTATACTGCTCCGGATTTCTCCATGCAAACAATCGCTTAATACGGAACGGTGTATCATCATTCAACTCCACAAACTGAAAGATACAGAACAAGAAAATCGTCACAGCAATCACACCCAAAAGTGCCGTTTTAATAAAAGGACGATATTCCGGATAGGCAACGAAAGCAACGACAACACCAATTCCGGCAATAATAATACCGGTACTCATGTTATCCGTAAAAATATAAACACAGCCTGCCAGCACACCGGTCTGAAAAATAATCTTTCCCAGATTCTTGGGGCGCTGTATCTTTTTACCCATTTCACAGACCAGCGAAGCAAGATACACGATCAGAGCAATCTTCGCAACCTCTGCCGGCTGAAAGGAAAAACCACCATATCCCAGCCATCTTCTCGCACCGTTTAAAGTAACACCAAGAGGAGTAAATGCAACTAACAATGTCATGATAATGGATGCAAAGTAAGCAATCCTTGCAAATCGTCTCCAAAAATGGTAATCGATTCTTGAAATTACTTCCATTGCAACAATTCCCAATAATGTATTACCCATCTGACGCTTGAGATAATATGCCGAATCTCCCATCTTTAATCGGCCATTATAGGAACTGGTACTATATAGAATGATCAAACCAAAGACTAATAGAAAATATATGATAAACTTGAGTGTATAATCATAATATCTCGTCGATGTTCTAGTTCTGCTCATTGTTTCCTCCATCCACCACCGTCTCTTTCTCAATTCCAAGATAAGGCAGTATGTTTTCAAATAGTTCTCTGATTACAGGCGCTGCAATGGTACCACCATAATAGACACCCGTCGGTTCATCAATGATGCACATTGCAATGATCTGCGGATCCTCAACAGGCACAAATCCAATAAACGAACCAATGTATTTATGTTCACTTCTCGGAAGTTTCTGGGATGTTGCCGTCTTTCCCCCGATAGCATAACCTTCAATTTTAGCATTTCTTCCGCCACCCTCCGAAACCACTTTGTGCAGTATCTCTTTCATAATCTCACTGGTTTCCGGTTCAATGGCATTTTCTTTGGTCTTATAGAGCAATTTGTTCTCCACGCCATCCGCATCGATGGTGCTCAGGCCAAAATGTGGTGTCACCAGGGTTCCTCCGTTTATAATAGCACTGGCAGCACGAAGAAGCTGCATGGGCGTAATCTGAAAGGACTGTCCAAAGGACATCGTGGCCAATTCCACCTGACCCACATTTTCTTTCTTATGTATGATCGTCGATGCCTCCCCCGGAAGATCAATTCCGGTTTTCTCCATAAGGCCTAACCGGGTCATATAATCATAAAATGAATCCACTCCCACACGAAGTCCCCACTCAATAAACGCAGGATTACAGGAGTTCATAACCGTCTGCGTAAAACTCTGTGTTCCGTGTCCCGTAGTCTTGTGGCAACGGATTCTCCGATCTTCCACAATTTTAAAGCCGGGACAGGTATAGGAGGTATCTAACGAAACAACACCGGTCTCCAATGCCGCTGTTGCAGTAATCATCTTAAATGTAGACCCCGGTTCATAGGTATCATTGATGCAGCCATTACGCCACATCTTGTTAAGCGCATCCTGATACTCTTTGTCCGAATACCCCTCCTCCAAATCATAATTCAGAGTAAAGGGGTCATTAAGATTATATTCCGGAACGCTTGCCATTGCAAGTATTTCACCATTTTGTGGGTTCATTACAATAATGGAGACGCTTTTAGCTTCCTTCGCCTCCAAAGTTCTCCTTGCAAGCTGTTCTGCATACATCTGAATATTAAGATCCAGGCTGGTTACCAGGTCATTTCCCGCCACGGGCTCCAGCCGGTTTTCTCTCGTTCCTTCAATCTCGATTCCTTTCGCATCCGTCACCGTCAGAATCAGGCCATTGGTTCCCTGAAGGTACTGATCATAAGCCACCTCCAGACCGACAATCCCCTGATTGTCACTTCCGGTAAATCCTATTACTTTGGATGCCAGCGAATCGTACACATAATATCGTTTATAATCCTCATCCACCTTGACACCATCCAGGTCATATCCCCGGATAATATCCCCAACCTCTTTATCCACGTTGGTCTTAATTTTTTCGATAGAGGAATACTTTTCTACTCTTTTGCGAACATATTCTTCCGAAAGACCTAATTCTTTCACCAGAATCTGAATTACCCGCTCCGGGTCCGTAATCTGATTATGTATAACCGAAATGGTACATACCGTTTTATTCGCTGCAAGTAACTCGCCATTGCGATCAAAAATTCTTCCCCGAAGCGCTTTGATTTTTCTTTCACGCTCGTGAATTTCCTGTGCCTTGCTGCTATATTCTTCTGATTTGGCAATCATCAGATATGCCAGTCGCCCCATTAACCCAACAAACACAATAGAAAAAGCGGCAAAGCAAATAACAACTCTTTTTCGATGTCTTGTTCTTGTCTGCATTTCATTCCAGCCAACGCTATTTTTACTATTTTATGATTCAGACAAAACATCCATTACTCATTTTATAATTATGGTTGGTTCGTTGTCACCTGTTCTGTAGTCTCTTCCGACCTCTGTGTCTCTTTCTCCGTCGTTGTTTCTTCCTCTGTGGACGGAACCACCGGCTGTGTAGATGTACCGGACTGACCGGAACCATCGGAATAATCCGGGAACACATTCAGATATGGTAAAATATCTACTAAAATATCATGTGACAGGTTACATACCGGAATGGAACTACCTGTATAACCTTCCACATCCGGATTATCAATAACAACATAAATCAGGAACTGAGGATCATCCACCGGTGCAAATCCCATAAAGGAAATCACATAATCCGTTGTGCTTCGATAACCAAGGTTTTTTCCATCCTCATCCAAAGCCCAGGTCTCGCCGGTACCGGTCTTACCACCAATAGAATAACCATCAATTGCAACTCTCTTAGCCGTACCATCCGAAACGGTATGATACATGTAGGTGCGCAGTATCTCGCTGGTTTCACTGGTAATCGTCTGGCGAATCAGCGTAGGTTTATAAGTACTTACCACTTCACCGCCATTGGTCTCAATTCTCTTGAGAAAATGTGGTTCATAATAATATCCGCCGTTAATCAGGGATGCAAAACCCGCCACCATCTGATGCATATTGACATTAATGTTCTGTCCGAAGGAATTCGTTGCAATATCCGTAGCATCCATATCTTCCTCTTCTACCGTAATACCGGCATCCTCTCCCGGAAGATCCACATAGGTCTTATATCCAAAGCCAAAAATATTCTGATATTTTGAAAGGAGCTTAGATCCCAAAGCTTCACCTATATCCATCAGTGCAACGTTACAGGACTGCATAATGCTTCCTTCCAAGGTAAGCTCACCATGTCCGTTGACATTGTGACACTTAATCGGCTTATCCAGTACCTTCTTAACACCATTACACTGATAGGTTTCATTTCCTGTCAGAACACCCTCCTCCAATCCTGCAGCAACAGTAAATGGCTTCATGGTAGAACCCGGTTCATAGATGTCACTGACACAGAAATTACGCCAGAGTTTGTATAATGAATTCACCGTTTCTTCATCCGTCATTGCCAGAAGTTCTTCCTCGGTGTAGATTTCCGTAAGATTTCTCGGATTATTCAAATCAAACACAGGGTAGGATGCTTCCGCAATAATTTCACCATTGTTTGGATTCATAACAATAACCGCTGTGTTATCTGAACCATATTCCTCATTAAATTTCTTAATGTGATTTTCAATAATACTTTGTACTGAAAAATCCAGGGTCGTTACAATATTATATCCGTCCACAGGAGATTTTACCGTCTTTTCCAGATTCAGTTCACTATCCACATAACCATAGGATACGCCATCAATGCCGGTCAATTCATCATTATAATAATTTTCAAGACCAATTTCTCCACTGGATGCAGAGGTTGCAAACCCAATAACATCACATGCCAGTGATCCGAATGGATAGCTTCTGACATATTCCTCTTCGAACCATACCCCCGCAACAAAGTCACCATCTTCTGCATTTTTTACAGCATCCTTATAACTCTGAACCTGATCCGCTGTCAATCCTTTTAAGAGCTTTTCATAATGGCTGTTACTTTTATCCAAAAGAATCTTCTCCAGATCGCTCCAGGAAAGATCGAAATTCTGGGTGAGCAGTGTCAATGTCGGTTCTTTATATTTTTCATTACTCAATACCACTTTCGGATCAAAAATCAGGTTGTACACCTTCGAACTATAGGCCAGCACCGTACCGCTGCGATCCTTGATATCCCCTCGTTTAAAGGGCAATGTAGTACTGTCATACTGTTGATTATCCAAAACCAGCTTCGAATAGCGGTCACCATCCTTATAATTGATAACGCCCAAATACGTAGCAAGAGCTATCAGTGACGCAATAATAATTCCGTACGTCACTAATAGCTTTTCCTTCATGTTATCATTAAATACATTTTCTTCAAACGGTACTTCTTTTTTTCTATTTTTATGAGGTTTCCTTGCCATATTTTTCCCACCTTACTGCTTTGGAATATTGTCCAGCTGCTTAACACATTCCATCTTATTACTGTTGTATACTACAACCTGTCCCTCTTCAGCATATACCATGCCAAGTTCATTTACTGCAACATCAAGAATATGATTATAATCGATTGTACTGTCAATTACAACTTCTGTAAGATCATTTTCAGTTTTAAGGCTGACATACTGATTTTCCAGCTTAGCAACCTCATCCACCATTGTAGATACCCGTGTCTGAAGCTGAAGATAATTCATACAGGAAAGACATACTATCACCAAAGCAACCACTGTAACAGCCAGTGTCAGGCTGTTATGCACCGCCTGTGCTCTGGTATATAATGCTTTTCCACGCTTTACATTTTTCTTTGGCTTTACAATGTGAAGACCGGTCTTTTTCTTCCTCTTCTTTTCTTCCTTCTCCAACGGTTCCAGTTGAAGGACATTACTTCCTGAAACATAAGAACTTCCATATCTCAACTCATCATACGATGCAACATAATCACTATATCTTAACTCTCTCATAATCCGGCTGTGACCTCCATGCCTATTAATTTTTACAAAGGTTTTCGCACATTCCGTACTTTCGTATGCTATACATGTTCAAACACCCTTAATTTCGAACTTTTCGAACGCTTATTATAAGCAATTTCTTCTGCCGACGGTTCAATCGGCTTACGTGTCACCACATGTCCCTTGGACTTCCTGCCACAGACACACACTGGAAAATCCGGCGGACAGGTACATGGGTTCTCATTATTTCTAAATCGCACCTTCGTGATTCGATCCTCCAGCGAGTGAAATGTGATGATACAAATACGACCACCCGGTTTCAAATGGTCGATCATGGAATCAATGGAATTTTCCAACACTTCCAACTCTTTATTGAGTTCAATTCGAATCGCCTGAAAGGTTTTCTTCGCCGGATGTCCTCCGGTTGCTCGAACCTTCATCGGGATTGCTGCCTTGATAATTTCAGTAAGCTGTCCCGTTGTAGTAATCCGCTCCTTCTTTCTTGCCTCTGCGATATGCTTGGCAATATTCTTGGCAAATTTATCTTCTCCATAATCACGAATGATTCGGTAAAGTTCCATCTCATCATATTCATTAACGATATCTTCTGCTGTAAGTGTACTTCTCTGATCCATTCTCATATCCAGAGGAGCATCAACTTTATAAGTAAATCCTCTTTCTGCTGTATCCAGCTGGTAGGAAGAAACACCAAGATCAAGTAAAATACCATCCACATACTCGATTCCAAGATCCTGCAAAACTTTTTCGAATTCGCAGTAGTTATTTCTTCGGATAATCACCCGGTCTGAGAACTCTTTCAAACGCTCACTCGCTGCTGCAATTGCATCCTCATCCTGATCGATTCCAATAAGTCTTCCCTTCGGTGAAAGTCTCTTACAGATCTCATAGGAATGACCGGCACCGCCGAGAGTTCCATCCACATAAATTCCGTCCGGTTTAATATTCAGATGTTCGATTGTCTCATCCAGCAAAACGGACTTATGTACAAACTCCATGATATTTCCTTTCTATATCCTTGTTAGAATGAAATACCCTTTGCTTCCAATCCACCAAAGATCTCATCAATATTCTCAGTAAACTGAGCATTCTTCTCATCCCAGCGAGCCTTATCCCAGATTTCAAACCGCTTACCGGTACCAATAATGACCACATCCTTGGTCAGATTGGCATATTCCCGAAGATTGGCCGGAATCGGGAAACGTCCCTGCTTGTCCACTTCACAATCTGCTGCTTTGGATAAGAAAAAACGCACCATTGCTCCGGCTTGTGGATTCGTGATGGTCGGCATCGCATTCAACGTGGATTCAAATTCTTTCCAGGCCTCCAGAGGATAGCCAAAAAGGCAATGATCTGTACCACCGGTAATTACGAACTGTTCGCCAACTTCTTCTCTCATCTTAGCCGGAAGAACGGTACGTCCTTTAGCATCAATTGAGTGTTCAAATTCGCCCTTTAACATTCGTAATCACCTCCTTCGTCTACCACTGCGACAGATTCATTACCACATTTTATTTTTTTCTACCACTTTGTGTAACTTATCTACCACTTTTCACCACTTTATTGTCATTTTAAATGTATTTTTATAAAAAAGCAAGGATTTTTTTTGCAAAACAATAAAAAAAATCCAGTAATTTCGGGCTTTCCCAAAATTACCGGATTCATTCATTACTATATATTGTGTTTTTGCTTTTTTTAATTTCACATAACAACTATATCTTGTTTTGGATGTATTAGCAGCATTTACCACCCACACCCAAGCACTGTTTACACATTGAATCTAAAGAGGATTACATCGCCATCTTTTACCACATAATCCTTTCCTTCCATGCCTACAATACCCTTTTCACGTGCTGCCGAAAGACTTCCGTTATCCAGAAGATCCTGATAGTTTACAACCTCAGCCTTGATAAATCCACGTTCAAAATCCGTATGAATCTTACCTGCGGCCTGTGGCGCCTTCGTTCCCTTCTTGATTGTCCAGGCACGACACTCATCCTCACCTGCTGTAAGGAATGAAATCAAGCCAAGTAATTTATAACTTGCCGCCACCAGCTTATCAAGACCGGAAGAAGAAACACCAAGATCTGCCAGGTATTCTTCCTTCTCTTCATCCGAAAGTTCCGAAAGTTCCTGCTCGATCTGGGCGCAGATTACAAACACTTCAGCTCCTTCCGTTGCCGCCATTTCCCGCACCTTAGCAACATGAGGATTATTGGCCGCATCATCCGCAAGCTCGTCCTCAGCAACATTTGCCGCATAAATCGTCGGCTTTGCAGTAAGCAGGTTATATCCTGCAAACCAGTTCTGCATATCTTCATCCTCAGGCACCTCAAAGGTCCGGGCCATCTGACTGTTCTCAAGATGCGCCTTGATTGCCTCAAGAAGTTCTAATTCCTTCGCAAGTGTCTTATCCATTCTTGCCTGCTTGGAAACCTTAGCGATACGGCGCTCCAGAATCTCAAGATCAGAGAAAATCAATTCCAGATTGATGGTTTCAATATCTCTCGCAGGATCAATGGATCCATCCACATGAACAATATTCGAATCTTCAAAGCAGCGAACGACATGCACAATCGCATCCACCTCACGGATGTTGGCAAGAAACTGATTTCCAAGTCCTTCACCCTTGCTGGCACCCTTTACAAGACCGGCAATATCAACGAATTCAATCGCTGCATGGGTTACTTTCTTCGTATTATATAATTCACCAAGCTTCTCAATTCTCTCATCCGGTACCGGAACGATACCAATGTTTGGATCAATTGTAGCAAATGGATAATTTGCTGCAAGCGCTCCCGCTTTCGTCAGTGAATTAAATAATGTACTCTTACCTACATTTGGAAGACCTACGATTCCTAATTTCATAATATTATATCTCCTTCTAAAAGTATTGATTTTACTGTATTTCTTGCTCTTTCATTTTTTCTAGTGGGCCATTTAGCGGGCCATTTTTCACTAAATTACTTTAAGAGCTTCTGCTACCAATTCAATTTATTAGGGCTTTTCCCATATTGTAAGCTTCTTTTTTGACAAGAAGCCCTTACACAGCAACGTTTATTCTACCATATCAGGGCTCATTTGTATAGAAAAATCTGTTATATCCCTAATTCTTTATGAAAATATATGCTCTCTGTTTTTTCTTTAATATCTCCTTATATGGCGGATTCGGATATGCTTTGTATAAATCATCCGTCAACTTAAGAATTTGATAATCATTCTCCGGTAAAATCATTCAATTTTTCTCCTTCGGGATTAGCTACTCGATTGAGTAAAAAGAAACGAGAGACTTTTCAGCCTCTCGCAATCAACTTCATCATTCGGTCATTTTTTATTTTACCGTCCTGTCGGAACCGTCACAGGACT
>JBJEJH010000023.1:0-39924 GCA_051877855.1 Lachnospiraceae bacterium | reverse complement strand
TGTTAGGATCATAAGTACCAATCTCTTCGATGAACTTACCATCTCTTGGAGATCTTGAATCTGCAACAACGATTCTATAGAAAGGAGCCTTCTTCTGTCCTAATCTTCTTAATCTGATTTTTACTGCCATGTTAATTTTCACCTCCTGAAATATTTTAAAATCTATGGAACTGGTTCAACCCATATTCCTGTTAAAAAGGTAATTTAAATCTACCCTTTTTACCACCTTTACCGCCGAACATTCCCGGCATCTGTTTCATCATCTTCTTCATCTGATCAAACTGCTTAACTAAACGGTTGACCTCTGCAATATCCACACCGGCACCCTTTGCAATACGATATTTTCTGGAGGGATTCAGCAAATCCGGTTTAGCCCGCTCCGCCGGTGTCATCGAAAGAATAATGGATTCAACCCGCTTCATGGACTTTTCTGCCTCATCTTCGTCAATGTTCACATTCTTCATTGCATTTTGGCCAATTCCCATCCCCGGCAAAGCACTAAAGATGGAACCAATTCCACCCATATTCTTAACCTGTTGCATGGAATCCAGATAATCGTTAAAGTCAAATTCCGCTTTCTTCATTTTCTGGGAAAGTTCTTTGGCCTTCTCCTCATCCATCTGGCTCTCGGCCTTCTCAATCAAGGAAAGAATATCACCCATTCCAAGAATTCTGGAAGCCATACGATCCGGATAGAACTGTTCAAGATCCGAAAGTTTCTCACCCATACCAACATAAAGAATTGGTCTTCCGGTTACAGCTCGGATTGAAAGTGCTGCACCGCCTCTGGTATCACCATCTAACTTTGTCAGGATAACACCATCGATTCCAATCTTTTCGTCAAAGTTTGAAGCCACATTGACTGCATCCTGACCGGTCATGGAATCCACAACCAAAATCGTCTGACTCACGTCAACATGTTCTTTGATGTCCACCAGCTCATCCATCATCTCTTCATCGATATGAAGACGACCGGCGGTATCTATGATAACTACATTGTAGTTATTCTCTCTTGCATAGTCCATGGCTTTGGTAGCAATCTCCACAGGCTTCTTATCACTGCCAAGATCAAAAACCGGAACCCCCTGCTTCTCACCATTGATTTTCAACTGATCAATAGCCGCCGGACGATAAACGTCACAGGCAACAAGAAGTGGTTTCTTTCCCTTCGCCTTAAGCTTTCCGGCAATCTTTGCTGTGGTGGTTGTCTTACCGGCACCCTGAAGACCTGCCATCATAATAACCGTAATCTCATTACCGGACTTTAAGGCAATCTCTGTAGTCTCAGACCCCATCAAGGAAACCATTTCCTCATTAACGATCTTAATGACCATCTGTCCCGGAGTAAGACTCCTCATAACATCCTGGCCAACGGCCCGCTCTTCCACTGCCTTAATAAACTGCTTAACAACCTTGAAATTAACATCCGCTTCAAGTAAAGCCAGCTTAACTTCCTTCATGGCTGCTTTGACATCCGCTTCTGATAATCTGCCCTTACCCTTCAGGTTTTTAAATATATTCTGAAATTTTTCGGATAAGCTGTCAAATGCCATTCCAAATCCCCCGCTAACCATGTCAGATTAATTCTTATTGCTATAATTCATTCACAATTTCTTCGGATAAATGTTCCACCTGATCAAGTAACAAAGGATTGGATGTCTCCTTAAATTCTTTAATCAGATGATTCATCTGATGAACCGTTTCCCTGGTCTTCAGAAACTTCTTAAGCAAATGTAACTTCGCTTCATACTCTTCCAACTGAGCATTACATCGTTTGATAATCTCATGAACCGCCTGTCTTGATACTCCCTGTTCCTCTGCAATTTCACTGAGAGAAAGGTCATTCAATAAAGCGTCTTCATAGATATTTTTATGATGTTCCTTTAACAGTTCGCCATAAAAATCATATAGCATTGTGCGCTCAAAAACATTATCCATTGAAATCACCTTGACCATAATACTATACATAAGAAAAGGTGTCAAGTTTTTTTCTTGACACCCCAGACTTTTTTTGTTCTTTTTTCAATACAATTCTTACATTAACCAATTGAATGATACATTTTTAGCTTATGTTCCATTAGCTTATCACCATCATAGCACAACTTTAATGAAAAGAAACGATCTGAATTCTGCAAAATATCGAGAAAAATCCGATCTCCCTCCCATAATGGCAGAGAATCCAAGGAATTCTTGTCCACCCATTCAAGGCGACCTTCTTCACATTCAATCATGGTACCTTCGAATTGATCAGCGGTATAAAGATGAATATATTCCGATTCCCATCCCTTTGCCTGAAATGTCAGGATGCCACGATATTTATAATTTAATAAAGTGAAACCGGTCTCTTCTTTGACCTCACGAAGCAAACACTCTTCCGGAGTTTCCCCATCCTCAAATTTTCCTCCGACACCAATCCATTTATCATGATTTACATCATTTTTCTTTTTGGTGCGATGAAGCATCAAATATTTATCCTCTTTTTCGATATAACAAAGCGTAGTAAGAATCATACCTATGTAACCTCATACTAGAAATTGGTTTGTACAAGTCTCGGACGGAATCCATTTTCTTCAAGGGCCTTTACAATCTGCTCCTTATGATCATGTCCAAAGGCTTCCATAGTCACACGAAGTTCCACCGCTGCATTACGGTTGGTACTTACAAACTGATTATGATCCAGTTTAATAACATTACCCTGATTATCAGCAATAACCTTAGCTACACGTACTAATTCACCCGGCTTATCCGGAAGAAGAACCGATACGGTAAATACACGACCACGTTCAATAAGACCAAATCTTACAACGGATGACATCGTAATTACATCCATGTTACCACCGCTTAAGATGGATACAATCTTCTTTCCCTTAACATCCAAATGATTCAGTGCCGCAACGGAAAGAAGTCCTGAATTTTCCACAATCATTTTATGATTTTCAACCATATCAAGGAAGGCTACAATCAGTTCATCATCCTCAATTGTTATAACATCATCCAGATTTTTCTTAAGATAAGGGAATAATAACTTACCCGGGGTCTTAACTGCTGTACCGTCTGCAATGGTGCTGGCACTTGGCAGTGTTACAACCTTGCCGGCCTTAAACGACGCCTGGAGGCAATTTGCCCCTGCCGGTTCAACACCGATAACCTTAATCTTTGGATTTAATAATTTCGCCAGGGTCGACACACCGGTAGCTAATCCGCCACCGCCTACCGGCACTAAGATATAATCAACGGTTGGAAGTTCCTTGATAATTTCCATAGCGATAGATCCCTGCCCCGTTGCAACATCAAGATCATCAAATGGATGAACAAAGGTATAACCTTTCTCCTTGGCAAGTTCTAATGCATGGGCACAAGCCTCATCATATACATCACCATAAAGTATCACATCCGCACCATAGCTCTTGGTACGATTCACCTTCATAAGCGGTGTTGTTGTCGGCATTACTACGGTAGCCTTAACTCCATAAATTTTTGCGGCATAAGCTACACCCTGAGCGTGATTTCCTGCGGAAGCGGTAATCAAGCCCTTAGCTCTTTCTTCCTCAGACAAGGTACTGATCTTATAATACGCACCTCTTACCTTATATGCTCCGGTATACTGCATATTCTCCGGCTTAAGATATACCTTATTGCCGGACTGTGAACTAAAATACTCACTGTAGATTAAGTTGGTATTCAGTGTAACCTCTTTAACCCTTTCTGCAGCCTCTTCAAATTTCTCCAAAGTTAACATTTTAAAAATCCTTCTTTCCTAAAAATAATCTTACAAATCATTATCCCCGTTTTCCACATTGAATAACGCATTAACAAATTCATCCGCATTAAATTTCTGCAAATCATCCACCTGTTCGCCTACACCAATATACTTTACAGGAATTCCATACTCCGCCTGGATTGCCACGGCGATACCACCCTTGGCGGTACCATCCATTTTCGTTAAGATAATACCGGTAACATTGGCAACTTCCTTAAATTCCTTCAATTGCGAAAGCGCATTCTGACCTGTCGTTGCATCTAATACGATAAAATTTTCCCTATAGGCATCAGAATACTCCTTTTCAATAATTCTGTCAATTTTCCTAAGCTCTTCCATCAAATTTTTCTTATTATGAAGACGGCCGGCGGTATCACAGAGCAAAATATCTGCATTTCTTGCCTTTGATGCAGCAACAGCATCAAAAATGACCGCAGCAGGGTCCGCTCCTTCGGACTGTGCAATGATATCCGACTGGGTACGATTGGCCCAGGCCGTCAGCTGTTCAATAGCTGCCGCACGGAAGGTATCCGCAGCAGCAAGGACAACCTTTTTCCCTTGATTTTTGAACTGTCCGGCAAGCTTACCAACGGAGGTAGTTTTACCAACACCATTGACACCAATAACAAGAACAACCGACTTGCGATTTTCAAATTCATAGCTATTTTCGCCAAGATCCATCTGTTCCTTGATACTTTCAATCAAAAGTGACTTGCACTCTTCCGGTTTCTTTATATGATTTTCTTTGACCTTTTCCTTGAGGCTGTCCAGAATCATCTCTGTAGTCTTAACACCAACATCACCCATAATCAGAATTTCTTCTAATTCATCATAAAAGTCATCATCAATTTCAGAAAAACCGCTAAATACGGAATCAATACCGGATACAATATTATCACGGGTCTTATTAAGTCCCTCTACTAACTTACGAAAAAATCCCATTACTCTTTCTTATCCTCCAAATCCTTTGCAATAAGATCAACAGACACAAGGGTTGATACACCTTTTTCCTGCATGGTAATACCATAGAGACGGTCTGTACAGGCCATCGTACCGCGACGGTGGGTAATGACTATAAACTGGGTATGTTCCGTCAGCTTATGTAAATACTTTGCAAAACGGGTTACGTTGGAATCATCCAACGCAGCCTCAATTTCATCCAGAAGACAGAATGGAGACGGCTTTAAGTTCTGGATTGCAAAGAGCAATGCAATTGCGGTCAATGCCTTCTCACCACCGGAGAGCTGCATCATGTTCTGAAGCTTCTTTCCCGGCGGTTGGGAAATAATACGAATTCCCGCTTCCAGAATATCCTCATCCTCCACCAGTTCGATGGTACCTTTACCGCCACCGAAGAGCTCACGGAAAACTTTATCAAACTCCGTTTTGATTTCATCAAATTTCTGCTGGAACTGATTGCGCATTCCAATATCCAGTTCTTCAATGACCTTCTTAAGATCCTCTGCAGACTTAATCAAATCATCATACTGTGTTTTTAAGAAGGAATATCGTTCGTAGACTTCCTTATATTCCTCGATTGCATTAACATTAACATCACCCAGTGCTTTAATCCTGCTCTTTAAGGATGAAACATTTCTCTTTAGTTCAGACAGATCTGTCATATTTTCATCCCGCAGTTCCATGGCAACACTCGGTGTAATTTCATATTCGTCCCACATATAGTTGAATTGACTGTCATTTGCATCATTCAATTTCTCAATCTGATTGTTCAAACGGAATACTTCTTTATCCAGTTCAGCGATGGCATTGGAAAGCGCTTCCCTCTTGTCAAAGAAAGCCTTGTGGGATGTGGACTTTTCTTCCTTTTCCTTACGAAGATTTACACATTTATCCTCATATTCTTCCAGGGACTTCATCAAATCGGAAATTTTTAGCTGCATGATCTCGATATTCTTATTCTTTTCCTCAACCTCTGTTGCAGTTGAACCGATTCGCTCTTTCAGCTCGTTAATTTCCTTCTCCCTCTGGTTGATATCTTCCTCAACCCGACGAATATTCGCCAGAATAAATTCATCCTTCTGAGATGCATTGGCAAATACCAGGCGGATGGCTTCCGTCTTCTTGCTCATCTCAACTTCCGTCTCACGTGCTTTCTCCAGCGTTTCCGTCAAAGACTTGATATTCTCTTCTGCCCTTTGATTTCGATCATCAAAATCCTTTAATTCCGAAGTAATATTGGACATGTTCTCATTGATTTCTGCAATCTGACGATCAATTTCAACCGCTTCATCCGCACTGTCCTTATAGGAGTGAACGATTTCTTCACGTTTCTCCAGAGCCTGTTTCAGATTCATTTCAACGGTGTTCTTCAAGACCATGGTATCTCTTAAGATCTTATTATTCTCTTCCAGATTGGTACGAAGTTCTCCCACCAGATCCCTAAGGTTCTTTACTTCGCTTTCATCCCCGTGGATTTTTGCAGAAAGTTCTTTAACCTGCGCAGTTAATTCCTCAATCTCACGACGACGTCCGAGCAAATTACCTTTATTCTTATTAAACGCACCACCGGTCATGGATCCACCCGGATTCAGCTGTTCACCCTCAAGGGTTACAATCCTCAAGGAATATTTATATTTTCTTGCAATGGCAAGGGCGTGATCGATGTGATCCACCACAAGGATACGTCCCAGAAGATAACGGGCAAGTTCTTTATATTCAAAGGACACACGAACCAAGTTGCAGGCCACTCCAACAACACCCTCTTCATGAACACAAGGATCTTTCTCGATAGTGTTCTTTCCGGAAATAGCCGATAACGGAAGAAAGGTTGCTCGTCCAAGCCGGTTTTCCTTCAAAAAAGCAATCAAACTCTTTGCGGTATTCTCATTGTCCGTTACAACGTTCTGAATGGTTCCGCCCAATGCCGTCTCAATGGCAACCTCATACTTTTTCTCAACCTGTATGATTTCAGCAACCACACCCACAATGCCGGGATAACTTTCTCTCTGCTTTATGACATCCCGGACCGTGGTACCATAGCCCTCATATCGCTCAGCGATACTCACCGCATAATCCAGCTGGGATTTACTACGGTTGTACTGGGTCTTTTCTTTGTCAATCTGAGCGTTCATTTCCGCAACTTTATTACGTGTCGAGGCAATCTCATCCGTCAGATCATGAATCGTGGCATTTAATGATTCAACACGAAGATTAACATCCTCTACTTCTTTCTCATATTGCTTCAGGGTTCCCTGCCATACCGCTTCATCGCTCTTTCCCTTTAAGATACGACTGGTCAGTTCGGCCTTACGTATACCGATCTGTTCAAGCATCGTTTCATAACGTTGGCTTCGGGTCTTGGTCTGGGATTTGTCATTTAAAATATCAATAATCTCCGAACGATTACTCTCGATGGATTGATTGATAGAAAGTATCTGCGCCTGAAGCTTGTTCAATTCTTCCTCTGCAGCATTCTTTTCCGCTTCTTTTTCCGACAATTCCTGATGTCCCGCTTCACGTTCGGCAATAAATTTATTTTTCTCTTCCTCACGGGAGGCAATATTATCTCGAATTGACGCAATGCGTTCGTTTAAGTTCTCATCATTGACCTTTAAGGTATTGATCTGCTCCTTTAATACATTAATCTGTCCCTCTAACTGTCCACGAATGAGACCTGCCTGATTCTTTTGCGTGGTGTAATTCTCGATCTGTTCCGTAATATTCTCGATTTCTTCCTCAATCCGCTCATACTCTTCACGAATTGCATCATTCTCGCTCTGTTTGCGGTTTAATTCATCGCTGGCCGTCTCATATTTACCACCAACCTCCGCCAACTCTTTCTTGATACGATCAATCTCTAAGAGGAAAAGATTCGCGTCGTTTTTCTTTAAGTCTTCTTTTAATTTCAGATATTCCTTTGCCTTTTCAGACTGTTTTTCCAAAGGACCCACCTGTTTTTCAAGCTCGCTTAAAATATCACTGATACGGGTCAAATGAGCCTGTTCATTCTCTAACTTACGTACGGATTCATTCTTTCTGCGCTTAAACTTAACAATACCCGCAGCCTCATCAAATAATTCTCTGCGTTCTTCCGGCTTACCACTTAAAATCTTATCAATCTGACCCTGCCCAATGATAGAATAACCTTCTTTACCGATACCGGTATCATAAAATAATTCGTTAATATCCTTTAAACGACAGGTATTTCCATTGATCAGATACTCACTTTCACCGGAACGGAATACCTTACGGGTTACCGTCACTTCATCGAAATCAATGCCCAATGCCCGGTCCGAGTTGTCCAGAGTTATCGCAACATAGGCATAACTCACCGGCTTACGAAGTTCCGTTCCGGAGAAAATAACATCCTCCATCTTCGCTCCTCTAAGCTGCTTGGCACTTTGCTCACCAAGAACCCATCTTACCGCATCCGCAACATTACTCTTACCACTACCATTTGGTCCAACAATACCTGTAATACCATTATGAAACTCAAAAAGTATTCTGTTTGCAAAAGATTTAAAACCCTGAACCTCTATACTTTTTAAATACATTAAATAATTTCCTTTCTAACTGTTCTTTTTACGCAGGGACAGGATAGCCTTATAGGCAGCTTCCTGCTCTGCAGCCTTCTTTGTTCTTCCGATACCGGTACCAATGACTTGATCGCCAAGATGTGCTTCCACGGTAAAAGTCTTATCATGATCCGGTCCCTCCGCCTGAATCAGCTCATAGGACAATACTTCCTTGGTCACTGCCTGAACCATTTCCTGCAGGATAGTCTTACTATCATAAAAGAGTTGTTTATTTTGAATATCATCCAAAACAAATCGATTTATAAAATCCTTTGCACTAGTAAAACCACCATCAAGGTATATCGCACCGATTAAAGCCTCAAAAGCATCGGACACAATAGAGTCCCGATATCTTCCGCCGGTACGCTCTTCACCTACCCCCATCAGAAGATAATCTCCCAGTTCAATATCACGACTACAGAAGGCCAGGGTCGGCTCACATACCATACTGGCACGGGTACGTGTCATTTCGCCCTCCGGCATCATCGGAAAATGATTAAACAGATACTCACTAACTGTAATTTCCAAAACTGCATCCCCAAGAAATTCCAGCCGCTCATTGCACGCAAGACGTTTCAACCGATGTTCATTGGCAAAAGAACTATGGGTCATGGCATGACGCAACAAATCCTTATCCTGAAAAGAATATCCGATTCTTTTTTCTAACTCTCCTAAATTACGATTTGGCATATTTCTCCTTATAGTACATGAGACCGCCTATATAAGACAGTCTCATGTATATCACTATTTACTTTATCCATTTCTGATTAGTTGATTGCTGCCTTAATCTTATCAACTGCGTCAGCAACCGTTACAATACTTTCAGCTGCATCATTGGCAATCTCGATATCAAATTCCTCTTCAATTCCCATTAAGATTTGAAATACATCCAAAGAATCAGCACCCAAGTCATCCACAAATGTTGTTTCCATTGTGATTTCTTCTTCATCCACATTTAAAACTTCTGCAATAATTTTCTGTAACTTTTCGAATTCCATAACAAACCCATCCTTACTCTTCTTTATTTAACATTTCTCTAATTTTCTCATTAATTCCCTGCTCTTTGAAAGTTGCGCACTGTAAAATTGATACACACACTTCCTTGGCCTTGGAACTACCATGAGTTTTTACAACAAGTCCCTTAAGACCGATGAGTGGCGCTCCGCCATACTCACTTGCATCAAAAGACTTGAGTGTTTTCTTTAATGCAGGCTTAACAAGTAATGCACCAATCTTACTGCGTAGGGTGGTCATCATACCCTGCTTCACCTTGGTAATCAGGGCTGCTCCTACACCTTCATACAACTTAAGAATTACATTACCGACAAATGCCTCACAAACAATGACATCCACATCTCCATTTGGAATATCACGTGCTTCAATACTGCCCACAAAATTAATATCGGGACAATTTTTTAATAATGGGTAGGTCTCCTTTACTAACTGGTTACCCTTCTCCTCCTCGACACCAATATTAACAATGGCCACCTTCGGATTAGGAACCCCCATAACATGCTCCATATAAATGGATCCCATACGTGCGAACTGAACCAGGTGAGATGATCTTGCATCTACATTAGCACCACAGTCCAAAAGCAAAGAAACACCCTTCATTGTAGGAATCAATGGTGCCAAAGGAGGTCTTTCCACACCTTTGATACGTCCGACAATTACCTGACCGCCAACAAGAATCGCACCGGAACTACCGGCAGAAACCAACGCATCTGCCGAGCCGTCCTTGACCATATTCATTGCTACGACCAATGACGAATCTTTCTTCTTCTTAATTGCCATAACCGGTGGTTCACCGGTCTCAATCACCTCGGTTGCATTACGGATGGATATCTTATCTTTATTATATGTATACTTTTCCAATTCAGAACGAACAACATCTTCCTTGCCGGTCAGTACCACATAGATATTATCCTTTGCATTAACTGCATCCACAGCACCCTTAACAATCTCGCCCGGGGCATTATCTCCTCCCATGGCGTCAACAGCTACTATAATCTTATCTTCCATACTGCTTCCCATGCCACTCCGTTTCATTTTTTGAGACCCAGGTTTTTGTGTCTCAGAAATACTAGTACATAATATAATAAATTATAACTTATAGCAATATATTTATTCAATATCTTTTTAAAAATTTATAGTTACTTTATATTTGATCAATATTTTATATTAAGTTCCGCTTATGGCTGCTCATATCCATCGGGATAACGAATGGAGTCCTTTTCAAAATAAAACTCCAGATTTGGCAGACAATCGTCATCAAAATAAAAAATGGAAGGAATCCAGTCAATCGGCTCAATAATAACATCTTTGACGGAAGGATCATAATACTGCTCATATCTTGCATCAACCTTGGCATCAAAATCCTGTGCCTGACCACATCGTAGGGACTCTGCCGCAAGAGCACTGTCATAGTACGGATAAAAATAATGGGTTGCCCACAGCACTAAAACCGATGTAGTAAGAACCATTGTCATAGAAACACCTTTCGAAATAACTACCGTCCGGCGTTGTTTAATCCATCCAATAAAATATATAATATTAATTAATACAAAGGCAACAAAAACAAAAAACGAAACATTTAAGCAGCGTCCATAATATGCGCTGTCGGCAAAAATAACCGGTGTAAATACTGAACAATATACAAGATATGTTACGATCAAAAAAAGAAACGGATACTTAAAAGTATATTGAAGTTTTTCTTTCTTCATTCCCAAAAATACAATAACAATCAGTAATAAAAGCATACAAAACATGGACGGTGTATAAAATATCTTGATAAAATTTGTTGAGGCAACAATCGTTCCCCAGATTGCTCCTGTAATGGATGATGAAAACAATCCATCTCCGCCACGAATCAGATTCCCGGGCGCCAATACATTAAGCATTAAGCCGGCAATTCCGGAAAATGTTGGAATAAGGAAAAGCAAACCTTTTTTAAGTGAACCTTTTTTCTTCTTTATATACAACCATACAACACATTCAAGAACTAAGACCTCCGGATTTAATAAACCCGACAGCAAATTTCCCGGTCCAACCATAAAGGATAATACCGAACCAATGATAAGAAATGGAATTCTTTCACTAACCACATACTCCAAAACGAAAGCTTGTGCAAGGAAGAAAATTGCGGAGAACAATGTATAATTAATTCCACCTACCCACCAGAAAAAGGCATCCTTAATTGATGGCAGCATACTAGTCAATACAATCAAGAATACCGGGCTTACTAAGGCAAAAGAAACCCAATCCATCTTGCACACACGTACCAAAAGTACGAAAAGAAATGCTAAGAAGCAAATGATCAGGGCGCCGGCAAGGATGGAAAATGTAAATTTGTTATAATCTTCATGAAAAACTACCGGAGGCATACTTCCGATAAACATACTGAAAAGACAGCCATCCCAATTTTTCCATAGATTCACCGCACATTTCCAGGCCATAGCCACTGTCTTAAAGAAGGAATGGGTATCCACCCACTCAAAATGTACATGACTGGACATCCAATAATCGTCCGCATTGGAATGATTATAACGCGAGATTGAAAGCAATGGCCAGAATTGTTGAAGAAATACCCACCACAATGCAATCATAGGTATAAAGCGATAATCAAATTTTTCTTTTAATTTCTTAATCATTTTTTCTCCATAAATGAAAATTGGACTCAAGAAATAATTCTCAAGTCCAGTATTTTTCACATTTCTAAAAATTAGTCAACTGCGATAATTTCTTTCTTGTTGTAGCAGCCACAAGCCTTACATACCTGGTGAGGCATCATTAATGCGCCACACTTGCTGCACTTTACAAGATTCGGAACGCTCATCTTCCAATTAGCTCTTCTCTTATCTCTTCTAGCCTTAGATGATTTATTCTTTGGACAAATTGACATGATCACACCTCCTTAAAGTTCTTAAAAATATCCTGGATAACAGACATTCTTGGATCAAGCTGTATTCTATCACAGCCACACTCACCTTTGTTCAGATCTGCGCCACATTTAAAACAAAGACCTTTACAATCCTCGCTGCACAAGACCCTGTAAGGTAAATTCAGCAAAATTTCTGAATAGACCAGCTTGTCAACATCAAGGTGATATCCATCAATATAACTCATTTCTTCTACGCTCTCATCAGACTCTTCCTTTGTTTCATTAAAATCAAGCTCACGCTCAATCTCAATATCAACCTTCGTTTCAACATTTTTGAGACAACGTCCACATGGAATTGCAAGAATCACGCTACTTTCGCCGGAAACTACATACTTTTTTGCACCGGTGGAAACCACCTTCAGCTCAAAAGCTGACTTTTGAACAATATCAAAATCTCCAAGCGAAGACTCATACTTTTCCATATCAATTGTCACATCAAAAATCTTTTCACGACAATTTCCTGATAAAAGCTCTGATAAATCCAACAGCATACATTCACTCCTATGCTATTAATACGCAAAACATCTAACATTTGCGCACTTATATTAGTATAAGCACAAGATGTTGGTTTGTCAACAATTTATTTTTAAAAAATATACAATAAAAAAAGGCAATGCCAGATACTCCGACACTGCCTTCTTAAAATTACTTTACAAGCGCAAGTGTATCTCTTGCAATAGCAAGCTCCTCGTTGGTAGGAAGAACAACAACCTTAACCTTGGAATCAGCAGTAGAAATCACTTTATTCTCACCGATTGCTGACTCATTTGCTACTGCATCAACCTTAATTCCAAGATATTCAAAGTAGCTTAAAATCATTCCACGGATACGAGGATTATTCTCACCTACACCGGCTGTAAATGCAATTGCATCAACACCGTTCATAGCTGCTGCATATGATCCGATGTACTTAGCCACTCTGTAAGCATATGCCTCAAGTGTATCCTTAGCCACCTGATTACCATTATCAACTTCCTTAAGAAGATCTCTAAAATCAGAAGAAATACCGGACATACCTAAAATACCGGACTTCTTGTTAAGAACATTAAGCATCTCAGAAATGGTCATATTCTCATGATTGCAAAGATACTCAAGGATTGCAGGATCCAAATCACCGGAACGTGTACCCATGATCAAACCTTCAAGCGGTGTAAGACCCATGGATGTATCCACACACTTGCCACCAATTGAAGCTGAAATTGATGCACCATTTCCTAAGTGACAAACAATAACCTTCGCATTGTCTTTGTTAAGACCGGCAAACTTGATCGTCTCACCGGAAACGAACATATGGCTCGTTCCGTGGAAACCATATCTTCTTACATGATACTTCTCATAGTATTCACGAGGAATAGCATAAAGATATGCCTTTGGCTCCATTGTTCCGCCGAAAGCAGTATCCCAGACAGCTACGTTTGGCTTGCCGGGCATTGCAGCTTCTGCTGCTTCAATACCGATTAAGTTTGCAGGGTTATGTAAAGGTCCAAGATCGAAGCACTCACGGATAACCTTCTTAACATCCTCTGTTACAAGGCAGGACTCCTTGTACTTCTCACCTGCATGAAGTACTCTGTGTCCAATTGCAGTAATTTCATCAGTGCTCTTAATCACACCATGTTCTGCATCAACCAATGCGTCAAGAACCAATTGAACAGCAATGTTATGATCCTTCATCGGAGTTTCTACAACATACTTGTCCTTACCGGTTGGCTTATGTGTAAGAACTGAACCTTCAATACCAATTCTCTCAACAAGACCCTTTGCAATAACGCTCTCATCGTCCATATTGATAAGCTGATACTTTAATGATGAACTACCACAGTTTAAAACTAAAATATTCATGAAATTTTCTCCTTAAATATAAAATTACTTAACGATTTCTCCGTAAACTTCCTTACCGCATCCTGCAGCATTGGACTCATCTGTATCAATATGCATTGCAAGTGCATAGCTGTCACTTACACGAACTACAACATCACCAAATACAAGACTTCTGCCATCTGTATCAATCTTAACCGAAACGATCTCACCGTTAGTTACACCAAGCTTTTCTGCATCAGCTGTTGTTGCATGAATATGGCGCTTAGCAGCGATAACACCCTCTGTAAGTTCAACTTCGCCACATGGTCCGACAAGCTTACATGCACCACTGCCGGCTGTATCGCCGGATTCACGAACCGGTGCAGCAATACCGATAGAACGAGCATCGGTCAGAGAAAGCTCAACCTGTGTTGCCTTACGACATGGTCCAAGAATTGATACATTGGCCAGTTCCTTCTTAGGACCTACAACCGTTACTCTCTCCTCGCAGGCAAACTGTCCCGGCTGAGAAAGATCTTTCTTCTTTGTCAACTGATAACCGGCACCAAATAATGTCTCAAGGTCTTCCTGTGTTACGTGCACATGACGTGCAGATGTTTCAACTAAAAAATTCATCTCTTTTTCTCCTTTATGTGTTTCTTTTCAAAAAATTTTTATGTAAATATTTTATGTGATTTTACCTAATTTTTCAAGTATCCGGAGGAATTTATTTGCATTTTTTACAATACAACATGAACCAATTGAAGAAAACGTGGTGTAACTTCCAATTTCTTGACTATATCAGGTCGAATCAATATAATAAACCTAGCTATTTAATTGATTAATCTGAAAGGAAAGGATCGTTAAGTCATGGTTGCAACAGGAATAATTGCTGAATTCAACCCATTTCATGCAGGACACTCTTACATCATTGAGGAGGCTCGCCGGGAAACGAAAGCCGATACAATTGTTGTAGTCATGAGCGGAAATTATGTCCAGCGTGGTGAACCGGCCTTTATGAACAAATACACCAGGGCTCATATGGCCCTTCAAAATGGTGCCGATCTTGTTATTGAACTTCCAACCATCACCTCCTTAGGAAGCGCCTCATATTTTGCAATGGGAGGAATCAAAACCCTTGACGCACTAAAGGTGAATCATCTGTGTTTTGGCAGCGAAAACGGAAACATTCATAACTTTAACAATATCTGCGACTTATTTTTTGAAGCAAAAGACACTTTGGATGGATTGATTCGTCATAAAGTGCAGTCCGGAGTGTCTTATCCGGCTGCTCGCCAATGGGCAATGGAACAATACCTGGAAACTGCCCTTTCTTCATCGGACCCTGCCCTGAAGAATTTGAAAGATTTTATGACAAAGCCGAATAATATTCTGGGACTTGAGTATTTATTCGAAATCAAAAACCAACACTGTGAGATTATCCCTCATACAATTAAGCGAATGGGCAGTTCATATCACGATACCGACATTGACGCCTCCGGAGATTTTGTCAGTGCATCGGCATTAAGATTAACGCTGAAAGAGAATTCGGAAGTTTTTTATGCCAATATTCCGGAGTCCTGTGTTGATACAGCCCGGGAATATTTTGACCGGTATGAACCCATGTCCATCGACGATTTCACCGATATCATTCTGTATAAGTTGCAGGAAATAAAACTTCAGCGAATCAAAAATCCCGATTTTTCTGTGAACATTGCTGATCTGAAAGAAACCTTGTTGAACAAATTACTTCATCATGTTGATCAGGTTCATTCTGCCACTAAACTCATTGAATCTGTCAAATCCAAGGATCTGACGTACACCCGCATCAGTCGTGCACTGATGCATCTTGTTTTAAACATAACCAATGAGGAGTATGAACAGCATAAAAATGAACCCTGTCCATATCTTCGCGTTTTGGGATTTAATGATAATGGTCAACAGTATTTATCTTCCATCAAGAAAACGACAGAATGTCCTATCATTGTAAAACCGGCCGATTATAAGAAATTATTAGAAAATGATCTCTACGCTTCGAATCTTTATAACATGATATTACGCCGCAAATCGAAAACTCCGGTCGTAAATGATTATCAATATCCTATCCGAAAATATATTTAATCAAAAACCGTGATATATTGCTTTGTCATATCTCAGACAATACAATATACCACGGTTTATTTTTTATAATTCATACATCCGGTTCAAAGCCTGTTTCAGATAAAACCCTTCCCGAATATTTCGGGATACTTTTTGCACATTACGAAGGATTCTTTGATACTCATCACAGGTCAGATTTTCCAGAATCGAGATCATCTCATCGATATTCTCCACAGCAAATCCACATTGGTTTTTGTAAACAAAATCTGCTAATCCGGCGTTCTTCCACACAAAAACCGGAATCCCTGCAGCCAGATATAGTCCACACTTATGAGAGTTATTATACTGAAGATACTCCCCAAGACCACCTTCGCACGCATGAACACTAATTCCGTCCCACACCAGACCAAAATCACAGGACTCTACCTCCTGCACAAGTATCTGAGGTGCAACACTTCCTTTGTAGGTGCAATTATTACTTTCTTTAACAGTACGGTCACAGTTACCCCATAATACAAAGCTTACTTTATCCGATTGAAATTCATTTAATTGATGGATAAATGGTGCTTTATTCAGATTTCCGGCAAATGCTACTTTAAAAGGATACTGAAAATCCACTTTAACCTCATCCTTTGTCGGAATATCTTCATGAATAATATAATCCCAGGTTCCAACACTGATGATTTGGGCATCAATCCCCTGTTCCTTTAAGAACTTCTTAGAATTTTCATTTGGTGCCAACACAATGGAGGCCGCATTGATATAACGCATATCCTCCCGAATCAACTCCTGCACCTTCGGGTCATCAAAATGTCCGTCACGGATGGAATTAATATCATTGATAAAGCATACCACTTTCACCTTGCGAACCTTTGCAAACCTCTCCATCAACCGGATCTTCAGCTTATTCTCCGGATATGAATAGATACAGTAATCCCCCCGGCCTAAAACCACCAACAGATAGAATATCAGAATAGGCAGATCCAGAATCTTCATGAATTTAGGAGCACTCTTAGGAACCCCGGGCATAATTTTAACACCATTTGCCGTGAACACTTCAAAAACGTCACTCATCGCTTTGCCTGCCGCATTAAACTCCTGATCTATTTTTTGATTTAGTATATATGCTTTCTTATTGCTTTTCACTTCAAACTCCTATTCAATTACATTCCACCCCTCAGGATAGATATTACTTGAGGCTTCTTTAATAAACGGTGCAATAATCACTTTTGAATCATACTTATTGAGATATGCTGCCCACCAGCTAAAAGTACTGTTGGATATAATCTGATTCTGACAACAGCTCATCAGATAGAATTCATCCACATCACTGAATTGACCAAGATCCGCTACACATTTTACCCGAAGACCCGGATTCCAGGATTTCATACACTCCGAAGCACGTTCCTTATCATTGGTAAAGACAACATACTCTACCTGTGGATTCTTCTCCTGCATCAAACTGATTGCCTTCCGAAAATATTCCGACGCCGGACCAACAATATCACCGCCACGAATATGAATGGCACAGGTATTTTCCTGTGAAAACTTGTTTCCAAGAGACTTTACATCTTCACTCTGCTGGTACTTGAAGGTAAACTGCCTCTTTATATCATCACTGCAGAAATCAAAAAACTGAAAATTCTGCCAATATCCATAAAGGTAATTGTTACGAAAACGTTTCTTTCGATACACACGTTCATCATATAAGAATATATAGTTCTTATTCTCGTAAATCACATGATGAAAAAGATCCCGCCACAGACGCTTTAAGATCTTATGAAACACCGTCTTATTGGAAAAAGAAATGGTATCATGGCAGTCAATATTAAAGATATCTTCCAGCATATAATCACGAAAATCGGAATTATCACATTCTGAAATATCCAGCCTTAACGTATCATTATTCTTTTTGGCAGCCGCATAACCACATGCATAGTTATACATCTGATTGCCCATGCCGTCTCCAATCTTCACAATGACCATAAATACAACTCCTTTAGTTCTTAAAGCTGTGAATTGGGGCAGGAATTCTTCCGCCACGATTCACAAATGCGCTACAATCAAACTGATTTACCGGCATAATCGGTGCATAACCAAGCAGTCCTCCGAATTCCACAGTCTCACCAACACCCTTGCCGATTACCGGAATAATACGTACTGCAGTTGTTTTCTGGTTCACCATACCAATTGCTGCCTCATCCGCAATAATACCGGAAATGGTGGTTGCTGCGACATCACCCGGAATCGCGATCATATCAAGACCTACCGAACATACACAAGTCATCGCTTCCAATTTTTCAATGGTCAGGGCTCCTGCAAGAACTGAATCAATCATTCCCTGATCTTCACTAACCGGGATAAATGCGCCACTTAAACCACCAACGTAAGAAGATGCCATAACGCCACCTTTTTTCACCTGGTCATTTAATAACGCAAGTGCTGCTGTTGTTCCCGGTGCACCGGCATATTCAAGACCAATCTCATGCAGAATATCTGCAACACTGTCTCCCACTGCAGGTGTTGGTGCCAAAGAAAGATCAATAATACCAAATGGAACATTCAGTCTCTTTGATGCTTCCTGGGCTACCAGCTGACCAACACGCGTAATCTTAAATGCAGTCTTTTTTATCGTCTCACACAACACTTCAAAACTCTCGCCACGAACCTGCTCCAGTGCATACTTAACTACACCCGGTCCACTGACTCCGACATTGATAATGGCGTCATCCTCGGATACTCCGTGAAATGCTCCGGCCATGAAAGGATTATCATCCGGTGCATTGCACAGAACAACAAGCTTGGCACAGCCCAAGGAGTCTCGCTCCTTCGTATATTCTGCGGTTTCCTTTACAATCTCACCCAGAAGCTTAACCGCATCCATGTTAATTCCGGTCTTGGTGGACCCAACATTAACCGAACTACAGATAAAATCCGTCTCAGCCAAAGCCTTCGGAATCGAACGAATCAACAATTCATCACTCCGGGTCATACCCTTAGAAACAACGGCCGAATAACCACCCAAAAAATTCACGCCCACTTTCTTAGCTGCTTCATCAAGTGTCCTGGCAATTTCCACATAATCATCACTGGTCTTACAACAAGCGCCACCAACCAGTGAAATAGGGGTAATCGAAATACGCTTGTTAACGATTGGAATACCGAATTCTCTCGAAATTTCCTCCCCAACGCTTACCAGATCCTTTGCCAGAGTCGTAATCTTGTCATAAATCTTTTTCTTTGTAACATTTAAATCCGAGTCTGCACAGTCCAGAAGATTAATACCCATGGTAATGGTACGGACATCCAGATTCTCCTGTTCAATCATTTTATTCGTCTCAACAACTTCAAATAAATTAATCATCTTTATCCTCCGAATTAAATTCTGTGCATCATGTCAAAGATATCTTCATGCTGACATTTAATGATAACGCCGATATCCTCTCCAAGGGCTGCAAGTTCTGTGGAAATCATATCAAAACTCTTTGTTGCCTTGTTCATATCAACAATCATCATCATGTTAAAATACTCCTGAACAATGGTCTGGGAAATATCAAGAATATTAACACCATTTTCTGCCAGATATGTACATACTTTTGCAATAATTCCTACGGTATCCTTACCTACTACTGTAATAATTGTCTTTTTCATAATAATCCTCCATAAATGTATTAAATATTAAAGTACCCCAAGGGACTTTCTGTTCTTATAATTCAATCAAATGCGATGGTTCCTGTCGATCCGCCACCCGGATATCAAAATCCTCCGCCTTATATTCATTTTCTCCAAGATTAATTTCCATGCGCACAGTCTCAAATGCCAGATCCGCATAATTGTTTTCATGACTAAGATGCCCCAGAAGTACATGTTCCATCCCATCATTTAAGAGCTCGTTAAGGAGCCTGCCGGATGCCTCATTGGACAGATGCCCATGGTCTCCAAGGATTCGTCTTTTTAGATAATAGGGATACTTCCCGGCCTCCAACATACGAATATCATAATTAGCCTCAATCAGCAGAGAATTCATTCCTTTAAGCTGATTGACAATATAATCATCATAATGTCCCAAATCGGTGATTACACCCATTTTCTTATTGTGTGAATCTTCAAAAGTATAAGCTAAAGGCTGGTTGGCATCATGATAAATATGCATCGAATGAACCTTCAAATCTTGAATCATAATATCCTGATTTTCATCGATAACGTGAAATAATGCCGGATCCACATCCTTCATCTTAGCATAACTTACCATTCCATCAATCGTTCCCCTGGATGCATAGACCGGAATCGGATTCTTTTTCAAAAGGACTCCCAATCCGTCAATATGATCCGAATGCTCATGGGTCACAAAAATAGCCGACAGATCACTGATCGAAATATCAATACTGTTTAATCCGTTTTCTACTCGTTTCCTGCTAATTCCGTCATCCACCAGAATATGGGTATTGTCGGAACCTATGTATATACAATTGCCACTACTTCCACTGGCAATACTCCTCATTCTCATTTTATTTTACTGCTCCCAATATATGTCTATAATATCGCCTTCATTCAAGGCCTGCGAGTACTCTGCCTCCTGTGAATTAACCTTAATTACTACCCTTGTTCCCCTTGGTTTTGAAAGATCAAATTCATAGAAGAGAAACACATCCACAACCACATAATCCGTCTTTCCCGACAGACATACCGGTGTCTGATTCACCAGAACATGAAGATCATGGATTTCTTTAACAACATCACGTTCCCCGTCTTCTCCGGAATCAGTCTTCGATGTTGCACCATGTTCCGAATTGCCACTGACATTTCCACTATGCGGATTATTTGTTGAAATCTCCTGCGCTTCCTCATTGCTCCTATCGGAGGATTCCTCATACAAAGCTTCATCTTCGTCCTTTAAATCGGAGAACATTCCGCGCTGTTCCACTGTAAAATTCTCATAAACCTTCGTATCTGCATCGGCAAGCATATTATTAACATAGATATCCGACTGTGTAATATCAATGTCCAGAAACTCAAACAACTGCCTTACCGTATAGAAATTCTCCATGGAAATATGGTCACCATTCTGAATTTCATAATACTCCGATTGTAATTCGCCATTCACATAAGCAAATTTCGGACAGGATACCTGCTTACCATTTACCGTAAACTGTACCACTGATTTGAATTCTTCCAGCTGTCCGATGGTAATCGTTGCAGCTTTACCAATGGAGGACTCCGTCACTTCAATCTTATCATTCTTCTCAATGGAAGCATTCATATTCATCTCTTTACCATTGACCTTAATGACAGCTGCCTCACCAAATTCACCCCGGGCCAGCCGTGCTTTTCCATTGACGGTAAATTCTAATTCCTTGCCCCGTCTAGGAAAGAGATTATCATTTGGATAACCTGCCTGCAATAACGCATCAATGACCGTCAGGCGGTTATTATCATAAAGCTTAATCCGTTCTCCGTTGACCTGAACGAAGACAAAACTATTTTTCTGGGCATAATAATTCATACAGATACCAATTGGTGTAACAAATAATGAATCTTTTTCAAACCCATCCACCTGAATGTCAATCTTCGACAACACTTCCTCTCCACGAAGTGCCACACGCTCACCGGGAATACCCAGTTCTTTCGCTAATTTTTCAGTGTAGAACGGAATCTTACCACCTCCGCCAACAACAAAAACAGCACTGACAGGCTTTCCGCCGTTTAATTCAATAATACGGGCTCCACACTCCCTGGTAATCTTCGAAACGATTTCATCCACAGTGTCACGCACTTCCTCGGACTCCGTCTTCTGTGCAAGTCCCATAATATCCTTAAAATTAATAATACCCTTTTTCTTTGCCGCACCTAATTTAATCCTCTCAGCGGTGTTAAAATCAACCAGGTATTTCTGTGCAATAACTTCTGTAATTTCATCTCCCGCATATGGAATCATACCATAGGAAGCAATGCTTCCGGCTTTGGTAATACAAATATCCGACGTGCCTGCACCAACATCCACCAGTGCGATGTTAAGCAGACGATACTGTTCCGGAATGGCAACATTAATGGCTGCAATCGGCTCTAAGGTAAGACTTGCAACCGAAAGTCCCGCATAGTCCACTGCCTCATAAAGACCATCCACAACCTCTTCCGGAAGAAATGTTGCGATAAGATCAACACCCACACGATTTGCCTTATGACCTTCAAGACTACCTATTCCATAACCATTTAAATAATACTTTGTAGGTGTGTTTCCCACACAATAGAACTTAATATCACTACTTCCATCATTTATAATTTCATGGGCCTTCTCAACCCCCAGCATATCCAAAGAATAAATATGTTCCTGATTAATTCTTGTTTCCTGTTCTAACTCATAATCCACATGTACATCAATGGTCCGAAGTACACGACCTGCCGCAGCAATACATACCTCTGATAATTCACATCCAAGCTGCTTTTCCAACTGATATTTCACAGCGCGAATGGTATCGCCAACTTTAAAAATATCATGAATCTGTCCATCAAGCATAGCACGGGTTTCGTGTTCCTTTAATGCCATTGCAACGACTTTGAAACGATTGTGTTCCAAATATCCAACGACTCCAACGACATTACGTGTTCCTATATCCAGACCAAATACCAGATCATTCTGATTCATTCCTGATGTCATGATATTCTTCTTCCTCCATCGTCTTATAATATAATATACCTAATCTACAGAATAACACAAAAAGTGCTAGACTTCTAGCACTTTTTTAAGTGTATCCGACATGCATTGTTCGGAACCGTTATTATCAATGATTATATCGCACTTTTCGCGAAATTCACCATCACTCAACTGGTTATTCATGATCTCATTGCATTTTTCTTCAGTGTATCCCCGGGAATCCATAAGACGTTTCTTTCTGGTATCTGTATTCACATAGATATACCATGTCTCATCACAAAGAAGCTCATAATGATCCTCATATAACAACGCAGATTCGATGACAAAAAGATCATATTGTTCCGTGTTACGAATTCTTTTCAGTTCTTCCTTAACATATTGTTTAACCTTAGGATGTACGATTCTGTTTAATTTTACTAATTGTTCCTTATCATGAAAAACAATCTGCGCAAGCATATTTCGGTCAATCTCTCCGGAAGGTAAAACCAAATCCTCACCAAAGAGTTCAACGACCTCATTAAACCCCATCGTCCCGGGATCCAATACATGCCTTCCCACGTCATCCGTGCGGATCACATAGGCTCCAAATTCCTTTTCCAGAAGATCCAAAACCGTAGATTTTCCGGAACCGACTCCACCTGTAATACCAATTACCTTCATTACTTTGCCTCAAACCAATCTTTTCCGACATGCATATCAATTTCCAAAGGAACTCTAAGCTTTGCTACCTGAACCATCTCCTTGGCCATAATCTGCTGAACCTGTTCAAGCTCATCCTTATGACACTCAATCAACAACTCATCATGCACCTGCAACACTAACCTTGATTTTAAATTTCTTTCTTTCATTGCGTTGTGCACACGAATCATTGCCAATTTAATAATATCCGCTGCAGTTCCCTGAATCGGTGAATTCATGGCAATTCTTTCCCCAAAAGAACGCTGCATAAAGTTTGCAGAGGCCAACTCCGGAATCGGTCGTTTACGTCCATACATCGTCGTAATATAACCATCCTTTTTGGCGGATGAAACAAGACCATCCAAATAGGACTTAATTCCCGGAAACGTATCAAAATATCGTTCGATAAATTCTGCCGCTTCTTTCTTGGATATACTAAGATCCTGACTTAATCCAAATGAACTTATTCCATACACAATACCAAAATTAACTGCCTTGGCATTTCGACGAAGCTGATCCGTCACTTCCTCCATAGGAACATGGAACACCTGGCTTGCTGTGATACGATGAATATCCTGAGCCTGATTGTAGGCCTCAATCAACTTATCATCTCCGGACATATGTGCCAGAATACGAAGTTCAATCTGTGAATAATCCGCATCCACATAGACATAATCTTCCTGAGGCACAAACACCTTACGGATCTGTCTTCCAAGCTCCATACGGATAGGAATATTCTGAAGATTAGGTTCTGTAGAACTAATACGCCCTGTTGCCGTAATCGTCTGATTAAACTTACTATGAATCCTGCCATCCTCACCGATACAGGCAGCAAGACCATCCGCATAGGTTGATTTTAATTTAGTCAGCTGTCGATACTCCAGAATCAATGCAACCATCGGGTGATCATCCTTTAACTTTTCCAAAACCTCTGCTGATGTGGAATAACCGGTCTTGGTCTTCTTTCCACCCTTTAACCCCATTTTTTCAAAAAGGATCTCCCCTAATTGCTTCGGAGAATTGATATTAAACTGCATACCGGCAAGTTCATAAATCCTTGCCTCAAGTTCTTTAATTCTTACACTTAACTTTTCACCGTACTCTTTTAAGCTGCCTTGATCCACCTTCATGCCCTGTTTTTCCATATCATAAAGAACTTCAACCAATGGAATTTCAATGGTCTGATAGAGTTCCATCATGTTTTCATCCTTTAGGGCATTACACAATTTATCATAAGCCATATATGCACAATATGCATTCAAAGACACAATCGCCTTTTCGGCATCCGGCAAAACCTCACAAGGATTTTTGCGAAGTTCCATAGCCGAAGGTAAGGTCATATTCAGATAATCCCTGGCAAGGTCATCATAGTTATACGAATCCTTCAATGGATTCAGAAGATATGCTGCAATCTTAATGTCCTCAAATTTACCATCTCCGGGGCCTTCCATAATCTCATAATCCTGTTTAAGATCCATGGATATCACCGTTTTATTACCGGCAATCTTTTGAACCGCTTGAATCAAATATTCCCCTGTAACAAAATTCTCCACCGGAATATAAACGAATTCATCTGCACCGGAAACCATACTGACTCCCAAAAGACTCATTCCATCACGAAGAAATTCAACCGAAACATACGGATTCCCGGACTTTTCGGACACTCTATCCATATAATCCATGACTTCATTAAAATCGTCCATCACTTTTAATTTATGAAGAACATCCTGCACGCCAATACTCTGTGTCGCCGAAAATTTTTTTAGCAGGGATTTAAACTCAAAGCGCTTAAACATTTCGTAAGCACTTTCCGTAAAAATATTGCCAAGTCTGGCCTCATCAAAATTATAATCCAGTGGTGCATGAACATTAATCGTAGCCAAAACTTTGCTTAATGTGACCAGATCTTTATTTTCAGTCAATGAAATTTTAGCCTTGTTCGGTGTAACTTCCTCCAAATGTTCATAAGCACCTTCAACGGAATGATATTTGGTAATAATTGCGGTAGCTGTCTTCTCACCAATCCCCGGTGCTCCCGGAATATTATCCGCCGTATCTCCCATCAAAGCCTTCAAATCAATAAATTCCTGCGGGGTTACCTGATAAGTTCTGACAACATCCTCATCATAGTAATTTTCAATCTCCGTTACACCCTTCTTTGTTTTAGGAATACGAATCTGAACATTTTTTGTTGCCAATTGAAGAAGATCCCGGTCACCGGAAATAATCGAAACAGCCAGCCCCTTTTCTTCTGCCATTCTTCCCACCGTACCAAGAAGATCATCTGCCTCATATCCCGGCAGTTCCATAACCTTAATCCCCATTGCAGTTAACACTTCTTTGATCAGCGGTACCTGTTCATGCAGTTCCGGCGGCATTGGTTTTCTCGTTCCCTTATATTCCGCAAACATCTTATGGCGGAAAGTCGGCGCCTTTACATCAAATGCCACCGTCAGGTATTCCGGATTTTCTTCCTCCAGAATCTTTAACATAATATTAAGAAAACCATATACGGCATTCGTGTGTAATCCCTCCGAATTGGTAAGATCCGGAACACCATAAAATGCTCTGTTTAATATACTATGACCATCAATTAACACAATCTTTTCCATAAGAACCTCGCACTAAACAAACTTTGACTAATATTTTACATCATCACCACCGGATTTGCAAATTATTCATACTGCAAAGTAACGTATCGTTCCAGAAAAACACGTCTGGTTTCTCCCAGGATTCCGGTTCGATCAAAACTTGCCTTGACATAGATGGATGTATCTTCCACTACTATATCATTTGGTGTTCTTATTATTTCCGAAGAAAGACTTTTTGTTACAGTATTTGTTTCTCCCTCATTAAAACTTATCACGGTAAGTGCATCATCACAATTATAGATAATCAAGGAATCAATTTTATAATTCTCATCAACACTTCCTTCCAAACGACTTAACAATACATTTTGCTTCATGACCTTATTAACATTCTCCCAGGCCACATCATCCCGTATATATATCCGGGAGTTCTGAACCATTCTTTCAAAGTCATAGGTTACCTTGTCATCCTGAATTGTTTTGATGACTTCAATCGTAGAAAAAGAACGAGGAACATTACACAAAGTTCCCGCAAATGTGCTTTCAACCAAAGCGTTATCCGCCTTATCCCTTGTATATAATGTAACTTTGTTTTCCAGATTCCCAACCATTAAGAATACTACCATACAAAACATTAAGAGCTTCCCAGTGCCAAAGTGCATTGCCTCATCTCCACTTCCTTCTTCTTCATCAGAATATTCTTCTTCCAATTGTCATCCAGTGACAATTCATTATAAGGAATCTGAACTTTCAAATTTAAATAAATCTCTTCCCCATACATAACATTTTCCGTCGCAAAGGTTGTTCCGGTAAGATCAATATCTTCGGATTGAATTCCAAGGGAATTTAATTCGATATACATCTCACTCATCCGTTGCACTGTCAGACCATTTTCTGTTTCCATGATCAGAACATATTTCTTCGTCAGATTTTCCAAACGTATCACAAAGTCCAGATATCGCATGTAATATCCGCTGTTGATTAGAAGATATCCGCACAGGATCACCGTCATAATCATTGGAACAAAGTTAAAAATCCCCGCTGTACCATTCTGTTTCTTTAGAATAATCCTATCCAAGCCATTTCCCCAAAACTTTACTTTATGCATTTTCATATTATTCTGTCGGATTCGGTTGATCCGTTGCACTAAAATTACTTGAAATGAACTGATTACAATAGTCAAATACATTGGTTGCCATTCCGATAATCTGGGTCTTAAACAACATAACCATTGAAAGGGCAATAACAATCAAAAGTACTTCTACCAGAACTTCCTTTCCACCCTTGTGCTTCATTAATACACTATTTTTGATTTTCTTCATTTTTCCCTCCTAAACTATTTGAAATAATCCTTTTAATTCAACTACGGAACAATATATTGATATGGCAATTATTGCTGCCATAAATAAGACTTGCAGAATCTGAACATTACGTTCCACAGAATTTTCAATCTTGATATTAATTGCACGTTCCACATCCAGAACTTCCTCAAAAGCATTATCAAGATTTTGAACACTATATCCCGATTCCACGGATTGTTTTAAGATAATGACCAAAGTATCAATATGATGATTGTTAAAATGTGCTCCAAATTCATCCAAAGCCTTTGTCATATTTTTTGATAAATAGATATCATTTAATAGATTTTTTATCGCCGATTTTAATCTTTTATTACGGATATCTTCATAACAGTTCTCCAAAGCTTCAACAACATAAACTCCGGCATGTAGCTGAATTTTTAATAGCTCAAAAATGTTCTTAATATCCATTAACATGGCATCATTATCGGCTTCATTGGAAATTACAAGAATCATCACAGGAATCCATAATCCAATTAAAGCAGCCAAAATCACAACAACAGGACTTTGATGAAATACAGTCAATGTCATCAATGAACACAAAGTTCCCCACAACACACAGATTGCTATAAATAAATCTGTCGGTATAGTGAATCCAACAAGATATTCCAGCCCCATACTTTTAAGATACCGCGACAGTTTCTCTCTCTCATTCTTCATGTAAATATGAAAAAATTACCTCCTTATATTTCTTTAATCCACAGATAATATACGGATATTCCAATAATGATGATACCATATATCAGAATTCCGATGCCAATGGGCGATTCACAGCATACGACAACTGCAGGAATCGTCAGAAAATCATCCAGCATTCCCATTACAATGTAACACGCAAAAAGCAATGCCATCATATCAATACGGGCACTATTAATAATTGCCTTACGAATTTTTTGAGACTTTTGGTATTCTTTGAAGGACTGTTTCAAATCTCTCACTACTTCGGTATAATTAGCATCATGCTCCGAACAGATCCGTAATATACGAAAAACCTCCGACATTCTTGTGCCATCCAGGGACTTGCAAACTCTTCCAAATGAATCATTTAAGTTTGCATATAACCTTACTTCCATAACAAAATCATTAACAATACTAAACAGCGGATCTTTCATATACTGATTAGCACGGTCCAGAATATTGATGATATCATCCGAGGTCTTGCTAAAATATTCAATTAAATTGAGAAAGGTCATCATCTGTTCCTCAATCTTTTCTTTTCTTTTTCTCAGCAAAGCCATCGACCATCCCGGTAGACCACACGTTTATTGAGATCTTTTTCCCTTTCATTGTACCCATGTATTTCTGTGATTTCGCTGACTCGAAATTCTTTCATAAAGATAACAACCTCCATTCCAATTAATTTTTTGAGACAATCTTCGAATTCATAACCCGTGGCCTGCTTAATATAATCAGCCAATTTGTTAATCCCCTCGTAAGAATTCATTCCATGTACCGTCGCCCAGCATTTATGTCCGGTATAAGAAGCCATAGAAAATCCCTCTGCCTCATCGCCTTTAATTTCTCCAAGGATATAATAATCCAGATCCATTCGAAGACCGTTACGAGTCAATTCCGGCATGGTATATTCCACACGACCTTCACCACAGCTCATAACGGTATGTAAGAAAGCAATATCTCTCGACGGAATCAGATTACCTTCTGTGTCGAATTTATGAGATATAAACAACTCATCACTCTCCTGAATCACCACCGCACTGGCGTCTTCTGCAATATACTCTAACAAGGTATTCATCAGTGTCGTCTTTCCGGATGCTCCCTTTCCCGTAAAAAGCATTCCACTTGCGTTTAACGCCTTATCCATCAGATAATCTGCTACTTGCTCATCAAGCATTCCCTTTTCAATGAGACCATAGATGGTATACTTATCTTTGGGAATTTTACGAATGGTAAGCACCGGGACTTTGTTTGAACTAATAAATGATGTACAGATATTGAACCTTAAGATAAAATGTTCATTGGACGAATCGGTAAAGAAAGTAACTGCATTAATATCACTTAGATTCTTTTTATTACGGACAGCAAGCAGATGAACAAACTGACTATAGTCCTCTTCATCCACAAAAGACGAAGGACTCTTGTAACGCTTGCCCAGTTTCTTGTAGCGGATATAATTCCATCCCAGAACACGAATATCCGTTACTTCCGGATCATTAATCAAATCATCCAGAATATAATATCCCCACAAATATTTATCCAGGTGTTCCAAGATACTCTGACGCATTGGGTGTTCCTCATTGTAACCCATGGAACGTAGTACACTAATCGCATTTTTTCTGGCATATCGCTTTCGTTCCGGGAGATCCTTCTCATCTTCCAAACCGATTTTTCCTATTCCATCAGCAATATTCTTCGCAAGGTATAGCACGATTTTGCGCATATCCTGTGGTTGATTCAGATCTAATGGTTCATTGCCATATCGGCTCACACCATCTTCCGTCACGTAAAAATTCTTTTTACTTTGATTAAATATCGGCATATTCCTCCTTTCAATCTTCACCGATGATTACTCCATCCGGTGAAAACAATTTATTATTATAAATTCAGAAAAAGCAATATATGGTGTATAGGGAACCATCACCTCCTTCATACCATTGATTTTTCTGAAAATACCAAAGATAATTGATGAAACAATCATAGACCAGAGCATTATTGCTAACGTCCAATTTCTTGTTATATGAATAGACATTATTACATAGGATAAAATTAGAAATTCACTGTCTCCACGGGCATATCCCCCCATCCTTTCACATATGCACACAATCACAATAAAAAAGATGCCATCCATAAGAAAAAAAATATTTTCTCTCAGAATAATAGAAAAACCGCACACCGATTCATCCACAGAAGTCATTTGTAACAAAATAAAGAAAATATGCACCCCAAGGCAAAGAATATTGGATATCTCATAGACATATCCGGTTTCCCAGTCAACCAAAGGAATCAAGGTCAGATAAACAGATCCAATAACCACCAGAATCAATAAAACTATCATCGACTTAATCGATAAATTGTTAAAATTAGTTCTATTATTATATATCAGTGTAAATATCCAAAGGATTTCCACTGCCGCTGACAGTAACCCCAACTCCAAACCGGGAACCTGTTTCCATTCCCGGTCTTTATCCTGCAACAGCCGCATCAACATATAACTAATCATAATTTTCACCCGGTATCACACGAATCATGTGTCCAACAAGATTTGTCTGAGTAATTATTCCACGAGATGCAATATTGCCTGCCGCATCTCTCGCAAAGGCAACATATCCGTAGATTTCTTTCTCCTTGGGATATGTGTAATCAATAGAATAAACTTCATTTTGTCGGACCGGTGTTCGAATCGGATCAAGAAAAGTATTCTGGGCATTGGATGGATTGAGGTTAAGAAGTACTACACCACTTAAGGGATCCTCCGCCCATACCTTCACCTGATCCCGATCATCATAAACCAATTCATTATAATCATCATACGGTGAGTCCGTCTTAATAATCGGCGGTGTGTAATCTAATTTTATCGTTAATGCAATACGTGTGGTATTATCACTCTGATCTTTTGCAACAATCTCCCACTGGGTCATCCCTTCATACAATTTACTGGTTACATCTCCAAATGTGTAGGAAAAATCATGTGTAAGAACACCATCCTGGTTATATTCTTTACTGTAAACAATCTGATTTTGTGTTTTATTGGTCAGGGTAACGTTCTTTATTCCACCGTTTTCATTGTCTGTAACATGAATATCGACCTGAATCGGCTTATTATGCCAGTCCGAATCCATATTACCGATAATTATCTCCGGCTTTATGGCATCTTTCCATCCGGCATAAAGCGTTCTGGTATGGGTTAAAAGTTCTTCCTTGGAAGGATTAACGATATCCGAAAGTTGAACCGGATTCTTTAATGCTGCGTCATAAAACCATCCGGCAAAAGAATAACCAATTTTACTCGGAACCGGTAATTCCCCAAAACCTGTCAGCACCATATCATAATATCCACTATGAACCTGTGCACGATAGTTCGAATTGATCTCATTTGCCACATTAGTACCATATTCCATCGTGACGATACGTGGTGAAACTGCAGTTCCCCCATTGGAATTGAAATTAAACTGAAAAGTATCATTCCATATATATCCACGAAATCCATCTCCGGACTGGGATTTAATAATCGAAAAAATCTTTGGATCCTTTGATTTTACAAACAACAGATAATCATTATTATGAGAAAAATTTTGAAATGGAGTTCCGATGATTTCTATATTAGCTGCATCGCATGCAAATACACCACGGACATTGGAACAGTTGTTAAAAGAATTATAAAACTGTTTAATATTAGCCGGAATACGATGAATCGTCTTAAGTGAAGTACAATTATAAAAAGTTCCGATTAACTCATTAGCATTAGTACATTGCATAAACTCCGGAGTTGTTACCAGACTGGTACAATTTTCAAAAGTACCTCCCAAAGCAACCGACTGAACATGTACGATTTCGTCACGGCACATCGAATAACAATCTTCCCGAAGTCCTGTAGGCAGATTCGGTGGATATACAATGCTCTCACACCCGCTGAAAGTGTACATCAATGAAACAACTGTATCCGGAATACTTCCACATTGGGTTAATTTCATACAATTAAAAAAAGTTGCTGTCATGTCTGTAACTCCATAGGGGATATCCGAATATCCTTCCAGATTTTTACAATTCGCAAACCATGAATTGATACTTGCACCATAATTCAAATGAAACAATGATGTACCTTCAAAACGGCAATTAAATTGAACATACCTTATCTTGTCACGGTAATTATGCCAAGGACATTGAGCGTCATAAAAAGAATCTCCATAAGGTCTGTAAGTTGCTCCCGGTCCCGCACCTGTTACCGTAAACACACCATCCGAATCAAGAGACCAATATAAGGTGCCGCAGGAGTTTCCTTCCGTATCCGTTACCGGTCCGGATGCAACAACATACGCATAAATGTTATGTGGATCAAACCATAAAACAATAATTATAAATAAAATCAGAAATATAAGCATTTGAATAAAACGTTTCTTACAACTAACAAATGTTCCTTTTTCTTTCATAATTCAATTTCGCATAATCAAAGGGATACTTTGAATGAATATTCTTGAAAAATAGAAAATTTAATAAATACGCTCTCCGTGCATCATATATTATTATAGCCCTGCAAATTTGTCAATGCATTCCAAAGAAAAATATATTAAGATTTTATAAAGTTGGTTACTCCAAAAAGGGACAGCAAATCAGATTACAAAAAAAACAGGAAACCTCATTATTTCAAGATTTCCTGTTTCATCATACAATGCAGAAGATGGGAGTTGAACCCACACGAGGTCACCCTCGGCAGATTTTGAGTCTGCTGCGTCTGCCATTCCGCCACTTCTGCTCAACAAAAGGTATTATATCACAGCCAAAAACAAAAAGCAAGGGAAAGTTTTATAACTTTCCCTTGCCATATGGCCATAGATTATTTTTCTTAAGCTCTAAATACTCATCATATGCTTTCTCCAGAATTGCTTTCTCATTAGAGAACTTCAACAGATGATATGCCTCATGGAATTTGTAAAAACCCGAATCCACGAAAAACTCTTCCCTCTGTGGTTTGCTGAAATAACTGTCCGTTGTCATCAGATACCAATGAACATCCTTATCCACCACATCCGTTGGAGTATTAAATGAATATGAGCTTTTTCCGACATATTTTATGATCTTAGCGGTACTACCCGATTCTTCTTTCACCTCACGAAGAGCGGTCTCCTGATACTCTTCGCCCTCCTCTACGGTTCCCTTCGGAAGTACCCATCCTTCGTACTTGTTTCTGTAATTCTTATACAGTACAAGTATCTTGCCACGGAAAATAACCACACCGCCACAGCTCGTTGCTTCTATCATCGCAAAACCTCCTTGGCGTGTCTTTGAACATGCTTAATATAAATTCATTATACCTTGTTTTGACAAAAGACGCAACAAGTAAAGCGAAATTGTTAATTTTTCCCCACTATTCCACACCAAAATATTGATCCAGAATCACTCTTGTCACTTCGGTTGCATTGGTGTATCCCGTATATCCACCTTCCAAAATAACTGCAATGGCAATCTGAGGATCTTCCACCGGAGCAAATCCAATGAACCATGAATGGTGCAGATTACTACTATCATATTCTGCAGATCCGGTCTTTCCCGCTGCGGTATAGACATTATTGCGCAATGCCGTACCGGTTCCTTCCTCTACAACCGCAGTCATATATTCCGTCAAGGTGGTTGCCTCACTCTTGGTCATAAATGTAATACCTTCAGATTTTCCAAGCTTACGGATCACACTTCCTGAATTGTTCACAATTCGATCCAGAAGATACGGTTTCATACATACACCGCCATTGGCAATAGCTGCAGCCATCATACAGTTGTGAATCGGCGTAATAAGGGTCTGTCCCTGTCCCATGGCGGTATGCATAATCTCTTCTGTCTTTGAACTCGAATCTAACACAAAACTACTCTTATTATAGACAAAATCAAAGGGCATTTCCTTATTAAATAACATGGTCTCCATATTATCATGGAACTGCTTACGATTCAATTTCATACCAATTGTGGCAAATGCCGAATTACAAGACTCGGCAAAAATCCCTTTAAAATCAAGATGTCCATGGGCACGACCATTAAAACAAGATAACCTGGTATCCCCAAAGGTTACATTACCTACACAATCATAGAAATAATCATCCATCTCCTCCGGATATTCACGAAGATACTCCAGTGTGGTAAACACCTTAAATGTAGAACCCGGTGCATAAAGCCCCTGGGTGGCACGATTAAACAATACGGAATCGAACTCATTATCCGTCATAACCGTATCCCACACAAGTTCCAGGGTATTCGGATCAAAATCCGGCTTGGAAACCATGGCAAGAATCTTACCTGTGGAGGGTTCAATAGCTACAACCGCACCCTTATTATTGCCAAGTGCGTTATAAGCTGCACGCTGTAAGTTTACGTCCAGCGTAGTCATAATACTATCACCATAATTTTTCTCACCGGCAAAATCGTTCTTCACCTGTTCAATTGGATTATCATTACTGCAAATCAGGTAATAATTTGCCGCACTTTCAATGCCGGATTTTCCCTTAATGGTAAATCCAACCACATGGGAGAAAATATTACCAAAAGGATACTCCCTCTCTTCCGTTCCGTCGGAGCCGATCACGGTTCTTGCAAGGACTGTTCCATCCGCCGCAAGAATTTTACCACGAATGGTTTCTTTCTCCATCACTTCAATACGTTTATTATAGGTGTTATTTACTACATTTTCCTTGACCGCTGCATTATAGTATACCATATAGCCGATCAGACTAAAAAATAACAGCATAAAGGTATAGACCACGGCCATGATCTCACGATTTTTTGACTTCTTTTTTTCTGCCATGATCATCACCTCTCATTCATTCTAAGCATGTACAACCCCTGAATCACAGAAAACATAATTAATGTACTAAGTGCCGAACTTCCGCCGTAACTGATCAGTGGTAAGGTTACACCGGTCAATGGAATCAGCTTGATACCACCACCGATGGTAAGGAAGATCTGGAAACCATATGCCGTTGCAAGACCCACTGCCAGAAGACGATAGAATCGACCCTTGGATTTCATTCCAACGTCCATCATCAGCATAAATGTATTCATACATAACAGAATCATAAAGGCCGAGAAAATAATACCAAATTCCTCACAAATTGCCGAAAATACAAAGTCCATCTCAACGTAAGGAATACGATAAGGCATTCCCTGTCCCAGACCTACACCAAACCATGAACCCATACCAATGGCAAAAAGTGACTGTGTAATCTGATAGCCTTTATCGTCAATGTAAGTCCATGGATCCAGCCACGCCTGCACACGGATACGCACATGGGAGAATAACTTGTATGCCACAAAAGATGCACCACCCCCGGCGGTTAATCCCAGCGCAACATAAATGACCTCCCTGGTAGCCACATAGAGCATCACAAGATAAACCACAAAGTAAATCAATGCTCCACCAAGGTCTGTTGAAAGAACCAGGATAATGACATGAACCGCAGCCAAAATTGTTGTCAGAACAACATTTCCAAAACTCGTTGAACGGTTAAACATTGACGCAATGAAAAATACGTAAATAATCTTAATAAATTCACTTGGCTGAATAGAGAACAAGCCAAGGTTAATGGCAATATTTGCTCCATGAGTCAACTCACCCATCACTAAAACAACCAGCAAAGCAATAATACCAATGGCACCATAAAGCCAAGGGATCTTACGCAATGTTGTTACTTTCTGCATGATGATCGGAATAATCATCGTCATGACACAACCCGCCAGAACGAAGATGAACTGTCGAACACCCTCTTCAAAGGACAAACGAGTGATGATTATAAAACCAATCATCAAAAGCATCAGCATATTATTTAATAGCAGCATGTTACCATTTCGATAAATAAAATGAAATGCCACCAGGTACAGTAACAAACAAAAAAACTGCACCAGATATAAAACAATAACATTGATATTCCATTCATTAATAAATAATATGGCAAATGCCAGAAAATGAATGAAAAACATTAATATATTCTGTTGGATACATTTCAATGTTCTCTCGGATTCGTCCTTAATCGCAAATATACGAAAGGTCATAATCATATAGATTGCCATCAATAAGACGAACAAATATCTTGAAATGTCGATAAATACCTTAAACATTTACTCTACTCCTCGCAAAAAATGTCCTCTCGTAAAGTCTCCCTGAGGCTTACGACGCAAACCATTCTTTATACAATCCACCGTCTGGGAAAGTACTACCCCTGCCTCCTTTGCATCAAGCAACGCAAAGTCCACTCTCAGACCCGCAAATCCACATTCTGAGATCTCATCCCTAAGATCCATCAAATTCATTGGCGCAGGATGATAAATAACATTGTAACACCAACGGCAAAAATTAACAACAGGAAGTAATTTACCCTTTCGATCCTTTATGTGGATACAAGTGTATTCTCCTGCCTTATTGATCCGGCATTCCTTAAGATTCTTCATCACACACTGGGCCGATAACATTACCGGGAAATAACCGTAAAGCAATATTTCCATCGGTGCTGTAATCCGCAAATCACGAAGTTCCCTATGGTTAAGCTCCAAAGGTGCTGTAAATCCATTAATATTCAATGACCCACCATCGGATCTTCCTTCGGTTTTCGAAAGACCGGAGAAAAATTCCGGTGCAAAATCATTCATACAATATAGATGATGATCCAGTACCAGGGATCCCTTAATTCCATTCTCCCGAAGGAACTGCAATTCGTCCAGATTACGTACCAAAAAACCATCCCATCCCGGTTTTACAAGAAGATCAAGATTCTTCTGATACCAGGATGCCGCCCTGTTTCTAAAAATGTGCGGCATACAGTAATAGGCTTCCTTGCCACATTCATGTATCTTTGCAACGATTTCTCCGGCCTTAGTGAAATCGGTCAATGAATAGATATCAACATAGATACGCTTTACTTCCGATGGTTGTAATGCCACCCTAAGTGTATTCTCATCATGTACCACCACATAAAGAGACATCGACTGTGCCGGCAGGGTCTCATCACGATCTTTCCCGGATCTGATGACTAAATTACAAGCACTTCTCTTTCCTGTCAGTTTATCTGTAATTCCCTGTACAAGACTCCGTCGAAGTTCATTCAGTTCCGACACCGGAACAAAAATATTATCACCAACCAAGAGATTTACTTCCGATGCTTCAAATTCTGTATCACCAAGTTTCCTCAGCTGCTTCTCAATGGACTTTGCATCCATGGGACTGTTCTTAGCGGCATCTACAACCTTACCAAAGATCTCATATTCCGTGCCATTACAATATATGCTGACACGTGACGGTGAACCGGCAAAGAACTCTCCCTCAATGCGCACCTGTTCCCGAATATTGCGTTTAATAAAGCGTTCGTTAATCTCACCTACCAGCTTGTTATTACGAACACGATAATAAATCGATCCCGGTGCCACCTTCAATGTAACCGGAATATTAATTGAAAACACCTCATCCTTGCTACGCGCCTGTCCGTTGGTCCATGTAAAATCCGAAGACACATCCACCACATCCTGTGGATTAAGGGTAGATAACGCTTTGACCTTCATCTGTCCACGGGAGGATGAAACCACCTGTATCGCCCTTGTTCCCTGATGATTCGGGCGATCCATGGACATCATTTTAGGACCATTTTGAGCAACATAATAGCCCTTCGAAAAATTCCCGCGATTAAATAAATCCATCAAATCGGATAAATCCTGCGGATCCACCTTATATCCGCTACGGCCTTTCTCAAGATACATGTCCACGTATTTACGATATGTTGAAACAACACCTGCGGTATATTCCGGACTCTTCATTCGTCCTTCAATCTTAAGGGAATATACCCCGGCATCAATAATATCCGGAAGTAATTCCAAGGCACACATATCCTTGGGACTTAGTAAATGCTTATCCTTCTTTCCCATCGTCGTACCGTCTTCATCCAAAGCCGAATACGCCAGACGGCAACTCTGCGCACATCGTCCCCGATTACCACTTCTTCCTCCAATCATACCGGACATCAGACATTGTCCCGAATAACAGTAACATAATGCACCATGTACAAAGCTCTCAATTTCAAGCTTCGTCTCTTTACGAATCTGACTAATTTCTTCCAGGGAAAGCTCTCTGGAGGTCACTATTCTTGAAAAGCCCTTCTCTTCCAGAAACTTTGCACTCAATGCTCCATTGGTGGTCATCTGGGTACTGGCATGAATATCCAATGAAGGAAAATTGGCCTTGATAAATTCAAATACCCCAAAATCCTGAACCAAAACCGCATCAAGTCCCCATTCATATGCCGGCAGCAAAAAATCATACAAATCCTTCTTAAGTTCATCATTTTTAAGCAATGTATTGACGGTCAAATATACCTTTCGCTTATGAATATGTGCCAATTCTAATGCTTTCTTTATCTGCGTTTCATCAAAATTATCTGCAAATGCCCTCGCACCAAACATGCTACCGCCCATATAGACTGCATCCGCGCCGGCATTGATAGCTGCACGAAAACTCTCCATAGAGCCAGCCGGCGATAAGATCTCTACCTGTGACATATTTGTCCGCCCCCAAACCAAATCCTATAATATTTCATCTGTTCTCCACTCCAAGACAAACCACAAAATATGAAAAACCTATGAAACATTCAGAAAAAAAGTGTCTTTAAATTCCTTCAAAGACACTTTATAACTTCAACATCAATAATGTAACTGTTTCAATACTACTTTCTTAACTCATTAATCTCAGACTGGAGCTTGGTTATACTCTTCTGATATGTAGTGTTCTCACTGCGTATTTCCTTCATCTCCTGGACATAAGAGTCCTGCTTGATCTGTGCTGCAATCAATTCATGCTTAAGATCGTAAATTTCCTTATCCTTGCTCTCAATCTCCTGTTCCAAGATATCTGCCTGCTTCTTGATCTTAAAATATTCATCTGCAACATTCAGATGAATCATAACCGCCTGTGTATCCACCGGAAGTCTCTTAAAATTATCTGAAGTCTTACATTCATTAATCTTATTATTAATAAAGGTCGCAACCTTCTGAAGATATTCTTCACTTTCATAACCGCTCAAGGTAAATACCTTGCCGCCGATAATAACTTCTGTATTATTAATTGAAGACATGTCATCCACTCCATTTCACGTACATATGGTTTAAATAACCAATAACTCCAATTTATTATAGCACAAGGATTATTTTTGTACAACCTTAAAAATTCTTTCCTAAATGACTAATAAAAATATGGTCATATTCCATTAAGTTTATACACTTAGACTCCCAGTTTATTTGCAAGCTTCTTCAATTCATCCGCAGATAATCCGGTGAATTCCATAATCTCCTCAAATGGTTTCTTTGCTTTTAACATCTTTTCTGCCACTTGGTTGTATCCAATCTCAATGCCCTCGGTTCTGCCCTGGGCGATGCCACGGCCAAGTCCAATCTCAATTCCTTCTGTCCTGCCTTGGCTGCGTCCCAATTCAATTCCTTCCTCCCTGCTGTCCCTCGCAATCAGCTCTTCTCTCCGCTCAAATGTAAAATCCAAAACTGCCATTTCAAGCACCTCCGCTCTTCTACTCCTAAAGAATTCTGCCAGTATATTTTCCTTGATACATTCATCAATCGCCCGGTTAATTGCTGCTCTTAAGTCCGCTTCCTTATTCTCATAGGCACGTACTTTCTCTACAAAGGTCGTGTACCCTACCAGTACCCTGCTCTTTTGCTGCAGTTCCTCATTATATCCCGGATTTATGTTATACACCACACAGGAAAGATCCAGATCGTAACACTCGCATTTATGTTCATAGGAATCCGACAAATGGAATTCTTCCCGCTCCGGCCGCTCTTCCTTTCCATTATAAAACACCA
>JBJEJH010000022.1:0-40880 GCA_051877855.1 Lachnospiraceae bacterium | reverse complement strand
CACAAGACACAAAAATAGCCGCCCCAGTCTGGTAAACTAAGCGGCAATTTTTGTCTTACAAAATTTACTTGGACTAACCGTCTATCGGTAGCACCCTTTCTATAACCATATTAGCACCATATAATGAATATGTCAAAGAATTTTATGGGGTTGATTTTGTAAATGGAACTCGAACACTCTTTCAAACTATAGTATCCCCCTTATAACTAAATATTATAAGTCAGACAGTAGGTGGATCTCGGCTTTTCGCGTACCGGAGCGGAGATAAAAACCTTGGGTTCAAGGGACGCTCCGGTACTAAAAAAGAAAACTTCAGGTTTTCACCTGAAGTTTTCTTTTTTAGTGCAGTCGGCGGGACTTGAACCCGCACCCAAGCAATATGGACTAGATCCTTAGTCTAGCGCGTATGCCAATTCCGCCACGACTGCTCAACAAATAGTATATTATCATCAATAAAAAGAAATGTCAACAAAAAAATTTAAATTAATATAAATTTTTTCAAGATTAACTTCTATGATTTAATTGCACCATAAAAATTCCTGTTATATAATGATCTTAGTGCAAAAGGAACAATTTGGTATTTGGAGGGATTGATTTGAATATACAGACTCAATGTTGTGGAATCGTGTTACTTTTAGTCCTTTTCTATTATTATATTCGTCAGAGAAAAGTACATCTGAATACGGAGAAAGCATTTGTAAGGACATTCTGCGCATCCCTTCTGTGTATTTCACTGGATGTATTGTCTATTGTGGCAATCACATATATGGATAGTCTTCCGCATTGGCTGACAAATATCCTCTGCAAGACTTACCCTGCGTCCATACTCTTTATGGCACTATGCTGTTTTCTCTATGTCTGTGAAGATCTTTATCTTTCCTCCGGGTATTACCATGTTATAACAAGGATATTTTCAATTCTGGCATTTGCCGGAATTGTACTGATCTATATCCTTCCGATTTATTATCTTTATAAACCGGAAGAAAATCTGCTGTATACTTATGGGCCAAGCATCATAACTACATATCTATTTACAGTAATCTTTCTTTTTTCCATTATTCTTATTATGTTTTTTTGTAAAAATCACATTAATCCGATCCGGCGGGAAGCAGTCTGTATCTGGATGCTTTTATGGATTATTGCTGCAGTCATCCAGTTTATAAACAAGAATCTTCTGCTTGTGGGATATGCAGAATGTGTAGGTATTATGATTATGTACCTTAAAATGGAAAATCCGGAAACCAATATTGACCGGAAAACAAATCTTTTCAACCAGAATGCACTTGGTCTTTACATCCGCCAGCTTTATGCCGAAGGCACACCCTTTTTCGTGATTTCAATTTTACTGGAACATTTTCTGGAGCAAAATATGGAAACAAGCGAAGATGAAGCATATCTTTTAAAATTATCCGGTTTTTTGTTACAGATTCCAAAAGCAAAAGCATTTAAAAATTCCGAAGAGGAAATCATTCTGATACTGAAAGATGTTAAGAGTGCACAGGACGGTCTCTCCCGTCTTCAGGACTATTTGGGAAAAGAATATCCACAGGAGAAACATTGTTCCATGAGACCACATCTTTTATATATTCCTAATGCCATGGGACTTAGCAAAGGAGAAGATTTATTCAATTTACTTCACTATGCATGGGAACAGAATCAAAACAATTTCGATACCATACTGACAACCGTAGATGACGCCATGATAGCAAAAATGTATCAGGAGAAAAGTCTTCGCAGACAGATTATTAATGCTATAGAAAATGATCTGGTTGAGGTTTTTTACCAGCCGATTTTTTCAACAAAAGAACAACGGTTTACATCTGCCGAGGCGCTGGTACGAATCCGGGATGAAGAAGGAAACATTATTCCGCCGGGACGTTTTATTGATATTGCCGAAAAAACCGGCATGATCTTAAGGCTTGGTGAGATTGTATTTGAAAAAGTATGCCTTTTTGTAAAGGAGCATCGAATCAAACAGTATGGCATTCATTATATAGAAGTGAACTTATCCGTAGTTCAATGTGCCGATGAGCATCTGGCAGAAACCTATATTAATATCATGGAAAAACATCATGTGAATCCGGACATGATCAATTTGGAGATTACGGAATCCGCTTCGCTGAATGCGAAGAAAATCCTTCTGGATAACATGAAATGTCTCATGAATTATGGTGTAAAATTCTCTCTGGATGATTTCGGAACCGGTCAATCCAACCTGAATTACATCGTTGATATGCCGGTTTCCATTGTAAAATTTGACCGTGAGATGACCAATGCATATTTTATGAACAACAAGGCTCGCTACGTCATGGATGCTGCAATGCACATGATTCACGGAATGAAGCTTCAGATTGTGTCGGAAGGAATTGAAACGAAAGAACAGTATGAAACCATGAACCGGCTCGGAATAAGTTTCATACAGGGATATTATTTTTCAAAACCTCTCCCTGAAAAAGAATTTTTGGAATTTCTCTGCATCCAGGCTCCGGCAGAAGGATAAAATTTTTTGACTCATTTTTAATTTAATCATTGACATTCCAACACATTGTATGTAAAATATACTTTGTTATGCGGAAGTGTCGGAATTGGCAGACGAGCTAGATTCAGGTTCTAGTTGCGGTTACGCAGTGTGGGTTCAAGTCCCATCTTCCGCACTGAGAGGAATTCGGTTTACCGGGTTCCTTTTTTGTTGGCATTTATTACAAGCTATCAATTACATAAGATAATGTTTGTGTATAGTATTTCGTGGCAATTACGAGCCGTCGGTACTTAGGCGCCGTCCTTTGGCGCCTTATGTACCGCTACGAGCGAGTTCTTAGTGCAAACGTGCCACGAAATACTATACACAAACGTTTGTAAAAAAGTTGAGAAGGAGTTATTGAAATGATCCCTGATAAATTGACGGATTCCTTCGGATCCGGTGTTGTGCAAAGATTTCATAAATATATTGTTCTGGATACCCAGTCCGATGAGGATCATCAAAGTTGTCCCAGTACGGAAAAACAAAAGGAGCTTGGAAAACTTCTGGTAGAGGAAATGAAGGCCATGGGGTTAAAAGACTGTCATATGGATTCCAATGCCTATGTGTATGGATGGTGTGAAGCCAGTGCGGGATGTGAGAACAAACCGGCGATAGGACTGATTTCTCATATGGACACTGCACCGGCGTTTTCCGGAAGCAATGTGAACCCTTTGCTGGTGAAGCAGTATGATGGGACGGATATTACGTTGAATTTGGAAAAGAACATTGTGATGAGGGTTAAGGATTTTCCGAACTTATCCAATTACGTAGGTGAGGACTTGATTGTGACCGATGGAACCACGCTTCTCGGAGCGGACGATAAGGCCGGAATTGCGGAGATTCTTACGGCGGTGGAGCAGGTTATGAAAGAAGGAATTCCCCATGGAAAGATCTGTATTGCATTTACACCGGATGAGGAAATCGGACGTGGGGCAGATCTTTTTAATATTGAGAAGTTTGGCGCAGATTTTGCCTATACCCTGGATGGCGGACCTGTGGGGGAATTGGAATACGAGAACTTCAATGCTGCAGCGGGGAAGGTGATTATCCATGGCGTGAATATTCATCCGGGAGAAGCGAAGGATAAGATGAAGAATGCCTCCCTGATTGCTATGGAATTTAATCAGATGCTGCCTGCCGGTGAGATCCCGGCACATACACAAGGATATGAGGGATTCTATCATCTCTGCAACATGAAGGGGGATGAGGAGAATGCATCCCTGCAGTATATTATACGGGATCATTCCATGGAAAGATTTCAGCAGCGAAAGAACTTATTTGTAAGCATCGGAGACTTTCTTAACCGGAAGTACGGTGAAGGAACGGTGGAATGTGAAGTAAAGGATTCTTATTACAATATGCGGGAGAAGATTGAACCTCGGATGGATATCGTGGACCGGGCGAAGGAAGCATTTGAAAAATGTGATGTGATTCCCAAGGTAGTGCCGATTCGTGGTGGTACGGATGGAGCGAGACTATCCTACGAGGGACTCTTGTGTCCGAATCTTTCCACCGGTGGCAATAATTTTCACGGTAAGTTTGAATATATCAGTATTCAGTCCATGGAGAAGATGGTGGATGTGATTAAGGAACTTGTTAGAGAATCTTGAATAAAGAATCTTGAATAAAGAATCTTGAATAAAGAATATTAAAAAATCTCTTTTCAAGCCACATCTTTTATGTTATACTACTAGGAGTTATGAACTTAAGGAGGCGCTAATATGAAACATATTAAGACACTGAACAGCCAGGTATTAAAGAATACATTAAAGAAGGGCGGATGTGGCGAGTGCCAGACATCTTGTCAGTCAGCTTGTAAGACATCTTGTACTGTAGGAAATCAGAGCTGTGAGAATAAGAACAACTAATTGTTTGTTATTCGTTTGAATGAGTTGAAGCTTAAGAGAGTGCTGCGGTCTTTGCATCACTCTCTTAATTATTGAGGAGGAGAACAAACGTGGTTCATCAGTTTAAAAATAATGGGTACAACATTGTGCTTGACGTGAACAGTGGACAGGTTCATGTGGTTGATGATGTTGTGTATGATGTAATCCCATTATTTGAAGAAAAAAATGTTGAAGAAATTGTTGAGTCTTTAAAGAGTACTTATGAGGAGTCTGAGATCCGTGAAGCCTGCGGGGAAATCGAAGAGCTTAAGGATGCGGGAGTACTTTTTACAGAGGATATCTATGAAAATTACGTCGATGCATTTAAAAACCGTCAGACGGTGGTTAAGGCATTGTGTCTGCATATTGCCCATGATTGTAACCTTGCCTGCAGGTATTGTTTTGCGGAGGAAGGCGAGTATCATGGAAGAAGAGCATTAATGAGTTTTGAAGTGGGTAAGAAGGCTCTGGATTTTCTGGTTAAGAATTCCGGTACCCGAAAGAATCTGGAGGTGGATTTCTTCGGCGGCGAACCCCTCATGAATTTTGAGGTGGTTAAGCAGCTGGTAGAGTACGGCCGTTCCATCGAGGAAGCGAATAACAAGAAGTTTCGTTTTACACTGACCACCAACGGTGTTCTTCTAAATGACGACATTCTGGAATTTGCGAATAAAGAAATGGGGAATATTGTTCTGAGTGTGGATGGACGTAAGGAAGTGCATGATAAGATGCGTCCTACACGGAATGGTAAGGGTAGTTATGACATTATAATGCCAAAGTTCAAGAAGGTGGCAGAGAGCCGTAATCAGAACAATTACTATGTGCGTGGTACATTTACACATCATAATCTGGACTTCTCCAAGGACGTGCTGAGTCTGGCGGATGAAGGGTTTGAACAGATTTCCATGGAACCTGTTGTTGCAAAGCCAACGGAGGACTATGCAATCCGTGAGGAGGATCTTCCACAGATCTTTGAGGAGTATGATAAGCTGGCAGCCGAACTTGCCAAGAGAAAGAAAGAAGGAAGAGGATTTAATTTCTTCCACTTTATGATTGATCTTGATGGGGGCCCTTGTATTTACAAGAGGATGTCCGGTTGCGGATCAGGATGCGAGTATCTGGCAGTTACGCCATGGGGAGATTTCTATCCATGTCATCAGTTTGTTGGCGAAGAGAAGTTCTTAATGGGTAATGTGGATGAGGGTATTGTTCATCCGGAGATTGCCGATGAATTCCGTGGATGTAATGTATATTCCAAGGAAGAATGTAAGAATTGTTTCGCAAGGTTTTTCTGCAGTGGCGGATGCGCTGCTAATTCATATAACTTCAATGGGCACATCAATGGCACCTATGATATCGGATGCCGGATGCAGAGGAAACGTGTCGAATGCGCCATCATGATTAAGGCTGCATTGGCAGAAATGTAATTTAAGGAGAAAGAGAAAATGAAGACAAGTAAGAAAATCTTAAGCGTGATCATTCTTCTTGTTGCTTTGGCTGGACTTGGCTACATTGCCGTATTCGGTATTGGTGCAGAAAAGACCGGAAGTGTAAGCGACATCAAGCTTGGTCTCGACCTTGCAGGTGGTGTAAGTATTACATACCGTACTGTAGAAGAAAATCCATCTCAGCAGGATTTGGATGATACGATCTACAGATTACAGAAGAGAGTAGAAAACTATAGTACAGAGGCGAGTGTATATCAGGAAGGCGATAATCGAATTAATGTTGAAATCCCTGATGTAACGGATGCAAATGCTATTCTGGAAGAACTGGGTCAGCCGGGTTCATTGATTTTTATGGACACTGAGGGTACGGTTATTATCACAGGTGATGATATCAAGTCCGCAGAGGCGCAGGCTTACCGTGAGAGCAGCAACAGTGATGTGCAGTACTGTGTTTCACTGGTATTAAATGACAATGGTACTACCGCATTTGGTGATGCCACCACAAGATTGATGGCAGGAGAGGATGAAAAGAGATACATTTACATCATTTATAATAACGAGATTATTAGTGCTCCTCATGTTGAGTCAGCAATTACCGGTGGCGATGTAATGATTAACAATCTTCAGTCTTTAGACTATGCAGAGAACCTTGCGTCAACGATTCGTATCGGTGCGATTCCGTTAGAGTTGGAAGAACTTCGTTCCAATGTTGTTGGTGCAAAGCTTGGACAGGATGCAATCCGTACAAGTCTTGTTGCCGGAGCAATCGGTCTTGTAATTTTGTTCCTTTTCATGATCGTTGTATATCGTGTTCCTGGTATTGCAGCCAGCTTGGCTTTGGCATTGTACACATTGATTATGTTGTTCTTAATCAGTGTATATGATATTACTTTAACTTTACCCGGTATCGCAGGTATTATCCTTTCGATTGGTATGGCGGTTGATGCCAATGTCATCATTTTCGCCCGTATCCGTGAGGAACTTGCCAAGGGCAAATCGGTTCAGTCCGCAATCAAGGATGGTTCATCCAAGGCTTTATCTGCAATCTTAGATGGCAACATCACCACATTGATTGCAGCAGCCGTTCTTGCAATTAAGGGCTCCGGTACGGTTAAGGGATTTGCCTCAACACTTGCACTTGGTACGTTACTTTCCATGTTTACTGCATTGGTAGTAACGAAGATGATTTTGAACTTATTATATGAATTAGGTTTCAAGAAGGTTGGTTTCTACGGTATTCCTAAGGAAACCAAGACTGTGAACTTTGTAGGAGTTAAGCATATTTGCTTTATTATTTCTGCGGTAGTGATCCTGATTGGCGTTGCTTTCATGGGTGTGAATTCTTCTAAGGGAGAAGGCGCATTTAATTACAGCTTAGATTTCGTTGGCGGTACAACAACAAGTGTTACATTCAACGAGCAACATGATCAGGCCGATGTTGAGACGAACATCATTCCTGCAATTCAGGAAGCTGTTGGCGTTACAGAAATTCAGCAGCAGACCGTAAATGATTCCAATGATGTGATCTTTAAGACACCGGAGCTTACTCTGGAGCAGAGAGAAGCATTTGCAACTACAATGCAGGAGCAGTTTGGTGTTCCGGAGGAAAATATTTCCGCAGAGAACATCAGCCCAACCGTAAGTTCAGAAATGAAGAGCGATGCAGTGATCGCAATTACAATTGCAACCATCTGTATGTTGTTATATATCTGGTTCCGTTTTAGCAGTTTAACATTTGCCGGAGCCGCTGTACTTGCTTTGATCCATGATGTACTGGTTGTGATCGGTTTCTATGCGGTAGCAAGAATTTCCTTAGGTAATACCTTTATCGCATGTATTCTTACCATCGTGGGTTATTCCATTAATGCCACCATCGTTATCTTCGATCGTATCCGTGAGAACCTGAAGGTAATGACCAAGGTTGATCGTAAGGAAATTGTTAACGTAAGTATTACACAGACCTTAGGACGTAGTATTAATACATCATTGACCACATTCATTATGGTATTGGTATTATTTATCCTGGGTGTAACATCCATCCGTGAATTTGCCCTTCCAATTATGGTAGGTATTGTTTGCGGTGGTTACTCTTCAGTATTTATTGCAGGTACAATCTGGTATGTATTTGCAGAACTCGCTGCTAAGAGGAAAAAGAACTAAATAGGATTGGCGCGTTTCTACGCGGAGTGCAATACAAAAAGTGTGGCTGTCGCTTTAACGAATAATAATTCGTGAAGCGGGAGCCACACTTTTATTTTGGTATCATTCTGATTTACTGATTTACCGTACTTAAGCTTTCCTCATAGCACACGACCTGATTACGTCCGTTTCGTTTGGCTGTATAGAGAGCTTTATCGGCCTGGGTAACAGCGGTGTTATAATTGACTCCGTCGTATTCGCTGATGCCGATGGATACGGTAATCGGACAAACCTGATTGTCATGTGCTTCAACATTACTGCGGATATTTTCTGCAATCACAGTAGCGGTACCCATAAGGCAATTAGGCATAATCACGATAAATTCCTCGCCGCCCCAGCGGATGATGATATCCTCCGGCCGGATGGATGACCGGATAATGCTGGCTGTATCCATAAGAACCTTGTCACCGATATTATGACCGTAGGTATCGTTGACTCGTTTAAAGAGGTCGATATCCATCAGAAGAAAACATACATTCTGGTCGGATGGGAAGTTCAACCGGACACCATCAGAGTTTAGAAGCTCATAGATTTTGTTACGATTATAGGCCTTGGTTAACTGGTCGTGAACCAACATATTTTCAAGTTTGTTTTTGGTAATATAGTGATCCAGGTACACACCTTCCATAATATAGTTTACGAGACAGATGGCTACAAGACACGGAATGCCAAGCAGGAGCATCTGGTCAAAACTTTCATAGTGATTGAAAAGGTTTGATACAATAATGTTTACGATAACTAAACTGTGAAAAAATGTACCGGTGTAGAAAGAGGCACAATATCCGACGGCGAAGAACATCAGATGCATAATGATGAAGCCCTCGTTGGCATGCTGACGGTCCGGGAGATAATAAATAGCCCAGATGGTACACCACATTACACAGTGAATGACCAGATAGGAGAGCGGAACCATAATCTTATAGTTTGAAGTTCTACGGCGAACCAATATAAAAATCAGCATCGGAATTAATATGAAACCTCTTGGGATCAAAGTTTCCCATGCTATGCGTCCAAAAATACGACAGTCCGAGAAGAGGTAGGACAGGGAAGCGAGACAGCTTAAGATGACTGCCCATGTGTTAAATTTTTCATAATAATCGTACTTAGACTGGAGAAAGGCTTCACGTTCTTTTCCGGTTAGTTTCTTCGACTCGTTCATGGAATCCCCCTGTTGCTATAATTAGGTATTGCATTCATTATAGTATATTTATCAAGAAAAATCTATATAAAACAACAAAGAAGAAGTTGACAAATGTAACACAAGGGATATAATAACCATATAGGGTTACATTTGTAATACGATAACACAATGAATGGTGTGGAGGTTGTTCGAATGGATGATAAATATAGTCTGAATAATTCAGAGTGGGAAGTGATGGAGTGTCTCTGGGATGAAAGTCCAAGGACCGTTATGCAGTTGGTTAAAGAACTTAAGGAACGTGTGGGATGGTCGAAGAGTACCTCCACCACGATGGTGCGCCGAATGGAGGCGAAGGGCTATATCCGCTATGAAGAAGGTGAGAGGGCAAGAAATTATTATCCTGTGTTGAAGCGTGATGAAGTGATTGCCGGTGAGGCACAGACACTTTTGGATAAGGCCTTTGCAGGACGCATTAGTCTGCTGGTCAATAGCCTGATTCCCAACAATGACTTAAGTGAAGAGGATATTAGGGAACTTGAGGAAATTCTGCATAGAGCCGGAGGTAGATTGCATGATTGAATGGGGGATGACGTCGACAATTCTTATCATAGCAGTTTTAGTGTTGCGTGGGGTTTTGAGGGGGAAGATCAGTTTTCGCCTACAGTATGCACTGTGGCTGCTGGTGTTGGTTCGCTTGCTGGTGCCGGTGACCTTGTTTCCAAGTTCATGGTCCGTCTTGAATGTGATTCCTGACAGAGACATCCAAACCGGAGAAATAACAACCGAAGGACAGCACAATGGACAATCTGCTGTGATTTCTCAAAAGCCTTCGTATCAAACCGGGGTTTCATGGAACAATGTAAGTTTGGTCGGGGAGAATGGTGAGGACAATGATTCTTCAGGTCACAACGTGATGGATGGGATAAGCAGCAATGTGATGAATGGGATAAACAGCGATGGGACGGATGGGATAAGCGATGATGTAATCAGCGGCATTGCCGGGGATCCGGATGGAAATGGTGAAAATATTGGAATACATGTTGCATCCCAATGGGCATCCTTCGGAAATATTTTAAGAATCCTCTGGTTGATTGGGGCGATGGTAGTGTTATCTATTGTCCTTTGGAATAATTATTGTTTTTATCGAAGTTTGTTAAAAAATCGCAAAAAGATAAGTCAATCGATTTATACAGAATTAGAGGTGTATCATGTCACCGGAATCCAATCGCCATGTCTTTTTGGAATTATGAATCCGGCAATTTATCTGGATCAGGAGGCTATTGGAAAGGTGAGGAAGGATGGTTCCTTCTATCATGTGTTGACCCATGAATATACGCATTATCGTCATGGAGATCATCTCTTTGCAGTTCTTCGTGTTATTGCAGTGGCGTTGCATTGGTATAACCCGTTGGTGTGGTATGGAGCATACGTGTCGGTACGTGACTGTGAACTGGCTTGTGATGAGGGAACGATTGCGCGATTGGGCGAGGAACAGCGCCTTTCCTATGGAGAGACTTTGATTCAAATGATTGCAGTGGGACGAGGTTTGTCCAATATCTGCAGTGTGGCGACAACCATGGTGGACGGAAAGAAGAGTATTAAGGAACGTATTCAGTCCATTGCGGTTCGATCCGGGCAATATGCGTGGGCAATCCTGCTGGTTGGAGTCGTTGTACTGGTGGCGTTTCTTTGCCTGTTCTCAGGTCGTAAGGCGGAGGAGAATGGTCATTTGGATATTTCAAGGAAAGAACTGAAGAAGGCTTTGATTGAGGCCGGAAATTATGAAAGCACAGGGATGTTGAAGAAGGGCAGTCTTGATTTTGAAGTGTATGAGGCGGATTATGATAAAGATGGCGTGACGGAGGCTTTTGTGTTAGTTCCCATGGCAGAGGATGGTGCTGTAGACGGTGTTGATAAGAGAGTCGTCGATCTCTGGTACTATGATGATGTTCATGGGTTTGAACTGTATTATTCTGCGATGTCCATCGGTACGGAGGATACATTCTATGTGATGAATCTGACGGACAAGAGTTTCTTCGTACATAAGACTGCCCACGGAGGATATGATGGTGTCAATACAGCTGATGACGGGAAGCAGGAATATGTCTATGGAAAGAGCCGGGTATTAGGAATACAGGAGGATCGAATCATCGATTATTTTACGGATCCGAATCAGATCAATCTCATCAAGGGAGATATCCTTCAATATGATGGCGATGATCTTTGGCTTCGCATTGCCAATTATAATCAATTCTTTTCCTATGAGGAGTATATATATTATGGGGAAGCTTATCAGACGAAGAAGATTCGTTATCGGGCAGATCTGGATTGTTTCCGGGAGTATCCTGTTGTTGCCATGACCCGGGGGCAGGTATGTCGTCTGACCTATGGTGAGGATGCTATTCGTGAAGTGATGAGTCAATATCCAAAGTATGGAACATCATTTTCCTATGCAAGGCAGGATGACAGGCTCATTATTATGGTTGAAGTGCGCAAGGAGGAACTGCAAAGCTGCAACCGGTATCATGCTTATGAACTGCAGAATAATGAGGTTGGTTCCTGTGTGGAAATCGGAAATGGGTTTTATGAGATTACGGACGAGGAATCCGAAGAAAATGTTGATGAGCTGAAACGTAGTGTAAGTGAAGATATCAATACCTTGGTGCAGGACATGAAAAGAGGCTATTCGGGGTCGATTTTTCAAGGCGAAATGCTTGGTATACGCAGTCTCGTGGATGATACGGATGAGAAAATTACGCTATGGTATTATGAAAAAACGGATGTAGGTGACTTTGCTGTTTGTCGGGAGGATTATGATTATGAAACCACCGAGGACGGAATTCGTGTGACGAGGGCCGATGTGGGAAAGTTTTATGAAAAAATAACATCATTAGAGGAATTTAAAGAGGCGTTCTACTACAATGGCGGTCAGGAATACCCGGGGATACCCAAGGAGGATGCATATCTGGTAATGCCGAATTACTGTGACAATGGCATGCTCAATGAAATTGTTCATGAACATAGAGATGAATATTATGATCCGAAAACCGCTGCCGTGGCATTTTATCATCTGGAGGGAGGACAATTTACAAAGGATAAAGAAAGCAGCCCGGATGTAGGGGGTCTATGCAATCTGCGGGAATTGTGTTATACATTTTCCGATCAATCCCGGATTGATCTTATGATGTATCAGACTTATCAGGGCGTGTGGCTTCCTTACACACAGGATGATTACGGACCCCAGTTCGATACGGAATGTTCTTCGGTACGTTCTATGATGCAGCACAGTTGGTTTCTTGGACTGACCGAAGAGGACTATGCCAAGGCAAGACCGGTGTCCGAACTGGATCAAATGTTCCGGGAAAATCCTAAAGATTGTCCGGATACGATTATGTTACTTAAGGAGTTTCCGGATCTTGGAATTCGTATCTATTCCGATAGTTTCAGGGAGGATAAGGATAAGAATGCATTGGTGGTAGAGTATCGGGGACAGAGACATTTATTTCACTACGCATGGGCCCGTGAGTATGGAGAAGATGGCGTCCGTTTTGGAGTCTATGATTATGACCGGGATGGTGAATTAGAAATTGCCTTAATTACCTGTGTGGGACATGGTACAGGAGCTTACATGGAGGAAGTGGCAATCATTGATTCCCGGTATGAGCCAATGGACACATTGATACGACAAAACAATGATGAGGTATTGCTTGATGTCAAGTATCATCTGTGCGGAAGTGTTACCGGGACCGGTGTGAATGTGGAGCTGTGGGATGTGGATCCCACACTTCATGGTGTGATGGCAATTGTGGATCGGGATGGTACAGAACTTGAAAGTCAGGAGATTGGTTTTGTATGCACCACCGGAATATTGCATTATGATCTGGGTGAAAATGGTATAATTACAGCACAGGCGCAGCTTGGTATACCATGGAACCAATCCGTGATGCCGTATTTTCTGGAGGAATTATATACTGCGGGAAAGTCCCCAATGGATTCGGTTATGGTGGATATAAAGTATGATGGGCAGGGACACTTTACGAGAGAAAATTATCGTTTTGGTGCCGGGAATAGGGAGGTATCGGATTATGACAGCAGTACCAAACTGGAGTACCATGAGACTCCGTTTTATTACCATGAAGGTGTGGTTGCTGTGGATTCAATGAGTAACCAATGATATATTGGTGCATACTATGTAATAACGTTGTTTTTGAAAGTGTATAGAGTATAAGGAGGAATATGGGAGTAGTTATATTAGGAATTATGATTCCCTTCATAGGAACGGTATTGGGATCATCCTGTGTATTCTTTATGAAGGATGGATTGGGAGAGCGCGTTAATAACGCTCTGTCCGGATTCGCAGCGGGGGTTATGGTGGCAGCCTCGGTGTGGTCTTTACTTATTCCGGCGATGGAAATGTCGTTGGAAAACGAAATGGGACGTCTGGCATTTGTTCCGGCTGTGGCGGGATTTTTATTAGGTATTGCATTTCTTTTGTTGTTGGATCATGTGATCCCCCATTTGCACGTGAATCTGGAGGAGGCAGAAGGACCGAAGGTGTCCTTGGCGAAGTCCACCATGCTGATTCTGGCGGTGACCCTGCACAATATTCCGGAAGGAATGGCGGTGGGGGTAGTCTTTGCGGGAATGCTGGCAGAGAGTCAAACCATTACATTAATGGGAGCATTTGCACTGGCGATCGGTATTGCGATTCAGAATTTTCCGGAGGGAGCCATTATCTCCATGCCGGTGTGTGCCGCAGGATGCGGAAGGGGAAAAGCATTTATTTACGGAGCTTTATCCGGTGCGGTGGAACCCATCGGAGCGGTCATCACCATACTCTTATCACGATATTTGATTCCGGTGATGCCGTATCTTCTGTCCTTTGCGGCAGGAGCCATGGTCTATGTTGTGGTGGAAGAACTGATCCCGGAGTCTGCCCAGGGAAAACACAGTAATATCGGAACCATTGGCTTTGCTGTGGGCTTTGCCCTGATGATGGCACTGGATGTGGCATTGGGTTAAAAATGAATTAGGATGATGATAAATGGGCTGTCGCTTGGGCGATGGCCCAAACTTGTTTCGAACTGCCCCGCCTTGGACTTGATGGCGGGGTATATTTCGCACATTATGAAATCTATGCCCCGCCGTGGACTCGCCGGCGGGGCATATCTCGCATATTTGGCAATCTATGCCCCGCCAAGAACAGGATGGCGGGGTATATTACGCACATTTAGCGAAATATGCCCCGCCTTGGACTTGATGGCGGGGTATATTTCGCACATTATGAAATCTATGCCCCGCCTTGGACTTGATGGCGGGGTATATTACGCACATTTGGCAATCCATGCCCCGCCATGGACTCGGCGGCGGGGTATATCTCGCACATTTGGCAATCCATGCCCCGCTGTGAACTCGCCGGCGGGGCAAATCTCGCACATTTGACAATCCATGCCACGCTGTGAACTCGCCGGCGGGGCAAATTACGAACATTTATCAATCTATGCCACGCCTCAGGAAATGGAGCATATATTATTTTAAAATATTTATCGAATCCTATTGACATTTACAAAATTTGGTGCTATGGTTAGTTACATAAGTAATGAACCAAATAACAATGATCATTGATGAGGGAAAGTTACATATGTTATAGGGAGGGAGTAAATGAACGAGATTTTAAATCAGGAAAAATCCATCTATCTTCAAATCAGTGAGATGATAGAGAACGATATCCTGCGGGGAATTCTTCTGGAAGAGGAACGGGTTCCAAGTACCAACGAGCTGGCAAAAATGTATACCATCAATCCGGCTACGGCCGCAAAGGGTGTCAATATGCTGGTGGATTCAGGAATATTATATAAGAAAAGGGGTATCGGAATGTTTGTCAAAGAAGGGGCAAAGGAACAGATTAAAATAAAGAGAAGGGACGCTTTTAAGGAAGATTATATTCTGAGTCTGGTGAAGGAAGCCCGGGGACTTGGAATTAAGAAGCAGGAAATTGTTTCGATGATTGAGAGTGTAATGGAGGATTAGTTATGGGAGAGTTTGTTTTAGAATGCAGGAAGGTAGGAAAATCCTTTGGAAAGAATGAGGTGTTAAAGGATCTTGATCTTACCATTGAGTCCGGTAAGATATACGGACTGATTGGTCGTAACGGGGCAGGAAAGACCACTCTGTTGTCTGTGATGACGGCACAGAATAAGACGTCAGAAGGGGAAGTTTTATTGAACGGAGAGCCAATCTGGGAAAATGAAAAGGCCTTGAGAAATATTTGTTTTTCAAGGGAACTTACCATGGATCGACAGAGTGGAATCTTAGGAATGAAGGTGAAGGATTATCTGAGAACGGCTAAGATCTATTATCCGCAATGGGATAGGGACATGGCCGATCATCTTGTTAAGGAGTTCGGCCTGGAACTTAAAAAACCTCTGGTGAAGCTTTCTAAGGGTATGCTGTCCATGGTGACCATTATCGTGGCACTTGCCAGCAAGGCACCGATTACGATTCTGGATGAGCCTGTAGCAGGACTGGATATTTTTGCCAGAAAGAAGTTCTATCAGATTCTTCTGGAAGAGTATTCCAAAACCGGTCGTACCTTTATTATATCCACCCATATCATTGAAGAGGCAGCGGATGTGCTGGAAGAGGTTATGATTATAAAGGATGGACGAATTGTGATAAAGGAGAATACACAGGATTTGGTGGATCGTGCATTCCATGTCAGCGGACTGGAAGGGGAAGTGGATCGTGCCGTGAAGGGACTGACTGTATATAGTGCAGAAAAGACAGGACGTGGCAAGGGTGTGACCGTTCTATTAAATGCCGGTGAAAGCATCGATACTTCGGCGGATGTTACGGTTCAACCAATTCATTTATCAGAAGTGTTCCTTGCGGTGTGTAGTGGAAATTAAGGCTTGGATCAGGAGGATGAGAGATGAAAGAAAATGCAATATATTATTCAAAACAGGCCGTATTTACAACAATTTTGGCCATTGTATACTTTGCTTTCCTGGAGTTGATATTAGGTGTAGGCGATCAATCCCCGTCAGATCACTGGCTGGGCTGGATGTTCTGCAATTTCTTCTGTATTTTTATGATATCGATGATGTTTTATAAAAAGGATATTCAGTTGGGGATTGTGATGAGTCAGACAAGAAAGAATATCTTTGTGGGCACACTGGTCTACACAGCGGCGTACATTGGAATTTTGATGCTGGAATCCGTTGCTTTTATGACGGTATTTGGTTTTGCTAATTTTACTCAGCCATTTTATGTTTATGCCATGGCGGTGATCGGTACGGTGCTGATCAGCAATGCAGCAGGCATCCTTTTGGGGATTTGTTGGAATGTATTGGGAAAAGTTTGGGCGATAGCGGTAACCTTTGCAATATCAGGACTTTTTGGAATCAGTGCTGTTGTGGGAATGAACATTATTGTTTCTATCAGTGTGGTCATTTCTCAGGGAATTTCGGAGGCTTTGATGATAATGCTAATCTGTGTTGTAGTATGGGCTGGGGTTATGGTTGTTCATCGCAAAATGATTCAAAACTATCATTTTATTATCTAGGAGGGAAGATATGCTGGAGTTGATTAAGAGTGAAGGAAAATTAGAGTATGGTAAGGGGCTGTTTCAAATGTTGTTAATATCCCTGGGAGCAGCAGTATTTGGTGCAGCACTTCATGCATTGATCCTGTATCTGGATAAGAGCAGTGACATTACCTATGTGTATTTTGGAACGTTCTTTACATGGATTGCGGTGATTTTCCTGATGCTGGGATGGGCCGTCAGTATGAATAACCGGTTTATACTGCTGGTTTCCATGGGACAGAAGAGAAGGAATATTATTGGCTGTGAGATGACATACTTAGTATTATTCTCCGTGGCAGCTTATCTGTTTGTTTTACTGGTATATACGCTGGAGTCTAATTTGTATCCGGTGATTTATGCGGGAATTCCGCTGGATCCTGAATTTATGGCGGGGTTAATTTCGGTATCAGACTATATTTTTTTAGTTATCCTTGTGGGGGCATTTATCTTCCGGTTTATGGCAGTGATGAGCTTAAAAGTAGGTAATAAGATTTATGGTTTATTCTATCTTATATTTTGCGGATCACTAATACTTTCAGCCCGTTTGGAGGATGGGAAGCCCCTGTCTCTGGCAATGATGAATATCAATCATTGGTGTAAGAGTATCCCGGCAATCGGGTGGTGGTGTGCCGGTTTGATTATTGTGCTGGTAATCCATGAGATCAATGCTTTATTGTTGAAGAAAATAGATATATAACCAGGGAGTGTGGTAAAACATATACCAAAAAAGGGATGGTTACCGGCAGAAAATGCGGCAGTCATCCCTTTTTGTGTAGTATTCTCCGGAAAAGAGCATAAATCACATTTGATAATATTGTTCCGGAGAAGGCTGTTTTGATTTCATTTCAGTTTTATTATCATACATCAGCTTGTCAGCGGTTTCATAGACCTTTGTCAGAGTAAGATCGGATATGGATTGGTCGTACATTGCAAATCCGTGTGCCACACTGACCCGAAAGTCTTTTTTCGGTTGGCTGTTAAATTCCTCTGTGAATTTTATGAAAGTATCAATACCGTTGCAAAAACGTTCTTCTACATTTTCTCCATCCAATAGTACAGAAAATTCATCACCGCCAATGCGATAACAGGTTCCATTCTGCGGAAGGAAGGATTGGCTGATCAGTTCGGCGGTTTCCACCAGCATATCATCGCCCAGATGGTGTCCCAGGTGGTCATTGACATATTTTAAATCATTGATATCAAATATAATGATTCCGATTTTTTTAACCTTTTCTTTCGTTGCTTCCAGTTCCGCAAGTTTTTCTTCAAATGCGGTACGATTACCGATTCGGGTCAGACCATCCTGATAAGCCAGCTGGCTGACAAATTCGGTGCGGATGCCAAGCTTTACCGCATTGATGGTGCGCTCTAAACTGGAAATTCCAAAACAAATAATAAAAATCAGAAGACCCATACGCACAAACATGGCGCTGTCATTTCCATTGCCTCTGTAATAGCGGATGAGGTCAATGATTGTCGCGATAGCGATGCCGGAAAGACCAATGCCACGAAGAATACGAAAGATACTCGGTGATTCGTTTCCGGTCTGAACAAACGTTGTTTTGACGATGACCACAAAGAGTATGACCGCCATAATTCCTAACATAATATGGGAAATGGTTATCGTTTCATGCACATCCAGGATTCCGAGAAAATGAAGCCCCCAGCTAATGACAAAATGCATTGTTGACAGGGTGGAGATGAGAGGAATAAGCCATTTGCGATTGAGTCCGAATGCGGAATCCAGATAAAGCACGGTTGGAATCGGTATAAGCATCAGAGAACCGCAGGAGAGTAACAACATCGCTCTGCTGTCACCAATGAAATATTGCAGCAGGTTGGTTTCGGATAAGCACCACAGTGCAATGGTGAGGGCAAAAAGACCGAGGTAACGTAACTCGTGGTTCTTATGTGTTCTCATATTGATCGGAATATCGCATATGATCAACAGTAAACCAACAAAAATCAAAAGAACACAAGTGACAAGTGCAACGATCTTCTCCTGAAAGGTGGACAGAATATTGCCGGCGGGAGAGCCAATGTACAAATTATCAATGCAGGCTCTTGCATTGGTATATACGTAGGAATAACGGAATTCCACAACCTTCCCGGCAGCATTCGACGGAAGGCCTACATAGCTCCAATCGGTACCGTAGGATTTGGTGTAAACAATGCTTTCCGGAACATAAGGGTCATATATTAATTCGTCATCCAGATATACCTGAAAGAAGATATTCTTGGTTCTAAAGCACAGCGCCATACCTTCCGGCAGATACGAAGGAAGAGTATTATAGATACTGTAGGTTTCATAGGGATGGCTATTTTCGATTTTTTGGAGTTTGGCAATATTGATTTCGGTGCCATCGGAGGTGGTCCAGCCTTCGGAATAGGAAATGGATTCTTTAAAAAAATCCTGTGAAAGTGTAGGACCATCATAGTGAAAAATCGGCCAGAGAACGATACAGGCGAAGACCAGCAACATTATTATATAGAATTTATCAATAAAATGTTTGTATTTTTCCATGGATCAGACTCCTGTTTTTTCAAAAAAATTTGTTAAAAAAACCTATTTTCAGTGTACATGAAATACAGTGAAAAGTCAATGAAAGCCGGGGTTAAGCATGGGAGAAATTATGCCATAGTCTCATCGTAGACGGCTCTGCTGCCGCCGACGTACTTGGCACGGGTTCTGGCACAGACTACGTGGGCATTGCCGAGAGTTTGCTGTCCGGTACGGACCGGAACTGCAACCGGCATCAGATGCATACCGATCAGGGTATCACCGATATCGATTCCGGCCTGTGCCTGAATGCTCTCCACGGCAACCGGTTCCTTCATTTGGCGGTATGCCGCGGTAGCGAAGGATCCACCGGCCTTAAGCTGTGGCACTACATTTACTCTGGTAAGATGGTATTCCTTCATGCAGGATTTCTCTACGATGAGAGCGCGGTTTAGATGTTCACAACACTGACAGGCAAGATAAATGTTCTTCGCCTTTAAAATTTCATAAGCCGTATTGAAAATGGTACGGCCGATTTCTTCGCTGGAGAAGGTGCCGATACGCACACCGGCAACCTCGCTGGAGGAGCAGCCCATCACAAGGATGTCCCCTGCCTCAAGTCGGGCGGTTTCGATAAGCTCATTGAGGATTGCGGTTAATTCTTCTTTTATGGTATCGAGATGATCATATTTCTGATCTGAAATTCCATTCATAATAATTTTCCTTTCATTAATTCGAGCGTAATTATTTTATATGTGATATAATATACCCAAATGTATTTTTTGTAAAAAGTTTTTTGTCAATGAGTTCATAAAGGGAATGACAGAGATCATTGATTCAATACGAAAGGTGGAGCGCAATGAATAAGATTATTGTAAGCAAATATGGTAATGCACAGTGCCATTCTGTTCAGGAGGCATTGGATCTTGCAATGACCATGAAGGGTCACGTGGATATTGAGATTAAGAATGGTTTTTATGATGAGAAGCTGGAATTAAAACGCAATGATGTGACCATCACCGGTGAGAGCGCAAAACATACGATTATTACCTACGATGATTATGCCAACAAAATCCACGCCGACGGAAAGCCCTACGGGACATTCCGTACAGCGACCTTAAAGATTGTCGGGGATGAGATCGTGCTGAAGAATCTTACGGTGGAAAACCGTTCGGGTAATGGCCGGGACTACGGACAGGCGGTGGCATTGTACCTGCACGGAGATCAGATTCAGGTTATTAATTGCCGTCTGCTTGGTGCACAGGATACGTTGTTTTTGGGACCGGGCACGGAATGTAAAGTTAATTGTGAGGATGAACTTCCGGAGACGGATCATATCAGCGTTGCAAGACAGTATTACAAGAATTGCTTCATCAGTGGTGATGTTGACTTTATCTTTGGCGGTGCAACGGCTTATTTTGAAAAATGTGAGATCTTCTCCCGCTATAATATCACGGAGGATGATGATAAGTACCGGGGAGAAATCAAGGGATACAATACGGCAGCCTGTACCTGGAGGGGACAGAAGTATGGATTTGTGTTCCACAAATGCCGCTTTACCGGGGATTGCCCGGAAAACAGTGTCTATCTTGGAAGGCCTTGGAGAATTTATGCCAAGACCGTGCTCTTAGAGTGTGAGATCGGCAGGCATATCAAGGCAGAAGGCTGGCATGACTGGGACAAGGAAAAGGCCCATCAGGGAACCTATTATGGCGAATACAAATGCAGTTATGAAGGCATGGCCAAGCGGCAGGATTGGATTCATATGATGAGTGCCGAGGAGGCAGCAGAATATACCCGTGAAAAGGTGCTGTGGGATTATTTCACGGAAGAATAAGGAAAGTTGTGGAGTCAGATATAGAAATGAGAGTTAAAACACCGGATTATTATAAAGATTTTAAATGTATTGCAGGAGAATGTACGGATAGCTGTTGTGCCGGATGGGAAGTGGATGTTGACGAGAAGGCACAGGAATACTATGTCACCGTGGAGGGTGATTTTGGTAAAAGGTTAAAGGACAGTACAATCATTGATGAGGAGGGCATCCGTTTTCAGCTGACGGAGAATAAACGCTGTTGTTTTTTAAATGATTGTAATTTGTGTGATCTGTATACGGCCCTTGGAGAGGAGCATTTGTGTGATACCTGCACGGACTTTCCGAGATTCTCAGAAGAGTTCGGGGATCTTCGGGAGAAGGGAATCTCCTTATCCTGTCCGACGGCGGCCGGTCTGATCTTAGACCATCCGAAACCCCTGACCTTCGTGGAGCAGGAAGAGGATGAGATGGTTGCGTTAAATGATATCGATTATGACCTCTATATGCAGCTGGTGGCAGCAAGAAAACAGTCCATTAGCATTATGCAGAACCGGGACAAGGATATTGTGTGGCGATTGATGGCGGTGCTTTTAATGGCCAATGATATCCAGAAGTACATCTTTAAGGGAAAATATAAGAAAATCGCTAAGGTGCGTGAAATCTATGCCGATGAGAAAAAGATCGATAAGATGATCTTAAAGATGGGTAAGAAGGCTTTAAAACACGTGGATGGAGTGGAAAATTTTAAGGAAATTATAGACATCTATAAGGGGTTTGAGGGAATCAATCCGGTGTGGCCGGGAAAACTGGAAAATGCTAAGAAGGCCGCAGAGGAATGTCCTAATTCCGATGGTGATTATCAGACGTATTTTAAGTCCAATGCCATCGCCTATGAGCAGATGATGGTGTACTTTATCTATCGGTATTATTTAAAGACGGTTTATGACTACGATCTCATTGCCAAGGTTAAGTTCGGAATTGCCGGTGTACTGGTGATTCGCGGTGTGGATAAGGCAGAGTGGAAGTATGAAAAAGAGGGGAAAGTTTCCCTGCAGGATCTGATTTGGAATGCGCATCTGTATTCCAAGGAAATCGAACATTCCGATGATAATATGCAACAGATGGAGCGTCTGGCTCATGAGGATCTTCATTTTCATCTGGAGGCACTGCTTGCATCCCTGTTGTAGCGGTAAAACCAGGAGTGGGACCACAGGATTTCCTCCGTATTTCGTCTGTATGTAAGGAATTTATGGATTTTCCTGTGGTGTTGTTATATAATGAATATATGTTTTTTAGATTCTAGGACTTGTATTTGGGGAGAAAAAAGAAGCGGAGGATGACGGAATTATGTTAGAAAAGAAATACTTAAAATTCGGATTGACTGCAATGGGGGTATTCCTGTTAATTTATTATTGGGCAGGAATTTCCGGGGCAATCGGTATCGCTGTAGGCGCAGCCGTTCCTCTGATGCTTGGAATAGTGATTGCCTATGTAATTAATATTCCGATGTGCTTTTATGAGAAATTCTATTTCCCAAAATCAAAGAATAAATGGATTAACAGTTCAAGGAGAATGGTATGTATTTTGCTTTCATTGATTAGCGTGGTGGCCATCGTTACCATAATCATCTGTATTGTATTGCCGGAGTTCCTTTCAAGTATTGAATTATTGCTTGCAGAGGTGCCTAAGGCATTGAATAAAGCCTATGCATGGATTATTAACAATGAAGATATCAAGCCATATTTAGATCCGGCGACTCTCAATGTTCAGGTGGATTGGCAAAAGATGGTCAAGGATGTTATCGATGTATTGATTGCAGGGGCCGGTGGTGTGATGAATTCAGCCATTTCCATTGCCACTTCACTGTTCTCACTGGCAGCCAATGTGGTGATTGGTTTTATTTTTGCATTGTATCTTCTGATTAACAAAGAAAAGGTTATGGAGCAGATTGATAAGCTTTTTTGTGTTTATATGAAGGAGAAAACACGCAGAACCATTGAGTACGTTGCAAATGTTGCCAATGATACCTTTCATAGCTTTATCGTAGGACAGTGTACCGAGGCAGTGGTTATCGGTGTTCTCTGTGCAGTGGGTATGATGATCTTCAAGTTCCCGTATGCGGGAATGACCGGTGCGGTTATTGGAATCACTGCATTGATTCCGGTGGCAGGTGCATATATCGGTGCCGGAATTGGTGCTTTTATGATTTGTACGGTTAGTCCTATGAAGGCCATATTGTTCCTGGTGTATATCGTTATTTTGCAACAGTTGGAGAACAATCTGATTTATCCAAGAGTCGTGGGAACCTCCATCGGACTTCCGGGAATGTGGGTATTGGCAGCAGTTACCATCGGCGGTGGCCTTATGGGCGTCATGGGAATGCTCTTTGGTGTTCCTTGTGCTGCAGTTGTTTACAAGCTTTTAAGCGTCGATGTGAATAAGAAACTCAGGGATAAACCAAAGAAAAATGGAAATGATACGAATAAAGGTAAAAAAAGAGGAGGACAGGAAAATGGCAGTAGAACATCTTAAGACAGTGGATTTTGCAGAAAAGGTGGAAAAGGCAGAGGGAACCGTATTGGTTGATTTTTATGCTCAATGGTGCGGACCTTGTAAGATGCTTGCACCGGCAGTGGAGGCGCTGGCAGAAGCGAATCCCAATGTGAAGGTATATAAGGTTAACACCGATGAGGAGAGTGGTCTTGCCGCAAGATTTGGTATTATGAGTATTCCTACGCTCATCGTTTTTCGTGATGGACAGAAGGTGAAGGAATCGGTGGGATTAATTTCAAAAAGCGAGTTAGAGGCTTTGATTCAATAATACCTATTGATGAGCATATTGTGGAGGATAGGAAGAAGAAAATGAAGTTAATGATTGCATCGGACATTCATGGTTCTGCATATTATTGCAAACAGCTTCTTGCGGCATTTCAAAGAGAACAGGCGGACAAGCTTTTGCTCCTTGGAGATATTTTGTATCATGGTCCGAGAAATGATCTTCCGAGGGGGTATGCACCGAAGGAAGTGATTGAACTTTTAAATCCGTTCAAGGAACAGATTCTGTGTGTGCGGGGTAACTGTGAAGCACAGGTGGATCAGATGGTGCTGGATTTTCCGGTGCTTGCGGATTACGCGGTGTTATTTGTGGATGGGGTGACCATCTATGCAACTCACGGACATGAATATAATGAGAAGAACCCGTTGCCCATGGCAAAAGGATCCGTGCTTCTTCATGGTCACACCCATGTGCCCTGCTATGTAGAACATGAAAATTACATCTATATGAATCCGGGTTCTGTATCCATTCCCAAGGAGGACAGTGCCCACAGTTACATGATTTTGGAAGATGGAAAGTTTCGTTGGAAGGATCTTGACGGTCATACCTATGATCAGTACACAGTGAGATAATGCCGGAAAGAAGGTTAATTCCATGGCTAATATTATTTATGATTCCAGTAAATTAAGAGTGATGGATTTTCTTGAAAGATTAAGTGAGTATGCAGGTCTTAAGGAAGGATTCGCGGATGAGACCTGGGCAGAATTTTTAAAGCATCCGGGGATTTATGAGGAATTCGTTTATTATGTGGATCATCATGAATTGCTTGGGAAATATGTGATCGAAGGATATAGTGTGTTGGATTGCTATGTGTGGCAGAGGCTGAATTATATCTTTCGGTATCTGGACCGCGGTAAAGTGGAACGGGATTGTAATGAGGAAACGATGGTGCTTCTGGCTTTTGATTTCTTTATGAAAATGGAGGATGACCCGGCACCTTATGTGCTTAAACTGGAAGAAGAGCTGGGAAGGGATCGTTTGCGATAGGGTACATAGATTAACAGGGTAAGCATTAGGAGGATAAAATGCATAATATTGTTTCAAAAATATTGATGTATGGTGATATGCCGAAGGATTCCATTTTAATGGAATTATGCCATGTGACCAGACAGATTGAGAGTGGAAATTATGCCAAGGATGAAATGGTGGCAGCGGTATACAGACAGGTGAAGAGGCTTCTGATTGTGGCGACGGATTATGGATTTGACGAGAATCTGTGGCATAATTATCTGACCTTTCTCCTGATCACGGATGAGAATCCATTCAGTATTACCTGCGAGAAAATCGGTGCCAACGATGGCAGTGTAAATTATTTTGCAAAGAATGATTTTAAGGCATTTTTAGAACTCTTTAACTATGATTTTTCAGTATTGGAGAAAAAACTGGATATTGACTGTTTTTCACGATTATCCCAATATAAGGCGATTGGTAAACCGGAACTGATGTACAATAAGAATGTCAGTGAGAAGGTTCAAAAGCTCAGCCGCCGTCTGGAACAGTGCAGTAATGAAGAGGAGTTCTTTCAGGCGGTTACGGATTTCTATAAGGCATACGGCGTTGGCATGTTCGGTCTGAATAAGGCATTCCGTATCACCTCCAATGAAAGCGGTACCGGAGTGAAGTTTCTTCCGATCAATAACATGGAAAAGGTTATGCTGGATGATCTTGTGGGCTACGAATTGCAGAAGAAGAAACTGGTGGAAAATACCAAGGCGTTTGTGGAGGGACGCAAGGCCAATAATGTTCTTCTTTTTGGAGACAGCGGTACCGGTAAATCCACAAGTATTAAGGCGATTGTTAATGAGTTCTATGATCAGGGACTTCGAATGATTGAGATTTACAAGCATCAGTTTAAGGATCTTTCTAATGTTATTGCAAGCATTAAGAACCGTAATTATAAGTTCATCATTTATATGGACGATCTTTCCTTTGAAGAATTTGAGATTGAGTACAAGTTCTTAAAGGCGGTTATTGAAGGCGGTGTGGAGACAAAACCGGAGAATATTTTAATCTATGCTACATCCAACCGGCGTCATCTCATCCGGGAGACCTGGAATGACCGCAGTGATGTGGAGCAGGAGGAAGGTATGCATCGTTCCGATACCATGCAGGAGAAGTTGTCCCTTGTAAATCGTTTCGGTGTTACCATCTGTTACTCCAAGCCAAGTCAGAAAGAGTATTTTAACATTGTTATTGCACTGGCAAGAAAAGCAGGAGTTACGATGTCCGATGAGGCGCTCTGTGCGGAAGCAAATAAATGGGAGTTAAGTCATGGAGGTATCTCCGGAAGAACCGCCCAGCAGTTTATCAATTATGTTCTGGGTACGGTGGAAGCAGAAAGCCATAAGGAATAAAATACATAATCAATAAAAGCCATGAGTCCGGTGTTCTTTGGATGAATATCATCCGGGGGACACCGAAATCATGGCTTTTGTTTGCTGATTGAACTGCAGTACAGGTTCTAACGGTTATTAAATTTTTCTTCGCAGTATTTGCAGCGGTATACCTGCTTATTTTCATCGGCAAGGATGAATACGTGATCCAATTCCTGCTCGATGGAAGTGATACAACGAGGATTCTTGCATTTGATTACATTGGTAATCTTCTTCGGAAGGGTAAGAACCTTCTTCTCCACAATCTTGCTGTCCACAATGATGTTGACGGTGATGTTGTGATCGATAAAACCAAGGATATCAAGGTCTACCAGATCGATACCACCTTCAATTTTGATGATATCCTTCTTGCCCATCTTGCCGCTTCGGGCATTTTTGATGATGGCAACACAGCAGTCTAACTTGTCCAGTCCCAGATTGTAGTATATCTGCATACTCTTGCCTGCTTTAATATGGTCTAACACGATACCATTGTGAAGTTCGCCTACATTTAACATGTCTCTACCCCCAGTAATGTAAGAATCAGTGCCATACGTACGTATACACCGTATTGTGCCTGCTTAAAGTAACTTGCTCTTGGATCATCATCAACTTCAACGGAGATTTCATTGACACGCGGAAGCGGATGAAGTACCAGCATATCTTCCCTGGCAAGAGCCATCTTGGCTTTATCAAGAATATAGAAATCCTTCATGCGAAGATAATCTTCCTCGTTGAAGAAACGTTCTTTCTGAACACGGGTCATATAGAGGATGTCAAGTTCCGGCATAACCTCCTCAAGGGTAACCACTTCTTTATATTCCATGTGCTTTTCATCTAAAACATCTTCACGGATATAATCCGGTACACGAAGTTCCGGTGGAGAAATCAGGACAAACTTAATTCCGGTATAGCGTGCCAGGGACTCAATCAGTGAGTGAACGGTACGGCCGAATTTCAAATCGCCACAAAGACCGATGGTAAGATTATCAAGGCGGCCCTTTAGTGCACGAATGGTCATCAGGTCGGTTAAGGTCTGGGTCGGATGCTGATGTCCGCCGTCACCGGCGTTGATCACAGGGATTCCTGATTTGCTTGCAGCCACCATCGGCGCACCTTCCTTCGGATGGCGCATAGCGCAGATGTCAGCGTAGCAGGAAATGACACGAATGGTATCGGATACACTTTCGCCCTTTGCTGCAGAAGAGGAGTCCGCAGAAGAAAAACCTAGGACAGACCCACCAAGATTGAGCATTGCTGCTTCAAAGCTAAGACGGGTTCGAGTACTAGGTTCGTAGAATAAAGTGGCAAGTTTCATACCATCACAACATTTTGAAAACTTCTTGGGATCTTCTGAAATCCTTGTTGCTAAGTCTAACAAATCATTCAGTTCGTCAACAGAAAAATCCAGTGGACTTAATAAGTGTTTCATATGAAAAGCTCCTTGTACAAATTTTATCTTTACATATTGTACTATTATTCCATTCAATTAACAAGAAAAAAGATTTGGAAATTTCATTTTTGAATAATCGAAAGTGAGAAATGTAAGTGACCGTCGCAAGGAAAGGGGTGCATTTTTACAGGGAATATGATAATATTCTGGGTAGGAGGATGATTACCATGGCAGAAAAGTATTTGGTTGGTGGTTATGAATTTGACACCATTGAACAGGCCGGTGAAGCCAGGAAAGAGCTTCAGGCAGTACAGTATATGGCACAAAAGACCGACGGGTGTACCCCGGATGTGGCTTATAAAATATATCGTAAAATTGTAGATCATCAGTTATTTAAGACCGAAATCGGATTGGACTACCTTCGTGCTCTGGAAGAATTTCTGATGCAGAATGGAATGTTTGATGTTCCGGATGACAGGGAAGAGGAAGAAGAAGCAGGGATTAAAGGGGAAATGCCCGTTTCTGCGGAGGCGGAAAAATTACAGAACGATAAGTTAAACCCATCGGATATTCCCATGTCGACGAATCCGGAAACGGATGGACAGGATGCGCAGGATGTGCAGGACGTGCAGGAACAGGAAGCGAAGGATTTATCCGCAAAGAAGCGAAAGGATAAAGAGCAATCTATGAAAGAGTGGCTTGTCACCTCCATGTTCTTTAATGTGTTATTGGCTATTGCTGTGGCTATAATGCTGTATATTGCGTCTACCGGTTCCAGTGTTAACATTCTTAATTATGAAACCAAACTTCAGGACAAATATTCTTCCTGGTCGGAGGAACTAAAACAGAAGGAAACCGCCCTTAAGGAGCGGGAGAAGGAAGTTACGGCACGGGAAAAAGAAGTCGCAGTCCGTGAGGAAGAAGTGGAAATCCGTGAAAAGGCACTGGAAGAAAAAGGAGAAGAATAAGGAGAAGAACACATTTTTTTCATAGATTGCTCCTATAATATCTCATAGAAAGAATAATCGGTATATAAAGGAAGGGATAGTTCCATGGATAATAAGATTAAGATTCTTGTGGTGGATGATGAGAGCAGAATGCGTAAATTGGTTAAGGATTTCCTGATTAAGAAGGATTTTGAAGTGCTGGAAGCGGAAAATGGTGAGCAGGCAATTGACATATTCTATGGAGATAAGGATATTTCGTTAATTATTCTTGATGTTATGATGCCGAAGATGGATGGATGGGAGGTTTGCCGTGAGATTCGTAAGAACTCCAAAGTTCCTATTATCATGCTGACGGCAAAGGCTGACGAAAAGGATGAATTGCGGGGCTTTGAACTGGGTGTGGATGAGTATATCAGCAAGCCTTTTAGTCCGAAGATTCTTACGGCGCGTGTCGATGCCATTATCCGTCGAGCCTATTCCATCGATAGCAGCGGAATCGTGAAGGAAGGCCTGATTGAGGTGGACAAGACGGCTCATTCGGTTTGTGTGGATGGGGAGAAGGTTGAATTAAGCTTCAAGGAATTTGAATTGCTGGTTTATTTTATCGATAATAAAGGAATTGCCCTGTCCAGAGAGAAAATTTTGAACAATGTATGGAATTATGATTATTTCGGTGATGCCAGAACCATTGATACGCATATCAAGAAATTGCGTAAAAAACTGGGTTCTGTCGCCGGCGATTATATCAAAACTATTTGGGGACTGGGGTACAAATTTGTCGTCGAAGACGAATGATTGGATGGTATATATGAGACATTCTATTGGAACGAGGATTTCATTCATCGTATTTGGCTGCTTCCTGTGTATGGTGGCAGCTGTGATTTTTTTAAACACGGTATTTCTGGATGATTATTATTTCAGGGATAAGGAAAAAACTTTTGATGAGTCCTATCAAATCGTGGATAGTTCTATAAAGCAGTATAACGAAGGCAGTATCAGCGCGGAAGATCTTCAGGCGAAACTGGAAGGAATTACTGCCCGCACGGGAATATCCATAATGATTCTTAACAGTGACTGGAGCATTGTGTATGCTTCCATGCGTGATGTGGAAGGATTCATGGGCCGATTACAGAATTCACTGTTTACCAAGATTCTGACCGGGGATGATGTGAACCGGATCAAGGGACTAAAGACCGTGGTTCAGGGCGAAAACTACGCAATCTATGAAATCTATAATGCTAAGATGGAAGACACCTATCTGGAACTGATTGGTAATGTGGACGATGGAATGATGGTGTACTTAAGTCTTGCGGTCAAGAGTATTCAGGAAAATGTGGAGATTTCCAATCGTTTTATATCCTATGTGGGTCTTGTGGTGGCGGTGATTATCGCGATAGCAGCGTTTTGGATCGGGCGATACACAGCCAATCCTATTCGCGAACTATCCGGGATTGCAGAGCGGATGGCGGAATTGGATTTTGACGCCAAGTATACCCGCAATGACAAGAGTGAAATCGGTGATCTTGGTAATAGCATGAATAGACTTTCAGAGAAACTTGAGAGTACGATTTCGGAGCTTAAGAGAGCAAATGTAGAACTGCAGAAGGATATCGAAACCAAGGAACAGATTGATGAGATGCGAAGGGATTTCTTATCCAATGTGTCTCATGAATTGAAGACTCCGATTGCCCTGATTCAAGGATATGCGGAGGGACTTAAGGAAGGTATTACCGATGATCCGGAAAGTACCGCTTTCTACTGTGATGTCATTATGGATGAGGCATCCCGTATGAATACCATGGTCAAGAAGCTGCTGTCTTTGAATCAGATTGAATTTGGTAAGGATCAGTTGGAAATGGATCGTTTTGATCTGGTTCAGGTTTTAAAGGCGGTGATTGCATCCAACAAACTGCTGGCAGAACAGAAGGGTGTTCAGATTGAATTTGAGGAAAATGAACCGGTAATTGTTTGGGCGGATGAATACAAGATCGAAGAAGTAATTACCAATTATCTGACCAATGCCATCAATCATTGTGATGGACGGGAGCCGATTAAAGTGTGCATTCACAAAGAGGAACAGGATCATCATGTCGCCCGGGTTTCGGTATATAATTCCGGTAGTCCTATTCCGGAGGAGTCCCTGACACAGATCTGGGACAAGTTTTACAAGGTGGACAAGGCACGTACCAGAGAATATGGCGGAAGCGGAATCGGCTTATCCATTGTAAAGGCCATTATGGAACAGTTAAAGCAGGAGTATGGTGTGCGTAATCTGAAGAATGGTGTGGAATTCTGGTTTGAGCTGGATGCGGAAAATGAAATACCGGTTGAAGAAGCTTAGGAAAAATGGTACAATATAGAAAATTTGAGTGTCATTGTCCCATGTGGAGGAATTATGAGAAAAAGAGTCATTATGTTGGCCATGAGTGCGGTGTTACTGCTTTCGGGGTGTGCTTCAGTGATTGAGCTAAGCTCAGAAGAAGAGGATATGATTGCAGAGTATGCAGCACAGGCGTTTATCAAATCATATAAGAAGAATCTTGGATTGGAAGAAACCACAGAAAGTCCATCCGGGGAGGAATCTTCCGGTAACCGGGGAAACGGTTCGGGCATCGGTCTTCCAAGCATCGGATATCGTGTACCGCAGAATAGTAACCAGGAAACAACATCGGATACCACGGAGACAGTAGCGGGAAATGAGGAAAGTACCGCTGCGGTGGAGGAGACAACGAAAGAGGAACTTCCGGTTGTTACATTGCCCTCCGATGAGGGTACTGCGGCAGGTGGTTCGGAGTCGGCATCGGGTGATACACTGGAGCAGGTGCTTGGGATAACAGGAGTGGAAGTTTCTGTCATTGGGTATGCGGTGGAAAGCAGGTATCCTTTGGAAGCCTATAGTCTCACCGTGGATGCACCTTCAGGACATAAACTGCTGATTGTAGAATATGATGTATGGAATTCGGTTGATGTGGATGCGGTGATGGGTGTTGATCCAAGTAAAGCATCCGTCAAGGCAGTCATTAACGGAACGGAGAGGGTTAATGTCTACAAGACCATGCTCAAAAACGATCTGTTGAATATGAACGGAACCAAGTTCGCTCCCGGAGAGGCAAAGACCGGAGTATTGATTTTTAGTATTGAGGATGAACTTGCAGAAAAGATTACCTCGGTGGATGTGCTTGCAACATTAAGGTAAAACATGAGAAAAATAAACCCGTTGAAATGTGGATTTGTACATTTCAACGGGTTTTGTTATGTTACTTCTTGTTTGCACGATATCTTAAGGTGTGATCAAGAATCTTCTTACGGATACGAAGATTTTCCGGAGTTACCTCAAGAAGCTCATCGGTATCAATGTAATCAAGTGCCTGCTCCAAGCTTAGAATTCTAGGTGGTACAAGACGTAGGGCATCATCGGCACTGGAAGAACGGGTGTTAGTCAAATGCTTGGTCTTACATACATTTACTTCGATATCTTCTGTACGTGGATTCTGACCAACGATCATACCGGCATAAACCTTCTCGCCCGGTCCGATGAAGAGCTGACCGCGTTCCTGTGCATTGTAGAGACCGTAAGTAATAGCTTCGCCGGATTCAAATGCAATGAGGGAACCCTGCTTACGATACTGGATATCACCCTTGTATTCTTCATAACCCTCCAAAGAGGTGTTGATAATACCATTTCCCTTGGTGTCGGTAAGGAATTCGCCACGGAATCCGATCAGTCCACGGGAAGGAATAGAGAACTGAAGTCTTGTGTAACCGCCGTTAATCGGAGTCATACCCTGGAGTTCTCCCTTTCGCTGAGAAAGCTTCTGAATTACCGTTCCGGAGAATTCGTCCGGAACATCGATATAGGCAAGTTCCATCGGCTCTAATTTTCTGCCGCGTTCATCATAGTGGTAGAGTACCTCTGCCTTACTTACTGCGAATTCGAAACCTTCACGACGCATGTTTTCGATTAATACGGACAAATGAAGTTCGCCACGGCCGGAAACCTTGAAACCGTCGATTCCTTCTTTTTCTTCTACACGAAGGCTGACATCGGTATTCAATTCCTTCATAAGACGTTCGCGGATATGTCTTGTAGTTACAAACTTACCTTCCTGACCTGCAAGAGGACTGTCATTCACCATGAAATCCATGGAAAGTGTTGGTTCGGAAATCTTCTGGAACGGAATGGCAACAGGGTTCTCCGGAGAACAGATGGTATCACCGATATGGATATCTGCAATACCGGAAAGGGCTACGATGGAACCGATTCCTGCTTCACTTACCTCAACCTTGTTTAATCCGTCAAATTCATATAATTTGCTGATCTTAACACGCTTATTTACCGTTGGGTCGTTCGCGTTGACCATAACAACATCCTGATTTACCTTGATGGTTCCGTTATCTACCTTACCTACACCAATACGACCGACATAATCGTTGTAATCGATGGTACTGATAAGAACCTGAGTGCCGGCCTCAGGATCTCCTTCCGGAGCAGGAATGTGGTTAACGATGGCCTCAAATAACGGTCCCATATCCTTCTGTTCGTCCCCAAGATCTGCCACGGCAAAACCGGACTTGGCAGAAGCGAAGATAAACGGACACTCTAACTGTTCGTCGCTGGCATTTAAGTCGATCAGAAGCTCTAAGATCTCGTCGATTACTTCATTCGGGCGAGCTTCCGGACGATCGATCTTATTGATACATACGATGATCGAAAGATTCAGTTCAAGAGCCTTCTGCAACACAAACTTGGTCTGTGGCATTGCACCTTCAAAGGCATCCACAACAAGGATAACACCATTAACCATCTTAAGTACACGTTCTACCTCACCACCGAAATCCGCATGACCCGGGGTATCGATGATGTTGATCTTGGTATCTTTGTAAAATACCGCTGTATTTTTGGAAAGAATGGTAATACCTCTTTCCTTTTCAATATCATTAGAGTCCATGACACGCTCAGCAACTTCCTGATTCTGGCGGAATACACCACTCTGACGAAGAAGCTGATCCACCAGTGTTGTCTTACCGTGGTCAACATGGGCAATGATTGCAATGTTTCTTATGTCTTCACGCTTTGTAATCATAAAAAATTTTCCTTCCTTAACTTAAAACTAACTCTGCTAAAACTCAACTTTCATATTTTACCCCCTTTTTTGTATTATTACAATGAATTTTTACGAAAAAAAATAGGAAAAGTTCAAATTTTGGTCATAATTTTAGCATAAAATGAATAATACAAGCATATATTATACTGTAAAATAAACATAAGGGGATGGTATTTGCTGAGAGGGCAGCGAATATGTGACATCCAAAGAAGGGAGAAATACAAAATGATTGATAAGGTTATTGAAAACAACAGAGTAAACATTATAGGAGAGGTTGTATCGGATTTTGAGTACAGCCACGAGGTATTTGGAGAGGGCTTTTATCTTGTTGATGTTGCTGTCAATCGATTGAGCAATATGTCTGATACGATTCCACTCATGGTATCAGAGCGTCTGATCGATGTGACACAGGATTACAAGGGAATGGTCATTGAGGCAGCAGGACAGTTCCGTTCATACAATCGACATGAGGGTGAGAAGAATCGTCTTGTGCTTTCCATCTTTGTCCGTGAACTACAGTTTTTGGAGACGGATGAAGAAGTGAAGGACCAGAGCAAGACCAATCAGATTTTCCTGGACGGATATATCTGCAAGGTTCCGGTATATCGTAAGACTCCGCTGGGAAGAGAAATTGCAGACATTCTTATTGCAGTCAACAGACCTTATGGTAAGTCGGACTACATACCTTGCATTGCCTGGGGAAGAAATGCAAGATATGCAGCATCCTTTGAGGTTGGCGGACATATCCAGATCTGGGGCAGAGTTCAGAGCCGTGAATATACCAAGAAGATCAGTGAGACCGAGAGTGAGAAGCGTGTAGCTTATGAAGTATCGGTGAGCAAGATTGAATTCCTTCCAAAGGAAGCGGAGGAAGATGAATTAGTCATGGCTGCTGAAATTGGTTCTGAAGAATAGTTGAAGTCACAAGGGCAATGAATCTTAAGGTAGATTTGTTGCCCTTTTTTATTTGATTTATACCATTACAAACCATTGCAGACTATTGACACTATATTTATAAAATGGTATATTTGTTAAAGAATAAATACTAAGTAGAGGTTGCGCTGATTCAAGAGTAGGTTTTGGTTCGTGGCAGGCACGGATAATCAATAGTGAAAGGGGATGGCGCCGAAGTGACAGGTTTCCTGAGAACCTGTATGCTGGGCATATGGTGAAGAATCATATGACTGTCATCGTAAGATGGGGAGCTACGGAAAAGAATTTAATTCTGTTCGCATGGCAAACCCATTGGGTTTGCTTTTTTAGTTTTAACTTAGTTTTTATCGGAATATCATATTTAAATCGATTAAGGAGGATTTTTGGAATGGCAATTTTTAAGGGTGCAGGCGTTGCGATTGTTACACCGATGACACAAACAGGAGCAGTAAATTATGATAAGTTAGGGGAAGTCATTGATTTCCAGATTGAAAACGGAACGGACAGTATTATTATCTGCGGCACCACCGGTGAGGCATCGACCCTGACACATGAAGAGCATTTGGAGACAATCAAGTACTGTGTGGATAAGGTAAATAAGAGAGTGCCGGTAATTGCAGGTACCGGTTCGAATTGCACAGAGACTGCAATTTATCTTTCAACAGAGGCAGCGAAGAGTGGCGCAGACGGACTTCTTGTTGTTACACCATACTATAACAAGGCTACACAGGCAGGACTTATTGAGCATTACACAATGATTGCAAAGTCTGTGGACCTGCCGATTATTATGTATAATGTTCCGGGACGTACAGGATGTAATATTTTACCACAGACCGCCGTTACACTGGCTAAGAATGTGGAAAATATCGTTGGTATCAAGGAAGCAACAGGTAATATTTCCCAGTGTGCAAAGTTGATGGCTCTGGCAGAGGGATGTATCGATATGTATTCGGGAAATGATGATCAGATCGTTCCGATTATGTCTTTGGGCGGATGTGGTGTTATTTCGGTTCTTTCCAATGTGGCACCGAGACAGACCCATGACATTGTGGCAAAGTATCTTGAAGGTGATGTTGCCGGAAGTTTAAAGCTTCAGTTAGAGGCGATTGAATTGATTGACGCTTTATTCTGTGAAGTAAATCCGATTCCTGTAAAGCACGCAATGAACCTTATGGGTATGGAGGTCGGACCACTTCGTAGACCATTGTCTCCGATGGAACCGGCAAATCTTGAAAAGTTGAAGAATGCAATGAAGAACTATGGTTTGTTAGCGTAAATTATTATTTTGACGGAAATATTGGAGGTACATGATGGTTCGAGTAATTATGCACGGTTGTAATGGTAAGATGGGGCAGGTTATCTCATCCCTTGCAGCTAAGGATGAAGAAGTTGAAATTGTGGCAGGAATTGATCCATTTGATGATGGGCACAATGCTTATCCGGTCTTTTCTTCGGTTCATGATTGTATCGTAAAGGCGGATGTTATTATTGATTTCTCCAATGCAAAGGCAGTGGATGTACTTTTGGAGTACAGTGTGGAAAATCAAATTCCGGTGGTATTATGCACAACGGGACTTTCACAGGAGCAGCTCACAAAGATTCAGGAGACCAGCAGCAAGGTGGCAATTCTTAAGTCCGCGAATATGTCTCTTGGAATCAATACATTATTTAAGTTATTAAAGCAGGCAACGGCAATTCTTGCACCGGCAAATTTTGATGTGGAGATTGTAGAAAAGCATCACAATCAGAAGCTGGATGCTCCAAGCGGTACTGCATTGGCTTTGGCGGATGCTTGCAAGGAATCCCTGGATGACAGCTACTATTATAAGTATGATCGTTCTACCGAGAGGGCAAAGAGAGATCCGAAGGAAATCGGAATCAGTGCAGTGCGCGGTGGTACCATTGTAGGTGAACATGAAGTATTCTTCTGCGGTGAGGACGAGGTAATTGAATTCAAGCATACTGCTTACTCTAAGTCCATCTTTGCTAAGGGAGCCATTGAGGCAGCGAAGTTTTTGGCAGGTAAGCCGGCGGGAATGTATGATATGAGTGATGTTATTGGCTGAGAAGTCAATAATTTTACAAGAGAATAATATAATATGGAGGAAAAGAACATGGAATTAAAGGGATCAAAGACAGAGGCAAATCTTCGTGCTGCATTTGCAGGTGAGAGTCAGGCAAGAAATAAGTATACCTACTTTGCATCGGTTGCAAAAAAGGAAGGATACGAGCAGATCTGCGAAATTTTCTTAAAGACAGCGGAAAATGAGAAGGAACATGCAAAGATGTGGTTCAAGGCATTGGGAGAACTGGGGGATACTGCTGCGAACCTGGCTGCAGCAGCAGATGGTGAAAACTATGAGTGGACCGATATGTATGAAACATTTGCCAAGGAAGCAATGGAAGAAGGATTTACTGAGATTGCGGCCCGCTTCAAAATGGTAGGTAAGATCGAGAAGGCTCATGAGGAGAGATATCGTGCCCTTCTGAACAATGTTCAGATGCAGCAGGTATTTGAAAAGGGTGATATGATGATGTGGGAGTGCCGCAACTGTGGTCATCTTGTAATGGGCAAGAAGGCTCCGGAAGTATGCCCTGTATGTAATCATCCACAGAGTTTCTTTGAAGTAAGAAAGGAAAATTATTAATCGCAATTTTTCAGTTAAATTGATAGGTTTACGTAATTTTTTGACTTACATTTTTATGTAAAATGTGTTATAATTCTACTATGTGAAATCGACATAGAACTTGAAGGAGCACCTGTTCATTTTGATTTGAGCAGGTGCTTTTTTACTCACATAAGAGATGCCAAAGAGTTCTTGTATTGATACTTGGAGGTGAAGAATGTTTAGTATTGGCGATTATGTAGTTTATGGGAACAACGGAATCTGTGTGATCAAGGATGTAGCGCCCCTGGATCTTCCCGGAATGTCGGCAGACAATCTGTATTATGTCTTATCTCCGGTTGGCCCGAAGGAAAGTAAGATCTACTCCCCGGTGGATAATCAGAAGATTGTTATGCGCGGGGTGCTGACGAAGAAGGAAGCCCAAAGCATTCTGGATAACATCGATTCAATCGGTGAATTAGATGTGGTCAATGATAAAATGATGGAGCAGCGTTACAAGGAAATTATTGCATCCTGTGATATTACACGGTTGATTTCCATGATTAAGACCATTAAGAGCAAACAGGCTTTGCGTGCGCAGACCGGCAAAAAGATTACTGCCACGGATGAACGTTTTTTGAAAAGAGCGATGGACAGCGTGTATGATGAATTGGCAATGGCTTTGGAAATGGAACGGTCCGAAGTGGAGCAAAGATTATTGGAAGGCTTGTTTTTTCCCGTATAGTGTGGTATGGTTGAATACGTTGTGACTCTTTGAGTCCGATTAATTGATATGGAAAGAACAGGTATTATTATGGATTTATTAAATATGGAAGATAATATTATTGATGTGCGCATTATTCGTGCCATTCGTGAAATGGGATTTGAACAGTTTTCCCCGATTCAGCAGCAGGCGATTCCCGAAGTGCTGGCAGGGAAAGATGTAATCGGCCAGGCCCAGACGGGTACCGGTAAGACCGCAGCATTCGGTATTCCGATGCTTCAGAACATTCGTGAAGATGAGCAGAACCTGCAGGGACTGATTCTCTGTCCAACAAGAGAGCTCGCGATTCAGGCCGCCGAGGAAATGCGTAAATTTGCAAAGTATCTGCATGGAATTAAGGTCCTTCCAATCTATGGCGGACAGGATATGGGACGTCAGATCAAGGCATTGAAGGGATGCCCGCAGATTATTGTTGGTACTCCGGGGCGTGTGATGGATCATATGCGTCGAAAGACGATTCGACTGGATCATTTGTCCATGGTGGTTCTGGATGAAGCGGATGAGATGCTGAATATGGGATTCCGTGAGGATATGGAGACCATTCTTTCACAGATTGAAAATGAACATCAGACGGTTTTGTTCTCGGCTACAATGCCAAAGTCCATTCTTGACATTACGGGACAGTTTCAGAAGGATCCTGTCTTAATCAAGACCGTGAAGAAGGAACTGACGGTTCCTTTAATCAAGCAGTATTATTATGAAGTGCGTAAGGAGAATAAGAAAGAAGTTGTGGCCCGGCTTCTGGACTATTACAATCCGAAACTGACACTGATCTTCTGTAATACCAAGAGGATGGTGGAGGAATTGGAAGAAGAACTTAAAGGTCGTGGTTACTGTGCAGATGGTATTCACGGTGATCTTTCCCAGGCTCAGAGAGACCGTGTTATGGAGTCCTTCCGTAATGGCGCCACCGATATCCTGATTGCTACGGATGTGGCGGCAAGAGGTATCGATGTGGATGATGTGGAAGCGGTGATTAATTATGATGTTCCACAGGATAACGAATACTATGTACACCGTATCGGAAGAACGGGACGTGCGGGCAGAACCGGACGTGCATTTACTCTGGTGGTGGGACGTGAAATCTATAAGATTCGTGAAATTGAGTCCACCTGCAAGACGAAGATGAAAGCACGTACAGTGCCGAGTGTTTCGGACATTACCGAGGCAAAATCCCAGAAGATCTTAACAGAGGTTCTGGATGTTCTTCGTAATCAGGATCTGGCATCTTCCATGGCTATTATTGAAGCGAAGATGGAAGAGGAGGACTGTACAGCTATTGAATTGGCAGCGGCATTCCTTCGAAACAGTTTAGGCGAGGAAAAGGAAGAAATACCTGCGGTTTCTTATGAGGAAGAACGTAAGAAGCGAAGAGGATTCGGACGTGGCGATAAACTGATTTTTGATGTCCGCCGTGGCAGAGGCGGCAACCGCAGAACCGGTGGTGATAACCGTCGTGGTGACGGAGGCAGAGAAGATCGTCGTAATGAGCGTCGTCGTGGTGCGGATGGCCGCAGAGAAGCTTTTCGTGATATGGAGGAGCGTAAAGCAGGCAGAAAGCGTCCGCAGGATTATTCTGAAAGAAAGCAGAATAGCAAATCCCCGGAAAATAAGCGTCCGGAGAAGAAGATTAAGCTTCGTATGGATGGCAGTGTGATGGAAGAACGACCAAAAAGAAAATTCGGGAAGAAATAATAAGGCGGACTGCTACAGGCTGTAGTGAAATGTATATAGTTGATAATTAAATCAGAAGCATAATGAAAAATAGCCGGGAAACCGGCTATTTTTCGTGTAGGATGCTCATTGAAGTTTTCCATGTTCTTTTTCGTGTTCCATGATCGCCTGGCGGATGAGATACAGTACCTCGCCATTAATGGAACGACCGTCAAAATCAGCAAGACTCTTTAATTTCGTATGTGTTTCCGAATCAATTCGTAATCCTAAATGTTTATCTTTTTCCATAAAAATCTCCAATACAAAATAAGTTTTATTTAAGTACATTTTAAGTATATAATGTGATAAAATATTAAAATGAACTTAATTTAAGTACATTTTTTCAAGAAAATTAAAAAGGCGTGGAATAGTCTACTTTTATAATTTAGATAATGATTATAAAGGAGGCGGGATTAATGGAGAAATATGGATATATCCGGGTATCTACAAGAGAGCAGAATCCGGAACGTCAGTTTATTGCAATGAAAGATTGTGGGATTCAACAGAAAAACATATTTCTTGATAAATTATCCGGAAAGGATTTCTCAAGACCACAGTATCGTAAACTGCTTAAAAAGTTAAAAAAGGGAGATTTACTGATTGTAAAAAGCATTGACAGGCTGGGAAGAAACTATGGTGAAATTCTGGAGCAATGGCGTAAAATCACGAAAGAAATAGGTGCGGACATTCAGGTAATTGATATGCCTCTTCTGAATACCAATGTGGGACATGGGGATTTGACGGGTGTTTTCATAGCGGATTTGGTATTACAGATTCTTGCGTATGTGGCAGAGACAGAAAGGACATTTATACGACAGCGTCAGGCGGAAGGGATCGCAGCAGCCAAAGGACGCGGAGTAAAGTTCGGCTGTCGGAAGAATCCATTGCCGGATGGGTTTGAAAAGTATTACCTGATGTGGCTTAATGGAGAGGTTACCGTGCGAAAGGCGGCGGATGATCTGCATATGAGTTATGCGACTTTTTATCGAAGATGCAAGGAGTATCAGGAAGAGTCAGAACTTGAAATTATTTGTTTAAATAAGTAGACAATGTGAAACAAATGGTTTATAGTATTTTTAGTGAGAAAAATAGCTA
>JBJEJH010000021.1:0-41235 GCA_051877855.1 Lachnospiraceae bacterium | reverse complement strand
AGCGATTTAATATGTGTGCACTGGATGAATTAATTAAAGATGGATACGACAGCGGATACGACAATGGCATAAACGAAGGGGAAGAACGGCTGGGGAAACGATTGGAAAAATTAAGTTCAATTCTTATTAATATGAATAAACTGGAAGAATTAAAAAAAGTAGTTACAGATAAGGAATACAGGGATCGTTTATTTGAGACGTATGGTATATAATAGTTATGGCTGTCTTAATTTTTCAGGAGCGAATCCTCAATTACTTTTCCAGTTCCTATAAGTAATAAAAATGTTATAATAAACATGACATATAGTTGTCGTGTTTTGCGTGATATTATGAGATGGGATGTGAAAAGATTCATGAAGATAGACAGGCTAATCGGAATTCTTTCGGTGTTGCTGCAGGAAGAAAAGGTAACAGCACCAAAACTTGCAGAAAAGTTTGATGTATCAAGGAGAACAATTAACAGGGATATAGAGGATTTGTGCAAAGCCGGTATTCCTATCATCACCACACAAGGTATCGGTGGAGGAATCAGTATCATGGAAGGGTATAGAATGGATAAAACCATCCTGACATCCAAAGATATGCAGGTGATTCTGGCCGGACTTCGAAGCCTTGACAGTGTGAGCGGAAGTCATTATTATGGTCAGCTTATGGAGAAGATCAAAGCGGGTTCATCTGAATTTGTGAGTAAAAGTGAGTCGATATTGATTGATTTGTCCTCCTGGTATAAAGATTCCCTGCCTATGAAGATTGAGCTTATTCAGGAAGCAATTGAGACAGGACGGGTTATTCGATTCAGCTATTATGCTCCGGACGGTGACAGTACCAGAGAAATAGAACCATATTATCTGATTTTTAAATGGAGCAGCTGGTATGTCTGGGGATGGTGTCGGTTAAGAAAAGATTTCCGGATGTTTAAACTGAATCGTATGGATGCAATAGCACAGACAGGAGAAGCTGTGAATAAAAGGGATGTTTTGTTACCGGATTTATCCACGGAGGCAATTTTTCCCGGAAGTGTCAGGGTTAAGGCAGTGTTTGATCCTTCTATGAAGTGGCATCTGATCGAGGAATTTGGAGTTCATTCATTTCGTGTGCAGCAGGATGGAACACTGTTTTTTGAACATGAATATACGGACCGGGACAATCTTATCAAATGGATGCTGACATGCAAGGATAAGGTGACGGTTCTGGAACCGGAGGATATTCGAAATGAACTTTTTCACATTGCCAATAATATTCGAAAGAAATACATGGAGGAACCGCTATGCCAAGACCAAGAAATAAAGAGGATTTGATTAAAGCAGCAAATACAAGTTATGAGGAGCTGCTTTTGATGGCTGAGAAAAGAACTGATGCAGAAAAAAATATACTTTATGATTTTTCATCAGACGAAAAGAAAAAGGAAGAACATTGGAGGCGTGATAAAAATCTTAGGGATGTTTTGATGCATCTTAATGAATGGCATCTGTTACTTCTGGAGTGGATTAAGAATCGTGAGACCGAAAGTAGTAAGCCGTTTTTGATGGAAGGATATAATTGGAAAACTTATGGTGATATGAATATGGTTTTCTATGACCGTTGCCAGAGCATTTCTGAGGATGAGGCATTTAAGAGATTTAAAGATTCGCATAAAAAGGTGATGGATGCACTTGACACATTTTCAGATGAAGAACTATTCACAAATACATTTTATCCATGGGTAGGAGGAAGCTGTATTGGAAGTTATTTCATAAGTGTCACAAGCAGTCATTATGATTGGGCAATGAAGAAGATGAAGGCTCATAAAAAGGCTGTCGGATAGAAAGGGGTTTACACGATGAAGAAATGGTATGACGAAGAATATGAATTTGAAATAGAGGTTACCGGCTTTTTGAGAGGTGATCACACGGAGCGCTATTGCAGAAATGGTGAAGAAATCGGCGATAAATATTCCTGCACTTATGGCTGTCCTGTAAATAAAGACGGTCAGGGAATATGTTCTAAGACAATGATGATGCTATATCCGCTTATGGAGGCGGTAAGAAGCGGTGGCGACCTTGAAAATCTTGGTGGCAACAGTAAATATGTGAAGGACATTGTATGCCCGGATGGGTGTGTGATGTTTCGATTAACAGCAAATCCTCTTGGAAATGAAAATTTTCATAAGGGTGGATTTTGGAAAAAGTAAAATTTCTCGTTTCATTTGATAGGTATTTGATGTAGAATTAGACATAAGGAGTCTAAATGTCCTCTATTTTCATAGAGTAATATTTTTAGAGTAAAAAATATATAAAAAGATGGAGGAAAGCGATGGCATATAACTATGAAAAGGTAAACCAGAAATTGTTAGTGCCACAGATAGAAGATCGGTTGATTATCTATATTAATCATGAAGGTATCTCCAGTGGTTCAAAACTTCCCAGTGAGTATAAATTAGCAGAAATGTTTGGTGTCGGAAGAAGTACGATTCGTGAAGCTGTAAAAAGTTTGGTATCTAAAGGAATATTGGAAGTACGAAGAGGTGCGGGAACATTTGTAAAAAATACAGAGCTGCTTCTGGATGATCCTTTAGGGTTGGCGCGATTTGAAGATAAGTATAAACTGGCTATGGATCTTTTTGATGTTCGTATTCTTTTGGAACCGGAGGTAGCTGCAAGAGCCTGTGAAAACGCAACAGACGAAGAAAGACTTCATATCAAGGAGTTGTGTGATGAAGTGGAAAGACTATATCTGGAAGGAAAGAATCATATTCAAAAAGATATGGAATTCCATGCTTCTATTGCGAAATGCAGTAGAAATGGTGTTGTTGAAGTGTTGGTGCCTGTTATATACACTGCAGTGACAACTTTTGCAAATCTGACAAATAGAAAACTCATGAAAGAAACTATAGAAACCCATCGGGAAATAACGAACGCAATTCTTCGCGGTGACAGTATGGGAGCTAAGTGTGCTATGATTATGCATCTTACCTATAATCGTCAGATGTTGATTAGTCTTGTTGAGCAACAACAGAAAAGTTGTCAGACAGGTTAGGTATGACATAATTAGTAAAAATGAACAACGTATACGAAAACCAGTCTTACTATTGTTGATTAGACTGTTTTTTTTGTGCATATTGTAGAAAAAATGTTGTAGATTTGAAACAACTTGATATAGATAATACAAAAATATAGAATAATATTAGAATACATAAGACGTCAGATGTATAGAGAAGGAAACTATTTAAAATGATTGGAGGAAAACAAATGAGTGAAGCAATTGTATTAAATCCTACGCGTCTTGTTCTTGCAGCAGTAATCGGATTGGTTTTGCTATTATTTTTGATTATTAAGTTCAAGATTCATGCGATGATTTCAATTTTAATCGGTGCTATAACAATCGGGGTTGTAGCCGGTATGCCATTTACAGATATTGTTTTAGCAGTAAATGATGGTATTAGTAATACATTAAAAGGTATTGCTTTGTTAGTTGGTTTGGGTTCTATGTTTGGAGCAATTCTGGAAGAATCCGGTGGCGCGCAAACGTTGGCTGTGACTATGGTAAAAAAATTCGGTGACGAAAAAGCAGCATGGGCACTTGGTATCACAGGTCTTGTTATCGCTATGCCGGTATTCTTTGATGCGGGTCTTATTATACTGATTCCGCTCGCTTTCTCTCTTGCAAAGCGTACAAAGCGTTCTTCCTTGTTTTATGTAATTCCTCTCCTTGCGGGTCTTGCAGTAGGACATGCATTTATTCCGCCAACTCCTGGACCTGTATTGGTAGCCACAATGCTGAATGTAGATTTGGGATGGGTAATTTTGATTGGTATTGTATGTGGTACATTTGCCATGATTGTTGCAGGACCAATCTGGGGCTCAATCTGTGGGAAAAAATATATGATTCCGGTTCCGGAACATATTGCGAATCAGGAAGATTTTGATGAATCAAAACTTCCAAAATTCAGTACCATTGTTCTGATTATTATGATTCCTTTAGTGTTAATTATTTTAAAATCTCTTGCCGGTGTTATTCCGGCCATGGAACCAGTTGCACCGGTTCTTACATTTTTAGGTGAGCCATTTGTAGCACTTTTGATTGCAACTGTTGCTGCAATGTTTGTTCTTGGTAAAAAACATGGTTACAGCATGGAGCAGCTGGAAAAAATAATGACAAAGTCTCTTGAACCAACAGGCTTGATTCTCCTGGTTACTGCCTGTGGTGGTGTACTTCGTTATGTGTTACAGTATTCCGGACTTGGTGATTTGATTGGCAGTGCTGTTGCAAAAGCAAATCTGCCGATTGTTCTGGTTGCATTTATTGTTGCTGCATTAGTAAGAATTTGTGTGGGTTCTGCAACCGTAGCTATGACAATGGCTGCCGGTATCATTGCCGCCATGCCCGGTATCGCAGAGCTTTCACCATTGTATCTTGCATGTACCGTTGCAGCTGTAGCAGGCGGTTCCACGGTATGCTCTCATTTCAATGATTCCGGTTTCTGGCTGGTTAAATCTCTGGTTGGTCTTGATGAGAAGACAAATTTAAAAACATGGACCATTATGGAGACATTGGTTGGTTTTACCGGATTTGTTGTTGCATTTATCATTTCATGGTTTGTTTAATAAAATCAAAAGATTAGAAGGAGACAAATATGCTTAGGAGTGAACAAGTACGTAAAGTTGCCCCGGAGATGGATCCGCTTCGCATGGGTATGGGATGGAAAACTTCTGATTTATCCAAACCGCAGATTATGGTGGAAAGTTCTTATGGTGACAGTCATCCGGGCTCAGCCCATTTAAATAAATTTGTAGAAGAAGCTGTAAAAGCTATCGATAATAATGGAGGGAAGGCAGCAAGATATTTTGCTACTGATATGTGTGACGGAATTGCGCAAGGCCATGATGGAATCAATTATTCTCTTGCACATAGGGATGCGATTGTAAATTTGATAGAAGCACAGGCAAATGCCACTGTATTTGATGGAGGCGTATTCATTGCAAGCTGCGATAAATCCATGCCGGCGATGTTGATGAGTATCGGACGTTTAAAAGAGATGAGTACCATTGTAGTATCCGGCGGTGTGATGGAGGCACATGAGCTTCCTAAAAAGTATGTTGTAAATGATCCTGCCTGTAAGATAAATGAATTACTGACGCTGGAACAAATCGGAAAATTCGATGCATGGGAAAAGACTGGTGTTATTTCAAATGAGCAGTTAGATTATTATAAGCATAATGCATGTCCAAGCTGTGGCGCATGCTCGTTTATGGGAACGGCATCTACCATGCAGATTATGGCGGAAGCCCTTGGACTTATGCTTCCGGGAACCGCTTTAATGCCATCTACGGCACCTGAATTGAAAGAGGCTGCGTATAATGCCGGAAAACAGTTAATGAATTTGGTGGAAAAGGGAATCCGTGCATCCGATATTGTGACCATGAAGAGTTTTGAAAATGCAATTATGGTTCATGCAGCAATTTCAGGATCGACAAATGCCACTATGCACATTCCAGCCATTGCTCATGAATTTGGTTTTGAAATTGACGCGGATACTTTTGATCGTATGCATAGAGGTGCACATTATTTGTTGAACATTCGTCCTTCCGGAGACTGGCCGGCACAATATTTCTATTATGCCGGCGGAGTGCCACGTGTGATGGAAGAAATCAAAAGCATGCTGCATTTAGATGTCATGACAGTCACAGGAAAAACGCTTGGCGAGAACTTAGAAGAACTAAAGCAAAATGGTTTCTACGAGCATTGTGAAGAGATCCTGCGTACAAAATCCAAGGCAATCGGAAAAGAAATCAACAGGGAAGATATCATCCATTCTTTTGATAATGCTAAGGGAACCGATGGAAGCATTGCTATTCTTAAAGGAAATTTGGCTCCGGAAGGTTGTGTAATTAAACATACGGCTTGTCCAAAGAATATGTTTAAGGCGGTTCTCAATGCCAGACCTTATGATAGTGAAGAAGCGTGTATTGCAGCAGTTCTTAGTGGTGAAGTAAAGCCGGGAGATGCTATTTTTATCCGCTATGAAGGGCCAAGGGGTAGCGGAATGCCCGAAATGTTCTATACAGGTGAAGCAATCTGTGCAGATTCCAGTTTGGCATCAAGTGTGGCGCTGATTACCGATGGACGATTTTCAGGTGCCTCCCGTGGCCCTGTTATTGGTCATGTATCACCGGAAGCGGCAGCAGGAGGACCGATTGCTTTTGTGGAGGAAGGAGATCTGATAGAACTTGATATAGAAAAACGCAGTATCTCTATTATAGGTGTTAAAGGCGAAAGAAAGACACCCAAAGAAATGGATGAAATCCTTGCAGAAAGAAAGAAAAATTGGAAAGGATTTGAAAGTAAATATAAGAGTGGGCTACTAAAATTATATGCACAGCACGCGGTAAGTTCCATGAAGGGTGCTTATATGGACTAGAAGGCAGTGGAAAAATTGTATGAAGTATGGTATTTGGAAAAAATATAATAACAAAATTACCGGAACGTTGTTTAGTTCAAGTCAGCTTAGGAAGTTGATTTATCCACTCATTATAGAGCAAGTGTTAGCCATCACAGTTGGTATGGTAGATACTGTAATGATATCTTATGCAGGAGAAGCGGCCATGTCCGGTGTTTCTCTGGTGGATATGATTAACAATCTTCTGATTAGTATTTTTGCTGCTATTGCTACGGGAGGCGCAGTTGTTGTTTCACAGTATTTGGGAAGCAGGGATCGAAATAAGGCATCAAAAGCCGCCACTCAGCTTGTTACTGTGGCAATGGTAATAGCTTTAGGTTTTATGACTCTATCGATTTGTGGCAATAAACAAATTTTAAGGCTACTGTATGGTTCCATCGAGGCAGATGTTATGGAAAGTGCCAGCATATATTTTCTGATTTCTGCGTGGTCATATCCGTTTTTGGCTATTTTCAATGCCTGTGCAGCTATTTACAGGTCAATGGGGAATGCTAAAATCTCTATGAAAATTTCTGTGGGTATGAATATATTTAATGCTATAGGAAATGCTGTTTTGATTTTTGGATTTTCGATGGGTGCAGAAGGTGCTGCACTTTCTACCTTAGCAGCAAGAATGATGGGAGCAATTCTGATTTTTGTTTTAGCAACAAAAACGGAAGATGGGGTAAGTATAAATTGCAGACAACTCTTTTTGTGGGAAAAAGATATGGTACATCGTATTTTGCATATCGCTATACCCAGTGGAGTGGAGAACGGAATTTTTCAGCTGGGAAGAGTGTTGGTGGTAAGTATAATTGCAATGTTTGGAACAGCACAGATTGCAGCAAATGCCGTGGCAAATACGTTAGATTCTATGGGCTGTATTGCGGGACAGGCAATGAATCTTGCAATGATCACAGTTGTAGGTCAGTGCATGGGAGCAGGAGATAAGGAGCAGGCTATACATTATACTAAAAGATTGTGGAAGATTACATATATGATTACAATTGTGATTAATGTAGTGATTTTATTAGCCTTACCTTTAATTTTAAAAATATTTTCGCTTTCATCGGAAGCTTATCGGTACGCATATATTTTAGTTATGATACATGATGGAATGGCGATTTTTTTGTGGCCAACATCCTTTACTATGCCAAATGCCCTTCGTGCCGCCGGAGATGTAAGGTTTTGTATGTTTATTTCTATTTTTTCCATGGTTATTTTTCGAATTATGTTCAGTGTGATATTTGGCATTGAATTGGGATGGGGGGCCATTGGTGTATGGATTGCTATGGTATTTGATTGGATTTTCCGTTCTGTTTTATTTACATGGAGATTTGTGCAGGGCAAATGGCTTGAGTATAAAGTAATTTAAAAAAAGAACGGTACTTTCCGCTTATGGAGAGTGCCGTTTTTTTAATGAGTACACACCTTTGGGTTATAATTAAAAAAATATTCGAGACTTCTTAAGAAAAAACCTTTCCGTTAAGATAGATGTATCAAAATAGAAATAATCAGGAGGTATTAACATGATGCATAAAAACAAGGCAACTCAATTACTGCACGGGGTGGTAACTGCACGGTAGTGGATCTTTCAAAGGAAGGAATCACAGAATTTCTTGACATACAATATGTAATATGTTACATATATAGGTAATATATTACATAAGGAGACAATCATGGATTATAATTCAATCATTCAAATTCCTCAGGTTGAGTTTGGGCAGATGCCACCCACATCCTTTTTGCTGGGGTTGCTCAGTGCATTTGAGAACCGGTTTCAGGCAGTAGCAGATTCCTTTTTTCATGAAATAACCTGGAAGCAGTTTTTTGCTGTTATTTGTATCAATCTGTGCAAGGAAAGTCCCACAATCAATGAATTGGCAGAGGTTATGGGAAGTTCCCATCAGAATGTAAAACAGATTTTGATCAAACTTGAAAAAAAAGGATTTGTGCAGATGATCCCGGATGAAAAGGATCGAAGAAAACAGCGAATTGTTGTCACTGCAAAATGTGATGAATTCTGCCAAAATAATAATGCAGAAAGTCAGGTGTATATCGAAAAGACCTTTGAAGGAATCACCCGGGAACAAATTATCACAACGATACAAACAATTACAATGATGGAAAGGAATTTAAAAAGAATATGAAGACAATAATTGTATACTCATCCCAGACCGGGTTTACCCAAAGATATGCCCGGTGGTTATCGGAAGAACTTGACGCAGAAACTATTTCACTGGCGGATGCCAAAAAGAAGAATAGGGATTATTTTGAAGGAGCGGATGCAATCATCTATGGCGGTTGGGCTATGGGCGGAAAAATTGTAAACGTCGAATGGTTCGCCGGGAATATTCCGGCATGGAAGGGAAAGAAACTGGCTCTATTTTGTGTTGGTGCCAGTCCGAATGATACTCCGGATGTGGAGGCTTCTATTCAGAATGCATTGACGTCGGAGGAACAAAAATATGCAAAAGCATTTTACTGTCAGGGCGGACTTTCTTATGAAAAGATGAAGTTTCCTTATAAATTGGCGATGAAAGCATTTGCAAGTATGATGAGAAACAAAAAGGATGCGAATGAACAGGAAAAAGTCATGGGGGAAATGATATCCCATTCCTATGATATCGCAGATAAAAAGTATATTGAGCCGATTATGAAATATCTGCGTGGATAGGTCGCCCAATATTTTTGGATTAAATTTAAAAGTATGATATCACACAATCTGGTTTTTCACATAAAATGATAAAAAATTCGATGGAGTTTTTCGTGAATTGTTGTGATTATGAACAGGCAGACCATGGAGGAAAACCCTATGTTGTGAATGTGGAAGATATGGCAGCGCATAATTCTAATTTTCGTACTGCAATCTGGACCGGATGTAATTTACAGATGACCGTTATGTGTATCCCTGGTTGCGGTGAAATTGGCAGTGAAATTCACAATGATACGGACCAGTTTATCCGGGTTGAGCAAGGAAATGCAATGTTAAAAATCGGAAAGAGTAAGAGCCGGATGGATTTCTGTCAAAATATGTGTCAGGGTGATGGAATATTTATACCGGCAGGAACATGGCATAATATTGTAAATTCAGAAAATGAGCCACTAAAGCTTTCTTCAATATACGCACCGCCGAATCATCCGAAGGGAACGGTTCACCGCACAAAGAAAGATGCAGAACATGAACACTGAGAAGTGGATTAAAGGAATATGAAAGATTAAAAAAGAACTTTCTATGCTATAATTAGTGTATGAAAGTTCTTTTGCATTAAACAAAAATATTATCCAATTAAGATTAACAGGAGGGAGAACGAATGAACATCAAACGAATTTTGCCGGTTATATTTGGCATGGCAATGCTTTCAGCGTGTGCCGAAAGAGGGGAGATACCACCGGTTTCTATGAGTACGTCAGAGAAACCGACAGTGGAGGTTACGGAAATTATGAGAATTCCGGTCACGGAGACGGAAAGGGAGTATGTGAATACGGAGGAAGTAACCCGCTTTCTGGAGGCAATTAAAAATGGGGATGTGGCTACCGTGGCAATGTATTCCAATTCCACCGAGGAGGCAGTGAAGACCTGGATTGCATCTGCAGAAATTGAATCTTATGAATTAGGAGAATGTTACAAAGAAAGTTATATCAACGAGGATGGATCCGAGAACCTGTCCTATTATGTGCTGGTTAAAGTAAATGTTTGCAGGGGTGAAAATAAGATATTCCATAGCGGAGAAGGTCTTTATCGATTTTATTCATCCTCTGCAATGAGCCCCATTGGTGACATTACGGCCGATGAGAAGGTAATGGATATGGAGGAAAAACGTATATCCGGAGTATGCGAACGATATGAGTCTTTGATTGGACTGGATTTTTCTAAGGGAAATGCTGACACAATTTATGATTTGGAGTATGCATGGGACAAGTTGAGAGAATTTGGATATGTGGGTCATATGGAAATTGATTCCATGGAGAGTTTAAATAATGCATTAAATGATAATCTGAGACTTGAAAATATTCCATGGGATTATTCACAATTGGCATATGATGGAGGTGACCTGCAGGAATATCAGCGAGTACCCCGTGGCGGAACATGGAGATATTATGGTGTGAAGCAGTTGACAGATGAAAAATGTGTTGTTGAATATTATGCGGATTGTTATGGTTTTGCCGTGTCAAAAACAGTAGAGTATACCTATGAAATCAATGATAATGATACCATATGCATCACATCCGTTAAGACAATCCATGAAACGGGTTTGGAGGAAGCTGTGGGGGCAGTATAGGACTACCTATATTTCCAATATGCCAACATGGGACGGAAGTTTCAACTACTAAAGAAAAACTTAAAAATCCCCGCAGGATGTATTGAAAATGATATGTACCAGTATTCTTTACACATATCAGGATCAGACATCCGGCGGGGATTATTTATGGGTTTTGTAATCTTAGTGAAGTACCTTTAATTCTTCTTTTACAGCATCCGCAGCACTGATAATGGTATCCGAGGATGCTGCAATCTGTTCCGTCGTTGCGGCAAGGGATTCGGCTCGTCCATTGACGGTGTTGATGGTCTCGGCAAGTTTCTTTGCAGATTGTATGATTTCCTGAATGGAAGCCAATACTTTTTTCTGACCATCGGTACTATTTTCGGCTGTCTGCTTGGCAACCACAGCCAATTCCTGGATTTCCTCAGCAACCACAGCAAAACCACGACCCACAGAACCTGCATGAGAGGCCTCGATTCTTGCGTTAAGAGAGATGAGATTGGTCTTAGTGGCAACGGACATGATGGCCTTGTTGTTATCCTCTAACTTCTCTATCATCCGGGCAATTTCCTGCAGAGCATTGTTGAGCTGCTCGTTAAATGCACTGATGTCCTGCATATCAGAAGATAATTCCGTACTTTCACGGGCATTTTCTTCATTTCCCCTGGTCATATTGTCAACGGACATATAGAGATCTTCGAATTGTGCGTAGATGGTGTTAATGGCTTGTTTTACGGTTTCGGCATCCGCACGTTGATGAAGTATTTCGTCTTTTACATAGTGAATACAGTTTTCCTTTCGATTAAATCCATTGTAAATCGCCACAGCCATCTCGTGACAGTCGGAATAACCACAGCATTGACAATCGATGTGTCTGGATTCATAGGTATCCTTGTACATGGACTGATAAATCTGTTCCAAAGCGGCATCATCCGGAATGCGCACCCGGCAAGACTCGGAACGATCGGTATATTCGCGAAGAAAATCCTGTAACTTCAAATCCTTGAACTGCTTATTCAGAGCTTCAAGTCTCTTGGCCGGAGTAGCCTTACGAAACCAGGCACTCTTTTTCTTGTCACTCTTACTTGCATTTTTGATTTCGTTAACATTTAGAAAAACATCCGTTTCGTCTTTACGTGAACGTTCGACACCGGTGCCTTCCAGACAACCGTGAGAGCAGTTGAGTGCGTCCACAAAAAGCATCTTACCCTTTGAAAGGGACGAAGAGGCGGAATAGTGATGTAAGTAATCATAGATATGATTTTGCCCTTCAACCTGTCGAATATAAACATCCTCTCCAAGAAACCAGTATACATTTTCCTTAAGGCCACCGGGCATCGGGTAGATTGATCCCAGACCATATTCGATTTCATCAGAAGCCATAGTCCCTGTGATGTGATTCCTTTTTACGTAATCCATAAGGTGGTCAAAGGTAACATTGTAGGAAATGTATCCACCATTCTTCGGGTCATCAATTTCAAGTTTCTTGGCAATACATGGACTGATGAAAGCAAGGGCATCATCCAGATGCGCATACTTTTTCATATAGATAGCCGCACACATCATAGGACTCTGCACAGGGAAGAGCTTTGGCAGAAGTTCCGGAACATAACGCTCAATATATCCCACAACAGCCGGACAAGGCTGAGAGATTCCTCCAAGGAAGTTGTTTTGCGCTACATAGTTCAGATATCCCCAGGTGGTGATGTCTGCGCCGAAGGATACGCTGATGATTCGATTGACACCAAGTGCTTTCAAACCACCAAGAACGGATTCATATTCTTCCGGGTAATTTGCTTTGAATGCAGGTGCCAGAAGAATAGAGATTTTCTTGCCCGAAGCCAAATCCTGAAAGAAACGTTCGGTATCATCCTCATAGGATCTGGCGTTGTGCTCGCATGCATCAATACATGCACCACAGCCAATACATTTTGCCGGATCGACATTGATTCTGGCATTGCCGTCCTCGATGGTGGCAACACTGGCACCAACACATTTGCAGGCACGAATACATTTGTTGCATCCAATACATTTTTCGTTGGTATATACTAGTTTCATAGATTCCTCCCGATTGTAAACCTACATGATATTTACGCACATCATTACGCATTTCGTAAGTGAAAATTATCCATCTAAGTCATATCATATCATAAATATGGAACAGTGGTTATATTTTTTTGATTTTTTTCAAGTTGTTTTTAGTGTATAATGTAATATATAAGGAGAAGAAGGAGGTAATTCTATGAAGCAATTAATTGAATTGGGTAACAGGTATGCAAAGCAGAGTGATTGGAAAGATTTTGCATTGGTGAAGTTTTGCTTGTGCGCTATTGGAATTATCATTGGTCTAAATATTCCAAAGGAGGATAAGAAGTTTGCGCAGGGTCTTTCCATCGTTGTATTTATTACAACTTATGTGATACTGATGAAGAAGGTGTTTCATTTTATTTTTTCAGACACCGAAATTAATTGATTTTTACTCCATCAGTATCATATTAGCGAACCGTAAGGTTACAGCTTCCGACAGAATCATTAAAGCAGATGCGAATGCGATACAGACTGTGCTTCCAGCAGAGCATGAGTCGCGGGTCGGTAATTGGAAGTTCTTCAATAAGAACTTCCAATCGTTGCCCGGATGTGATTTCTATCATTCCCAAGTCCTTAAGGGATATTCTTCCATCGGTTCCGTTCCAAGATGTAATTTCAGGTGTGTTATAACTAATCAGGTTCAGTATCACAGGAGAGAGGCTGTGGTCTGAATTTGACAGATTCCATTCATCCGTCAGGGTGAGTCCCTGATTGGTAAGAAGTACATTACGCTTGTATGAACGAATCTTTGCGTCCTTAGGATAAGCGTTTTTAAGCTCCATCTTAATTTGACCACCCTCTTTCGTGAATTCATTGCCTAATACTTCGGCGTAATAGTCTTTTCCATCCTGTTGCATGAGTCCGTTTAAGGTTGGAAGATTATGGTAATCGGACTGCATGGTCCAAATCTCATAACGCTGCGGGGAGAAGGTCTTTCGGGTGTAGCTCTCAACGCCAATATCGACAAGGAATGGCAACCCGTTCTTATAAAAGGTAATACTTCCGGTATCGTTGTGATTGTGGCTGTCGGCGTTATCACCGGCCTTTACACCAACTGTATAAGTGTGGTTTCGGGCAATAAAAAGACCAACGCTGTCGTAGTAGATGTTTGGATGCTCGATATAATCCGGAATCTTATAGTTTAGCATTTGAGAGCGCGTCATCAATTCCTGTAAGCGATAGAAGAGATTGTTTTCCTCGATGTTTTCAGGCATATTTTTCTTCCGGTAATCCTTTGCGGCAAAGGCACTTAAGGATGGGATATTACAGTATTTTCCAAATAAAAATTCTCTGGAAGAAGCGCGTCCGGCTACCGGAGAGCAGTCTGCAAAATTAATATAGTAAATATCATCGACATGTACATTTAAGATATAAGAAGCGATATTCTTCACTTTCGGATTATTCCACAAGGCTGCAAAATGATTATTACTTACATTGCATAACACGAGGATGGTCTGAAAGAGACATAATCCGGCATGGCGATAATACTGTGCACCTTCCTCGCAACATCCGTCATCGCCATAATCCTTTAGAAAATAATCGCAGCTTGCACAGGCCTTTTGGACGATCTGAGTGCGCATTTCATTTGTCAGAGGGATGGAAAAGGCAGTAATTAAGATATTCTGTGTACACCAAATGGTCCAGTTACACATTGGTTCATCGCCATGCCCCATCCACCAGAAATGCTCAGTGAGATAGACATCAAGAACACGCTTCTTAATTTCAGCATAAACTCTTTTTACAATCAATGGTGAGACTTCATTCAATTCATCTAGTAAAAGATAACATGCGGTTGAAAGAATGGCAGCAGTCTCACAGGAAAAAAGCTCAATAATCGGACTTTGGGTATCCGGTAACAGCAACTGTGGCGTATCACGAATATAGGAATTGTGTGCCGGTAATTGCCAGCAGGTTTCGTCACATATGGCATATATTCCATTGATGATGTCGTCGAGAAAGCTTTTCTTATATTCCACACACTCACCCAGTACCAGAGCAGAGAGTGCCTTTCGCTTGGCAAAAAGCTTGTCTTCGTAATGGGTACGATTTCCTGTTCTGCAAAATTCCATAAAATCCGTCGCCTTTAGATAAGGATAGTCATAATGGAGATAGTTTCTTGCCTCATTAACGACAAAATCTTTGGCAGCATCATCCAGTGATTCCCAGGAAGGACGATCTTTGGCAGGGGCATATAGACTTAAATCTGAAAAGCGTAAAGCCCGGTTGTTTTCCACAAATTCTTTAAACATACTAAAATCTCCAATCTAAAATAGGTTAGAAAGAAACGACTGAAGTTACTTACAACAGTTTATGATTCATATAGTCCTTTGGCGAAACGCCTTCAATTTTTTTGAACACCTTGCTAAAATAGAAGGAACTTTCAAAACCAAGAGCATCGGATATTTCATAGATTTTTAATTGCCCTTCGGACATCAGCCGTTTTGCCTCGTTGATTTTAGCAACATTGACATACTCATTAAAACCACAGTCATTGTGTTTTTTAAATAGCTGACTTAAGTAGTTTGGTGTGATATTAATCATATTTGCCACATCATTTAGTGTGAGCTTCTCCGTAATATGGTTGTTGATGTATTGTTTTACCAGATTGACCGTGTAGTTGGTGTGATTGCTCTTACGGTCAGCAAAGTAAACACATATCTTTTCTGAAAAATGCTGCAGCCACCGGTTGATTTGTTCTACTGTATGGAGACGATAGATCGAGCGGTAGTGGTCCGGATAATCGTTAAATAAATCCGCAACCGTCTGCTCACCGTCCGGCAGGGAAGAAATTACCATATATAAGATACTGCAGGCAGCATCCATTGCCTGTGTGGTATGGGATGTATTCTCAGAGAAAATATCACACATTTCTTTGATAACCTGTGAAAACTTTAACTCATCGAATTCCTCAAGAGCCTGTGACAGGGTTTCGCGAAAGAGCGATAAGTTAAAGGTCGTATGGGTATCGTTGGTGTTTTGGTCAACATCACAGGAGACAAAGGGGCTTGTCTCATTAACCTTAGCGTAGGCCTGACGTGCGTTCTGGTAGGAGGCAGAAATGCTTAACGGTTCTTTTTCAATACTTCCGAGACCAAGGAAAAAGTAAGCATTGTAGTATTTTCGTATGGATTCATTTAATTGTGTGAATACCTCTAAAATCTTATCCTTGTCCGGGGTATAGGTTCCGGTGGATTCTTTGGTCAGACGAATTAACACGGCACAATGTTTTACATCAAGAGAAATAACTTTGGCATCCATGTATTTGGTCATCAGTTCGATCAGCAGAGAGGTACAACTCAGATATAGTGAGAATTTCTGCTTGGAAGCCAGTTCGATGTTGCCGTTTTCAAAGAATTCCAGATAAGCGCACTGATAAGCATCCGCATTCAGTTCGATGTCCAGAAAAGAACTTTGCAGGGCAAATTGTTCATTGCTTTCAAACATATTCTGAAGAAGCCTGATATAGAATTTTTCTTCGTTTTTCTGAACCATCCAAAGAGCAGAGTCTTCCGGATTTTTTGTCTCGCATTTTTTCACAAGGGTCTGCGCTTTCTTGATTGCATTGGTCAAGATGTTTTGGTCTAATTCTAATTTTATTAAATAGTCGCTGGCCTGATACTTTACCGCTGTCTTTGCTAAGGAAAATTCCTCGTAGCTGGTTAAGAAAATAAAAACCGGCACACCATAGCCATAGCGCTCACAACAAATCCGGATAAGTTCAAGACCGTTCATAATCGGCATTTTGATATCACAGATCACGATGTCCGGTTGCTCTTTTTCAATAATAGAAAGGGCAACTTCGCCATTGTTGGCAAGACCACAGATCGTACAATTTAATTCTTCATAATTTATCATGGACTTGATCCCCACCTGCATTAGGGGCTCATCATCGACAATCAATATTTTATACATGATTGATCCTCCTCATTGGAATACGAATTGTCATACGGGTATATTCCCCTAATTGACTTTCGACGCGGATTCCATAGTCACTTCCGAATTCATATTGAAGTCTTTTCTGGATATTGCTTATTCCGATTTCTTTAAATAACTGACCGGGGTCGTTTTCTTTCTCATCAAAGAGCGCGGCAATCTGTTCATCGCTCATGCCAATGCCGTTATCCTCAATGCTGATGGCTGCGGTATCGGAGTCTTCAAAATATGCATGAATGGTAATTTTTCCAACGGTTTGTTTTGGTTCAATTCCATGAAAAATAGCATTCTCAACGATGGGCTGCATGGTAAACTGTACGATTTGTGCATCGTAGAGAACTTCATCGTCAACGATGACATCCATAGAAAGAGCAGAACCATAGCGATATTGCTGAATGGTAAAGTAATCCTTTACTAAGGATAGTTCTTCCCGCAGCGAAATGACCAGCTTGGTTCCTTTGGAAATCGTGCGGAGAAGTCTTGATAGTGCAGTGGTCATATCGGCAATTCCCTGTGCACCCTGGGTAACAGCCATCCACTTGATGGAATTTAATGTATTATAGAGAAAATGAGGATTAATCTGACTTTGCAGCATCTTATATTCCAGGTCTTTTTTATCTTTTTCGTCTTGGATTTTACTTTCCAATAATTCCTTTAAATCTTCGGTGAGGTCATTAATACCGCGTCCGATATCACCGAGTTCATGATTCCATTCAATCGAATCGTCCCGCGAAAAGTCGCCTTCGGCAATTTCCTTGAGGCGTTTCTGAATACTTATAATTGGCTTGTTTAACAATCTGTTAAAAAGGAAAAACAGAATTGCACTGGTGATGATGATTAATACAAAACAAAGTGCAAAGTTTCCGACATGGAAAATTTTGCCGGCATAAAAAGCATCTTCGCTTATGGTTTGTGTGATGAAACAATCGGATGATTTTAATGACTTTGTGATAGCAATTTTGTTATTACCCGAGGCATTGGAATAAAAGGTTGCATAAGAATCCGAAGAAAGCCCTTTCGTTTCTTTGACTCTGATATTCTCCGGTTCAAATTCGGTTAAACCCTCATTGGTCATTGCGTAGCTATGCTGTCCTAAAGTAAGATACACATCACTTCCGGTGGGTATGGCATAGTATTTTAATGGGCTGGTAAATAATGTTTCATAGACTGATAATGATACATATCCGCCACGGACAAAACTATAATTATAGGTGATTGGCTGAATTAAAATTAATATCTCTTTTCCATAGCGCTTACTATAGGGGTCCTTCGTGAAACCATAGGTAAAGTCCGTTTCTTTTGAATTGATTTGTTCCTTATACTGTGGAAGCTCCAGTGTAATCTGATCAACATTGGAAGAAGTTGAATATGAAGGGTCACAAATCATCAGATACTTTCCATTGTTATTTCCCACAATGATACGATGAATATAAGGATTGACGGTGCTTAAAGTATATTCATCATACAAACGGTCATAGGCCTTGATGGCAGTGGAAGGATTAGAATTACCGGAGTAATTCATAAAATCACCAATGTAGTTGTGCGTAATACAAAAAGCCTCCATTCGCTCAATGCCCTGGATGTTTTGGTTAATGGAATCTACCAAAAAGGATAGATTGGCATCCGTGCTTAATAAAACAGCGTTTTTGGTATGATAATTATAAAAATAAGCAGATAATGAAGCGATAATAGTTCCAATTATTAATGTAAACAGAATAATAATTAGAAGAATAATATTCTGCAGGGAACGATGTTTTTTTTCTTTCATGCTATGAAATCCTTTAAATGAATAAAAATAGATAACAATAATTAATTGCTTATGTGTGCGGCACAACCACAATTTGTTATTTTTCTTTTTTTCATTTTATCATATCCCGGGTTTGAAAAGTATATTTTTATAGAATTTTACATTTTTTTATAAGATATTACATCTTAACAAGTAAAAGATTTTTTCGGGAAATTTTTTTCATAATATTTTCAATAAAAATATAAGATATTCTATGTATGTTTAATAATTCATTTTATATAATGATCACAGAAAGAAACGAAGTATATTTTAATCTATAGGAGGGTTTAAAGATGGTTAAGAAATTATTATCAGTAGTTCTTTCAGCGGCCATGGTAATGTCATTGGCAGCATGTGGTGCTAAGACCGGAACGGATGCGACGAATACAGGCACAACTACCGTGGCACAGGAAACAAAGGGTGATGCAACAAGCACAGAAAAGCAGGTTACTTTAAAGTGGGCTATCTGGGATAAGGAGTCAACTTCGTACTGGCAGGCTCTTGCAGATGCATATGAAGCATCCCATAGCAATGTTAAGATTGATATGGTAGACCTTGGTTCTACGGATTACATGACAGTACTTGCTACAGAACTTTCCGGTTCGGGAACGGATTTCGATGTTGTAACGATTAAGGATGTTCCCGGTTATGCTACATTAGTTCAGAAGAATGCAATTGCTTCTTTGGATGACCGTATTAAGGCTGATGGCGTTGATCTTAAAAAATATGCAGGTGTAACGGATCAGGTTACAGTAGATGGTTCATTATATGAGCTGCCATTCAGAAATGACTTCTGGGTTATCTTCTATAACAAAGACCTTTTTGACGCAGCAGGCGTTGCATATCCAACCAATGATATGACCTTTGAAGAATATGATGCACTTGCACGTAAGATGACAAAAACAGACTTCGGTAATCAGGTATATGGTGCTCATTACCATACATGGAGATCTGCAGTTCAGTTGTTCGGTGTTCTTGATGGAAAGCATACAATCTTAGATGGCGACTATGAGTTCTTTAAGCCATACTACGAGATGGTATTAAATCAGGAAAAAGATGGTGTATGTCGTAAGTACACAGACCTTAAGACCGAAGGTTTACATTATTCGGCAGCCTTCTCCGGCGGCGATGTAGCAATGTTAAATATGGGTTCATGGTTTATTGCAACAATGATTTCAAACCTTGAAAAAGGCGAGTACGATAAGAGTCTTTGCGGTAACTGGGGTATTGTAAAATATCCACATGCAGAGGGTGTTCCTGCAGGTTCAACACTTGGTACAATTACAGGCCTTGCAGTCACAACAGCAACCGATACTCCGGATGAAGCCTGGGATTTCGTAAAATGGGTATCCGGTGAGGAAGGTGCAGCAGTAATGGCTTCGACCGGTAACTTCCCGGCGATTATGACAGACGAAGCAATGAAGTTAATCACAAGCCTTGATGGTTTCCCAACCGATGAAGCATCAAAGGAAGCTTTAAATGTTTCAAATCTCTATCTTGAAGTACCATATGCCAAGAATGTATCAGAAATCAACAGTGCAATTGATTCTTTCCACGGCTCAATTATGTCCGGTGAAATGACAATTGATGATGGTATTAAGGCAATGACAGAAGCGGTTAAGAAGATTCAGTAATAAAACAGTGAAATCAAATATTTTAAGCAGTGAGTCTGCGAAATAAGTGATACTAGTTGGAGGGGCTGTTGTAAATACAACAGCCCATTTCAATTATGACGTGTAGGGACTTACTCATACAAGGAGGACACATGGGCGAGACGAAAAATATTGAAATCGACCGTATGCAGGGCCAATTGGATGAACTGATGAGAAAGGCCATGGACGGAATAGCAGATGCGAAGGAAAAGAAAAGAACCTTGGATAAAATTGACAAATTACAGCGTAAGCTTTCCAAGATAAGATCCGGCAGTAAATTAAGCCGGGAATTCAAAAGAGATCTGGTCTCGTATTCGTTTATTGCACCGAATTTTATCGGATTTGCAGTATTCACATTAATTCCAATAGTATTTGCATTTGCTTTGGCATTCCTTAAATGGGATGGCAGTAATGCAATTCAATTTGTTGGTATCGATAACTTTAAGCGTCTTGAATCCGATATTTTCTTCAAGGCTGCATTTAAAAATACTATTATTTATTGTATAGGAACAGTTCCGCTTACAATGATTGCTTCGTTAGCTTTAGCAATCATTTTAAATCAGAAAGTAAAAGGCAGAGCGATTTTTAGAACGCTTTCCTTCTTTCCATATGTCGGTTCACTGGTAGCTGTTACAGCGGTTTGGAAGATGTTGTTCCATCCTTCAAAGGGACCGATTAACGCATTTTTATATAATGTATGTCACATCCCGGCAAACCAGCTTCCACAGTGGTTTTCCGGATCGCTGGTAATTCTTTCACTGATTCTTTTCAGTGTTTGGAAGTATATGGGATATTACATGGTTATTTATCTTGCCGGTTTGCAGGGTATTCCGGGAGAATTGTATGAAGCTGCATCGCTGGACGGTGCTTCAACCTGGCAGAAGTTTAAGTACGTTACCTGGCCACAGCTTCAGTCAACAACCTTTTTCGTAGTGGTTATGCTGACGATAAACTGCTTTAAGGTATATGACATTGCCGTGATGTTAGCCGGTGGTGGATCGGGAGAACTTACAACTTCGGCGACTGTTCTTGTATATTACATTTACCAGAAGGCTTTCATCGATTGGGATCTTGGTTATTCAAGTGCTGTGGCTATGGTATTATTTTTAATCGTATTAGCAGTCACAATCGTGCAGTTTGGTATTCAGAGTAAGAAAGATAAGTAGGAGGGATGATTAAGATGGCAAACAATAATAAAAAAGAGCGCTCCAAAAGAGGGCATGCTATTACACAGAAAATCATTCTCTATGCAATATTGATTATAATAGCGGTGTTAATGGTAATTCCGTTTTTATGGATGTTATCCGCGTCGGTAAAAGCAGATCGTGAAGTATTCCAGATGAATCCATTTGTATGGATTCCGAAGAATCCAAGGTGGTCTAATTATTCCGAAATCTGGACCAAGATACCAATGCTGACCTTTGTAAAGAATACGGTATTTCTTACCATTGTCGTAACGCTTTTACAGCTTTTGACCAGTAGTTTTGCAGCGTATGCATTTGCAAGACTTGAGTTCAAAGGTAAAAATGGTTTATTCCTTGCTTACATCGCAACGATTGCGATGCCGTGGCAGGTTTACATGGTGCCGCAGTTTCTGATGATGAGAAAGTTTGGATTAAATGACAAATTGCTTGCAATTATCTGCTTGCAGGCGTTTTCAGCATTTGGTGTGTTTATGATGAAACAGTTCTATGAGGGTATTCCGATGGAACTGAATGAGGCGGCGCGAATTGATGGTATGAATGAATATCAAATCTATTCGCACATCATGCTTCCGTTATCCGCACCGGCGTTATCAACTTTAACAATCTTTACTTTTGTTAATACATGGAACGATTATCTTGGACCATTGATTTATTTAAAGTCTGTAGAGAAAAAGACTATTCAGCTTGGACTTAAGATGTTCATCAGCCAGTATTCATCCGACTACGGATTGATTATGGCAGGTTCCGTATTGTCGTTGATTCCGGTAATTATTGTATTCTTAGTATTACAGAAGTACTTTGTAGAAGGTGTTGCTTCTACAGGTCTTAAGGGTTAAAGGAGCGAAAAATGCACGAAATGTTTGAGAATTATCCAATTATAAGTGATGATGAAATAACAAAAGCTTTTGATTTTGCTGTTGCCCAGATTGATCGCTGTCTTGATGATTTTACGGATCATTTTCCGAGAGCCTACAGTATTAATCAAAGGTATGACGCTACTGAAAATGTAGATTGGACGACCGGATTTTGGACGGGAGAAGTGTGGCTGGCATTCGAGTATATTTCAGACCATCCGCAAAAGTTTTCGGAGAAAATGAAGGAGCGGTTCAAGAATGCCGGTGACATTCAGGTAGAGTCGTTTCTGCATCGTATTAATGAAAAAATCGAAGTGGATCATCATGATATGGGATTTTTGTATTCACCATCCTGTGTTGCAGCGTATAAGCTCACCGGAAACGAGGATGCCAAAGAAGCGGCAATTAAGGCAGCCGATCAGCTGCTTACCAGATATCATCCGATTGGGGAGTTTCTGCAGGCCTGGGGGCCTATGGATGCTCCGGAGAATTATCGCCTGATTATCGATTGTCTTAACAATTTGCCGTTGCTCTATTGGGCCAGTGAGACGACCGGTGATGAAAAGTATCGTGAAATTGCCGAAAAGCATATTCATACCGCCATTAAAAATGTAATTCGAAAGGATTATTCAACCTGGCATACGTTTTATTTTAACATGGAAACAGGGGAGCCGGATCACGGTGCAACCTGTCAAGGCTACCGTGATGGTTCGGCATGGGCCAGAGGGCAGGCCTGGGGCGTGTATGGGTTAGCTACAGCTTACAAGTATACAGGAAAAGAAGAGTATATTGGATTATTTGAAAAGGTAACCGAGTATTATCTGGAGCATTTGCCAAAGGATCTGGTTCCTTTTTGGGACTTGGAATTTAACGATGGCGATGATGAACCGAGAGATTCCTCAAGTGCATCCATAGTTGCTTGTGGTCTTTTGGAAATGAGTCGTTATCTGCCAAAAGAAAAAGCCGGGTATTATACCAATCTTTCCCGTAAACTTGTGAAGGCAGTTTATGATGGCTATGCGGTGAAGAACATGGAGGAATCCAATGGATTAGTTCTTCACAGTACCTATTCGAATCATTCACCATACAATACCTGTAATCATTATGGCGTGGATGAATGTAATATCTGGGGTGACTATTTCTATCTGGAAGCGTTGACACGTTTGAGAAAGGAATGGAACCAGTATTGGTAATCAACATTTTTGGAGGGACAATATGAGTGAGTTTTTTAGTTTAGATGGGCCGGTGTGGAATTTCTTGGGAAAAGTGACAAATATTATCTTATTGTCCCTCGTATTTATTGTGACATGTCTTCCGATTGTGACGATTGGAGCAGCGATTACTGCTCTCTATAGTCAGATGTTTTTGATTGCAAAAGATACGGAAGGACATGTAATGATTTCGTATTTTAAAGAATTTGCAGCTGCCTTTAAAGAAGCTACTTTGATGTGGGTCATTGTTGTTTTTTTAGGGGCTTTTCTTGCTGGGGACCTTTATATACTTACGGCAATGCATATGCCTTTTGCCGGGCTGTTTATGCCGGTGTTAGTGATTTTAGCAGTTCTTCTTTTGATATTTGCGCTTTACTATTTTCCATTGCTTGCAAGATGTGAGACAAATCGTAAGAATCTTATCATTCTATGTCTTGTAATGCCGGTAAGAGAATGGTGGCGTACGATTTTTCTGATTTTTATTTTGACAATTATGTTTGCGGTAGGAGTTTTTGTGACTGCGCCATTTCTTGTTGTGGCGCCGGGAGTGATTTCTTTTTCGCATGTTTTTATATTTGAGGATATTTTAAAAAAATATAATCTAAAGGCGGTGGGAGAAAATGTTGAAGAGTAAAAAAGACTGGCAGGATTTGCTGCTTGCTATGTCAAATCCATTAATTCCTTATTTTAGTGAAAAAGGAGCAAGACTCGATCTTGGCAAAACTGCAGTTTATTATGATCAAAGGGCAATTTCCATGGAAGGTATTTCAAGATTATTCTGGGGATTTGTTCCATACTATGCAGGTGGAGGAAATGATCCGGAGTGGAATTTACGCTTAACAAAGGCTCTTTCGGCAGGATGTGATCCGAAAGGGGAAGAGTTTTGGGGTGGATTTAGTGATAAAGACCAAAAGTTTGTTGAGATGGCAGCGATTGCTTATGGGATCATTATTGCGAGAGATAAGTTCTGGGATGTGTTAGGTGAAAAGGATCAGGACAATCTTGCAAATTATCTTTATGGTATTAATGAATGGGTGCTTCCGGAGTGTAATTGGATTCTCTTTAATGTTCTGGTAAATGTGGCACTTCGTAGTGTTGGAAAGAAATACAGTGAAGAATGCATTGAAAAATATATGAGTATGACGGAGTCGTTCTATAACGGGGATGGCTGGTATCAGGATGGCGATTCAAATCAAAAGGATTACTATATTTCTTTTGCAATTCATTTTTATTGTTTAATTTATGCAAAAGTCTGTGAAAAAGATGATCCAAAGAGAGCTGCTTTATTTAAAGAACGTGCACTTTTATTTGCAAAGCAATTTATCTACTGGTTCGATGAATCGGGTGAAGCACTTCCGTTTGGCCGTTCTTTGACCTATCGATTTGCACAGGTGGCGTTTTTTTCCGCATGTGTATTTGCAGGAATTGAGCCATTTACATTAGGTCAGATGAAGGGAATTATTACCCGTCATATGGAGAATTGGTTGAAAAAAGATATTTTTGACCGTGACCATATCTTAACGATTGGTTATGGTTATCCGAATCTGATTATGGCGGAAGCCTATAATGCGCCGGGTTCGCCTTATTGGGGTTTTAAAACCTTTGCAATTCTGGCGTTGCCGGATGACCATCCATTCTGGTCGGTGGCAGTTGAGGAGTTTCCAAAGCTTACACCGATGAGTCCACAGCCATACAGTGATAAATTGATGTATAACGACGGGCATCATGCAACTGCGTATCCGGTGGCAGTGTTTAGTCCACAGGGACATGGGCAGTCTGTTGAAAAGTATGGAAAGTTCGCTTATGATACCTGCTTTGGATTTTCTTGCAGTAAGTCGATTTATAACTTCTTTGAAAATGCGCCGGATAGTATGCTGGCTTTTGAAATCGGTGGCGATTGTCATGTGCGTCGAATCGGTTTGGAGGGGAAAATCGGAGATGATTACACCTGGTCAAAATGGAGTCCATATCCTGGAATTCTTGTGGAAACCACCATTAAACCGGATGGCGACGGACATACAAGAACCCATGTCATTCAGTCTGAAATCGATTGTGTGGCTTATGACTGCGGTTATTCGGTAGCGGCACGTGATGAGGATCATTTGGTTCGTGAATGCGACAAAAAAGTGGCAACGGCGAAGAATGATTTTTCAAGTTGCAGTGTGTCGGGCGAGGGGGAAGCTATGGTACTGAATGCCAGTCCGAATACTAATGTGTTGTATCGAAAAACCGTAATTCCGGTTGTGAAATATGAGATTAAAAAGGGAACGACCAGCCTTACAACAAGAGTGGATGCAAAGGTGTATCGATAGGAGAAGAAGATGGCTGTTTTATCACTGAAGGTAATTAATAAAGAAGATCAGGTAAAATGTGTGGCAAGAGGTGAAAATGAGGTATGTCTTGTCAATACCCATGAGTATCAGGAGGGTGACCGTATTTGTCTGGAACTTGAAAAGAAGAATGTATTTGTATGGCTTAGTGTGGATGATGCACTTGGAAAGTCTTTGGTATATCTGACGGATAATTATTCTTTTTATATTCCATTTGGCGAGCGTCGTATAAGCTATTCACCAAAGGCATTTACAGGAAATCGCCATTATCTGTATGCAAGAGTGGCAAGAGAAGATGAAATCTACGCATATCGTAATCTTGCCATCAATGTGTGTGATCAGAGTGGGGAAAGCGGTTGTTATCCACATGCTTTTGCTAATGTTGAAACCCGGGGTGAGGCTGTTTTTGCAGCAAGAAATGCGATTGACGGCGTAATTGCCAACCTTGCACATGGGGAGTGGCCTTATGAGTCCTGGGGAATTAATCGTCGTGAGGATGCCGAGATTACGGTTGATTTTGGATGCGATTGTATTGTGGACCGTATTGTTTTGTATACCAGAGCGGATTTCCCACACGATAATTACTGGACCAAGGCGAAAGTCACATTATCGGATGGAAATAGTTTTGATATAAACTTAAAGAAAGTATCTACAGCACAGGTGATTGATATTGATTCTGTGGAAACGAGAAGTATCACCTTAAGTGATTTGATTAAGTCGGAGGAAGAATCCCCATTTCCTGCATTAACGCAGTTGGAGGTGTATGGATATGTTAAAAGATAAATTGGAACCACAGCTTTCCTGGCTTTCACAGCCGGAAGTGTTTAATATCGGACGGGAACCGGCACATTCGGATCATTTCTATTTTGATTCTGAACAGGATTATCTTGAGTTTAAGGATGATGGAACCTGTGCCTGTATTCCTTTAAGACAGTCCTTAAATGGTGTTTGGAAGTTTTCTTATGCCAATAAGCCGGCGGACCGTGTGGTGGATTTTTATCAGGAAGAATATGACTGCAGTAAGATGGATGATATTGCTGTTCCGGGTCATATCCAGTTACAGGGATATGATTACTGTCAGTATATCAATACCATGTATCCATGGGATGGAGAGGAATTTCTTCGTCCGCCGATGGTCAGCGAGAATTATAATCCGGTTGGAAGTTATGTTACATATTTTGACGTGGAGGAACGGTTGCGTGATAAGAGAATCTACCTGTCCTTCCAAGGCGTGGAAACGGCGATGTATGTATGGCTTAACGGTGTTTTCATAGGATATGGTGAGGATTGTTTCTCGCCCAAGGATTATGATATTACGGACTTAGTACGCGACAAGAATAACAAGTTAGCAGTTGAAGTCTATAAAAGAAGTAGTGCAAGTTGGGTGGAGGATCAGGATTTTTTCCGTTTTTCAGGAATATTTCGTGAGGTATTCCTTTATTCTGTGCCGGATATTCATGTGCGTGATTTGGATGTGGTGGCAACGCTGGATGATACCTATGAAAATGGTGTTTTAACAGTCAAAGCGGAAGTTTCCGGTCGGAATAAAGACCTGATTTATTCGGTGGAATGTGAACTATTCGATGCTTCGAATCAGATTGTTTCTTCCTGGAAGGAATGGCCGGAGAATGCAGTGATTAAAAATGTATTGCAGTGGAGTGCGGAGATTCCGAATCTCTATACACTTGTGTGTAAAATCTATGATGCGTATGGTAATTTGATTGAGCTTGTTCCGCAGAAAATCGGTTTTAAGCGCATTGAGATGAAGAATAAAGTCATGATGATCAATGGAAAACGACTGATGATTCATGGTGTCAATCGTCACGAGTTTTCTTATACCGCCGGACGTTGTCTTCCGTATGACAAGATGGCAGAAGATATTAAAATCATGAAGAAGAATCATATTAATGCAGTTCGTACCTCGCATTATCCAAACCAGTCAGCCTGGTATCGTCTCTGCGATGAATATGGTATCTATGTATTGGATGAGGCAAATCTGGAAAGTCACGGATCCTGGCAGAAAATGGGTGCAATAGAGCCGTCATGGAATGTTCCGCGTAACCTCCCGGAATGGAAGGAAAATATGCTGGATCGAGCTTCTTCGATGTATGAGCGTGATAAGAATCATGCAAGCATTATTATCTGGTCCTGTGGTAATGAAGCCTATGCGGGTGAAGATATCTTAGCAATGGCAAATTATTTTCGAAATAAGGACAAAAATCGTCTCGTGCATTATGAGAACTGTGTACGTGACCGTAACTATTCCGATTGTACGGATATGGAGAGTCGTATGTATGCACGACCAAATGAGATTGCAGAGTATCTTCGTTCCAACCCGGAGAAACCATTTATCAGCTGTGAATATATGCATGTGATGGGAACTTCAAATGGTGGTTTGTTACAGTACAGTGAACTCGAGGATGAATTTGAACAGTATCAGGGTGGTTTTATCTGGGATTTTGTGGATCAGGCTCTGTTGGTTGAGGATGAAAGTGGAGAGAAGGTCATCCGGTATGGCGGGGACTTTGACGATCGTGCAACGGACTATCATTTTTGTGCGAACGGACTGTTGTTTGCTGACCGTAGTGAAAAACCTGCGATGGAGGAAGTGAAGTACTTGTATCAGGAAGTGAAGATGGATATGACCAAGGACTTTGTGATACTAAAGAATAAGTATTTATTCCGTGATTTATCGGACTGCAGGCTGGTCGTAACCGTGCAAAATGACCGGGAAGTATTCCATACCATGCAGGTTGAGGATATCACAACCAATCCGGGTGAAAATCGAGAGTTTGCATTGGAATTTAACCTGCCGGATGCAGTTTACGAATATGTGATTAATGCCTGCATTTATAAGAAGGAAAATACAAAAGGGTATGACTTTGGATTAATTGCAAGAGAGCAGCTTATTTGCAGGAATGAAGTGAATCCGGAAATAGTGGCACAGTTGAATGCACCGGAAGCGAACACGCGAAAGGTTTCGGTCATCGAAGGAGATGTGAATCTGGGTGTGACTGTGGATGATCTTCGATATTATTTTTCGTATACGGAAGGTGGGATGACGTCCCTAAAGGATCATGGACGCGAGCATATATACCGGGCACCAAAGATTTCCTTCTGGAGAGCTTTGACGGACAATGACAATGGAGGAAAGTCCGGGTTTGACCGGGCAGGCTGGTTGCCGCTTGGACTTCTGGCAAAGAATGTGGAAAGAACGGTTTGCACAGATTCAAAGAATCCTTCGATTCGCTACGAATATGCACTTGCCGGGGTCACGGATGCCAAAGCCTATGTAAGCTATGAATTTGATACGAATAAGGATTTGATTGTAACAGCGGAATTTACAGGAACAAAAGAGTTAAAAGAAATGCCGGTATTTGCACTTGACTTTATGTTAAAGGGCGAGTATCAGGATTTCGTTTATTATGGAAAAGGGCCAAGGGAATGCTATAATGACCGGGAGGAAGGGGCATTTTTAGGACTCTATAAGAGTAACGCAAAGGAGAATTTCCTTCCCAATGTAAGACCACAGGAGTGTGGTAACCGAACAGGAGTACGATATGTCAAGGTTATGAATAAAGAGCAGCATGGACTGATGTTTTCGATGGTGGATGCTCCGTTTGAGATGAGTGTATTGCCCTATAGTTGTTATGAGTTGGAAAATGCGCTTCATATCGATGAACTTCCAAAGAGCCATTATACCTGGGTGCGTATCAGTGCCGGGCAAAGGGGCATCGGGGGAGATGATTCCTGGGGAGCACCAATTCGAAAGCAATATGAACTGGATGCGACAAAGCCGTATTGCTTAAAATTTAGAATCACTACTGTTTAGAACAGCATGGCGAAGTCTTGGCTGCATCCATTAATTTAGATGCCGCGAATATGGAGATGTTTTTAAATCGGATTTCACAATCGGGCAATTCTTCGTATAAGTATTTACAAAATGTCTATAAGAGAATAAAAAACCAAGGGTAATAATAATTTTTCTGTTATACAATTGTGTAAAATGATGGTATAATGAATACAATAAAATTACGTTTTTGCTTATATAATAAAATGCAACGGAGAAATGTATATGCCAGTATTTGACTTTAAAAACGCACCGGAGGATGCAAAAGAAGCAGAAGTAACCTATACAACCTTTGTTTCCAATGAGACAACAGCCGGTGTGGAACATCCGATTTTAATTCTGGATCATCGGGAGCGCCAATGGGAGCATCATTCCATTGGATACTTTGCCAATCCTTCCAGGAAGACCACATTTAATTTCGAGACAGAAAATGAATCCTGTGGAATTAGTGCGAATATTCTCAAGGTGGATGCACGTTTTGTAAGTCTTATAAAATGGCTGGGGGAGAATCATATTAAAGTAAGGCTGTCCGGGGAGAATTGCGGGGATGGTTATCATGTATACCGTATTCGGGAAGTGGCTTTTGGTGGCGGAACACGACTTTCGGCAGAGGATGGATTTCTTCAGTATATGATTGAGCGTCTTCTGGAAAGCAATGCTCCTGTTGAAAATGAACAGGAGGAGAACGAAGAGTACGGTGATGATATGCGTCTTACCAGCATCCAGAGTATTTCGGACTTTATCACCTGTGCAGGAAAGACTTTGCCGGAGAATATTCAGGTCTGGGCCAGAAGAAATATGACGGTTGCCAAGTCCCATGAGGTGTCCCAGGAAGAGCGGCGACATGCCCAGAGAGCACTGTCTATTATGACCAATATCAAGTGGAAGAGCAATTATTTTGAGTCCATTGATCCGAAGGAAGCAAGAAGAATTCTGGATGAGGAATTGTACGGTATGGAGACGGTAAAGCAGAGAATTATCGAAACCATTATCCAGATTAATCGTACCCATACACTCCCGGCTTACGGAATGCTGCTGGTGGGTCCTGCGGGAACCGGTAAGTCCCAGATTGCCTATGCGGTGGCACGTATCTTAAAATTGCCATGGATGACTCTGGATATGAGTTCCATCAATGATCCGGAGCAGCTTACCGGCAGTTCCAGAGTTTATGCCAATGCAAAGCCCGGACTTATTATGGAGGCATTCTCCATTGCGGGAGAGTCTAACCTGGTATTTATTATCAATGAGCTGGACAAGGCCAATGCCGGCAAGGGCAATGGTAATCCTGCGGATGTACTTCTGACCTTATTAGATAACCTTGGATTTACGGATAACTATATGGAATGTATGATTCCTACGGTGGGTGTGTATCCCATCGCTACGGCCAATGATAAGAGCCAGATCAGCGCACCGTTGATGTCGAGATTTGCAGTAATTGATATTCCGGATTATACCATGGAGGAGAAAAAGATTATCTTCTCGAAATTTGCATTGCCAAAGATTTTAAAACGCATGAGTATGCGGGAAGATGAATGTCAGGTCACCGAGGATGCGGTGGAGGTTATTATTGAAAAATGTGACGGAACTACGGGTATTCGTGACATTGAGCAGGCAGCAGAACATATCGCGGCCAATGCCTTGTATCAAATTGAGGTGGATCATGTAAAGAGTGTGGTATTTGACGCGGATATGGTGAGAAAGTTACTTTTATAATTTTTCGAATTACCGTTTTATAGTTTTATTTATGAAGTTCGCTGAGGATAAAGGAGCAGATGAATATGCAGATTGTTTTATCAGGGATGATATTTATATTGATGCTTGGAATTGCTGTGCTGTACTGGTATGTAGGAAGATACCAGGATTCCGTTAGTGTAAGAAAACTTCGGATGACTATGATCATGATGGAGTGGGTTCTTTTGTCTGCGGTGGCGATTCTGTTATTGAGAGATCGGAACTGGGCATATTTTGCTTTCACATCCTACTACATAGCGATTGGATGGTTCGTATATGCAATGTTTCGTTTTTGTACGGAACATACCGGATATGGATGGTATAAGTTTTATAAAGTACCTTTTTTCTGGTTGATGCTGGTGGCTAATGCGGAATTGATTTATGGCTATTTTGGTCAGAATCTGTTTTCCCTTACCCATATGCGCTGGCTGGGGCATGCAATATGGACAACGAGAAGATTTTCCGGATTGAACCTATTTACAGGATTATGTGTTGTCACCATAATGGCGGCGGTCTGTGTGCTGATTGTGGCAACGCTTCGCAGTGCGAGAATGTATCGGTTGAAGTATCTGGGTGTCGCATTGATCCTAATAGTAATGTGTCTGTTCTATCTTGTGATGCAGATGAATCAGCAGCCTGTATTTATATCCATGATCGGTTTTGCTATTGGAGAGATCGTTGTGATGTACATGGCAGTGTACTATGCGCCAAGGAAATTGGTTCAGAAGGCGTTAACCTATGCAGCGGATCAGCTTAATGATGGTATGGTGCTTTATGATGATGAACACCACCTTCAGTTTGTTACCGACGGTTTTAGTAAAGCCATGGGCCTTAAAAATATGCAGGGAATTGCAGATGAGGAAAACTATTGGGCTGCGATGTTGGAAGGAATTGAGAAGAATAACATCTGGAATGGACAGATTAAGGCGGTTGAACAGGATGGAAAGACCCGCTATTATGATATCCGGCATCAGGACTTTGATGATGAGGGAAAATCCATTGGAACATTATACTGGCTTAATGATGTGACGGAGTCTGTGGAGAATTATGAGAAAATGAATCATCGCGCTAATTTTGATGAATTGACCGGTATCTATAATGAAGCACATTTTCATGAATCCGTGGGTCAGGTCATCCGAGAAAATCCGGATCAGACGTTTTTGATGATATGCACGAATGTTGAGCGATTTAGGATTTTCAGGGATCTTTTTGGAAAAGGCAGGGCGCAGGAATATCTGGTTGCGACAGCGGAGGCGCTCAAAGCTGGGCTTTCCAGCGTTCCACTTTGTCGTTATGGACGAATTGGAGAAGATTGTTTCTGTATATTGATGCCTAAGGATGTTTTTTATGAGGAAGAGCTTCTTCGAGGGGTTGAATATATAACGGAGAAGTTTAATACCAATAATTATCATATGAGGATTCGTTTGGGAATTTATGAAATCACAGATTGTAATTTGCCACCGGCAACCATCTGTAACCGTGCAGCCATGGCGTGTGATGCCCTGCAGAGTGATTATCGCAAGCAGATTATGTGGTTTGATGAGAGTGTGCAGGAAGAGGCGATGCTTAAGGAACGTTATAACGCAGAATTAAGCGATGCAATCACTAATGGTGAGATTCAGATCTATCTTCAGCCACAGATGGATTCCAAGGGTGAGCTTGTGGGTGCAGAAGCTTTGGCAAGATGGGATCACAAGGAGGATGGACTGATTCCGCCGATTCGTTTTATTCCTTCTTTTGAGGAAAATGGACGTATTACCGAACTGGATATCTGTATCTGGAAACAGGCCTGCAGAAAGTTAAAGGAATGGAAAGAGAAGGGAAGAGACGATCTGTATATTTCGGTTAATATATCGGCAAAGGATCTCTATGCACTGGATCTTTTTGAATTCTATATGGACTTGATTAAGGAATACGATCTTTGTCCGAAGAATCTTAAATTAGAGATTACAGAGTCGGCAATCATCAACGATCTGCACCAGCATGTCACATTGATTGACCGTTTGCAGGAGGCAGGATTTGAGGTGGAAATGGATGACTTTGGAAGTGCATATTCCTCCTTTAATATGCTGAAGGATATCTGTGTGGATGTGCTTAAGATTGATATGAAGTTCTTAGGTGAAACAGAAAATATTGAACGTAGTCGTACGATATTAAAGAGTATTGTAGATCTTTCCAAGGAACTCCATATGAAGACCGTAGCAGAAGGTGTGGAGACGGAGGAACAGTTTGAATTCCTTAAAAATGTAGGCTGCGATATCTATCAGGGCTATTATTTCTCAAAGCCAATGTCCACAGAGGCTTTTGAGGAGAAATATTTTTAATTACGTGAGCAACTGGAAAGAGGAAGCTTATCTTACGGGAAATCACCCCAAAGATAAGCTTCCTCCTTTTAATTTATTTCCAGGATAAATCCCCGGCATATTGTGCCAGCTCTGCACGTCTTGCATCGATGGCAGATAGAACCTCTGCGGAAGTCATTTCACCCTGACATAGCTTTAATATGTCGTTGGAAAATGCTCCCCATTGCTCGTTAAAGTAAGATACTTCATCCTGCAGCACGGTGCCGGAATGTTCATCGTCATATTGATTTAGAAATGTGCTGGTTATTTCGTCATATTTTGCAGTTTGTCCGGCATCAAAAGGTAGATTCTCGATGTCGTTGGAATGATCAATCATATATTGAATATTTTCCTGTGTGGCTATATAGTCCAGATATAATCTGGCAGCGGTCAAATTCCCGGAATTTTTGTTAATAAAATGGGAAGGTCCGGTAGGGTGGATATTTAATATCTGATTATCGCAGACAGGCAGTAACATGATTCCAAAGTCCTCCGGTTGAAAACCGTTGTTAAGGTCACTGTTTATAATGGAATGAATGGTACCGGGTTTTAACATACACATGGCATACTCACCGGAAGCAAGATAACCCGGGGCGGTTTCGTAGGTGTCAGTTGAAAAATTGCTGCCAAAGTATCCTTTCATTGCCATGGATTGGATTTGATCCAGTGCCAGCTGCATATTGGAATTTTCGGCAAAGGTTGTTTCGTTATGATTTAATTGGTTGTAGATGTCAGGATCTAAATGACTAAATACCGGACTGATTTCGGCAAAGAGCATTGCCTGGTGCCAGCCATCAGCCATGGGCTCGTAGATGGGAATAACACCGGCGGAGAGAATCTTGGAACACATCCGGTCAAATTCATCAAAGGTTGTCGGAAGCTCTTTGATTTCGGCTTTTTCCAGGATCTTCCTGTTGTAGATCAGATAGTAATCCGTGGTAGTGTCATAGTAGGTCATTCCATAATTTTTACCATCGATGGAGGTTTCCTTTGCGGTAAAAGGGTCATAATATTCCATCCAGGATTCGTTGGAAAGATCCAGAGCGTATTGATCCAATTGATATGTATTCTGGATAGCTAATCCGGACTGGGTAAGAAAAATATCCGGTGCCTGATTGTTTTCTAATCGTGAAAATAAGGTTCTGAGGTAAACATCATCGGGATAGAGATCGTAGATGACCTCCACACCGGTTACGGACTCGAATTTACTTCCAAGATCCATTTCACTGTTCTTAATCCATTCACTTGAAGCCATAACGGTAATTGTGCTGCCGGTTAAACCTGCATCATCGGCAATGGCTTTTAGTGTCTGTTCCTCCTTAGAATAGTTGTCGTTACATGCGGTAAGGAAGGAGAGAAGCAGTAGGATACTTATAAAAAAGTTCTTATTAAACAAGAAAATCACCTCATGAAAAGTCGATTTATATAGTAAAATATTACCATAAATCTGCTTTTTTTACAATTCGGAAATAAAAAAAGGAGTTGTCTTGTGACAACTCCCTTTGAAACATAAAGTTAAATTACTTATTAACTGTTTCCTTGAATGCCTTACCAGCCTTGAACTTAGGTGCCTTAGAAGCAGCAATCTTCATTGCCTTACCTGTCTGAGGATTCTTACCTGTTCTGGCAGCTCTCTTAGCAACTTCGAATGTACCGAAGCCAACTAACTGAACCTTTCCGCCCTTTGCTAATTCAGCAGTAACTACTTCTGTGAATGCCTTTAAAGCCTTTTCAGAATCCTTCTTAGATAATTCAGCCTTTGCAGCCATAGCAGCAACTAATTCTGTCTTGTTCATTTTAAAAATACCCTCCTTGAGTTTAAATACAAATCGCGGTGTCCGCAATTCGGTATAGTACCTTTATACCACCACAAAAAGGACTTGTCAACAGAAAAAGTGGAAAAATGCGCCTTTTTTTCATCTATTCCGCAAGAGTTTCCCATTTTTCATATAAATCGGACAAATTTTCTTCTATTTTGACCTGCTGATTGTGCAGTTCAAGAAGTTTTGAGGAACTGGTGGCATTTGCCGGATCATTGATCTGTTCCTGTAGTTCTTTTAACTGATGTTCAAGGTCTTCAATGGAACTTTCAATACGTTTTAATTCATTTTTCTGTTTGCGAAGAGCGGCCTGTTCTTCTTTGGAAGCTTTCCAATGATCCTTGCCGGCGCGATCCTGTGGGGCGGCAGGCTGATCTGTGGATTCCGTAACACCGAGAATTTCGTGCTTTTCCAGGTAGTAATCATAATTTCCGATGTAGTTTGTTATACGGTTACCTTTTAATTCCAAGATACGTGTGGCCGTTGAATTAATAAAATAACGATCATGGGAAACATAGAATACGGTTCCGGTGTAATTGTTTAAAGCGTTTTCAAGGATTTCCTTGGAGACCATGTCCAAATGGTTGGTTGGCTCATCCAGAATCAGGAGATTCGCATTGGACAGCATAAGCTTTGCCAGGGATACGCGGCCTTTCTCACCTCCGCTTAATTCGCCGATACGTTTGAAAACACTGTCTCCTGTAAAGAGAAATGAGGCTAAGGTGTTTCGTACGCGGGTGTTATTCATGTCCGGGTAGGTATCCTGAATTTCTTCGAATAAAGTTTTATCCATATCCAACACATGATGTTCCTGGTCGTAGTAGCCAATCGTTACATTGGTTCCCAGACGGATACTTCCGGTGTCCGGCGAAATCAGTCCGTTAATCATTTTAAGAATCGTGGTTTTGCCGGTTCCGTTGCTGCCGATTAAAGCGACTTTTTCACCACGCTTGATTTCAAAACCGATGTCTTCAAAGAGCGTGTGCCCGTCAAATCCCTTGGAAAGATTCTGAATGGTAAGAACATCATTTCCGCTGATGATTTCCGGCTCCAGGGTCAGGTTCATGGAGGCATTCAGTTCTACGGGCTTTTCAATGACCTCCATCTTATCCAGCATTTTCTCGCGGCTTTCAGCACGCTTAACGGATTTTTCACGGTTGAACTGTTTTAATTTCTCAATGACAGCCTCCTGATGCTTAATTTCCTGTTGCTGCTTGAGGTACTCGTTCATTCGGCTGCGGCGTAGAACTGCCTTTTTCTCGGCATAGCTACTGTAGTTTCCGTTAAATACAGTACAGTCACCATTGTCCAACTCAATGATCTTACTGACTGTCCGATCCAGAAAGTAGCGGTCGTGGGCTATGATGAGTACAGCACCTTTATAATTCAAAATGTAATTTTCCAGCCATTCGATGGATGTCAGATCCAGGTGGTTGGTGGGCTCGTCCAGAAGAATCAGATCCGGCTTTGACAGAAGGAGTTTGCCCAGGGCAACACGGGTTTTCTGACCGCCGGAGAGGGTGTGGATTCTTTTGTTAAAATCATCTTCAACAAAACCAAGACCCTTCAATACGCCGGTAATTTCACTTTTGTAGGCATATCCATTGGCAGATTCGAATTGATGGTTCAGATGTGAATAGGAATTCATCAGTGCTTCTAACTCGGCGCCTTCGGAATGGGACATTTGATCCTCCAGGAGGCGAAGTCGTTTTTCCATCTGAATGATATCTTCCTTGACGGAGAGAAGTTCATCATAGATGGTATTATGGGAATCGGTATTCTGATGCTGCGCAAGATAGCCCACAGTCCTATCCTTGGCAAAGGTTACAATGCCCTGGTCCTGGGATAATTCACCCATGATGATTTTGAGAAGGGTGGATTTGCCGGCACCGTTGATGCCAACGATGGAAGCTTTTTCATGTTCTTCCAGATGGAAGGAAACATGCTTTAGAATCGGGACATCATCAAAAGATTTACATATATCATTACAAGATAAAATCATAATTGACCTCTCATTTGATGCGGATGAATATCCGCTGAATTTTGTGGCATATTATACCATAGGAACATATTTTTGACAAATGAAGGTAAAATTTAGTATAATAGTAGATAATGTTTGGGATTTAATTATTTAAGTTTGGAGGTATTTATGAGGAAACCGTTTCAATTAATGTTGATCGTTGGTGCCATGTGTATGGCGATTTCGGGTTGCGACAAGGTTAAGGATCATGCGGCGGATGCAGAAAATGTAAATGTAGTGCTTGCAACAAGTGCTACGGAAGAGATGACTACGGTTGGAATGGAGCAAATTAACGTGAATATGTCATTTGATGGTAATTCCGTAGTTAGTAATGAAGAAACCAAAGAAAACTTTGGTAATACGACGGGAAATCTGTTGAATAGTGGTATTGTCTGTGAAGCAAATGATAAGATTTATTATTACAATAAGAACGATAATAAGAAACTGTATGTTATGAATGCAGATGGCAGTGGCAAGGAAGCTTTCGATAAGGTGCAGGGTGCCATGGAGCTGAATTATGGCGGAGATTATCTTTATTATCAGGCGGGAGGAATCTACCGTATAAAGCTTAAGGACAAGAGTGTGGAGACTCTGGTGGAGAATAACTGCCGCAACATGGTGGTAGCGGATGAGGTTATTTATTATGTGCACAATGACAACGATATCAACCGTATCCATCGAATGAACCTGGACGGAAGCATGGATCAGGTATTGACGGAGAATATTTGTAATGCATTGAATGTAGACGGATCTTACATTTATTACATTAATAATTCCGATTCGGGTAAGATTTATCGTATGAAACTGGATGGCAGTGAGGATCAGGCACTCTGTGATGCCAAGAAAGTTCAGGAATTGATGGTGGATAACAGTTTTATTTATTATGTAAGTAATAGCAGTGACGGCAATCACATATACCGTTTATCGAAGAATGGCGGTGAGGCGACGGAAATTGTCAAGAGTACCTGCAGTAATTTGAATATGAATGGCGGATTGCTTTACTATTATAATGATTCCAATGATACCTTGTGTTATTCCACCAGTGACGGAAAGGATGAGAAGGTGTTGTATAGCGGTAATGTTAATGCCGTTAACGTCATCAGCGATTGGGTTTATTTCTTTAATCTGGAGGATTATCAGTATTATCGTATCAGTAAGGATGGAAATAATATCGAAGTTGTGGAATAGAGTGGTAAAATAAAAGACACGGGGACATGAAAAGAATTGACATTTTTTTATCAAAGATGTATAATCACCATAGTATGAGATATTATGTAAGATTATAAAGATTTGGAAGGTGGATTTGCGTGGAAGAAAAACATATTTCTAGTGCCGTGATTCGAAGATTACCAAGATACTATAGATATTTAGGCGAATTAATTGACAGCGGAGTGGAGAGAATTTCCTCCAATGAGCTTAGCGAGAAGATGAAGGTCACAGCGTCACAGATTCGACAGGATTTGAATAATTTTGGTGGATTTGGACAGCAGGGTTATGGATATAATGTGGAGTATCTTCATCAGGAGATTGCAAAGATTCTTGGAATTGATCATTCACATGATATGATTATTGTGGGAGCCGGTAATCTGGGACAGGCTATTGCGGGTTACGCTGATTTTGAAAAGAGAGGTTTCATTGTACGTGGAATCTTTGATATTAATCCGGAATTGACGGGGCAATCCATTCGTGGAATTCATGTCCGCATGATTTATGAGATGGAGGATTTTGTAAGGGATCACAATATTGAGATTGCAGCATTGACGATTCCGAAAGATAGTGCCGTCGAGGTGGCAAATATTCTGGCAGGTGCCGGAATTAAGGCCATATGGAACTTTGCTCATACGGATCTGAATCTTCCAAAGGATATCATTGTGGAGAATGTTCATTTGTCGGAAAGTCTGATGCGTTTATCCTATAATATAGCAAATCGTAATAAATAATTGATTACATAGAATTTATTGGATAGAAGTTAGGTGAATATCATGTCTGAATTTTCAATTGAGACCATCAAAGAGAGGCTTTCACAAGTTAATATTCCTATTCTTACACTGGATGAACGATACAATGTTGTAATGCCGGATAAGGATAAGACTCCTCAGATTCGTAAACTTGAGGCGAGGGTCAATGGATTATTGAAGAAACAGGGCAAGGTTACCAATAACATCAAAGAAGTTAAGAAAATTAAAGCACGCCTTATGCAGGACGTAGTGGACAATATGGAAGAGGGCGAGGATGTTGAGGCCCATCAGAGAAAGATGGACCAGACTCAGCGCCTGATTCAGGAGGCGAAGCATAAGCTGGAGGAACTGGAAGACATGGAGCTTGAGCTTCCGAGAGAACTTCAGGATGCCAATAAGGAATTGTTGTTTGAATTTGTTCAGGTATGTTACAGCAGACTGCATGAAAATCGGGATGATATCGAATTGCTTGGTCGCTGGATCAATGAGATGCGTGTGGAATTAAAGAGAAAGCTGGTTATCAAGCAGGAGAAAGAGCTTAAGAACAACAACATATATACGTATATGCATGATTTGTTGGGGCCGGATCTGATTCAGGTGTTTGATGATGCGGATTCAGAAATAAAGTAATTGCAAGGTCAATGGACTGCAGGCTGGTGAATAATCAGTGCTGCAGTCTTTTTTAAATGATAGCGTAGAAGGGGTCAAAGACATGAAGTATGTGCTTAATCAGAAACAAATGCAAATGGTGGATGCTTATTCCATCAATGAAGTAGGAATTCCATCCATGGTGCTGATGGAGCGGGCTGCTTTGGGAGTGTGTGAGGTAATTAAGAAGAAGTATGGGGCTTTGTGCCGTGTGTTATCGGTATGCGGTGTGGGAAATAACGGTGCGGACGCCATTGCCTGTGCAAGAATTCTTGCACAGGAAGGATATGATACGGCAATTTGTGTCATTGGAAATGAAGAGAAGGCTTCCGTGGAGTGGAAACAACAGTATCAGATTGCACAAAAAATGGGAATTAGGATAGGAACATTGGATGACCTTTCTGCTTATGATGTAATAATTGATGGAATATTTGGCATTGGTCTTACACGGAGGGTGGAAGGAAACTATGCCGCTGCCATCGCGCAGATTAATGAAAGTGGCAGGAATGTGGTGTCCGTGGATATTCCCTCGGGAGTTCATGCCACTACGGGACAGATCCTTGGTGTGGCAATCGGGTCAACCGATACGGTGACTTTTGGATATGCGAAGCTTGGACATTTGTTTTATCCCGGTGCAGCACGTACCGGGGAATTAACGGTGTGGAACTGTGGATTTGCAAAGGAGGCAGAAGATATTCTGGATCGAAAGTGCTTCTATTATGAACCGAAGGATGTTCGTAGAATTGGAAGTCGCAGACCGGACGCTAACAAGGGAAACTATGGTAAGGTTCTGGTGATTGCAGGGTGTGAACACATGAGCGGAGCGGCGTTTTTTTCAGGGAAGGCGGCATATCGTTGCGGTGCAGGGCTTGTGAAGATACTTACTTCCAAAGAAAATGAACCGGCGCTGAAAAAATTGTTCCCGGAGGCAGTGCTGGGATTCTATGACGGCATGGATAAGGAAGATTTAAAAAAGGAAATCGACTGGGCAACGCAGGTGGTCTTAGGACCCGGGCTTTCCACAGGAGAAAAGGCGGAAAAGATTGTAGAGTGGACACTTCAATTGTGTGAGGAAACAAAGCTTCTCCTTGATGCAGATGCCTTAAATATCATTGCAAAGAAAGGAC
>JBJEJH010000020.1:0-146324 GCA_051877855.1 Lachnospiraceae bacterium | reverse complement strand
CTGGAGGAGGAACATGATCAACCCCACCAACACACCGCTTATCCCGTACGTGATCATGCAATCGGCGGATGAATAATGGTGTCATCATCCAGAATTGCCAGAGCATAAGCTACCGCAATGCCATCATCTCCACCCAGAGTGGTATCTTTCGCTTTCACATATCCATCTTCAACATAAAGATCCAGACCCATATTCATAAAATCATGCCCGGATTCTTTCGTCTTCTCACAAACCATATCAAGATGTCCCTGAATCAGTACAACCGGATGATCTTCATACCCTGCCGTGGCCTCTTTCCGGATAATCACATTATTATTCTCATCCTGACGATACTTAAGGTTCCGTTCCCTGGCAAAATTGACACAATAGTCACTGATTTCCTTGGTGTTTCCTGATCCATGGGGGATATTACACAATTCCTCAAAAAAATAAAATACCTTCTCAGGGTTTAATCCTTCTAATTTTCTTGTCATATTTTCCTCCTCATAAACTATATTGTTAATAGGTGTTTGCGAAAATTCCTATATATTATATTAGGTGATTTCATGTTTAAAAAATTTCTTTTACCATTTGTGTTTCTTATAATGCTTCTGTCACAGGAAATGGCATTCCGTGGTGCATCCAACGGTCTGAATCTATGGTTTAACACCATTGTTCCAACCTTGTTTCCCTTCATGATTATATCATGTCTTCTGCAGAATGTATACGGCAACCGTTTTCGCTATCCAATCCCCTATGTAATGGTGATTGGGTTCCTCTGCGGTTATCCCATGGGTGCCTATGCGGCAACCACGGCCTATAAGAATGGACGTCTCACAAAAGGTGAGACATATCTATTATTAATGGCATGCAATATATCAAGTCCCGCCTTCCTTTTTAACTTTATTTTTCATCAAAACCTCGGATTGTCCTACATACCCATAAAATTACTGCTTCCTTGTTACCTTCCTTCTTTTCTGGTACTTATGGTTCTTGCAGCGGTTAAACACCCGGAAAATAAATGGGTTCCAATATACCCAAAAAAACGGATACCCCATAGGAACATCCCCGCAAATTCAGAAAATAAGCCATCGGACACACCTCTCACCATGAATCTTCTGGATCATGCGGTTTACAGCAGTGTAATTAATGTACTGAAATTAGGCGCATATATTATACTATTCTCTACTCTTGCAGAATTTATAGAAAAAATACCACTTCACAACAGCCTTCTTCTCAGTATGCTGATTGGCTGTGCCGAGATTACCACCGGTGTACACCATGCCTGTCAAACCGGTCATTCCCTTTCCGTTCTTATTCCACTCCTTCTTTGCATGAATTCCTTTGGCGGACTTTCATGTATTATGCAAACCGGTATCTTCTTTCAGGAAACCGATCTGGACATAAAAAAATACATGTACAGCAAAGTCCTCCTTGCAGGACTTACCTTCCTGATCTGGTATCTGCTGGTACATGTATTTCATATTACACTGATTTAAATCCGAATTGTAACCTTCCTAATTAACCGGGACATTTTCACCGTAGCCATCCTCTTCCTGTGGCGCAGGTTCCTGTGGACGAAGAGATTCACGGTTACTTACCACAACACCCAGGGTCTTGTTAAGATCCTTGAGCAAAGCTTCATAATGGCTTGAGTTTGACTGAATCGAATGATCAATGATCAACTGTAACTTTGAAAGCATATCATCCGTATACTTGATTGCGTTAAAACGAATGGTATTCGCATCTTCAACCGCCTTATTCAGGATATTCTCAGCTTCCATCTTGGCCTGATCAACATACATCTGACCCTGCTCATAGGCACGCTGCATAATTTCACTTTCATTCACAAGTTCATTGGTGTGAATCTGAGCGGCTTCAATAATACTTCTCGCCTGTTCATTGGCATCATTTAAGATCTGGTCCTTCTGTGCAAGAAGCTTCTGATACTTCTTAATCTCATCCGGAGTCTTTAAGCGAAGTTCGCTAATCATCTCCTCCAATTCTTCTTTAACTACAACGATCTTCGTTGAAGATAACGGAAATGGACTACAGCCTTCAATATACTCTTCCATTTCAGAAATAATCTGATCAATCTTACTCATTAGAAAGTCTCCTTATCAATTCCACACTTTTCATATACTTTCGGAATCACCTGTTCCGGAACGAACTGACTGATATCACCGCCAAACTTTGCCACCTCACGAACAACGCTGGAACTAAGATATGAATACTTGAGATTCGTATTAAGGAAAATCGTATCAATGGAATTATCCAGCAAACGATTCGTCTGCGACATCTGAAGCTCATATTCAAAATCTGTGACCGCACGCAATCCACGAACAACAATTTTAGCGTCTAACTCTTTCAAAAAATCTACGAGCAATCCCGAAAAGCTCATCACTTCTACATTAGGGATATCTTTCGTAACTTCATTCAACATATTAACACGTTCTTCCACAGAAAACAATGGTGATTTTGAATTATTATTCAAAACACCTACAATTAACTTGTCCACCAGCAGGGATGAACGCGTAATAATATCCAAATGTCCCATGGTCACCGGATCAAAACTTCCCGGATAAACTGCAATTCTCATACTATGCCTCTTTTTTCTTAACAAAAATATGTTTATTCGTCTTATATTCTTTGACTTTTACCAAATCATAACCCAAATCCACCACAAAATCAATGTCTGTATCCAAACTTGCCTCAAAAATAATCAGGGTATATTCATCCGCAATATCGTTTGAAACCAATGCTTCAAGGACTGCTTTCTCATGTCCGTGGCGATAAGGAGGATCCATAAAGATCACATCAAATACACCCTTCCCCTTAAGTCTGTGAAGTGCTGTCAGACAATCACATTCCATCACCGCAGCACGGTCCATAAGCTTCGTAAACTGAAGATTTTCCCGAATACAAGCGCAAGCCGCCCGGGCATTTTCAACAAAAACGGCCTCCGAGGCACCACGACTTAATGCCTCGATACCGATGGCACCACTTCCTGCAAACAAGTCCAAAAATCTTGCTCCCGGAATATCGCCCTGCAACATATTAAATAACGTTTCCTTGATACGATCCGTAGTAGGTCTTGTATCAAGCCCTTCCACCGTCTTAAGCGGAAGGCTTCTCGCTGTTCCTGCAATAACTCTCAATATTCTTCTCCGTCCTTACAATTATTTTATTTATCATCCAGATAATTTGTCGTGGCACCTTCATAGTATACCTTGGCTTCCTCGATGATATCAAAATCATCCTCTCGAAACTCATAGATATTGACACAACAATTACACTGGAATTCGCCCTCCCAGAAATCCTTGATGGAAACCTTTTTAAAATAATTCATCAGCGCTTTATTCATGGCGCCATGTGCTACAATCAAAACGGTCTTGTCCGTGCAGCGCAGTGGCTCCAATACATTTTCGAAAAAATCTCCGGCACGAGCCATAACATCGGCATAACTTTCCCCATTTTCCAACGGAATAAATTGATCCGGTGCAAAGAAGAAATTCTTAAAATCCTCTCCCAGAGAATCCGAACGCTGTCCCTCCGCCTTACCAAAGGATATTTCCATCAGACGTGCATCCGTTGTAATCTGAACATTACGCTCCCCAAGAATAATCTGAGCCGTCTCATAGGCTCTGCTCAAGGGACTGGTGTATGCCATATCGAATTGCACATCCTCCAAAGCTTTCGCAGTAATCCGCGCCAGCTCCCGGCCATAATCATTTAAAGGCACATCACTCTGCCCCTGTAGTTTCTTTTGTTTATTCCATTCCGTCTCACCATGACGGATAATATATAATTTCATAACTTAACCTCAACTAAATCCGTAATATCACCATAATTCCTATTAAAAATAGCACGTAAGGAAAGTAATGTCAATTTTTCTAAATATTTATGCGATTCCAGCATTTCTCGGTGTACTCACGAACCTTCTGATCAATGACCTTTTTTTCTTTATCCGTCACACCATATTCTCCCGCCATATATTTCTTAGCACATTCACTGGCACACTGAAGTTCCGTAGCATCCTGAAAGATATCCCCCAGACCAAAATCAAGATCACCGCTCTGACGAAGTCCAAAAAGGTCCCCCGGTCCACGGCTCTTTAGATCCTCCGAAGCAATATAGAATCCGTCATTGGACTGATTCATAATTTCCAATCGCTTCTTATTCTCTTCCTTCTTACTACCGGACATCATAATACAATAGGACTGGTATTCACCTCGCCCCACCCGGCCTCTTAACTGGTGAAGCTGTGCCAACCCAAACCGCTCCGCATTTTCAATCATCATAACCGTAGCATTAGGCACATTGACACCGACTTCCACAACGGTTGTGGAAACCAGAATCTGTACTTCATTTCGGGCAAATTCCTCCATAACTTGATTTTTGGCCTCTGCTTTCATCTTGCCATGAAGACAGCCAATCTTATACTGCGGAAATACTCGGGACAGCTCCTGTGAATAGTCGGTAACATTTTCTACTTCCATCCCATCGCTATCTTCCACCATCGGACAGATCACATAGGCCTGACGCCCGGTCTGCACCTGTTTATCAATAAATCGATATGCATTCGGCCGGTAAGATTCATCCACCACACAATTCTTGATCGGAAGACGATTGGATGGGAGCTCATTAATCACCGAAATATCCAGGTCTCCGTAGAGAATAATTGCCAAAGTTCTTGGGATTGGGGTTGCACTCATAACAATAACATTCGGACGTTCTCCCTTGTCCGACAAAGCCTTCCTCTGATTGACTCCAAAACGATGCTGCTCATCGGTGATAACCAGTGCCAGATTCTTATAGACTGTTTTCGCCTGAATAATGGCATTGGTTCCGATTAAAATCTGAATTTCACCTTCCCTAAGCTTCTCATAGGTTTCTTTCTTCTCCTTAGGAGTCATGGAACCAATCAGAAGCCCCACATGAATATCCACACCATGTTCTTTAAACATTCTGCAGGTAGACTCATATTGCTGCTTGGCAAGTACCTCCGTAGGCACCATCATTGCCCCCTGATAACCGGCATAAACCGTATTCATCAAGGCCAACACTGCAACGATTGTCTTGCCGGAACCAACATCACCCTGAATCAGTCGATTCATCAAACGTTCCCCGGACATATCCCTCTGTATTTCTTCCCAAACCTTCTGTTGTGCATTGGTCAAGGAGTATGGAAGGGACGCCGCAAAAGCATCTGTTCGGGGATCATTGGGGATCTTATACTGATTTACCGCGATGGTGTTATCCTTCTTTAACTGTCTCAATGCCAGTATAAATAAAAAGAACTCCTCAAATACGATTCGCTTTCTTGCAAGAATATATTCCTCTTTATTCACCGGAAAATGAATCTTTCTCAAAGCTTCCGTGTGATCCATCAGTTTGAATTCCCGACGAATCTCAAAGGGAAGATACTCATGTTCCAAATCCACCATTTCCATAGCCCGGGCCACCGTCTTAACCATAAGATTATTGGAAAGCCCCGCCGTCAGATGATAAATCGGTTCCATCCGACAAAGTTTCTGCTCGTAGTCTCCCGGCGAGTACATCACCGGCTGTTCCATGGTATAACATCCCTGCTTAAAAATAATACGACCGCGAAAAACGAAGCGTGCGCCTCTTTTCAGGGTCGTCTTAAGATAGGGCATATTAAACCAGGTGACTTTGATCCCATCACCATGATAATCTTTGATCAAAACCGACACAATCTGAAGACGTCCTCTTTTTACTAAGGAAACAGGTCCGGACACCTCGCCATAAACAGCGTAAGTGCCCGGTTCCTCTATTTCTCCCACCAATACAGGTTCTTCATATGTATCGTAAGTTCTCGGATAATATGAGATCAGATCTTCCACCTCATAAATTCCAAGCTTATTCAACAATTTCTGATTTTTTTCACCAATTCCTTTGATTTCTGTGATCAACATGATATATTCCCACGATCCACAATTCTTATTCTACGGACAAGATATAATAGTAAATTGGCTGGCCACCGATTTCCAAAGAAACTTCCACATCCGGATAACTTTCCTCAATTGCTGAAAGAAGTTCTTCTGCATCCTCCTTGGATACATCGGATCCGTAATAAATACTAATCAATTCTGAATCCTCATCCACCAGCTGGGATACAAGATCTAATGTGGTATCCTTAATCTCCTGACCAACGGACAGAATGGTCTTATCACCGATACCCATAATATCATTCTGCTTAATTTCCTTATCATCAATTACCGTATCACGCACTGCATAGGTAACCTGACCGGTCTTCACATTCGCAATCGCTTCCTTCATATCCTCCAGATTCTCATCTGCAGTTTTATTCATCTCGAAACTGATCATGGCAGAGATACCCTGTGGAACAGTCTTTGTCGGAACCACAATAATATTCTTATCTTCCACAATGGAAGCTGCCTGTGTCGCTGCAAGAATGATGTTCGAATTATTTGGCAAAATAAAGATATTCTTGGCATTAACTTCATCAATGGCCTTTAACATATCCTCGGTACTTGGATTCATGGTCTGGCCGCCTTCAATGATGTAGTCTGCACCAAGTCCCATGAAAATCTCACTGAGTCCCGAACCTGCAGATACGGAAATAAATCCAAATTCCTTGGCCGGTTCAGCAGGCTTCTTTGCCTCCTCTTCCTTCTGCGTGGCAGCCTTTCTCTCTGCTTCCTTAATTACTCTCTCATGATGTTCTTCTCTCATATTATCAATCTTCATACGAGTAAGCGATCCATAAGAAAGACCTTTCTGAATCGCAAGACCCGGATCATTGGTATGAACATGGATCTTAACAATCTCATCGTCTGCAACACATACAATAGAATCACCGATCGATTCAAGATATGCCTTAAATTCCTGCTCATCCTTAGCAGAAAATTCCTTCTCTAACATAACAATAAACTCAGTACAATAGCCAAATTTAATGTCCGCTTCATCAACCGAAACCTCTCCAACAGGAGCTGCTGTGGAAGCCGGTGTAATCTCGAAATCAACTTCCTTGCCAAGGAACGCATCAAATGCACCCTTTAATACTACCACAAGACCCTGTCCGCCGGAATCCACTACACCTGCCTGTTTTAATACCGGAAGCATTTCCGGTGTCTGGGACAGAACATACTCTGCATGTTCAATTGTCTTAGAAATAATCTCCTCAAGATCATCCGTCTCGGCCGCCATCTCGGTAGCTTTCTCACAAGCGCCCTTGGCAACGGTAAGAATGGTTCCTTCCTTTGGCTTCATAACTGCTTTGTAAGCTGTATCAACCGCACGTGTGGTTGCGGCTGCAAGAACCTCTGCATCAATGATGTCATGATTTGCAATTTCTTTAGTAAAACCACGGAACAACTGAGACAGGATAACACCGGAGTTACCTCTTGCACCTCTTAATGATCCGCTGGAAATAGCCTTAGCCAGGGACTGCATATCCGGATTTTCAATTGCACTGACTTCCTTTGCTGCCGAAAGAATCGTCAAAGTCATGTTGGTACCGGTATCGCCATCCGGAACCGGAAAAACATTTAACTCATTGATCCATTCTTTATTTGCCTCAAGATTCTTCGCTCCTGCTAAAAACATTTTCTGTAATGTCTTAGCATCAATCGTTGTAATTGCCACTTTTCTATCCTCCTCAATTAGTCGATGACACGAACGCCATCCACAAAGATATTAATCTTCTTGATTTCGATTCCTGTATATTCTTCTACTTTATATTTGACACTTTCAATCAGGTTTTCAGATACGGTCTTAATACTTACACCATAAGAAATAATCACATGAAAATCAATCGTCAGTTTATTATCTGAATCTAAAGTAACATTGATTCCTCTTGTAATATTATCCTTCTTCAGAAGCTTAACAATACCGTCCTTAACACTGACAGCAGCCATACCAACAATACCAAAACACTCAATTGCTGCAAGTCCTGCATATTTGGAAATTACATCAGTATCTATTACAACATTTCCCATCGGATTGGATACTTTACCCTTCATAATCGTCCTCCTATCATATTTACAATCAATTTGTTCTACAATTTAACCCTATGCAAATGGTTCCCCGCATAGTATGTCATCTAATTATAACCTATTATGCAAGAAAAGGAAATAATTTTTATAAGTTTTTTTGTCTTTTGAAAATTTTTTTATAAAATCACTTGCATTACCATAATTTTTCTGATAGAATATCCTATGTTGTGGGTCTTAACAGGCCATAATCAAAGAAATATGCCGGTTTCGGCTGAAAATATTCCGTGTTATACACGCTGGATTAAGGGAGGTGCTACTAAATGGCAAAGTGTTCTGTATGCGAAAAGGGTGCTCATTTTGGAATTAAGGTGAGCCATTCTCATAGAAGATCAAACAAGATGTGGAAGTCCAACGTTAAGTCTGTAAGAGTTAAGGTTGACGGCGGTGCAAAGAAGATGTATGTTTGTACATCATGCTTAAGATCTGGCGCTGTAGAAAGAGCTTAATTGAGAACTTATCATTAAGTAAAATAACCCGATGGATAGTTATCCGTCGGGTTTTTTATTATCTCACATTTCTTTTATCTCTCACTCTCTAGTGACAAAACAGATTAAATCCCATAATCAGCAACACAATAATCAGTACTACATTCCAAAAGATTGTCTCAATAAATAAGGAGATGAATATTCCGATGGCTATCCAAAATAAAATAAATCCAATTAGACATCTCATCTTATATTCATCTCCAAAGATTCTGTTACAATATTATATGCAATATCCCATCAAAAGATGACTGGCATTACACCGGATCCGAAGTATTCATCTCATCGGAAGCTAAGGCATCATTTACTGCGGCAGAAACCTGACTGTCATTCAGCACATCCTCATTCTTACCCGTAAACTTATTGATCAGATCCGGCACCATATCAATAATCTTGGTAATTGCATCCTGATTCTTTACATTAACAAGACGAATCTGGTCCCCTTTAATCACCAGCACTGCACTTGGCGTAAGTTTACCGCCCATACCGCCGGATGCCGCACCCTTGCGATCTCCATTTGATGCTCCTGCACCCACACCAAAGGCAACATCCACCAAAGGTAAAATAATCGTGTCATTGATGTTCACTGCATCTCCTACTACAGTCTTTGCCGAGATAAAGGAATCCATTCCCTTAAATAATGATTCCATTGTTGTATTGAACTTTTCATTCTCTGCCATTTCTACTTCCTCCTTAAGAATTTTCTTGTTGTCTTATTAAAAAATATACGAATTCCAACAATCAATAATTGCAGCAGCTGTATTCTTCCTGCCATATACATCTTAACTTCCAATACTTCCTTATCAAATTCCGGTTCAAGGATAAAATTCAAACCAAAGGCGGTTCTGATGATCGAATAAGCCCCCAGTATCTCACCGGTCAGAGAAGGATCTGCAAGTCCAAGATGTACGTAGATCTTATGTTTTTTTGGTAATACATGTTTGAAAACCTTTTTAAGCTGTCCCAGAAGAAATAATACATACTCCCGGTTTTCTTCGGAAGTGATTTCCGCAAGAATTTTCTTAAACTTACGTTCACACTGATGAATCTTTTTTTCCAGATTTTCAATCAATCCCAGTACTTTCCATTGAATCCATTCATAAATTTCCACCGGATGCAGTAAGCGAAGATTCCATTTTCTGTGGGGCCTTCTTTCTTCCTTTTGCGTATCCGAAATATCCTTGGTTTCTTCTTGCTGTTTCTCTAATGCCAAAGATTGTCCCTCGTCCGTATTCTTTACCGACAGTTCTTCCATCGGTTGATTCTCTTCTACCGGTTTTCCGTTGCTATCTCCTCCGGAATCCGTCCCGGAGGATGTCATTTCTTTACCTTTGGTCTTAACCTTAGACTTTTGTTTCACTTTCTTTCCGGATCCCAAAACAGGAATTCCAAAAATCCGGACCCCAAAGGAAAATTTTTTTTCCACCAGCCCGGCAAAGAATCCTATAAAAAGGAGCCAGGATCCCTTGACCTGTATCCTACTATGTTCTGCATTGTGATCAACTTCCAGCCGATATCCGATGGGAACCAGAAGTATCAGCAAGATTATGAACAAAATCAAACCAATTATTACAAGTAGTAGGATGCCCAGGATTTTCAATATCATCAACAATATTCCAATCACGTTGTCCCAGTCTCCTCCATTTGTCTGATATACTTTGTCACATTCACATTGCCACAGGCCCGATACACCTCAAAGACAATGTTCTTCGTCAGTTCCAGCGCCTCTTCCTTTCCGTGTGCCAGACCGATCACAAACAATTGATTCTCGTCATAATGGTGTTGGAGTATTTCATTATAAGAATAGATATCCAGAACATTTTCCTCGTTGGACGGGAGCGTTATGATGTACGCTTTTGAAAGCCAACGTTTATTAATTTTTCTTAGCAACTTATACTTCTTCCTGGCTGCCATTTCTCCAAGATATAAGTTCTTATACCATTCCATTCCATCACCTCTAAATTAGAAGCATTCTAGTATTCTTCCAACATTTGTGTAAATATTTCTACACAGGCCTTCTTCTCCGCCATATCCGAGCACTGACTTAAGGATGTCTGTATATAACTCATAATTTCATTCACATTATTAAAAAATACCGGCAAAGTTGAAAGTACATTGGCCATTACCGCACGATTCTGAATCTGTCCCGAAATTTTAAAACATTCCTCCATCGCCTGTGCATACTCCGAAAATGCTTTTTCAACATCTTCTTCCCCTGCCACACCGGTTTCTTCCGAATTCTTTAATGAAACAAAGTTACTTCCCGAAGATAGACGACTGGCCATCAAGAGATTCTCAAAATCCACGGAAAGCCCCATTTGTGCAACAATGTCCATATGAGATTTCTTAATTTCATCCAGCACGTAATCATTCGAAGAAATCATGCTGTAGATGCGCTCCTGAGAACCTTCAAAGGCGATAAAACAATCCGTTACATCCTTTGCGGCATCATCCGTAAGGCCCTCTTCTTTGCAGCTCATTACATTTTTCAGAATAAAAATACACTGTTCACGCTCCACGGTGTCCATATAGGTACGATTTTTCAAAAGAAGAATCGTCAACAGATCATTGATAATCTCCATCAGCGAAACATAAAGATCACTGGTTCTTGTTACAAAGGAAACTGCATATTGAAGTTCCTGATATGCCTTCTGATATCCGTCATGATCCATTTCCTTATAAGAATATGACTTAAGGTGCTCTAAGATTTCAAAAAGATCCGGAAACATTTCCTTCATGTGTTCCGGTTCATATATTCCGGAATTACTCTTAAGCATATACACAAAATCAGCCAAAGAGGATAAATCCTGTCCCTTATACAGTGAAAATGCATCTTTCACAAGCTCCATGAATTTCTTACGGGTAAGTCGCATCGGAAGTTGTCCCACCACCTCAGCAATCTTCCCGTTCATCACAACAGTATCCTTGTCCGAGAGAATGTATCTCATAATATCATTGGCCAAGCGATTCTCATAGTAATCCTCATCCAGCACATTATCATCAAAACGGTGTTCGATACGGTTCAGGATGTACTCATACAATGTAAAACGATCCACATAGGCAGCCACCACATCCATGGTGTCCGTCACCGATTCCCGTATACTCATCAGACGCGTTACTGCATTTTCCAAATCCTCTTTACCGGAATTATGGACAAGATTCTCCTCCATAATTCCATTAAATGAACCTAATACCTTAACAATACTTCGTGTGACATCATCCTGTGCATCGGCGATCATATCGTAAAATGTATAATAATTCATGGCAAGCTTTATATAGCTGAACCGACTATACAGCGTTGACATATTATCCAGGTACAGCGGAAGGTTCCTGTCTACATTCTTATCCTTACAAATATCTTTTGAAATGCTTACTAAATCAGCCATCTTAATTCCATTCCTTAATTCAATTCATTCAAAAATACATGTTCTAACAATCCAATGTGAGAAAAAAACGATCCTACTTATAATCTTTAAAAAGACCTGTAAAATCAAAGGTTGCAAAGTAGTCTGCCGGAGTTTCTGCACGGCGGATCATCTCAACACTGCCATCTTCCTTAAGCAGAAGTTCTGCCGATCTTAACTTACCGTTATAGTTATAGCCCATGGAGAAGCCGTGTGCGCCGGCATCGTGAAGAACAAGATAATCCCCGATTTCAATTTCAGGTAAACTACGGTCGATGGCAAACTTATCATTATTCTCACAAAGTGAACCTGTAACATCATATACATGGTCACAAGGAGCGTTTTCCTTGCCAAGCACGGTAATATGATGATATGCGCCGTACATTGCCGGACGCATCAGATTGGCAGCACAGGCATCACAACCTACATATTCCTTATAGGTATGCTTAAAATGTAATACCTTCGTTACAAGATGTCCGTAAGGAGCCATCATAAAACGGCCAAGTTCTGTATAAATTGCCACATCCCCCATTCCATTCGGAACCAGAATTTCATCATATACCTTATGAACGCCTTCACCGATGGCCATGATGTCATTGCCCTCCTGATCCGGCTTATAAGGAATTCCGATACCACCGGAAAGATTAATAAAGGAAATATGGCATCCGGTTTTCTCCTTAAGCTCAACAGCCAGTTCAAACAGCTGTCTTGCAAGGGTTGGATAATAATCATTGGTAACGGTATTACTTGCAAGGAAGGCGTGAATACCAAAATTCTTTGCACCCTTTGCCTTTAATAACTTATATGCCTCAATAATCTGATCCTTGGTCATACCATACTTGGCATCACCTGGGTTGTCCATGATGGAATTAGCAATCTGGAAATATCCACCCGGGTTAAAACGACAACAAATCGTCTCCGGAATACCGCATGTCTTCTCCAAAAATTCAACATGGGTAAAGTCGTCCAGATTAATCTGTGCATTTAATTTTCTGGCATATATGTATTCTTCTGCCGGTGTGGCATTGGATGAGAACATAATTCCGTCTCCGGAAAATCCCAATGCTTCGGCCATCATAAGTTCTGTTGCGGAGGAACAATCCACGCCGCATCCGTACTCCTTCAATATATTAATCAAAAATGGATTTGGTGTTGCCTTTACTGCGAAATATTCCTTATATCCCTTATTCCAGGCAAAAGCCTCCTTCAATCGCTTTACATTTTCTCTGATACCCTTCTCATCATAGATATGAAATGGTGTTGGGTAAGTTTTGGTAATTTCCTTGATCTGATCAAGTGTAACAAATGGTGTTTTCGACATTGTAAAGTCTCCTTCCTTTTAGCATATCTCCTCAATGCTGTCTGTATGCATATATAAAAAATTTTATTATATTTATGATAATTAGTCAAGAAAAGAGAATACTAAGATTGTAAAAAAATATCCACAGGATATGATGATTTATAAGGAGGAAGACAACATGTCTAAGATTAGCGAATTGGATCTTCAAAATTTGAGACACCTGATTGGGGATTGCGAGAACTCTTACTCAAAGATGACGGACTATGCCAACAATGCCACAGACCCCAAGGTAAAGCAATTCTTTAAGGATGCCGCCAACAGTGCCGCAACCAATAAGAAAGAATTGATGGATTATTTGAATTAATCAAAAGGAGGAACACAACATGGAAGAAAGTGTAATGGTCGCAGACACATTAAAGGGCCTGAATGCCCATCTCGGAGGATTTGGTCATATGATTCCGCAGACCGAAAATAAAGAATTAAAGCAGACTCTTAAGAAAATGCGTAATCAGGCTGAGATGTCACAGGAGCAGCTCTACAACCTGGCCAAGGAGAAGAACTACTATACCCCTGCCGCATGGGCTAAAGAAGATGAAATTGCCGAAGTGAAGAATTTATTTATCTAAATCCGAACCGGAGAAAGAACCAAAAAGTAAAGAGAGGGATGTTGCTTTATACTGCAACATCCCTTTTTATGTACATTATGATATCAGACATTGGTATCCAATCAATATCAATAATCTTCTAAGATCTCCGGTCTCTGATTATAAAGCCACATCATGCCGTATGGCTTGATACTGATACTCTGATCACGAATATATGCATTGGAAATCAGATCTGTGTACGGACCCGGATCCACGATCCAAGGCGTCTTCTGCACCGGACTAAAATTAAAAAGTCCAATAATCTTCTTGTCGCCAATCGTGCGCACAATTCCAAGCACAGCAGGATCAAAGGTATCATAGGTAAAACATTTTGCATCCCTTGAGAACACCTCATACACTGCACGAATTCTCTTTAAAAGCATCAGATTATTATAAATCTTATATTCATGCGAATCCGTCTTGAAACGAAGTTTGGTTTTGGACCAATCCATGCTCTTACTGCCGATTTGTCCCAATTCATCACCAAGGTACATAAACGGCACACCGGGAACCATCATCAGATATCCCTGAAGCATCATGTCAAAATCCACTGCCATCTCCATCTCGATCCGATCCTTTGCAGCATTGAATCCGCAGACTTCAGCAAGACTCTTCCAGTCCTCCTGCCATGGATCCTGAATAAAATTCAGGAACACATTACTGCGACTCACCATAGAAAGCATATCCACCATGGAACGAAGCTTTGTCACATTTCTTTGCTCAATTGCCTCCAAAAGCAGATTCTTATTGCTGATGTTATTCACCAGCTGACACTCCTGATGCACCAATGATCCATAATACGAAAAGGCCGAACCATCATCAAACTCGCCATTACACATTAAAATACATCCCGGGCACACAATCTCCAACACTTTGCGAAGAAGGGGAACAATATGATAAGTCTGATCCGTATACGGATAATCAAGTCCTAACTCATTCCACTTATATGGGCGGGTGTTAATCTTAAAGATATCTACACCGAGGTTGGCAAACATCAGCATATCAAAAACCAGCTTATTAAACATCAGAGGATTTGCCATAATCTTATCCATGTTTTCCGGCTTGCAGTATTCTCCAATATTATCAAAGCAAACACTGATTCCCAAATTCTGACATTCCGTACAGAACTTTCGAATTTCTGCAAGACTGCCATAATTTAGATCCACAGAAATAAATTCCGGAATTCCTCCCTGTTTTGATACCACCAGTGAATGACGAAGCACAGGCATCACATTGATAAAGGAAATATCAAAATCCTTCAGATACTCCAAATGTTCAGTCAAGCCGGCGATATTATTTTCTGCAGTATCAACATAAACCGTCATTCCATACATATTGTTCTTGTGATACCAGCCCGTATCCTCTGCCCTCTCAACATCCATTTTCTTAAAGACATCCGGTCGATACGAAAATGCATTATCCAGATTTTTCACCAAAAATACAAAAGAATCATACTTGTCTTCATATATATCAAGATATGCCGTCTTCAACTCATCAAGTAAATTTGCTTTTCTTAATTCATATTCTTTAGCAAAATCAATCATCTTGTCCATATATTCACCCTACATTTAAAACTTTATAATCGGCTATAAAGCTCCTCGTACTTTTTCGCAGACGCAGTCCAGGAGAAGTCTGTACTCATTGCGCGGTCAACCATCTTGTTCCACTCACGCTTCTTGTCATAGAAGATCTGTTCTGCATATCGAACGGTATTCAGCATCTCATGTGCATTATAATTTGCAAAGGAGAAACCGGTACCCGTTCCCTCATATTCATTATATGGCTGAACGGTATCTTTAAGACCACCTGTTTCACGCACAATCGGAAGTGTTCCGTAACGAAGACTCATCAACTGGCTCAATCCACACGGTTCGAAAAGCGAAGGCATCAGGAACGCATCACTGGCTGCGTAAATTTTATGCGCAAGATCCTCATTATAATAAATATTCGCAGAAACCTTGCCATTATATTTCCATGCAAAATGACGGAACATATTCTCATACTTCGCATCACCCGTACCCAGAATAACAAACTGAACATTATCGTGGCACATTTCATCCATCATATAATCAATCAGGTCAAATCCCTTCTGATCGGTAAGACGTGAAACAATACCGATCATCATGGTGTCCTTATTCACTTCAAGACCCAATTCTTTCTGCAGATTCAACTTATTTTTATACTTTTCCTTGCGGAAAGTTACCTGATTATAGTTATTTGAAATTCTCGTATCGGTCTGAGGATTGTACTCATCATAATCGATACCATTGACAATACCCGTCAGACTGTTGGAACGAGCCCGCATCAATCCATCCAGATGTTCCCCGTAGAATGGGGTCTTAATCTCCTCCGCATAACTTGAACTAACGGTAGTGATCGCATCTGCATAAACAATACCACCCTTTAAGTAGTTTGCATCGCCATATGCCTCCAGTTTATCCGGTGTAAAGAAATACTTCGGAAGTCCGGTAATATCCTGTACCTTCTTAAGATTCCAGACACCCTGGAACTTTAAGTTATGAATGGTCATGATGGACTTCGCCCTACGGAAAATCTCATTTCCCTGGAATCTTTCCTTCATGTATACAGGAATCAGACCGGTCTGCCAGTCATGGCAATGGATAATATCCGGTTCAAATCCAAGCACAGGAACCGCCGCCAATGCTGCCTTACTAAAGAAAGCAAACTTCTCAATATCCTCATGAATATATCCATAAGGCTTTGGTCCGGCAAAATAGAATTCATTATCAATAAAGTAATAAATCACGCCGTTGTATTCCATCTCAAATACGCCGACATACTGCTGTCTCCATGCAAGATCAATGTAAAAATGGGTCTTATATATCATTTTTTCGCGAAAATGCCATGGTATACACATATACTTAGGAATCATTACACGAACATCATATTCACTTTTATCAAAAAATTTAGGCAATGAGCCCACAACATCCGCAAGTCCTCCTGTTTTAATAAACGGAACAGCTTCCGATGCGATGAATAAAACCTTTTTCATTGGCAAACCTCCACGCACATTATTTTTTTATATTATTATCATTATAACTGATAAAGGATAAATTTAAAAGGATAATTTGATAAATATGACCATAAAATTTTCTCCCGATCAGTCCTGACCGATCGGGAGAAGGATGTAACAATATATTATCTTATACCGTGAGATAAACGCAGCTTATCCGCAATCAATGCAATAAATTCTGAATTGGTTGGTTTTCCTCGTCCATCACTGACGGTATATCCAAAGTAATCTTCAATAATGTCCGGATTTCCCCGATTCCATGCCACTTCGATGGAATGTCGGATTGCTCTTTCCACGCGGCTTGGTGTGGTCTGATACTTTTTACTGATCGTAGGATAAAGAATTTTCGTGATACTGTTAATCATCTCACGATCCCGGATAGACATTAATATTGCATCTCTTATGTACTGATATCCCTTAATATGGGCAGGGACACCAATTTCATGAATGATACCGGTAATTTCAAGCTCCAGAGACTGATCTGAAATCTCCTTCCGTTCCGGGATACCACCTTCATTGTTAAAATTCTGACTGCGTTTCGCACCAGACGATCCCGGAAGCGACCGACGGCATTCACGAATCTTCTTCAACAGAAAATTCACATCAAAAGGTTTTACCATATAGTACTCTGCACCAAGATTAAATGCATTCTCAGTGATATTATCTTTGCCCACTGCGCTGAGCATAATGTAATTCGGCTGCGACGGCATATTGCTATCATTGCTTAACTCCTCAAGGACCCCCAATCCATCAAGTTTCGGCATGATAACATCCAGTAAAACGACATCAGGTTTCTTTTCCTTGATGATTTTTACGGCATCCACCCCATTACTCGCCTTGCCTACAATCTGCATATCTTCTTCGTTAGACACCAACGTGTCAATTAACTCCAAAATCCCCTCATTATCGTCTGCAGCAACGATGTTAATCTTCTCCATAATTTACCTCCCTTAGATTATAGGGTAATTATAATGACAAACAAAATCATAATCAACCTAATTCTTTCGCAGTATTTGACACCAATCGACAAGAAAACTGTCAAAAACAATAGTATTTAGGATCACCTTGACTAGAAAAATAAAACGCCGTTATCATTTGACGAAACATTTTTTGGCAGTAAATAATTTCATTTATCGTCATATTCATGCACCCTTACTCAAATTACGATTTACTCTTTCAGCATCTCTTCAATAAAGATTCCATATCCCTTGGCAGGATCATTGATAAATACATGGGTCACTGCACCGACAATACGGTCATTTTGAATAATAGGGCTGCCACTCATCCCCTGAACAATACCATTGGTCTTTTGAAGCAGTTCCGGATCCGTCACAGTAAATTCGATTCCCTTGTTTATATTATTAGTCGAATAATCCAATGAGTCAATATTTATTTCATATTTTTTTATTTTTTCATCCGTACCGGATAAGATATAGGCCTTGCCAAGTTCCATATCAAACCGATAACCCACCTTATATTTGGTAAAGAGTTTCTTATAGGAATTGAAATCCTCTGTCACATATCCATATACGCCACAGTTGGAGTTTTCCAGGATGCTTCCCAGCTGATTTTTACTACTGTAATCGATGGTTCCGATGTATTCCCCGGGCATTCCGGCCTGCCCTTTCACCACAGTGAGTATATTAGCGCGATACAGAACTCCGTTCTCCACATTAAACACCTCTCCGGTATCCACATCACTGATCCCGTGCCCCAGTGCACCAAATCGATTTTTCTCATCCACAAACGTCAGTGTGCCGATTCCCTGTGCATCATCACGTACCCAGATTCCAATCTTATAGGCTCCTGTCGAATCCTTATAAGGCTGTATTTTGACATCAAATTCATTATCATTGCGCTTTACGGTGAGGATGACCTGTGCTCCGTCACAGGAATTAATTTTTTCAATTAACTCATCTTTCGTCTTAATGGAATTTCCATCCACTTTAAGAATACAATCACCTTTCCTTAAAATATTGTTACAGGGCGAAACACTTTCTCCACCCTCTGCCACAAATTCTGCCAGATCGATGACCAATACTCCCTCTGTTTTAAGATACATTCCAACCGGTATACCACATGCATAAATATATCGATCCGAAACCACATCCATGGTAATATCTTTAAAATCAAAAATACCAAATAGCTTAAGCTTAACCTGATAAGATGCCTCATCCCCGGTTTTGATGGTAACGGGACTGTTAAAATTAATCGAGGTAATGTAATTACCGCCCGCTTTAACATATTCCTCTGATAATGCATCATCCGAAGGTGTATTTGCAACAGTCCCCTGAGAAGAATTAATATCTCCGGTAAAGGGAACACTTAAGTCAATAATATTCTGTTGATTTTTATTTAAAATGATTTTATCCGGAATCTGTGATGAAAAAACATGTATTGAAAAAAACAACAGGCCGGTCACGCCTGCGAAGAATAAAACATATAAGAAAATTTTATATTTCATTCGATTAGACATACTATCTTCCTCCTTCTTGATGGATAAAGATAGTATGTACTTGAATGAACTATATCATTTTAGAAGTTTTTGTTCGTAGTGCCAAATCTTTCATTTCTTTGGCGTTATTTATTACATTTTCCGTAATGGTGACACCTCCGAGAAGACGTGCAAGTTCCAGAACACTCTCCTCATGGGACAGCAGATGAATATCCGTAATAGTGCTTCCATCAATTACCTTTTTTTCAATCATAAAATGCTCATCTGCCATGGATGCGATCTGTGGCAGATGGGTGATACAGATAACCTGATGGGTCGCAGCAATCTCATTTAACTTGACGGATACCATCTGTGCGGTCCGTCCGCTGATACCGGTATCAATTTCGTCAAAAATCAACGACTCTATATCATCCTTATCTGCAAGAACCGTCTTGATCGCCAGCATAATACGGGAAAGCTCACCACCGGATGCAACTCTGGAAAGCGGTCTAAGATCCTCCCCCGGATTAGTACTGATGATAAATTCAATTCCATCAAAACCCTTTTCATTAAAATCATCCTGCTGATTTACCTGTATTTCAAAGCGTACATCCAGGAAATTCAATTCCGTTAAGGCTTTAACGATATCTGCTGATAGTTTCTTTGCATACTTCCTGCGGACATCGGAAAGTGCCTGACATAATTCAAGCACCTGTGTCTTCGCCTCATCACGATTTTTTATTGCAAGCTCTCTATTTTCTTCGTATCGTTGATATTTTTCAAGTTTTGCCTGCTGATTTTCCTGATAAATAAGGATATTTTCAAGGGTATTTCCATACTTTTGCTTTAATTGATTGATAAAGCTCAATCGTTCCTCCACCCTTGCATACTCTTCTTCATCATATTCCATATCGGAAATATAATTCTTTATATCCGCGGACAAACCATTAATCAGGTCCTCAAGGTCCCCCACCTGTTCCAGAACCGTTTTTAATCCCTCATCAAATTCCATCCCACGGGATACGTCTTTATAGATTCTTCCAATCAGCGAAGATATATTATGTTCGCCTTCACTTAAGGCTTCATATGCATCCTGGATATCCTCCATAATGCGGCGTGAATTGTGAAAACGGCGAAATGTCGCCTCCAGTTCCTCATCCTCACCGGCCTGAAGCTTTGCCTCCTCAATTTCGTTGATCTCATACTCCAGATAAGCCACCTCACGATGAAGCTGTTCCGGATCCATATTATAATCCAGCAGTTCTTTTTCACAGACCGAGTAGGCATGATACTTTTCCTTTAACTGTTCCAAAAGGACATTAGCCTCCTCACCACAGTAACGGTCTATAAATTTCAGATAACTTTCCTTATGTAACAAAGACTGATGCTCATGCTGACCATGAATATCAATCAAAAGAGAGGCGATTTCCTTAACTTCTCCTAAAGTTCTTGTCTCACCGTTAACCTTAATCACAGAACGGTTCGGCATAATTTTCCTGGAAATAAGGACAATTCCATCCTCCAACTCCATGACATCCAGTTCCTTCAATGCCTGAATCTTCTGCTCTGAATGCACTTTAAAGGTTAATTCCACCAAACCGTATTCTGCACCCTTACGGATAAAGTCACCATTGACTTTTCCTCCCAATGCAACATTAATAGAGCCGATCAAAATTGATTTGCCGGCTCCCGTTTCTCCCGTCAGAATATTCAGTCCTGACTCCAGATTAATATCTGCTTCTTCAATCAAAGCAAGATTTTTTACATGTAAATTGATTAACATTTTGACACCTTCCGCATATAGAAAGATACTCTCCAATTATCTTCGAACAATCTGGTTAATAACATTCATGGCATGCTTGGCATCCTCATTCGTCTTAACCGCACACATAATCGTATCATCTCCCGCAATGGAGCCGATAATCCCGGTTAATTTCATGGCATCAATGGCAGCAGCCACCGCCATGGCCATTCCCGAAACCGTTCGGATCACCAGCAGTCCCGGCACCGTATCCATACTGACAAAACCATCTTTTAACACACGATTATACTTATCATTATGCACCTCAGCCACCGCCGTAGGATACACATAATGCTGTCTTTCACCATTTCTTGCAACCTTCGTTAAATTAAGATCACGGATATCTCTGGAAACGGTGGACTGGGTCACCTCAAAACCTAATTCATTCAGTCGGACAACCAATTCTTCCTGGGTTTCAATATTGTATCTGCCCACCACATCAATAATGGCAGAATGCCTGGAATTTTTCTTCATAATTCACCTGCTAGTTATTGTTCATCTTTTTACCAATTAACTGAAGGAAGCTGAGTTTATTCGTCTTGATAAAGTCCGCCTTCGTCTCCGCACGCCGAATCACGATCCGGTCACCCGTAACCATCTTGCAGAATAACTCACCATCAAAGGAAGCCACACGTTCCTCCTTGAGTCCCTTATTATCACTCATCACAATTTCAATGGTATCATCGTCACTGAGAATAATACTTCTCTTATTCAATGTATGAGGACAAATCGGTGTAATCATCATAATCTCCGCATTCGGCTGAACAATCGGACCGCCTGCGGATAAACTATAAGCGGTAGATCCTGTCGCCGTTGCAATAATGACACCATCTGCAGAATAGGCATTTAAGAATTCCCCATTGACATAGATATCAAAATCAATAACCTTCAAAGTACCACAACGATTAATCACAATATCATTCAATGCCGTATTATTGTAAATCATCTCACCATTGCGGTAAACCGTTCCGTGCAACATCATGCGGCTGTCGATTTCATAATCATTCTTGATAATCGATGACAAAGCCGAATAAATATTATCTTTATCCACATCGGTGAGAAAACCCAGGGTTCCGATATTAACCCCCAGCATCGGAATATTCTTTCGGTTCAAATCTCTGGACGCCTGAATCAGGGTTCCATCCCCACCCAGGACAATAATACAATCCACATCGTCCGGAATCTTATCTGCATTCGTATAACGATATCGGGTGTACTTCAGATCTTCATTGATATCCTGGCAAAGACACTCCATTCCCATTCCTTTCAGATAATTAACAATCTCATAAGTAAATGAGAAATCCGGATCCTTTACCTTATTGGTGACAACATAAAATTTCTGCATCTTATTCCCTCTTGTAATTCAATCTTATCAAATGAAAATACCCTTTTCACACATAATACTATTAATTATATTACAATACTTCATGCGCTTTTTCAACAATTTCATGAATATTAAATGGCATATTATCGTAGGTTTTCTCATCCATATGATTCTGCAAATGTAACAAATACTCGATATTCCCTTCCGGTCCCTTGATGGGTGAAAACTCCAGATTCAGAAGTTCAAATCCAATGGAAACAGCGTATTCACTGACTCTTAGAATTACCTCTTCATGTACCTTTTTGTCACGAACTACACCCTTCTTGCCTACCTGTTCTCTTCCGGCCTCAAACTGTGGTTTGATAAGACAGCCGATTTGTCCATCCGGTGTCAGCAGATTCTTCACCGGCAGTAACACCTTAAGCAGAGAAATAAAAGATACGTCAATACTTGCAAATTCTACCGGCTCTTTAATATCCTCCGGTGTCACATAGCGGATATTCGTCTTCTCCATACAGACAACACGGTCATCCTGACGCAGTTTCCAGTCTAACTGACCATGTCCTACATCCACGGAATAAACCTTCACCGCACCATTCTGCAACATACAATCCGTAAATCCACCGGTGGATGCACCCACGTCCATACAGACCTTACCATCCAGGGTGATATCAAAATTCTCCATAGCTTTTTCAAGCTTAAGGCCTCCACGGCTCACATATTTAAGCATGGCACCACGTACTTCAATAACTGCTTTCTCATCAAAGGTAGTCCCGGCCTTATCCTCTTTCTGTCCATTAACATATACATTGCCGGACATAATGATAGCCTTCGCCTTCTCTCTGGAGGCCGCTAAACCCTGTTGAACCAACAGAACATCCAATCGTTCCTTTGTGCTCATGTAATCTATTTCCTTTCTGACTGAACTAACTCACGAATCCAATCCATAACTGTATCCACATCAATCATAGTCTCCCTGCGAAGAATCTCCACACTGCCATGTTCTACATAGGCATCCGGCAGTGCCACGTTATGTATCCTGCAGGACAAGTTCGCATCATTTATATAGCGAAGAACCGCATCCCCATAGCCTCCGGAACGCACATTTTCTTCCAAAGTGATAATGGTATGATGATCCTTTACCAGTCGGTCAATCATCTCTGTATCCACAGGCTTAACAAACCTTGCATTAACTACGGAAACCCCTATACCTTCCTTGGCCAGAATATCACTAATCTGCAGGGCGCTCTGTACCATATTGCCCACAGCAACAAGGGCAATGCCGGATTTGGGCCGAAGCACTTCACTCTTTCCATAAACAATCGGTGCATCACACTCTCCCGGACACAATTCACCACTGCCCCTTGGATAACGGATTGCCACCGGCGTTCCCAGTGAAAATGCATATTCCAGCATCATGCCAAGCTCATTGCCATTCTTTGGCGCCATCACCGTCATATTCGGTATATTCGTTAGATAAGACAGATCAAAAATTCCCTGATGGGTCTCACCGTCACTTCCCACAAGTCCGGCACGATCCACCGCAAATACCACCGGAAGATTCTGAATACAGACATCATGGAGGATCTGATCATAAGCTCTCTGTAAGAAGGAAGAATAAACCGCCACCACCGGCTTGCAGCCACCTGCCGCAAGTCCCGCAGCAAAGGTTACTGCATGCTCCTCCGCGATACCAACATCAAAGAAACGATCCGGAAAAGCCTTGGCAAAGGTCGATAATCCGGTGCCATCCGGCATCGCTGCGGTAATTGCCGTAATCTTTGAATCTTCCTTGGCAAGTTCCATGAGTTTCTTGGAGAAGAACTGTGTAAAGGACTGACTTTTAGTTTTATTAACAGACTTTCCCGTTTTAATATCAAAAGGATTCACACCGTGATAGTTACCCGGGTTCTTTTCCGCGTACTTGTAACCTTTCCCCTTCTTCGTCTGTACATGAATCAAAACACCATGCTTGACCTTCTTGGCAATGGCAAATGCCTTCAGCATCTTTTTCACATTATGACCATCAATGGGACCAATATAAGTAATTCCCATATCCTCATAATTCATTCCCGGAATAAAGAACTGCTTAATATGACTCTTGGTCTTCTTAATCCGAGCCACCATCCGGTCTCCAACCCCCGGAATCTGTGCCAGATGTTCCTTCACATTTTCCTTAATGTCGTTATATTTCTCATCCGTGCGGATTTCATTCAACATATTGGAGATCCCTCCAACATTGGGAGAAATAGACATATTATTGTCGTTCAATACAATAATAAAATTGGACTTAAGCCCCGATGCATTATTCAATGCCTCAAGAGCCATTCCTCCCGTCAAGGCACCATCTCCGATAATGGATACAACACTGTAGTCCTCATGATTCAAATCCCGGGCCTGTACAAACCCGAGTCCTGCCGAGATTGAGGTGGAACTATGTCCCGTATCAAAGGCATCCGCATCACTCTCCCGGCGCTTCGGGAATCCACTCATACCGCCAAATTTGCGCAACTCATCAAAACCGGTCTTTCTTCCCGTCAGAATCTTATGGGTGTAAGACTGATGTCCTACATCCCAGATAATACGGTCCTTTGTAAGATCAAAGGATAAATGAAGCGCCATGGTAAGTTCCACAACTCCCAGATTCGAGGCAAGATGCCCCCCGGTCTTACTGACTTTTTCAATTAAAAATTGTCGGATTTCTTCCGCTAAATCGTCATACTGTTCCGGGCTGATTTTTTTAATATCCCCCGGCTGATTAATCAAATCTAAAATCATGACACTCCTATTTCTCCCGGTTGACTAACATTTGTACAACCTGCTCAAAAAATTCTGTATTCTTCACCTTCTGTGCATCCTTTAACTCACACAAAGCATCCAGTGCCATCTTCGTATAGAAAATCACATCCGCCTTCGCCTTATCCATCCCGTAAAGAGTCACATAGGTCGTCTTATTATTTTTTTCATCACTTAAAACCGGCTTACCTAAGACTTTCTCATCGCCAATGACATCCAGAATATCATCCTGGATCTGAAAGGCCATGCCGACACCCCGTCCAACCTGTTCCATACGTTTTACATCTTCATCACAAGCTCCTGCCAGAATCGCACCAATCATCACAGAGGCCTCCAGCAAAGCTCCGGTCTTCAATCGAAAAATAAAATCCAGCATGTCCTGTGTCAAAGGCTTGCCATCATTCAGAACATCCACCGTCTGTCCGCCGATCATACCATATATTCCGGCTTTCCCCATAAACACCCGCAGAGCCTCTGATATTTTCACATAATCTTCCCTGGAATCAGCCTGATCAAAGGCAGTAGCTGCTGTTTCATAAGCATAATTCAAAAGCGCATCCCCACAAAGTACACCAATAGCTTCGCCATAGACCTTATGTGTGGTCAGTCTTCCCCGACGATAGTCATCATTATCCATTGCCGGAAGATCATCATGAACCAGAGAATAGGTGTGAAGCATCTCCATGGCAGCCATAAAAGGCTGGGCAAGCTTTCCTGTACCCCCGAACATCTCATATGTGGTTTGCATCAAAAGTGGACGAATTCTCTTGCCGCCGGCTTTAACACTATAGGCCATCGCTTCCATGATCACCTTCTGATAATCGTTTTCTTCCGGAAGATAACGGTCCAGGATTACTTCCACAGCCTCCACTTTTTCCTTCAGATTATCATCAAATTTCATCATCCTGTCCCTCTTTGTTTAACTGAATTATTTTCTTTTCAACCTTGTCCAGTTGTGTATTACATTTTTTTACCAAATTGATTCCATCATTGTATAACTTAAAGGATTCCTCCAAGGATAGATCCCCCTTACCCAACTGTTCAATAATCTGATCCATTTTCTCAAATGCCTCTTCAATTGTCTCCTGCTTTGCCATAATCTCTGACCCTCTCTATCTCGATGATCTTAGCCTTTGCCCGGCCATCCGCCACTGCAAGCGTTACAACATCCTCCGGATGAATCTGTTCTACACTCTTTATAGTATTCCCATGTTCATCCGAAACATAGGCATATCCCGCAGAAATTCTTCGAAGCGGCGATTCTCCGTTCAGACGTTCCGACCGAATAGCCAATTCATGACGCTTTCTCTCAATCACTTTCTTCATCGACTGATTCAGAAGCTTCTCATAATCCAAAACCTTCCTGCACTGTTCATGGTAGGTTTCTACAGGATTCAAATACTTGAACAAATTGATATAGGATGTCAATCGTTCCCGGCAAAAGGACATCTTATTATCCATCAACCGCTGAATGGACATCTCATAATTCTTCAGTGTCTGTTCCCATACTTCATAATCAAACACCGCCAACTCAGCCGCCGCTGAAGGTGTTGGTGCCCGATGATCCGCCACAAAATCTGCAATCGTAAAATCGATCTCGTGTCCAACCCCAGAGATAATTGGCGTATTACACTCAAAAATTGCCCGCGCTACCGATTCCTCATTAAATGCCCACAAATCCTCAATCGAACCGCCTCCGCGGCAGACAAGAATCACATCCAGATTCATGCGATCCAGACACTGAATTCCTGAAACGATGGTGGACGCAGCCATATCCCCCTGAACCAGAGCAGGATACAGATAGATCTGCACATAGGGATTACGTCTCGCCGATACATTACGAATATCCTGAATCGCAGCTCCTGTCGGAGATGTAACCACACCGATACGGCGTGCATATCTTGGAATGGGTTTCTTATACTCCATGGCAAACATTCCCATTTCCTCCAGTTCTTCTTTTAACTGCAGGAAACGAAGATAAAGTTCTCCCATACCTTCCTGTTCAATTTTTTCTGCAATAATCTGGTATCTTCCGTCACGTTCATAGAGATCAATCTTTCCCGTAACCACAACCTTCATTCCATCCTTTAACTGGAACTTAAGCCCTGTGGAACGGTAATTTGCAAACATTGCACCAAAAATTGCGCTATTTTCATCTTTTAACGTAAAATAAATATGACCGGAGGAATGATACTTGCAGTTTGAAATCTCACCTTTTACAGAAACCTTTCTCAGCACAAAATCCTGCGTGATCAATCCCTTGATATATCTTGTCACCTGCGTAACGGTATGAACTGAACCCATAACAAATTACCTACTCTTTTATTTACGCAAACTTCTTCAAAACTCCATTGATAAAGGAGGAAGAATCATCCCCGCCGAATTTCTTAGCAAGTTCAACAGCCTCATTGATAGCCACCGGCGTAGGAATGGACTCATCATACTGAATCTCATAAATTGCCAGACGAAGAATGGTCAATTCCACTTTACCGATTCGATCAATACTCCAGCCCTGAGCCTTTTGGGAAATCGCATCATCAATCGACCGAATCTTTTCACGGGTCTTCTGAACCTTATCCTCTATATATGCTCTTTCCTCATCCTTAATTTCCGAAAGCTCATTGATATATAATTCATCCTGTTCCTTAAGCGCATCACTTTCATGAAATTCCGTGCGGAACAACATTAAAAAAGCATGTTCCCTCTGTTTACTTCTTGTCATACAATCCTCCATATCTTACCATATAAGTAAAAAAAGATGCCTTTCGAAAAAGACATCTTTTATTATATCAAATTTAGTTGGCTTTGTCGAGATTCACTCCTGCAATTCTCACATTGACACTGACAACCTCAAGACCCATCATCGTCTCGATAGAAGACTTAACCTTCTCCTGAACCTGTGCGGAAATCTTCGGAATGCTATATCCATAATCCAATATCACTGCCAATGTAACCTTAACCGTATGATCCGTAATATCAATACGTACTCCACGGGAAAGATTCTGAAACCCTAACATTGTAACGATCTCATTTGCTGCAGACCCCTGCATTGCATGAACACCCTTAACCTCCAGTGCCGAAACAGCGGCAATTGCCATCACCACTTCTGCAGAGACCTTAATATCACCAATTCCTGTTGTATCGTTAATCACATAGCTTGTTTTGCTCTTATTCTCCTTTGCCATGACACTACCTCCAACCTGTATATTATGATATGCAAAAAAACGCAAACCATACCTCTGAAAACATTATATCAAACAATCCATGGAGTGTCAAAAGAAAACATTTTCATTCCGCATTCATTCCGCAGTCTTTACTGCAGCAATCGGTGAGATGACAATCTGATCCGCACTCACATCGGTTTTACGCTTTACAATATCCTCAATCTGGGCACGGGAAACATCATCTAATTCAGCAGTGTTCACCACCACATCCACACTTCCGTCCACAATGGTAACAATACATTCACCGAAGCCCTTTGCTTCAAGCAGCAATTCTGCAGCCATTTCCTTCTCCGATACTTCCGTCATATGGATCATCTCATTGATGGCGGACTGTTTGGCTGCTTCATCCAGATTCTGATTATCAATGATCTGATACAATGTCTCCTTATTGGCTGCACGCAGCTGTTCACGATTTAATTTTACTTCAGAGATCATCGCGGATGTTCCTATATCCGTGGAAGTCATAACGGCGGTTCCCGGCTCCATCAGACTGATTTCATCAATATCATTGTCATTACTGTAAATGTCCACATACTCATCTGCTTTTTCCACATCCGCATTCGCCTTAGCGCTTTCCTTATCAATAGAACTTATGTAATTAATATACCCTGCCACTGCAATCATAACTGCCAGAAAAGTAATAACAATTTGATTTCTTTTAAAAATTCGTTTCATAGTTCCTCCTAATTCATGGTCAACACTTTAATTCGATTATAATCAACACCTGTCAGTACCTTCGTTGCTTCTGTAATATCCTTCACACAGTCACTGTTTCCACGGTATACCACCAAAACACCGCGAATGGTGGGTGCCTTTCTTTTAATAACATAAGGTGTTTCCCCTTCAAAGACATATTCTTCCTGTATGCTTTGAGAACTTTCCGTACGCGTTCCACCCTGATAATCTGTTTCCGAAAGGCTGCTGATTTCCTGACTCTTCCCGCTTACAAGAATTTCCTCACCCTGATCCTCATAGGTAATCAAAACCTTCGCCTGCTCCACTCCCTGAATCTGCGACAGAATTTCCCCGATGGATCCCTGCTCCTCTCCTGCACAATAATCAACAATCTCCGCTTCCTGAACCTTTTTCTCTCCCGGTGCCTCTTTGGAGGAACCTCCCGTGCCGGAAAGCACCAGAAAAATTCCTGCACATAAAATAATCAGTAGTTTACCAATCCCCAGTTCTTTTATTTTTGCAAAATACTCTTTTAACATTGCAACACCTTATTTACTAATATTTATATTACTCATTTCCACATTATAGAATTGTGAAATTTTATTTTTTATATTTATTTCCTGTATACTCTCCCCCGTATCGGTGGAATTTAGTAATATTTCTTTAATCTTAATCTCATTTTGCTCATACTTACGCGCAATGCACAGATTCACCGACTCCACCTCAAGAAATTGATCGCTTTGCACATCCGTGTTCAGGTCCACCTTTACGGATTCTGCCACAAATTGTTCTTCTTCCACAATTTGACGTATGGTGTCTTCTATTTTCCCCTGATATTTCCCCACAATGGCATCGGCCCGCAATTCATCGTACTCACCAAAATACAGGACATCATTATTAATTTCATTTTTTAACAGGAATCGGCTTAATTTCTCTTCATAATCATTTTTAAAATTCAAAATGTCACTGAAAGGGTTTATGGCAATCAAAATCAGTATCATGCCGGCAAAAGTATTTAGATATTTCTTGTATTCCTCCTTGGGCGCCAATTCCAGGACAACAAAGTTCACCAGACAAAACATCACCATCTGCCGGATGGTATCAAGGATTCCCTCCACATTTACACCCCCGTAACGATACAAATGATTCCAATGGAAATCATCAGAACCATCCCTGCGGTAATCATAAGATACTGTAATAATCCAAGTCCCTCGCTCATAGCCATAATTCCGCGGATGATATTCTTCTGTGCCACCGGTTCCGCCACTGCGCCAAGAAAATGAAAGACCAGATTCATGACCACAAGACGAATGGCAGGATAGAGCATAATAAAAACCACCACCAAAAGTCCCGCCGCACCGATGGAATTTTTTATCAGATTCCCGGTTCCTGCAATGGTCTCCGCCACGCTTTCCACACCATTTCCGATTCCGGGCACCATGGACAGTGATTTCTTGATCATGGTATTCTTTGCGGTATCCACCAGTGGAATGGTCATACTCTTGATGGAAGTCATTCCCAGAATAACACCCATCATTGTACGGTTTGAATACTGAATCAACTTCTTGATCCACCGGCACAAGGTTTCAAATCGGCCCTCCTCCATGGCTCCGTTAACCATGGCAAGAATCACATAATAATTTACCAAGGGAAGTAATATGTACACCATGGCCGCCTGCATAACACTGATACAAAGGCCTGTCCATTGATATAACAGCGTTCCGCTAAAGCTCCCCCTGGTAAATGAAACGCCACAGAAGAAAACAGGGATTAGTGCATATAAGAATTCTTTAACCTGCTCCATCGTCCTTACCACTTCATTAAATCCATGCTCAAACATAGTAAAAAGAAGTGTCATCACCGCCAGATAGGTAATCAAAGCTCCGGATTTAATGACGGAGGTATGATTCAGAATTTCTGTCATATTTTTAAACACAGCCCCAAGAAGTATGGCTCCAAGAACCAGAGATATATTTTTAACACTTCCCTGTATTTCCTGTACAAAGTAATGGATACATTTCTGAATAATCCCATTCCCTTCCAGTTCCCCGGACATTAACTCCTGCGTCAGAGATTTAAAATCATAGGAATATAAGGACTCTTCTACATAGGAATCTAAGGATTCCAGATCATAATCTTCCAGTGACGCCCCAAAAACATTGACACTACTTATCATCCCTGTACAAAGAATCCCGAAAAAAAACAACAGAATCCGTCCAAAACATTTATTCCGCAACATATTATGATACCCTCAAATAACTTTCAATCAATTCCATCAGAGAAAATAAGATGGATGAACCCACAATCATAATGGAAATCTTCCCAAAAATAACAATCTGTGTTGCTACGGACTGATATCCCGCATCTTTACAGATTCCGGAAGACAGTTCACAGACATAACTGATGCCAAGCATTTTTAATAGGATTCCAAAAAGACCGTAGTATCCGGGAAAGAATTGTTCCGCCTTCGCTATAACATCAAGAAAATCCCACAATTTATTGATGATATAGTAAAAAATCAGCATCGAAACAAATAGACCAAGTAAGGCTCCGTATTCACTTTTTACATTTTTAAAATAATGGGCAAAGATCACTCCCACGATCCCGATCACAGCCACACGAATCGTAATCATAGTCACCTCTATAAAGAAAATAATTTTTTGATTGTTTCAAATAATTCATAAATATAGGGAACAATCCAGAACAATACCAGTATTAATCCTGCAAGACTTGTTAAAAATGCATGTTCTTCCCGTCCGCTATGCTTTAATATCTGGCTGATTACCGAAACCAAAATACCTACGGCAGCTATCCTAAAAATCAAATTAACGTCCATATCATCCTCATATCACTTAAATAATTATGATTACAATAAATACACCACCCAATATTCCAAGGCTTTGGTATAATCTTGCTTTTGACGCATATTCCTCCCGGCAAAAGCCTATGTATTCCTCGATTGTATTGACATAAACCTGTACAACTTCCTGTAACCGTTTACTATCCCGATTCATAATCTGTACTCCAAAAAGTTCCACAACTTCAATATCTTTTTCCCGCAGAATATTTCCTTTCAAAGCACTCATACTTTGCTTCCATGCCAGACCAAAATCCATTTCTCTCAATAGTTGTGAAAGGATCTCCAGCCAATCCTTTATGATTCCATGGTTTTTATGAATCAGACTAAGAATAATCTCCGGTAAAAGTTCATGTCCATATACTGCATTGGAACATATTTCTTCCAGCACAAACCGTATCTGTATCATCATTTCCAGACGAATCTTCATTCTTTGGGCAAGATGAAAACCCATCATTGTACAGGCACACAACACACAAATCAGTCCTATGATCTTTACCATTTTACTCCCCCGATTAGAAATTGAACACTTGATATACATGTTTTCCTTCCAAAGTGTCACACTGTATTAAATAACGAAAACATCCCTGCACAAGAAGAGTCTTCATTCCCTTCTTACGTTTTAATTCTTCCAATGAATTCCCGTGAATTGTAGCCAGAATCTTACATCCACAAAGGGAGCAATATTGAATACTTTCTGCATCCTGCCTGCCGCCGATTTCATCCACCGCAATAATCTCCGGCCTCATGGAACGCACCAGCATCAGCATTCCGTCTGCCTTCCTGCAGCAGTCCAGCACATCGGTACGCAACCCCACCCTATTCTGTGGTTTTCCAAGATGGCATGCGGCAATTTCCGAACGTTCATCCACCACTCCCACCGTCTTTCCAATAAATCCCGAATCTCCGTCACTTAAAAGCCGTACAAGATCCCGTAACAGGGTTGTCTTTCCCCCACCGGGTTTCGAAAAAATTAAGGTATTTTCAAAACCATTTTTCTTATATATTTCCTCAAAGATTTCTTTGCCGCAGCCTAAAACCTCATGGGCAACACGGATGTTGATGGATTGGATATTTCGAATGGTTTTCAGAACCCCATTGTCATAGACAGCTCGTCCACAGATTCCCACGCGATGTCCTCCCATAACGGTAATATATCCCTGTCGTACTTCCTCCTCATAGGCGTAGAGAGAATAATTGGTAATCAATTCCATGGTTTCCTTTATATCCCGTTCTTTAACAACATAAATCTCTTTTTCAACAATTTCTGTTTCCGGCAACACCGTTCCATTACTTTTTTGCAAATGACCTCCTGCCATATAATACTCATCCTGTCCCTTGATGATCATCATTGGGCGATTGGTCCGCAGTCGGATCTCATTTAAGTCCCCTTCGATTCCCCTCAGCCTGCTTTGAAGTTCTGAAGAAAGAATCCTAATAATATCTTCTCTCACATCCTGTCACACCTTCCCTTGTTCATAATGCAATATATGAAAGGCTTATCCCATTTATTCATAAAAAAACCTCTTATCCTAATCGATAAGAGGTTCCATGGAATTGATTGTCTCCGTGACACGATCAACCAGTTCTTGTATTTTTGCATAAATGCCGTCAAACCCGTAGGTTTCAATCAATTTCAGGTATCCCGCAGTAAAATCCCGCAACGTTTCCACCTGCATGCGACTGCTTTGAAAATGAATCGCTTCAATACTTGCCTTATAGCTTTCCAGATCACATTCCTCAAAGGATTGCGCTATTACTTCCATCTGATCTTTAAGAAAGCTGACATACTGCTTTCGTTCCTTGTTTTCTTTTATATCCATATAATCCTTCCTTCAGTTCATCCTATATTTTTATCCCGATGCATTTCGAATCACTTATGATAAGGTTCATTGGCGGCGATGCGATAGGCGCGATAAATCTGTTCCAGCAAAATAACCCTCATCAATTGGTGCGGAAAGGTCATTTTCGAAAAACTAAGCTTAAAATCTGCCCGTCCGTATACTTCCTCTGAAAGTCCAAGGGAACCACCAATGATCATGGTGATGTCACCAACCCCGGACACTCCCAGTTTCTGAATTTTTTCCGACAATTCCACCGAATCCAGCATTTTCCCTTCAATCGCAAGGACTATGACATAGGTATTATCCCGAACGTGTGCCAGAATCCGCTCTCCTTCTTTTCGGCGAATCTTCTGATTTTCCAACTCACTGGCATTATCCGGTGTTTTCTCATCCGCCACTTCCACCAGTTCCAATTTACAGTACCGTGACAATCGCTTGGCATACTCATCAATGGCGTCACGATAGAACTTTTCTTTAATTTTTCCCACTGCAATAATTGTAATCTTCATACCCCACATCATAACATACTTCTTTTCATTTGACCATAAATGAGTTATAATTATTCAATGTATTTGATGAACCCGAAAAATAGAAAGGAATCTACTCTTATGTCTTTTTGTCCTAAATGTAAATCAGAATATATCAACGGACGCACTCATTGCGCCGACTGCAACAGTCTTTTAGTGGAGACTTTGGAGGAATGCGAAAATGCTTTAGAAAATAATGTGGATAATTTTCCTGAAGAATCTATTGTGTCTAAGGAAGATACACAAAGTGTTTGCGAAGATGCACAGGATTCTTACGATGATTCACCGGATTCTTCCGATGATGCGCCGGTAATTCCAAGACATTCCAGACTTTATACTTCCAAGACGGATCAGTTCAAGGATTATCGATCCACCGGATACATTTTTCTCTTGGCAGGCATCGCCGGTCTGACTGTAATTACCCTAAATGCCTTCCATGTTCTGTCTCTTTTTTCAGCCAGTGGAGCTTCTGCGATCTTAATTTATGTTGTCATGTACTCCATGTTTGGAATCTTTGCATTTGTTGGAGTAAACTCCTTTAAAAATGCAGGACGCATTCAGCAGGAAGCCCAGGTTGAGAATCAGTATCTTGAGGAATTACATAGCTTTATTCAAAACAACATAAACAAAGATCTCTTTACCGGTGAAGAAGAAGGAGTAACCGAAGAACAGCTTTACTTTAATCGTACTGCCATCATCCGTGAAAAACTGACAACTCAATTTCCGGACATCGAGGAATCCCTCTTGGAAAAGACCATTGATGAAATTTACGATAATCTCTTTCAATAATTTCATCCCATAACAACAAAAAGCTTTGAGTAAACCATATTCTATGGTCTACCCAAAGCTTTTTACATTTCTTTCATTATTTCAATAATCTCATTGGCTTTTGAAACAATTCGATATGCTTTTTCCTTCATCTCATCATCAGGAACATCCCGATCCGGTACCATAAGCACCCTGCATCCCGCCGCATACGCCGATCGTACTCCGTTATAGGAATCCTCCACGGCGAAACATTGTTGTGGCAATAAATGAATCCCACAAGCAGCTTTCTCATAGATTTCCGGATGCGGCTTTCCATGGGTTACCTGATCTCCCGTCATAAGATAATCAAAATAGGAATCAATTCCTCCCATTCGAAGGAACTGTCGGGCGCGATTTAAGGGACTTGTGGAAGCCAAGGCAATCTTAAATCCATGAAACCTGGCATACTCCAGAACTTCGCGAATTCCATCCATGACCTCAATCCCCTCCGCATCCACATAATCCTCCATTAATCGAATACGAAGTTTCTTTACTGCTTCATAGTCAAAATCATCGCCAAGTCTTTCCTTAAGAATCTTCTTTGCCAAAACAGCGTCCGTACTACGAATTGCTGCCACGTCCTCATCATGCATCCGATATCCCATCTGTCCGGCAGCTTCAACCCAGAATCGCTCATAGAGTTTCTCGGTATCAAAAAGCACCCCGTCCATATCAAAGATGATTCCTCTCATATCCCTTTGTCCTTTATTCATAGAATAAATCACCTGTTAATCCAACCTTACTTCCGGCTCAGATACTCGTGAATACCCTTAGCTCCCGCCTTACCGGCGCCCATTGCAAGAATTACTGTTGCCGCACCTGTAACGGCATCACCACCGGCATAGACACCCTCTTTGGATGTTTTACCAAATTCTTCATCCGCAACGATACATTTCCACTTATTTACCTCAAGACCCTCCGTTGTAGATGAAATCAATGGGTTTGGTGATGTACCAAGGGACATGATAACCGTATCCACTTCGATTTCAAACTCTGAACCTGCAACTTCCACCGGTCTTCTTCTGCCGGAGGCATCCGGCTCACCAAGTTCCATCTTCACACAACGCATTGCCTTTACCCAGCCATTATCATCTACCAGAATCTCAGTAGGATTGGTAAGAAGATCAAAGATAATGCCTTCTTCCTTCGCATGATGAACTTCTTCAACTCTCGCCGGAAGTTCTTCCTCACTACGACGGTACACGATATGAACCTCAGCGCCCAGACGAAGTGCTGTACGTGCAGCATCCATCGCTACATTTCCACCGCCTACAACAGCAACCTTGCTTCCCGGACGAATCGGCGTATCATAATCCTCACGAAATGCCTTCATCAGGTTATTACGTGTCAGATATTCATTTGCTGAGAATACACCGTTGGCATTTTCCCCCGGAATTCCCATAAACTTCGGAAGTCCCGCACCGGAACCGATGAATACCGCGTCAAATCCTTCCTCACTTAACAACTGGTCAACGGTAATGGACTTGCCAATAACGACATTCGTTTCAATCTTTACGCCAAGCTTCTTAACATTCTCAATCTCATGCTTTACAACGGTATCCTTTGGTAAACGGAATTCAGGAATACCATATACCAATACACCGCCGGCCTCATGCAATGCCTCAAAGATAGTAACATCATAACCAAGTTTTGCAAGATCACCGGCACAGGTAAGACCGGAAGGACCTGAACCGATTACGGCAACCTTCTTGCCATTCATCGTTTCACACTTCTTCGGCTCTACATTATTCTCTCTTGCCCAGTCTGCAACAAAACGCTCTAACTTACCAATAGATAAAGGTTCACCCTTGAAACCTCGGATACACTTTCCCTCGCACTGGGATTCCTGAGGACATACACGTCCGCAAACCGCAGGAAGTGCGGAAGACTCACTGATGGTCTCATATGCAGCCTGAATATTGCCCTCTTTCACCTCACTGATAAACTTTGGAATATTGATGGATACAGGACAACCCTTGATACACTGTGCATTCTTACAATTGATACAGCGTGTAGATTCTTCCTGTGCTTCCTCCATATTATAGCCAAGACATACTTCGTCGAAATTCTTATTCCTTTCATCCGGTTCCTGCTCTCTGACAGGTACTTTCTTTAATACGTCCATTGAAAACCTCCTATAATTTATTGTCTGCAGACATAGATCTTAATTACAGTTTCCGCATCCGCCGTGGTGGGTATCTCCCTCCTGAAGTTTAAGCATCGCTCTTCCTTCCTCTGTCTTATACATCTGCTGTCTCTTCATTGCCTCGTCAAAATTTACCAGATGGCCATCGAATTCCGGACCATCAACACAGGCGAACTTAACCTTGCCATCTACGGACACACGACAGGCACCACACATTCCCGTGCCATCCACCATAATCGGATTCAGACTCACGATGGTATGAATTCCCAACTCTTTCGTAAGAAGACATACGAACTTCATCATGATCATCGGACCGATGGCAACACAGACATCATAGGTTTTTCCCTGATTATTTACAAGGTCTTTGATTACCTCCGTAACCATGCCCTTTCTTTCATAAGATCCATCATCGGTAGTAACATAGAGGTTCCCCGCAACTTTTCTCATCTCTTCTTCAAGAATCAACAAATCCTTGTTTTTGGCACCAACGATAACATCCACCGCAATACCATGCTCATGAAGCCACTTAACCTGTGGATAAACCGGCGCAGTACCAACACCACCGGCAACAAATAACATTTTCTTCTTCTTTAAACTTTCCAGATCTTCCTCAACAAATTCTGAAGCACATCCCAACGGACCGGTAAAATCACGGAATGAATCTCCGGCCTGAAGCTTAGACATACGCTCTGTCGAAGCTCCCACGATCTGGAAAACGATGGTAATGGTTCCCTTCTCTCTGTCATAATCGCAGATCGTCAGAGGAATTCTCTCACCAACCTCATCCATCTTAGCAATGATGAACTGTCCGGGTTGGCAATACTTTGAGATTCTTGGTGCTTCCACATCCATTAGAAAAATCTTTTCTGCTAACTTTTGGGCTTTTAAAATCTTATACATTTTATACCTCCAGTTTATTTATATTACTCTGAAGAAGAATATCCCCAGATTAAATATCCTGATGCAAATTTATTTTCTCAAATTATAATTACGTTTAACCACATCGCTGGATACATTATCTTCATTGATAAACACCACTGAAAAAATCTTATTACCGCTTGGCATATCAATTGGTTCCAAATACTGCTCCGATTCTGTCGTAGGAACCGAACCATCCATTGTATAATAAGCCTTTACACCATCGGTAAGATTTTTGATGGTGATCTTCTGGCTTTCGGAATAGGAACCACTGGCGGGCTCAACTTCCGGAATATCCGGTGTTGCATATTCAATCTCATAATGTGCCTCCGACACTTCACTGGAAACTCCACTACTATTAATAACCACTGCTTTTAGTGTAACGGATCCCTTTCCGATATGTATTGGTTCTGTGTACTGCTGATCATACATGGAAGGATCCGTTCCGTCCAATGTATAATATATGTTGTCCCCGGTAGAGGAAAATAAAACTACTTCCAAAGAACCGTTATAGTTACCGCTCTCATGGGAAATTGATGGAGCTTCCAGCATATATGCGGAAAGAAGATTCTCCACCTGTGAGCCCGTATATTTGTCAACCATCTGTGTTAACTTTGTCAGTTCACCATTCTTGTTATAATAGTCTGAAACAACGATAATTGCCTGTTCATTGTAAGGATCATAATGCAGCAAATCCTCCAGGCATTCAATACCTTTATCTTCCTCACCAATGGACTTATAGGAGTTATATAAATATAATCGTTCAACGATGTTATTGGCCTCCTCAAAGGTCAATGCCTGCTCAAAATTCTCCACTGCATGGGAATAATCCCCCTTCTCATAGGCTTCCACTCCACTATTGTAATAGGACGCGTAAGAATTCTTATTCAGATTGGATGTTAAATAAACTACGGCACAGGCAATAATCACACCCACAATCAGAATCAGAGTCACAATACCGAGAATCTTAAGCCCCTTTGATGCCTTTTCCTCTAATTCATCCTCTTCCTCATCCTCACGTATCGTCTCAACCTTCTTCTCTCTTTTCGGAAGCAGGGACAAATCCACCAGATCACTGTAATCATATGCATCTTCCGCTTCTTTTATTGTTTCATCAACATCAAATTCAAAATCTTTTTTACTCATCGATAGCCTTCCAATCTATATTTTCAAACTTTTTTTCAACAATTTTACATCAAATATCATACCATATCTATGATAATTTTTCAACAATGTAAAAAAAGGCAACACGACAAAGAGGACTACCCCAAAGATAGTCCTCTTCATCCATCTATATTTCAATAATTAGTATTTGGTTGCTTCCACAATTGTTACCGTACAGGTCAGTGTCTTACCTTCAACCGTTGCCGTAATAGTGGTTGTTCCTGCCTTTCTTCCAATAACTTCACCATTGGAAGAAACCGTTGCAATTCTTGGATTATTGGTTCTCCATGAAACCCTTGAAGGAGCACCATCAACATATAACATAAACGGATCATACTGCTGTAACTTTACAGCAGATCTGCTGATGGCCATGGAATGAACCGTACAGGAGGTTTCCAAACCGGTGGTGGCTGTAACTGCCACAACATCTGCATGTCCCGGACCAACTGTCGTAATCTTACCGTTACCATCCACTACAACAACCGATGTATCGGTAGAATACCAATTTATCTTCTCATTGGACTTCGTTGGAAGAAGTCTTGTCACTAACTGTCTCGTCTTGCCGGTAAGCATGGTAATTTCTTCTGAGTTCAGTTTAACGGAAGTTGCATTAATCACAGCACTTCTTACCGTTACCTGACATTTTCCCTCAACGCCACTGGTTTTACCGTACACAACTACATCGGCAACACCTTCATTGATACCAACCAATGTACCATTCTGATCCACTGTTACAATACCGGTATCCGTTGAATACCAGCCAAGTTCCTCAGTGATCACCGTAGGTGTTGACTTCACTGTAAGTGTCCGGACTTCACCAATATCAATCGTAATCGCTGACGAATTCAACGCCAAAGCCGTTGCATTGGTTATATTGGTTACGTATACCGTACAGTATGCGCTGACATCATTACCATCGGTGGATCTTGCGTAGATTCGACACTTTCCACCTGCAACTGCAGTTACCTCACCATCCTGATCCACCGTAGCAACGGAAGGATCCGTGGACTCCCACTTCAGAAGCTTCACACTTGCATTCGCAGGAGAAACTGTTGCTCCGATAATATAGGTATCACCCTGAATCATTCGAAGTTCTTTATTGGACAGTGTGATTGAAGTAACCGGCTCCACAACCTGAACAACACAGGTCGCCTGGGCGCCGCCACCATCTTCAGCCACAGCGGTGATTACTGTTGTACCGTAACCAACACCGGTTACTCGACCGGTTTCATCCACAGTAGCAATACCGGAATTGGCCGTCTTCCATACAATATTCTTGTTGGTAGCCGTATCGGTAGTGGTGGTCGGAATCAAATCCGTATGATCCCCAATATTAATATAAGTAAATGTCCGGTCCAGAGTAATGGTGGACAAATATTCTTTAACATAAATGTGGCAAATTGCCTTCAGCTGTCGTTCTTCTGTGGTTACAATAATATCACATTCTCCACCCATCAGTGCTGTAACAACACCGTTCTGATCAACGGTTGCAATGCTCTCATTACTTGAAACATAGGTTACATTCTTATTCGGTGCATCAATTGGCTCAATCACCGGAACGATGGTAAACTGTGCACCAACAAATAACGTCTGGCTGTCTCCTGTTGCAAGGGTAATTCCCGTTACTGCTTCCTCAATGGTAACAACACAGTAATCCGCATCACCATTATCCGTACTTGTAGCTGTAATCGTCACAACACCCGGAGCAAGGGCAGTAACCATACCATCCGCCCCAACGGTTGCAAGAGAAGTATCACTGGATTCCCACACAACCTCCTTAAGATCCGCATTTTCCGGACGAATGGTCGCATACAACCAGAATACCGTTCCCTTTGGCACGGTGATTGAATTCGTGTTCATCGTTACGGAAGAAACCGGAGTACGTACTAATACGGTAATCTGGCTCAATGGTGCATTGGATCCGCCATCGATGGCACGACAGGTAATGGTACTGGTACCGGCCTTTAATGCCTTCAAATTACCATTACTGTCAATGGATACAATATCTTCCTTGGAAGAAATCCATTCCACGGTACGATTCGTTGCCGTTAACGGGAGAACTTCCGCAGTCAGGGTACGTTCATCCCCAACATTTAAGATAAGATCATCAGAGGAAATACGAACTTCCTCTACCGGAACTGTAACGGTAAAGTTACAATACGCCGTAAAACCTCCATCCTCTGTTTGTACTACTACCGCTGCATTACCCGGAGCTACAAATGTAACGTGGCCATATTCATCCACCGTTAATACACTCTCATCGGTAGATGACCAGATTACATTACGATTAACACCGTCAATAAGCCCCGTTGTGTTTTCCGGAAGAACAGTGGCAATCAGATAATATCCATCCGGATAATTATTCATATTCACCGTGACATTGTTTTCATTTAACGTTACTCCGGTTACCGCTTCACTGACATTAATGGTACAGGTAGCATACTTGGTACCATCGGATACCGAAACAACCGTAACCGTTGCCACACCACCCTTATGTGCTGTAATTGTGGCAGAATCGGCCGTAGCTGTATCCAGATCCACACTGACTACCTCAGGATCCGAAGTAACCCATACAACATTTCGATTGTATGCTGAATTTGGTCCAACAACAACGTTTAAAACTGCCTGCTCTCCAACCACCATAGTCTTCTGGGTCGGTGTGATGGTTACATCCGTTACCTGGGTCTTAACCGTTACGATACAGGTTGCAGTCTTGGTTATACCATTCTTCTCCATCTGCGCAGTAACAGTGTAAGTACCCTGAGTTACACCCTTTACCGTAAGGACATTGGCATTGGTCGCACCGGTCAAACCACCGGTTGCATTATCTGCCGGAACTCCATCGATAAAGAAAGAGATATTGGTATTCTCTGCCGAACCAATGGCTTCAATATCGTAATATTCATTCACACCAATGGATACATTGGCTGAGTTCAATGCAAAATTATCACCCACGTTAATGGTTGCCGTAATCACCTCCGTGGTATGATCCGGATAGGTAATCGTAGCTGTAACGGATGTGGTGCCGCTTGCCTTGGTTGTTACATAACCGGAATCAGACACCGAAATCATATTATTATTATAATTAGTAAATGCGACTGTAGAATCCGAAGTTGCGTTTGTCAAAAGCTGCAGTGCATCTCCTACACTCAGGTTCTGGGTTGTAGTTCTTGAAGGTGTGGAATCATTCAACCAGACAAATGGTACCGTAACCACTACACTGTCACTGGAGTCAATCGTTGATGCAGCATTGTTATATACAATGTAATTTCCACTGTCATCCGCAACACCGGCTGAAATGGTTGTCGTACCTGCTCCCTTCGCATGAATCTGACTCTTCTCCATGGTTGCCACCGCCGGATTGGTGGACTTATATGTAATACCGGAATCAGCCGCTTCACTCAGGTTCGAAGAAACGTTAATCTTAGACCCCACCTGTGTCGGATCAACGGTAATGGTATCCGGATCAATACGACAGGCACCGATAATAAAATATTCCTCATAAAGTCCTGTAATGTAGGTATCACTGGCCGAAACATAACCGGAAGTCGTCATAATATATGCTCTTGCACGTCCACCCTTATCCACCGTAATATGACCACGATTGAAACTCGTGGCGCCACCGGAAACAACATCGTTATTGGCCTTAATCATTACCGGATCACCCGCATAGGAATTTGTGGTAAAATTGATTTCCGACCCAATGGTATATACACGATTCTCCGTATATTGATTTGGATCAAAGGTGGTTTTCAAATTACAGATAAAAGGCGCTACCACAATCTCGACATACTCAAATCCCGACTCGCTTCCATCAAAGGACACATTGTCAATAATTGTCTTCTCAGCATTCTTATACTTATAATAAAATCTCACGGAAAGCTGCGTGGCACCGGCCGTAACCGCACGTACCGTACCGCTTGTACCTTTCATCGTCGAAATCGTTGCACCGGAACCATCCACATAAGTGGCAACCTGATCGTTTCCCGTGATCCATACCGTATTACTCTGAATCAGAGCTGCCAGTTCCTCAGGAGTTCCCTCCCATGCATTGCTATCAATGACCACATCAACGGATACCGTGGAAGTATTACCACTATCCAGCATATACTGTAGAGAACCGGTGTTACTTATGGTAGGAATATATCCATCATCCTCCGCGATAACACTGGCAATCATAACCCCGGATAATCCCACTACAACAAAAGCACCTATCAGGTACTGCCAATATTTATGAACAAATGCTTTTCCGTCAGCCTTTCCAATTTTCTTTATCTGATCCAATATTTTCATACAAAAATCTCCTCATGTACCAGCGAAGGGTATCTTGTAAACAAAACCATACTACTATAAAACCACAATATCTTGTATCATTATATTCTATTTAGTACAAAATAGCAAGAAAATAAATAGAATAAACCTTATTCTTTACCTATATCGTCATACTCTTATAAAAACTTTAGCGAAAAAAAGAAAATTATTTTGTTTTTTATAAATTACAAGAAATATTATCCGAACCATCTCACGCAAAAAAGGGACCACTGCATAAAAATGCAATAGTCCCTTGCAAATGTCATCCACTTATAGTTTCATCAATCTGATATAATTATCTCTGTACACGACCTGAAGCATCGCCGCCTGCAAGTGTCTCAACTTCTTTTCTTGATACAAGATTGAAGTCACCAGGAATTGTGTGCTTAAGTGCTGATGCAGCAACACCGAACTCGAGAGCATCCTTGAAATTCTTGCCATCAACGAAACCGCAGATTGTACCACCTGCAAATGAATCACCGCCACCAACACGGTCAACGATTGGGTGAATGCTGTATTCCTTTGAATGATAGAATTCCTTGGTATCTCTTGAGTAGATACAAGCTGACCAACCGTTATCTGATGCAGAATGAGAAACTCTTAACGAGCTGATGCAGTACTCAAAGTTATAATCTGCAACCATCTGCTCAAAGATGGACTTGTAACCTGCAAGTTCAAGATCACCGCTGGTAACATCTGTATTACCCGGCTTATAACCAAGTACAAGTTCAGCATCCTCTTCATTACCGATACATACATCAACATACTTCATAAGGTTCTTCATAACCTTCTGAGCCTTCTCTGAAGACCATAATTTCTTACGGAAGTTAAGATCAACGGAAACCTTTACACCATGCTTTTTAGCAGCCTTCAGAGCTTCTTCGGTTAACACTGCAGCCGAATCTGAAACAGCCGGTGTAATACCTGTAAAGTGGAACCAGTCAGCACCCTCAAAAATCTTATCAAAATCAAAATCTGCTGCAGTAGCTGTTGAGATTGAAGAATGGGCTCTGTCATAAACAACCTTAGAAGGTCTCATAGAGCAACCGGACTCAAGATAGTAGATACCAAGTCTCTCACCACACTTAGCAACATTCTTTGTTGATACACCATACTTATTAAGAGCTGCTAATGCACACTCACCAATTTCATTATTCGGAACTGCTGTAACGAACTCAGCATCATGTCCATAGTTTGCAAGTGAAACTGCAACGTTAGCTTCACCGCCACCGTAGCATACATCAAACTCGTCCGCCTGAATAAACTTCTCATGGTTTGGTGTAGATAATCTTAACATGATTTCACCCATAGTAACAACTTTTGCCATTTTATTAATTCCTCCGTTAAATATATTTACACTTTTAATCTCTTAAATTACTTCTGTACAAGATGAACAGCAAATCCACCAAATTCACCCTTGAAATAGATAGCCTTAGTCTTGCCTTCCTTAACTACTCTTGACTCTTCTTCGAATTCGAAGCCTCTCTGCTCAAGATGATAGATTGCTCTCTCAATGTAGTTTGTAGCAATTGCGATATGACCATGTGTTCCACGGCCCGGCTTCTTCATTAACTCGAAACCTGTACCTGAGAATACAGAACTATTGCCAACCTTCTTCTCGAAACTGAACATCTTATTTAACTGATCAGCAAGTTCCTCTGCTTCCTCAGCACTTGTTAAGTTCACACCAACATGACGAACTTCAAAACCAAGCATTGTATCAACAGCTTCTCTTGTAAGCTTCTCAATGGTTGCAAAATCACCGGCTGCAACAAGATCCTTCTTAACCATCCAGGATCCGCCACAACATACAATCTTATTAAAATCAAGATATGACTTCAAGTTTGCTGCATTAACACCACCGGTTGGCATAAACTTCATATTGGTATATGGTGCTGCCATGGACTTAATCATATTAAGGCCGCCGGCTGCTTCAGCAGGGAAAAACTTAACCACATCAAGACCTAATTCAATTGCAACTTCAACATCCGAAGGATTGCTTGTACCAGGAACGATTGGATATCCCTTATCAAGACAGTGCTTAACAACCTTAGGATTTAATCCCGGACTAACGATAAACTTAGCACCGGCATTCATAGCACGGTCAGCCTGCTCTGTTGTAAGAACAGTACCTGCACCCACGATAATCTCCGGGAACTTTGAAGCCATAATACGAATGGATTCTTCTGCTGCATCGGTACGAAATGTTACTTCTGCACATGGAAGACCACCATCAATCAAAGCCTTTGCAAGTGGTTCAGCATCCTTAGCATCATCCAAAGCAATTACCGGTACAATACCGATTTTACCAAGTTTTTCAATTACCTTATCCATTTTACTAATCTTCTCCTTTAATATAAAAATTTAGCTAGTAAATATTATAGAATCCGTGCTTTCTTTTGTCAATTGAATATATTCATATATTTTTATAGAAATCTTATGGATTTTATGATATAATAAATCCACTATAATATATATTTTATGGAGGTATTTTTAATTATGGATTTAAAGTTAAAGCCAGAAGGCACATACAAGTATGATGCCGTATCTTTAGGTGAGGTTATGCTTCGTCTTGATCCGGGCGAAGGTCGTATTCGTACAGCCAGATCTTTCCGTGCATGGGAAGGTGGCGGAGAATATAATGTAATCCGTGGACTTCACAAGGCTTTTGGCATGAAGACAGCTGTTATCACTGCTTTTGCTGACAACGAAGTAGGTCTTCTTATGAAGGACTTCATTGAGCAGGGTGGCGTTGACACAGATCTTATCTACATGAAGAAGACTGATGGTATCGGCCGTATCTGTAGAAATGGTATTAACTTCACAGAAAGAGGTTTCGGTATTCGTGGTGCTGTTGGATGTTCTGACCGTGCTAATACTGCAATTGCTCAGGCAACTCCGGAAGATTTTGATTTTGAATACATCTTCGGAACACTTGGTGTAAGATGGTTACATACCGGCGGTATTTACGCAGCTCTTTCTGAGCAGTCATGTGAGACTGTACTTGCTGCAATCAAGACAGCTAAGAAGTATGGCACAATCGTATCTTACGATCTTAACTACCGTCCTTCAATGTGGTCTGCTATCGGTGGACAGGCTAAGGCTCAGGAAGTTAACAAGGAAATCGCTAAGTATGTTGATGTTATGATCGGTAACGAGGAAGACTTCACTGCTTGTCTCGGCTTCGAAATCGAAGGTAACGATGAGAACTTAAAGACATTGAATCTTGACGGTTACAAGAAGATGATCAACACAGCTGCAGCTACATATCCTAACTTTAAGGCTGTTGCTACTACTCTTCGTCAGGTTAAGACAGCTACCATTAATGACTGGTCAGCAATCTGCTGGGCTGAGGGCGAGATCTATAAGGCTAAGCAGTACGACGGACTTGAAATCATGGACCGTGTAGGTGGCGGTGATTCATTCGCTTCCGGTCTTATCTATGGTCTTATGACAACAGGCGATGCTGAGACTGCTGTTAACTATGGTGCAGCTCACGGTGCTCTTGCTATGACCACTCCTGGTGATACAACCATGGCTTCTAAGAAGGAAGTTGAAGCAATCATGGGTGGCGCCGGTGCCCGTGTACAGAGATAATTTTTAGAAATTATCGTGAATGTTTATATAAAAATCCCTGTCAAAATACTTTGGCAGGGATTTTTTATTCTAAATTGATAAAAAATCCGGGATTCTTCACAATCCCGGATTTTCTGTATTTTAGAATATCGTATTAATTCTTTTTATAAGGTTACGCCCTGCTTGAAGATTGCAAAGTCATGGAATCCCTTAACTTCAGCCTTAACCTTCTCGCCTGAAGCAACACGAAGAACATAATCAAACATCTTCTGTGTCATCTCTTCCATGGTTGAATCCTCTACTAATTCACCTGCGTTAAAATCAATCCAGTTGTTTTTCTTTTCATTCAACTGCGAGTTCGTAGAAATCTTAACCGTTGGAACCGGCGAAGCAAATGGTGTACCACGGCCTGTTGTAAACAACACAATATGAGCACCTGAAGATGCCAATGCTGTTGCGGCAACCAAGTCATTACCCGGTGCACTAAGGAGATTCAGACCCTTTGCGGAAACTCTCTCACCATACTTAAGAACACCGCGAACCATCGAAGAACCGGACTTCTGTGTACATCCAAGGGACTTGTCTTCAAGTGTAGAGATACCACCCTTCTTATTTCCCGGTGACGGATTCTCATAAATTACAGCATCATGACTCTTGAAATAGTTCTTGAAATCATTGATCAGGTGAACGGTCTTGTTAAACAATTCCTCATCTGCACAGCGATCCATAAGAAGCGTCTCTGCACCGAACATTTCCGGAACCTCTGTAAGAATGGTTGTACCACCCTTAGAAACCAACATATCCGAGAAAGAACCAACCAATGGGTTCGCTGTGATACCGGAAAGGCCATCAGAACCACCACACTTCAATCCAATCACTAATTCCTTCGCATTAACAGGCTCTCTTGTGAATCCATTTGCAAAGGACATCAAAGAATCCAACTGTTTTAATGATTCTTCAATCTCATCTTCATATTCCTGGCTTACAACGAACTTCACACGATTCGGATCATACTCACCGATATAATCCATCATAACCGGAATATTACTGTTCTCACATCCAAGACCAAGGACAAGAACTGCACCTGCGTTCGGATGATTGATCAGATCTGCAAGAATTGTTCTTGTATTCTCCTGATCATTATCCATCTGTGAACATCCGTAAGGATGGGTAAATGCGATAACATCCTCAACATTAGGATACTTCTTTAATAATTCCTTAGCTCTGGCCTCAATGGACTTAGCAACGGAATTAACACAACCAACGGTTGGAATAATCCATACTTCGTTACGTACACCATACTTACCATTGCCACGAACATAGCCATTGAAGAAAGCTTCCTTTGTTGGCTTTACATCAACTCCTGTTGGATTGTAAGTATATTCCAAAAGGTCGCCCAAAGCAGTCTTTACATTATGTGTGTGAATCCATGCACCAACTTCAATATCTTCCTGAGCATTACCAATACGGAAACCATACTTAATTACAGCCTCACCCTTCTTAATTGGTGCAATGGCAAATTTATGTCCCTGTGGGATATCCTCTACAGTTACAACCTTCGTACCGGCCACTTCTACGGTAGTACCCTTATCAATTGGTCTGAGAGCTACGGCAACATTGTCATTATTATTGATTTTGATAAAATCCTGCATCTTATCTCCATTTCCGCAACAGCCATGACAAAATCTTGCCATGGCTGTTACATTTTACTAAATCATATTTATTCCACAAAACAAATCAATTACTTTACTAAATCATCAACTACAGCTCTCATACCTCTTGTACGAATATCTGCAATGTAGTTTGTGATTGCATCTTCAAGTCCGGCTACCTTTGTAAGATCCTCGCCACCGAAGAACTTTGTATTAGACAGGTATGCATGTGCAAATTCTGCCGGGCTCTTAACTGAATTCTCCTTGAAGAATTCAAGAACAGCTCTGTCATCCTGAATGGTATATTCTTCACCATTTCTGTCACCCTTAAGAACATATCCTCCATTTAATTCGCCATCCTTGTCTGTTGAGTAGAAGCTCATCAGTGCTGCGATAGAGAATGTCAGATACTTAGGAAGCTTATTAAACTTCTTAACATATCCTAAGAATGAAGGAAGACATCTTGCTTCCCACTTAGAAACTGAGTTAAGGGAAATACTAAGTAATCTGTGATCTACGAATGGGTTTAAGAAACGGTCGATAACAGCCTTAGCAAACTCTTCGCAGTCTTCCTTAGCTAATGAAAGTGTAGGAATTACTTCATCATATAATGTTTCTTCCATGTACTTTCTGATTACCGGATCCTTCATAGAATTCTCTACATTGTCATTACCTGCAAGGAAGGATGCAAGTACGAAAGATGTATGAGAACCATTTAAGATACGCACCTTTCTTTCCTTATATGGATGATGATCCTTTGTAAATACAACATTAAGTCCGGCTTCCTTAAATGGAAGTTCCTTCTCCAACTGCTCTAACGGAAGGTTTGAATCAGATTCAACAACCCAGAGACCAAATACTTCGGCACGGTCGATTAACTGATCTTCATAACCCCACTCTTCGCAAAGTTTAGCTGCATCATCTCTTGGATAACCGGGAACAATACGGTCAACTAATGTTGGGCAGAATGAACATGCATCGTTTACCCAGTTCTTGAAATCTTCCGGCAATTTCCAAAGATCGATGAACTGCATAATACACTTCTTAAGCTCGATACCATTGTCTGCGATTAACTCACACGGAAGAAGGATAAGACCCTTGTCCTTAGCTCCGTTAAACTTCTGGAATCTCTTGTAAAGAAGCTGTGTTAACTTACCCGGATATGTCTTAGGCGGCATTGCATCCGGATCATTGTCATTCTCATCAAATACGATACCGGCTTCGGTTGTGTTTGAAACGATAAAACGAAGGGTATCGCATGTTGCATAATCAACATACTTCTGATAATCATCAATCGCTGCAACAGCGTCAACTACGGATGTAATCTGACGTGTAAGTTCCTTAGGCTGACCATCTACGAAACCTCTTAACTGAAGTGTGTACTGGCACTCCTGCTCGTGAAAACGATCCAGGTTACCAAACTCGATCGGCTTAACGATTACCACACCACCGTTAAAATCTGTCTTCTCATTTGTTACATCAAAAATGTAATCAACGAATGCACGAAGGAAGTTACCTTCACCGAACTGAAGAACCTTAACCGGTCTGTCTACAGCCTTAGTAATTGATTTGTTTAATCTCTGCATTTTCTTGTCTCCTTAAAAATATTTTTAGGGCTTAGCCCTTAATTTACCTTATGTAATCCTCATAAGGAATACTGCCTGCAAGCCTGTCCATCCCAATGAGAAAAGGCAATAAAATATATAAATATTCTACCATATAACGCTCCACATTTCTATCATAATTTGCTTGTGTAAGCGCTTACATTTCTATTTTATAGTGAATATAAACTAAAGTCAATGTATATTTACATTGTTTTTATAAAAAACTTACTTGTATATTTAATTTTACCATTGTATAATAAAATCAATGGTATGTAAGCACTTACAATTTGAGAAATTTCACGGGATTGTAATACTAAAATAACCCTGATTTTACTTTGCAAAACTTACTATCATCGTAAGGAGGTCTTCCATGAATATCTATGACGTTTCAGAAAAAGCAGGCGTATCCATCGCCACTGTTTCAAGGGTCTTGAACGGCAACCGCAATGTCAGTTCCAAGACGCGTGAACGGGTGCTTTCTGTCATGGAAGAATTGGGCTACACTCCGAATGTCTTTGCTCGCGGTCTGGGACTAAATACCATGAAAACCATCGGTATCATGTGTACTGATTCCTCCGATGTATATCTTGCCAATGCAGTCTACTATCTCGAACAGGACCTTCGAAACAATGACTATGACTCCATTCTCTGCTGTACCGGCACCGATAACTCCACAAAACAGAAATATATGGAACTTCTTATTTCCAAGCGTGTGGACGGAATTATTCTTGTAGGTTCCAAGTTTATTGACTCAGACACGGACAAGAACCACTATATTATCGATGCAGCAAAGAACTTACCCATCATGCTGGTGAACTGCTATCTCGAGGGGGAGAACATTTACTCTGCCCAGTGTGACGACGAATCAGCCGTGTACGATGTAACCAGTCAGCTGATTCAAAGTGGACATGAGAATATCGTCTACCTCTATACCAGCACATCCCAGAGTGGAATGAACAAAATATCCGGCTATCGCAGGGCATTGTCCACCCATCACATCGCAGAACGTTCAGAATTCATACAGCTTTGTAATAAGGATATCCGGCGTGCCAAAGATTACCTCTCTTCTCTTCATGAACAGGGAATCCATTTTGACGCGGTAGTCACTTCCGATGATTTTTTAGCTGTTGGCGCTTTAAAATACGCCTACGAAAAGCATTTATCGGTTCCAAAGGATCTAAGTATCGTTGGCTATAACAATTCTATTCTGGCCAACTGTACTGAACCTGAACTTACCAGTATCGACAGCAAGGTCGAGGCACTTTGCTTCACCACCGTTGAGAACCTGATGAAGGTATTTAACAGCAGTGATGTCCCTAAAAGGACGCTTATTGCTGCTGATATAATAAAACGCAATACAACAAATTTTTAATTTAAAGGAGGATTTTTTAACATGAAACCATTCATGGACAAAGACTTTTTACTCTCTACCCCTACTGCTCAGCACCTTTTCCACGATTACGCTGAGAAGATGCCGGTGCTTGATTATCACTGCCACATCAATCCAAAGGAAATCGCTGAGAACCGTAAGTTTGAGAACATCACCCAGGTATGGCTTGGCGGCGATCACTACAAGTGGCGTCAGATGAGAACAAACGGTGTAGACGAATACTACATTACAGGTGGTGCTTCTGACCGTGAAAAGTTCCAGAAATGGGCTGAAACTCTTACCAAGGCAATCGGTAACCCACTCTATCACTGGAGTCATCTTGAACTTCAGAGATACTTCGGTTATAACGGTGTATTGAATGCAGATACTGCCGAGGAAGTTTGGAACCTTTGTAATGCGAAGTTACAGGAGGATTCCATGACTGTCCGCAGTTTGATCAAGCAGTCCAATGTTACATTGATCTGTACAACCGATGATCCGATTGACTCCCTTGAATACCACAAGGCAATCGCTGAAGATCCTACATTTGATGTTCAGGTACTTCCTGCATGGAGACCGGATAAGGCTATGAATATTGAAAAGCCTGAATACCTTGATTACATGGCAAAGCTTGCCGAAGTTAGCGGTGTTAAGATTAACTCTTTTGCTGACCTTAAGGAAGCATTAAAGGTTCGTATGGACTTCTTTGCTTCTATGGGATGCAGTGTATCGGACCATGCTCTTGAGTATGTAATGTACAAGCCTGCAACCGAAGAAGAAATCGAAGGCATTTTTGCTAAACGTGTGAAGGGTGAAGCTCTAAGCGCAGAAGAAATCGCTAAATTTAAGACCGCTTTCATGGTATTCGTTGGCAAGGAATACAATCGTATGGGTTGGGCTATGCAGTTACATTACGGTACAATCCGTGATAACAACGTATTCCGCTACAACCAGTTAGGACCGGATACCGGATTTGACTGTATCAACACTTATGACTGTTCACAGGAAATGGCTCAGTTCCTCAATGCATTAAATGCTACCGACGAGCTTCCAAGAACAATCATCTACTCTCTGAACCCTTCCGTAAATGCTGCAATCGGTACAGTCATCGGATGTTTCCAGGATTCCAAGGCAATCGGTAAGATTCAGCAGGGTTCTGCATGGTGGTTCAACGACCACAAGGTTGGTATGATTAACCAGATGACTTCTCTTGCAAACTTAAGCTTACTTGGCAACTTCATCGGTATGCTGACGGACTCCAGAAGCTTCTTATCTTACACAAGACATGAATATTTCAGAAGAATTATGTGTGAATTAATCGGCGGCTGGGTAGAAAACGGTGAATATCCAAACGACGAGAAGGCATTAAAGGAAATCGTAGAAGGTATTTCTTACAACAACGCTGTAAGATATTTTGGATTCGATCTCTAAATTGATTATTTTTGTAATTGAAGGTCCGTTTCGCAAATATCGAAAGGATACATTCAATTGAAAGGGAGCAGTTCACTTTAACGAATAAAAATTCGCGAAGTGATATGCTCCCTTTTCTTCTACCCTTTTTCTACCTTTATCCCATTCAAAATCAACTTCTTAACGGTATGTTTTTCTTTTAAATCATCAGCTGCATTTCCACTTCCGGCCACAGGTAAAACATATTGATAACGAAGTATACTTAGAAGAATCCCTAAGAATGCATAATCAACAATGGTACAGCTAAAACTGCAATTTAGAAATGGACAACCAATATAGTTATTATACAAAAGACCTACATTTGTTAATAAATATAATATTATTTGCATCATTAAAGTTACGCAACAGGATGTCCCCATCAGCTTTCCAAGTAAATTCTTTTGTTTCCATATCTTACAATATATGTAGAAAAATAACCCAAAAATGATCACAAATAATAATAACATAACCATCACGCCATAGTAGGATGCCATAAATGATAACATATATTCACCGATATGATGCTCCATAACCTGCCGTTGAAAGTATGGATCCGCCAATTCATTGGTTCCGATCCATTTACTTTGTACAATAATACTCCGAATATGATTCAACAGGAACCCGTTATCATACTTTTGGGGTGCAAACCATGCTAAAATCATTTGCCTTCGATATCCCCCTAAAAAATAACAGCTTCCCAAAAAGAGAGCAAGTATTCCAAGAATTCCGCTAACGAGAAACGTAATACATTTCTTTGCAGATACATTAAACCAGCCTTTTGACAGGACAATAACCAAAGTGAGCATATTGATTACCAATAACACCAATGGTGTTAATATCGTACCGGATAAAAGCGCCAAAACAATACCGGGAAGTAAAGACCAACCAATACATAAAAGAATGGATTTTAAGTTTCCCCTGCGATATACGTAAAGAATCCCACCATACAGCGGAAGGGTAAGCAAAATGATATATCCCGGACTAAGAGTTATTCCGCCGGGCAGGTAAATATAGTGTTGCCCATTAATTACTTCCGGAGAAAGAAATGTCCCCAGAACAATTCCCCCCAGAACAAATAACATGAACCCTCTGCTATGCTTTCCAATCCTGCTATAATCCAAATAGTTAATTCCCAACATCAGTGTAATACCAATGCATGAGAAAACCAATTCCCTATGGCAATAATACAGGGCCATAGAAGAATCAAACACATTATGGTAATAAGAATACTTCAGCGCAAGCACAAGGAATGATATGATTAGAATTAGTAAAACCATCCTCCACGCTGTCTTTGGACGATGAATGTGATTCAGTTCCACACCGGTCTGTACCGGATCCCCCATATCTTTCACTGCCAGCTCCATGGCATCTTTCTCATTCATTCCATCCTTCCTGTAGCAATTAATTTGATCCTCCAGATGCTGACGAATTTCTTGCTCAATATCGATTCGGGCTCTGGAATCTGCAATCTGGGCAAGAAGTGTTGAAACATATTCTTCCATAGAACTTCTCATCAACAGCACACCTCCATCGACAGTACACTACAAACTGCAGTAGAATACTCCTTCCACTCCGCCTCCTTCTTTGAAAGCATCTTGCGTCCATCCTTTGTGATGCAATAATATTTGCGCAATTTTCCCCCATATTCCCTTTCCGTTGAAGTAAGAAGTCCCTTTTCCTCCAAACCATGTAACAACGGATATAATGTTCCTGCCTTCAGTTCAAAAACATTCTGTGAGCGTTCTCTTAATGTCTCAATCATTTCATACCCATACATTTCTTTTTCCGACAAAAGCTTTAATAGTAGCATCGTCATGCTTCCTGACACTAATCCCTTATCCACTGCCATCTTAATATCCTCCCATGCGAAATCTGATCCATAAAGGATAATCCATATAATTCATAGTACAATATCTAATCCGGATTTATATTGGTTCCCTATATATAGATTACCTATATATTATTATATATAGGTAATCTATATATGTCAACATAAAAAAACTCCAAAAAGCACATTACGCGTCTCTTTTGGAGTTTAATATCCATGTCCATTGATTCTATTTATTCTTTCTTCTGTTTCAATATATCCCCTATATCCTACGCCACAAAGCAGAACATCACCACAAAATGACACATACTTCCTAAAAGTACAAATACATGGAATACTTCATGGGAGCCAAAATATTTATGCTTCGCATTAAATAACTTTAATTTTAGAGCATAAATCACTCCTCCGATGGTATAAAAGATTCCGCCAATCAAAAGCCATACAAAGGCTGCCACCGGCAAATTGGTCCAAAGATTCGAGAATGCTGCCACACATGCCCAGCCCATACCAATATAAAGAATGGAGGAAACCCATTTAGGACAGGTAACCCAGAACAATTTAAATAAAATTCCGATAATTGCAATACTCCACACTACAATCAACAGTGGTATTCCAACGCTTTCATCCAGTACCAGAAGACAAATCGGCGTATATGAACCTGCAATCAGAACAGAAATCATCATATGATCAATCTTCTTTAATATCAGGTTCACTTTTTCCGAAATATCAAAGGTATGATATGCTGTACTGGCACCATAAAGTAAAATCATACTTGCCATAAAAATCGAGCAGGCCACTCCGCTAACCTTCCCCTGTCCTGTAAAAGCCTTAAAAATCAAGGGCATGGAAGCACCTATTGCTGCAATCATACCGATAAAATGGGTTAATGCACTTCCCGGATCTTTAACATGAATTTCCATAACATTTCCTCCTCAATGAAACATAATTTATTCAACAAAAGATTTTCCCCTATTCTACTCTTATGTAGTTTCGATATTTCTGTATGTAGTTTTAATTACTACATATTGTCATATATATGTTATACTATATTTTTCTGATTTATGCAAGCATTTTGTAAAAATACGTGAAAAAGACCATTCTATCAATATCCTTACAATAGACATTCATAAAACGGTCTCTTAATATTTCTTGTTATTTTATTTTGTAGTGAATAATTTACTCATCCCAGTTATGGTACACTTCCTGAACATCATCTTCTTCATCTAAAAGATCCAGAATTCGATTCATTTTCTTAATATCATCTTCATTCGTAAGTTCAACCCAGGTCTGTGGAATCATTGTAACAGCAGCGGAAGCCATTGCTACTTTATTTTCCTCTAATACCTTAACAACTGCATCAAAATCCTCCGGAGCAGATGTAATCTCAAAGCTGTCTTCCTCTTCAACCACATCTTCTGCACCGGCATCAATGACCATCATCATAAGGTCATCCGCAGATAAATCACATTCTTCCTTATCAATGATAACCTGACCCTTCTGATCGAACATGAAGGATACACAGCCTGGAGTACCAACATTTCCGCCGCCCTTCGTAAATGCGCTACGAATGTTTGCAGCTGCTCTGTTACGATTATCTGTCAAAGCCTCAACGATGATTGCAGTACCATTCGGACCATAACCTTCGTAGGTGACAGCCTCAAAGTTCGCTGCATTTGCATCACCGGCAGCCTTCTTAATCGCGCGCTCGATGGTATCATTCGGCATGTTATTCGCCTTTGCCTTCGCTACAACGGTTGCCAACTTATAGTTATTATTAACATCCGGTCCGCCTTCTTTTACAGCAACCAAAAGTTCCTTACCAAGTCTTGTAAAAATCTTACCCTTCGCAGCGTCATTTTTTTCTTTTTTATGCTTAATATTAGCAAATTTTGAATGTCCTGACATAAAAATCTCCTTAAACTACCTATATTACATGTACAAGAATGCTATGTGCCCAAAAGAAACACATAGCAAGCCATACTTTTGAAACTTTAATCTATTATAAGTTTGCCTTAATCTTTTCGATCATTTCGGCATATTCTTCATCCGATAAATATTTCTGATCCGGATTCATAAGGAATACACCACCCCATTCAAATTCATCCTTATACTTAGGACAAAGATGGAAATGAAGATGATGACCCGTATCACCATATGCACCATAATTAACCTTATCAGGATGGAAAGCCGCCATGATAGCTCTTGCTACTCTTGCTACATCTTCAAAATAAGCTGCTCTTTCTTCTGCTGTTAATTCATTCATATCACCAACATGCTTCTTATGAGCTACGATACATCTTCCCGGATGACTCTGCTCTTTAAAAAGATAAACCTTTGATGTTTCAAGCTCGCAAATCTTAATACCAAACTTTGCAACTAAATCGCCTTCTACGCAATATGCACAATTGTTATCTACCATATCGTTATCCTCCTAATAAATAAATTATTTTACGACACCGTAGCTGTAGTCAGAAGTTCTCCAACCACAAGCTACGAATGTACTTCATGAATTACACACGGTAATACACTAAATTTCTATTTCATTACTGACAATCCTTAATAGAGAAGCTGATTCTTCCCATCTTATCCTTGCCTAAGCATACACAACGAACCTTATCTCCAAGTGTAAGAACATCCTCAACATGATCAATTCTTTCCTTCGAAATCTTCGAAATGTGTACCATACCCTCCTTACCAGGAGCAAATTCAATAAATGCACCGAATTCCTTGATACTAACAACTTTACCCTCAAAGATCTGTCCTTCTTCAAAGTCCGTTACGATTGTCTGGATATACTTCACAGCCTTATCCATCATAGCCTGATCAAGACCGCAGACAGATACAACACCGTCATCAGTAATATCAATCTTAACTCCACACTCATCAATGATTGCATTGATGGTCTTTCCTCTCTGACCAACAACCTCACCAATCTTTGCCGGATCAATTGTAAGAGAGATAATCTTCGGAGCTAAAGGACCAACTTCCGGTCTTGGCTCGGAAATTGCCGGCTTCATACAGGTATCCATGATGAACATACGTGCCTCACGGCATCTTGCGATAGCACCCTCAACGATCGGTCTTGTAAGACCATGAATCTTAATATCCATCTGGATCGCTGTGATACCTTCTGTTGTACCGGTAACCTTAAAGTCCATATCACCGAAGAAATCTTCAAGACCCTGAATGTCCGTCAACAGGATATAATCATCATCCGTATCCCCGGTAACAAGACCACAGGAAATTCCGGCTACCATTCTCTTAATCGGAACACCTGCGGCCATCAGAGACATACAGGATGCACAGGTTGAACCCATTGATGTAGAACCATTGGACTCAAAGGTCTCTGATACGGAACGGATTGCATATGGGAATTCTTCCTCTGACGGAAGTACCGGAATCAATGCACGCTCTGCCAAAGCACCATGACCGATTTCACGACGTCCCGGACCTCTTGAAACCTTGGTCTCACCAACGGAGTATGCCGGGAAGTTGTAGTGATGCATATATCTCTTGCTTGTCTCATTCTCATCCAGACCATCCAGTCTCTGTGCTTCAGACAATGGAGCAAGTGTTGTAACGTTACAGATTTGTGTCTGTCCTCTGGTAAACATGGCAGAACCATGAACTCTAGGAATAATATCAACCTCTGCAGCCAACGGACGAATCTGTGTGATTTCACGTCCGTCCGGTCTCTTGTGATCCTTTAAGATCATCTTACGAACCGTTTTCTTCTCATACTGATAAACTGCCTCATCGATAAGACCTAACCATTCTTCATTATCAGCAAAGCTTTCAGCAAGCTTGTCCTTCAATGTACGGATACGATCTTCACGAAGCTGCTTTTCTTCGGCGAACATAACAACTTCCATCTCAGCCGGAGGTACAATCTCTTTAATTGCTGTGAATAATTCTTCCGGAATTGCGCAGCTTGTATACTCGTGCTTCGGCTTACCGCACTCTGCAACGATCTTATCGATAAATTCGATAATCTGCTGGTTCACTTCATGGGCCTTGTAAATTGCCTCGATCATCTTTGCTTCCGGAATCTCATTGGCACCGGCCTCGATCATAATAACCTTTTCTCTTGTGGATGCAACGGTAAGCTTTAAGTCTGAATCCTTAAGCTGTGTTGCATTTGGGTTGATAATGAACTCACCATTAATCATACCAACCTGTGTTGTTGCACATGGTCCATCAAATGGAATATCAGAGATTGCAACACAGATTGCAGAACCAAGCATTGCAGTAAGTTCCGGTGAACATTCCGGATCAACGGACATAACCATATTGTTGATTGTAACATCATTACGGTAATCCTTTGGGAACAAAGGTCTCATAGGACGATCAATAACACGTGAGGTAAGAATTGCATTTTCTGACGCCTTACCCTCTCTCTTATTGAAACCGCCCGGGATTTTTCCGACAGCATATAACTTTTCTTCATATTCTACGCTGAGAGGGAAGAAATCGATTCCATCTCTTGGCTTCTCAGATGCAGTTGCCGTAGATAACACAACCGTATCGCCATAATGCATAAATGCAGCGCCATTTGCCTGTGCCGCTACTCTGCCGACATCAACTCTTAAAGTTCTGCCGGCAAGTTCCATGGTAAAACTCTTAAACTCTTTCATGCTAATACTCCTTTACCTTTCTTAACTTGTGGACCCGGAGCCCGAAACAACTAAAAAACACACAATCCTTATGTGCTTTTCAGTAGTCTCGGTTAGTAACTCCTGCCCAATATATGAAAAAAGGGCGGAAAACCCCGCCCCAAATTCATTACTTTCTAAGACCTAAACGCTCAATCAGATTACGATATGCTTCGATATCGTTCTTCTTAAGGTACTCTAACATACCTCTTCTCTGACCTACCATCTGAAGAAGACCTCTTCTTGAGTGGTGATCCTTCTGATTAACCTTTAAGTGTTCTGTCAACTCGTTGATTCTCTCTGTTAAAAGAGCAACCTGTACTTCCGGTGATCCTGTGTCGCCAGGCTTTCTTCCATACGCAGCAATAATTTCTGCCTTCTTTTCCTTTGAAATCATTTCAAATTCCTCCTTAAATTATATTCGCCCAAAACCAAGTCCTGGTCGGAGTGTCCACAGACTGAGCCGGGGCATAGTGATTAAACTCACACTTAGAAATAATAACACAATACTCTCGTATTTGCAAGCTATTTTTCATATTATCATATGCAATGCAAATTGTAAAAAATATTATCTATCAATTTGTTAATATATTTCATAATGTATTGAATCATTATCGACACCAGTATACACAAAATTAGTGACCATACAATAACTAGTACGGGTTGTTTAGGCAAATACGCATACTTCTGTAATACTTTTGTGTTATTACTAAAAAACAATGCATGAAGAAACCAAATATTCAAAGAATGCTTGCCTATAAATTCCAGAATTCTATTCATAAATACGACCCTTTTTTCATTAAATAAATTTAACAATGAAAAAACAATAATCGGCGTATAAATTAAATCTAAGTTCATTCCCAAAAATACATTGTACACTCTTCTACAATTTAAAACGAAAAAAATAATAAAAATAGATTGAAAAATGCTACCCGTGTAAAACCTTTGATACATCCATTCAAACAAACCATCTCTTGCCATAATATATCCAATAACGACACACGGAAACCAAAAAACAAATTCACTTAAATTTCCAACGATAATCCCTGAATAATATGGGAGTATATATTGTAAAAGACCCGAAAAAGTCTTACATAAAGCTAAAGTCATAACCAAATCCAGCATTGTTTTTCCGGATAAAATACGTATAAAAAGAGGTAAAACAAGCATTACGAGACAATAAAATACAACATACCAGGCAAATTCAATAAGTCGATCTATATTACTCAATGCAAATGCATTGAGCACCAAACTCTTAACACTTGGTCGATAATATCCCAAAAAACATGAAACCGGTAAAAAAATCCCAAATAAAATTAACCAATAATTTGCTAAGAATTTAGCAATTTTGTTCATTGAATAGTTATAGTTTTTATTCTTTACATACCAATAAGAATATCCGGTCAAAAAAGCAAATAAAGAAACGCATACTTTAAATGAATCTCTACACCAAAAGGGTAAATCATGACCCAAAATCAACACATTTGAATAATCAAGTCCATCAACATACCATTCCGGAAATGAAAAAAAATGATGAATTAACATAAAAATGATTGCAACACCTTTTATGATATTAGACATTCTCAGTGTAAAACTGGCACAAAACTCCTTTTCATTTTGAATCATTTTCTTTTCTCCTCCCCAGTATCTCTCCTAAACCTGATGTAATCTGTTTTGTAATGTACAGCAGTCCTTACGAATCTGCTCTTTCAGCTTCTCCACCGTATCAAATTCCATTTCGGGACGAATAAAATCCATCATTTGAACACAGAGATTTCGTCCATATAGATTTCCGTCATAATCAAAAATATGCATTTCCAATTTGATTGATCCATCCTTTGAAACCGTAGGCCTGCTTCCTATATTGCATATTCCTTCATACAACGTCCCGTCAATATTGACTCGTGCATGATAAACACCCTTTGGAACAAGAACTTTGCCCGAATCAATATTGATGTTGATGGTCGGAAAACCAAGATTTCTTCCAAGTTTTCTTCCTTCAACAACCTCGCCACAATACCCAAAAGGATGCCCTAGTAATTCATTTGCCATTGAAATTCTTCCGTCCAGCAACATATTTCGAATCGTACTTGAACTAATCTCCTCGTCATCATAGAATATTTTATCGAGAATTATCGTTTCAAAACCATATTGTTTCCCAAATTCTACTAAATCTTTGGCATTTGCAGACCGATTCTTACCAAATCCACAATCACTTCCGGCTATGACGCAGGCAGCTTTGAGCTTTTTAACCAAAATGTCCTGAACAAATTCTTTTGCCGATAGATTACAGATTTCCCGAAAAGGATATGAAATCAAATAATCAATTCCATAGCATTCTATTAAATACTTTTTCTCATCGTCTGTTGTAATCGCAGACTGTTTTACAACCAAATCTGAGAAGGTAATTGCAACACAAGGACAATGCAGTCTCTTTGAAGCCTCTCTCGCCTTCTCAATCAACAGCTGATGTCCCCGGTGTACCCCATCAAATTTTCCCATGAGAATTATGCTGTTCTCATTGCATTGATAGGTCAAATCATTAATATATTTCATAATCGTCCTTTTAACTCAAGCAAATATGTTTTATCCAATTCTTAAGACTCCAAAAAAATCTTATTGGGAGTATATTTATCTTTTGTAGAATCATAGTGGTATATTCCTACGAAGACACCATCTTTACGATATACCCGGACATCGCCATGAATGACTTTACCATTGGCATAGAATTCATTTCCGTTGTTCAGCAATTTTTCACTGCTTCCGTCATCAAAAAACGCCGGCAGATACGCAAACATTTGATCGATCGGTGTAATGAACTGGTCAATACGTCCTTCTTTCACATACTCTTGCACCTTTCCTAAGGTGATACTATGTGAAATGTCAAAACCGCTTACCTTAAGTCTTGTCAGAGAACTCATGCAACCATGACATCCTAATTTTTCCCCGATATCGTGGCAAAGTGTACGAATATAAGTACCTTTCGAACAGAATACCTTAATGGTTACGAAAGGTAATTTCATCTCACTGATTTCAATATCATAAATATTTACTTTCCTCGGTTTTCGTTCTACAACCTTCCCCTGACGGGCCAGATCATAGAGTCTCTGCCCATTGATCTGGATTGCAGAATACATCGGCGGAATCTGATCATAGCCTCCGATAAAGGAATGTATAACCTTTTCAACTTCTCCCGGTGTAGCTGTAACCTCGCCTCGATTTAGTACCGTACCCGTCATATCCTGGGTATCCGTCTCGATACCCAGCAAAAGATCTGCCTCGTAAATCTTATCTTTATCTGTCAACATGTCACATAGCTTCGTAGCTCTGCCAAGGCACACCGGAAGAACCCCCTCCGCCTCAGGATCCAATGTCCCTGTATGACCAATCTTTTTCTGTTTTAAAATACCACGGAGCTTCGCCACAACATCATGTGACGTATAGCCCCGCTCCTTATAAATATTTATAATTCCGTTATACAAACTCAGAAACTCCATATTCCTTAAATTGTAATTCTAACTGTGCACCAATATTATTAATAATATCATGCACTGTACCTCGCATGGTGCATCCGGATGCACGGACATGCCCTCCGCCGCCAAAAAATCGGCAGACCTTACTCACATCAATATATTCCTTTGAACGCATGCTAACCTTAAATTCGCCCTCCGAGGTTTCATAGAGGAAAATCGCTACTTCTACACCTTCTGTGTTACGAAGCTGGTCAATGACACCACCCATCTGCTTTCCGTCCAATTCATAAAACTTCATCGTTTTCTGACTGACATAGCTGTAGATACATTTTCCACCATAGAACATCACACTCTCTAAGAGCGCACGCCCTGTAATCTGGTTCTGATGATAGGTCTTCATAAAGAAACCATCATCAATAATTTTTGTATGATTAATACCCTTTTCCATGAGCTTACCGGCTATACACATCGTTTCTGCCGTGGTGGCCTGATACCGAAATATCCCTGTATCACAGATGATCCCTGTATATAGACATTCCGCAGTCTCCTTCGTGATCTTCTCATCTTCAAGATAAGTATAGAGAAGCTCACAGGTAGAACTCAAATCCTCTACGATATAGCTTTCATCAGCAAAACCGGAATTATTCATATGATGATCCACGCAGATACTGTGGCGGTTTCGCTTCAACAATTCCTTAAATGGTTCAAAACGATTCTCATCACCACAGTCGAACACTACCAAAAGATCATACATTTCCTTCGCCTGCTCCATATCCGTCTTTACCACATCAATATTGGCAAGATATGAGAATTCATTTCCCGGTTTTTCCAGGAACACATCCACCTCTATCTGCGGATAATTGGTTCTAAGATAATTATAAAATCCCAGAGTCGATCCAATGCAATCTCCATCCGGTCTGACATGTCCCGTAACCGCAACATTGCGGATGCCATCTAATATTTCATCAAACTTCTTCATCACTCTTATCCGTTCCTACAACCTGATCAATCAAATGAGACATATGCACACCATACTCAATGGACTGATCCAACACAAAAGTAATTTCCGGTGTATTGCGCAAATTAATTGTTTTCGCAAGCTTTGTACGAATATAGCCCTCCGCACTGCGAAGTCCCTTAATCGTATCCTTTTGAGCTTCCTCATCACCCAACACACTGATATAAGCCTTGCAGGTTTTTAAATCCGGAGCCACCTCCACCGCAACAACCGAAGTCATTGGGTGGATTCTCGGATCCTTGATTTCCCCACGAATAATATTACTTAATTCCTTTAAAACTTCACCATTAATCCTGGTGTTCTTGATACTATTCTTTCTCATTCTATTCTCAATCCTTTTTATCTAGGAATCTCGACCATTGTGTATGCCTCGATCATATCGTCTTCCTGAGCTCCCTGGAAGCCATCAAATACAAGACCACACTCAAATCCTTCCTTCACTTCCTTCACATCATCCTTAAATCGCTTAAGTGATGCCAGAGATCCTTCAAAGAGAAGTTCTCCCATACGGGTTATTCTTACCGAGGAATCTCTTGTGATATGTCCATCCGATACATACGCACCTGCAATCATGCCGACGCCGGAAGCCTTAAATGTCTGACGAACCACCAGATGACCGATAACCTTCTCCTCATACTTCGGAGCAAGCATACCCTTCATGGCAGTCTCAACATCCTCAATCGCATTGTAGATAACCTTATATAAACGAAGATCAACCTTCTCACGCTCTGCAATGGTTCTTGCCTGATTATCCGGCTTAACATTAAATCCAATGATAATCGCATTGGATGCCGATGCAAGAATAACATCGGACTCATTAATGTTACCAACACCACCATGGATAATCTTAACCACAACTTCTTCGTTGGAAAGCTTCAAAAGACTCTGCTTAACTGCTTCTACAGAACCCTGAACATCCGCCTTGACAATAATACCAAGTTCCTTGATATTACCGGCCTGAATCTGACTAAAGAGGTCATCCAGCGATAATTTTGCCTTCGTATCATCAAGCAGTTTTTCTCTTCCCTCACGAATAAAAGTTTCTGCGAAGGTACGAGCCTCTTTTTCCGTATCCATTGCCATAATGATCTCACCGGCATTCGGCACGTCATTAAGACCGATAATTTCCACAGGAGTCGATGGACCTGCTTCCTTAACACGGTTACCCTTATCATCGGTCATGGCACGAATCTTACCGTGGCAGGAACCGGCAGCTACATTATCTCCTACATGAAGAACACCCTTCTGAACAAGAACGGTAGCTACAGGACCTCTTCCCTTGTCAAGCTGTGCCTCGATAACAAGACCACGGGCCTTACGGTTCGGATTTGCCTTTAACTCACGCATCTCTGCAACCAGAAGAATCATTTCAAGGAGATTATCAATACCCTCCTTAGTATGGGCCGAAACCGGTGCAAAGATCGTACTTCCACCCCAATCTTCAGGAATCAGTTCATATTCCGTAAGTTCCTGCTTAACCTTTTCAATATTCGCATTCGGCTTATCAATCTTATTAATTGCAACGATAATTTCAATTCCCGCAGCCTTGGCATGGTTAATTGCCTCTACCGTCTGAGGCATTACACCATCATCTGCCGCAACAACCAGGATCGCGATATCTGTAGACTTGGCACCACGCATACGCATTGCCGTAAATGCTTCATGACCCGGTGTGTCCAGGAATGTAATCTGCTCTCCGTTGATTTCAACCGTATACGCACCAATGTGCTGTGTGATACCACCGGACTCTCTTGCTGTCACATTGGTGGAACGAATCGCATCCAGAAGAGATGTCTTACCATGATCAACATGACCCATTACACAGACAACCGGAGGTCTCTTAACTAATGTTGCCTCATCCTCATCTTCTTCCTTGAGAAGTTCCGCAATGACATCAACCTTCTTCTCATGTTCACAAAGACAATTATATTCTAACGCAATTTCCTCTGCTGTATCAAAATCAATATCCTGATTGATGGTTACAATCTTACCCTGCATAAACAGCTTCTTAACCAATGCTGACGGCTGTAACTTCATCTTATCTGCGAGATCCTTGATGGTTAGTGTATCAGGGATAACAATGGTCTTAATTCCATCCTCTTCCGGCTTTTCTTCCACCTTCTTTGGTCGGTTAAAAGCACCCGGACGGGAATTTGCAAATTTCTGGTTTTCCTTCTCATCCATGCTGTAATCACGCTGATTCTTATTATCCGGGCGACGGCTTTCAGGCTTTCTTGCCTCCGGCTTGCTTTCAAATACAAAATCTGCAGAGGAATCTGATTTTCCGCGACCAAAATCTCTTCTTCCGTCACGGTTATTATTACGATCTCTGTTATCCTGATCCTTGTTGAATGGACGATCTCCTCTTCCTGTTCCGTTGTTATCACGGTTAAATGGGCGATCCCCTCTTCCCTGTCCGTTGTTATCACGGTTAAATGGGCGATCCCCTCTTCCCTGTCCGTTGTTGTCACGGTTAAATGGGCGATCTCCTCTTCCTGCAACATTGTTATCGCGGTTAAATGGGCGATCTCCTCTTCCCTGTCCGTTGTTGTCACGGTTAAATGGGCGATCTCCTCTTCCTGCAACATTGTTGTCGCGGTTCAATGGGCGATCTCCTCTTCCTGCAACATTGTTATCACGGTTAAATGGGCGATCTCCTCTTCCCTGCCCATTATTGTCACGGTTCAATGGGCGATCTCCTCTCCCTGCAACGTTGTTGTCACGGTTAAATGGGCGATCTCCTCTTCCCTGTCCGTTGTTATCACGGTTGTATGGTCGATCATTTCTATTATTTCCACTATTCTGTGGGTTATATACTGAAGAAACCGGTTTTCTCTGTGCATCATTTCTTGAGCCGTTATTTTCCGGATTCTTAATAATCTGTGAAATAATCTTACGCTCCTGAACCGGCGCATCACTCTTCTTAGCATCTGCATCGCCGGCATTTTCTTCCTTCTTTACCGGTGCCTTTGTTTCCGGAGCCGGTGTTTTTACCTGCTTTGATTCCTCATACTTACCAATCTTTAACTTTTTTGAAATAATATCGATATCACTGTCTTCAATGGAATTTGCAGCAGTCTTTGTAATGCCGTTTTCCTTTAAGATCGACAAAAGATCTTTGCTTTCTTTATTTATTGATTTTGCATATTCGTGAACTCTCATTAAACACAACTCTCCTTACTGATTCAAACTATCAATTTGTTTTCTGATTGATTTGGCAAATCCCTCGTCATTTACCGAAAGGGATGCTCTAAATTCCTTTCCTATATAATGACCAAGCTGATCCTTATCAAAAAGAAAATAGATTGGGACTTCGTAAAATTCGCACATGTTAGAAAACTTTTTCTTAGTATTATCTGAAGCATCATCCGCCACGATAACCAAAAACGCTTTGCCGGTCTTAACCGATTTCTCCGTAGAGAATTCACCACTGGTTATTTTCCCTGCTTTCTGTGCAAGACCAAGTGTCGTCAAAATATTGTTACTCTTCATATTTCTTCAACTCCTCCTGCAGCTTTACATACACATCTTCCGGAACCGCCATCTTAAATGCCCGGTCCAGTCCATGAGTTTTTGCAACCTTTTTCATACATTCCGGATTCGGACAAATATATGCCCCCCTGCCATTCTGTTTTCCCGTCGCATCAAGGATAATCGAACCCTCCGGCGTTTTCAGAATGCGAATCAAATGTTTCTTTTCTTTCTGTTCACCGCAGCCGATACACTGCCGCAATGGTTGTTTTCTAACTGTATTCACTCAATCACCTACTTATTCTTCAACTGTGATATTTTCATATCCCTCATCAGCATCAGAGTCTTCTCTTGGCTCACTCTTGATATCAATCTTATATCCTGTCAGTCGTGCAGCCAGACGAACATTCTGTCCTTCCTTACCAATGGAAAGTGTTAACTTATCCCATGGGACTACAACTTCTGCAGTCTTATCATCATAAACCGTAACCGATACAACCGGTGCCGGACTTAATGCATTTTCAATGAGGACTGCCGGATCTTCACTCCAGTTAATAATATCAATCTTCTCACCACGTAATTCATCAACAATGGCATTAACTCTTGAACTGTTGAGTCCCACACATGCACCAACCGGATCAACGTTCGGATCATTGGACCATACTGCAATCTTGGTTCTTGAACCGGCCTCACGGACGATACCCTTAATTTCAACAACGCCGGAACGTACCTCTGCAACTTCTGCCTCAAAGAGACGCTTAACAAGTTCCGGATGAGTTCTTGAAATAATTACTTTTGGACCTCTTGTTTCGTTCTTAACTTCAACCACATAAAGCTTAATACGCTCCGTTGGTCTAAATCTCTCTGTCTTAACCTGTTCCTTCTCCGGAAGAACCGCATCAACTCTTCCAAGATTAACATAGATTTTGTGATCATCCACTTTCTGAACTACACCGGTAATGAGATCTCTTTCCTTTTCATAATAAGTATTGAAAAGGTTCATCTTCTCCTCTTCACGAATCTTCTGCTGGATAATTTCCTTCGCATTCTTGGTTGCGGTTCTGCTGAATTCGGAAGAATCAACCTCAATATTAACGAGATCACCAAGATCATATTTATCATTGATCATCTTAGCGTTTTCCAAGCTGATTTCTGTCATATCATTTTCAACATTTTCCACAACCGTCTTCTCTGCCAGAATCTTGAAATCACCGGTTGTGCGATCCACGGTTGCCTTAATATTGTTAAGCTTTGCTCCGCCATTCTTATCATAATGCTTCTGACAGGCAGTTACCAAGGAATTCTCAATTGCTACAAGAATGGATTCCTTATTGATTCCCTTTTCCTCCTCCAATAAATCAAGTGCTGTAATTAATTCTCTGTTCATTTACTCATCCTCCATAAAATATATTAAAAATCAAAAGCCAATCGAATTAATGCTATATTGCTTCGTTCGAATACCTGCTCTGTTTCATTTTCCAACTCAATGGTTACACTATTCTTATCATAGCTTTTCAGAATACCGGTAAACTCCTTCTGTTTTTCAATTGCCCGAAAAAGCCGTACCTCCACTTCACTACCGATACTACGGTTGAAATCTTTATCTTTCTTCAAAGGTCTTCCGAGTCCCGGGGAACTCACCTCAAGAATATAAGATTCATCAATATAATCTTCCCGATCCAGAATATCGCTCAATGCCCTGCTCACAAGTTCACAGTCATTGATGGTAATTCCGCCTTCTTTATCAATATAAAGACGAAGATACCAATCCGATCCTTCCTTTACGAACTCTACATCCACCAGTTCAAATGCATGTTCGTCGAGCAACGGCATAATAAGTTCCTCCGTGCGTTGCTCATACATCTCACGTTTTGCCATATATTCCTCCTATTTCCCGTTATTGTAACAAAGAAAGAGTGGACATAAGCCCACTCATCCTAGTAAAATATTACGGTAGTAGTTCGTACGGGAATCGAACCCGTGTTTCCGCCTTGAGAGGGCGGCGTCTTAGCCGCTTGACCAACGAACCAAACTTGCTACTCGACTATCATACACTATCAATCGAGAAAAAGCAAGCACTTTTTTAAATAATTTTATATTTTTTTGAAATTGTTCAAAAAAAAGGTACAATTAAAACATATCAAACAACGACAACTGATTGGAATCCGGCAGATTTCCAAGAATCCCCAATCGGTCTAACAACTCAATCTGCGTGGAGGTTGCCTTCGTTCGAATACGAAAATCATCCTTTGATAAGAATGCACCATTCTTCGCCGCATCTGCAATGGCCACCGCTGCATTTTCACCCAGACCGTCAATGGAACTTAAGGATGGCATCAATTTGCCATCAATAATCTGGAAACGAAGCGCATCCGCCTTAAACAGATCAATCGGAAGGAACTCAAATCCACGGGCATACATTTCCTGTACAATACGCATATCGCGAAGCATATCGGACTCCTTATTCGACAACGAATCCTCCCTGCTTTTAAAATCATCCAGAAAGAATTCCAGTTTATCCTTTCCAAGGCACATTACTTCATAGGAAAATGCCTTGGCACGGATACTGAAGAATGACGCATAGTACGCTAACGGATAGAACACCTTACAGTAGGCAATTCGCCATGCCATCATAACATAAGCCGCAGCATGAGCCTTCGGGAACATGTACTGGATCTTCTCACAGGACCATATATACCAATCCGGCACATTATGCTCCTTCATATCCTTCTTCCACTCTTCCCAGTTACCGCACTTCTTCTTTGCAACGGTACCCTTACGAACTGCCTCCATGATTTTAAAGGACTCCTCCGAATCCAGCCCCATGCCGATCAAATAGGTCATAATATCATCACGGGTACATATCGCAGTTGAAATGGTCGCCTGTCCGGACTTAATCAATTCCTGTGCATTTCCAAGCCAAACATCCGTACCATGGGAAAGACCGGCAATACGTACAAGATCCGAAAAATGCTTTGGCTGGGTGTCAATTAACATCTGCATCGCAAAGTCCGTGCCGAACTCCGGAATACCAAGAGCACCTAACTTACAGCCACCGATCTGCTCCGGTGTAATACCCAGGGCATCCGTATTCTGAAACAGAGACATAACCTCAGGGCTATCCAGAGGAATATCCTTAGGATCCACCCCGGTAAGATCCTGTAACATACGAATCATGGTAGGATCATCATGCCCGAGAATATCAAGTTTCAACAGATTATGATCAATACTATGATAATCAAAATGTGTGGTGACAATATTCGTTGTCATATCATTGGCAGGATGCTGTACCGGTGTAAATGTATTAATATCGTATCCGTGGGGAAGAACAACGATTCCGCCGGGATGCTGTCCGGTGGTTCGCTTAATTCCGGTACACCCTTCTGCCACACGGGAAATCTCCGCAGGACGTTTATGAATTCCGTGTTCTTCATAATACTTAGCCACATAACCATAAGCCGTCTTATCGGCCACGGTACCGATGGTACCCGCCTTAAAAGTCTGCCCCGCACCGAAGATAACCTCCGTATAGGAATGCGCCTTACTCTGATATTCTCCGGAGAAATTAAGATCGATATCCGGCTCCTTATTACCCTTGAATCCAAGGAATGTCTCGAAAGGGATATCAAACCCTTCTTTATTGAGCTTATGTCCACATACCGGGCAATCCTTATCCGGCATATCACAACCCGCACCACCGGCAAATGCCTTAACCTCCGGTGTGTCAAATTCCGAATAATGACATTGCGGACACAGGTAATGAGGACTTAAAGGATTAACTTCCGTAATACCGGCCATCGTCGCAGCAAAAGACGACCCGACGGAACCACGGGAACCAACCAGATATCCGTCTTCATTGGATTTCCATACCAGTTTCTGTGCAATAATATACATAACCGAATATCCATTGGAAATAATGGAATTCAATTCACGGTCCAGACGTTTTACAACAATTTCCGGCAGCTCTTCCCCATACATTTCCTTTGCTTTGCGGTAACAGATCTCACGAAGATCATTATCTGAATTTTCAATAACCGGAGGACATTTATCCCAGCTCACCGGATCAATCGGCTCACACAGATCACAGATCAGGTTCGTATTGGTAATAACCACTTCCTCCGCCTTATCACTGCCAAGATACTGAAACTCCGCCAGCATCTCCTCGGTGGTACGAAGAAACAATGGTGCCTGGTTGTCCGCATCATCAAATCCCTTGGAAGACATAATAATTCTACGATAAATCTCATCCTCCGGATTCATAAAATGCACATCACAGGTGGCTACCACGGGTTTATTAAACTTTTCTCCCAATTTCACAATCTTTCGATTAATCTCTTTAAGATCCTCCACAGAGTTAACCGGAGCCTTATCACTCTCAATCATAAACATATTATTGCCCAGAGGCTGAATTTCCAGATAATCATAGAAATTCACCAGACGGGCAATGTCCGCCTCCGAATGTCCGTTCAGGATCGCCTGATACAGTTCTCCCGCCTCACAGGCGGAACCGATAATCAGCCCTTCCTTATGTTTTAAATAATCACTCTTTGGAATACGGGGTCTTCGATTATAGTAAAGTAAATGTGAATTTGAAATCAGTCGGTATAGATTCACCCTTCCCACTTCATTGGTGGCAATAATGATCGCATGATGTGTAGGCATCTTGCGGATCGTCTCCGGATTCATCTCCTCCATCTTATTGATTTCCGCAATTTTGACGACACCACGTTCTCTCAGCATCTCAATAAACTTCACAAAGAAATCTGCCGTACAACCGGCATCATCCACGGCGCGATGGTGGCTCTCAAGCTTCACATTCATCGCCTTCGCCACAGCATCCAGTGTATATTTATTCAGATTCGGAATCAACGTCCTCGCCAGGGGAACCGTATCCACTATGGTATTGGTCACGGTAATGCCAAGCTTTGACGCTTTATTCTTAATAAAACTTGTATCAAACTCTGCATTGTGTGCCACTAAGACCGCATCCCCGACGAATTCCAGAAATTCCGGCAGCACAACATCAATGGTCCGCTCATTTATAACCATATTATCGTTGATATGAGTCAGCTGTTCGATACGGAAAGGTATCGGAATCTCCGGATTAATAAAGGTCGAATATCGATCAACGATCTCACCATTTTCAACCTTGACCGCACCAATTTCAATGATACGATCTGCTTCAGCACTGAATCCCGTGGTCTCGATGTCAAACACAACAAAGGTGGAATTAAGATCCTGATCTTTGGCATCCACAACAATATCCTTAAGATCATCCACAAGGTACGCTTCCACTCCATAGATAATCTTAAAATCTAATTCCTTTTCCTTCTTCTTATAATCCTCACGAATCTTCTGAAGTGCATGTAATCCTTCCGTAAATCCCTGCACGACTCCATGATCCGTAATCGCCAATGCACGATGACCAAATTTGATAGCCTGTTTGATAAGTGTCCCGGCATCCGTAACCGCATCCATCTCGCTCATCTTCGTGTGACAATGCAGCTCCACACGTTTCTTAATGCTATTATCTTCCCGCGCAACCCTTGTATCCGCAAACTTCTTAATTCCAACAATGGACTGAAGACACAACTCATGATCAAAACGATCATTAATGACGATTCCCTTGATTTTAAGAAATTTACCAACTTTAATATGCTCTGTAACCTGCGGGAGCATTTCATTCTTAAGGAACATCTTGACACCCATGGTATCCGAATAATCCGTAATATCGAACATCAGGATAGTCTTCTCTCCCCGGATCTCACGGCTGTCCACATTACGCACCTCACCGGCGATCACCACCTCACCGATCTCGGACTGAATGGTCTCAATCTTAACGGTTTCATCATCAAAATCCCGTCCGTAGATAACATCCGGATTATCACTTTTCTTAGGCTCACGGCGAAATTCCTTACGAAATTCTTTCTTTTCTCCAAAGCCGCCACGATTTCCGGAGGGTGCACTTTCCCCTGAAGCAGGTTTGGATTCCTTTTCCATTCCTTGAGCATTCACAGAGGTTGTATTTCCTAAAGAATCCGGTGCCGGCGAATCCCCATCAGCCTTCGTCTTTTCTTCTTTTTCCTCGTTTTTACGGGCTCTTGCACTAATACTTTTTAATTCGTTTTCAAACTTAAGCTTATTCTCCTCAATATGTTCGAACTTAAACTCCGTCGTAAAATCATACTGAATATGTAGTTCAAATCCAAAACGATATAAAAACATCCGTTCAATTTCATTTTTCACCCGTTCTGAATATGTTTCCGAGATAATTGTTTCTGCCAGGGTAATCACAAGATGTTCATCATCCTCAAAATGATACTCTGCACCTTTCAGCATGCTGTAAATGATAACATCCTGATGTTTATACTCCAGCAGGAGGCTCTCAAAATAGATATCCCACAATTTCCGGGTTGTATATTGCTTCGATAAGTTGTAACGCTCCACCAATCTGGCCCTGGTATTGGAATTCGCAAACACCTTCTTATCGATTGCTTTTTCAATCTTTAAAATATTTTCCTTGCTAATAAGACGTGAACTCTGAATGTAAAATCGATATACATCATTGGTCGATGTCTTGGAAATCTTCGTCACTTCCACCTGTTGCATAAGTTCTGTCAGTTCCTTATTAAGTGGAAGTTCTTTAAATACCTCAAAAAACATTTGAGACATACACTATTCACCTACTCCAATTTGCCACTTGTTAAACTTCATCTTAAGGATTCCAGTGATCCAGTTCCTCCTTCAGGGCATGAAGTAACTCCTCTTCCTTCATTTTCCGGATGATTTCACCCTTCTTGATCAGAAGACCTTCTCCAATACCACCGGCCACTCCTAAATCAGCCTCTTTTGCCTCCCCCGGCCCATTGACAACACAGCCCATAACCGCTACTTTAATGTCCAGATCATAGCCCGCAACCAACGTCTCCACCTTGTTCGCAAGACCAATCAAATCAATCTGTGTCCGACCACAGGTAGGACAGGACACAACCTCAATGCCGCCTTTACGCAATCCCAGGGTACGAAGAATGATCTTTGCAGCTTTCACTTCCTCCACCGGATTTCCGGTCAGAGACACACGAATGGTATCTCCAAGGCCTTCATTTAACATAATTCCAAGTCCCACAGAAGACTTGATACTTCCGGAGAAAATCGTTCCGGACTCCGTAATACCAATATGCAACGGATAATTTATTTTCTCGGAGATCAGCTCATGTGCCTTGACACACATCAACACATCCGATGACTTGATGCTGACAACAAGGTTCTCATAGCCCATATCTTCAATAAGACGAACTTTATCCAGCGCACTCTCTACGATTCCCTCCGCTGTAACTTTACCATACTTTTCAACAAGATTCTTTTCCAGCGAACCACTGTTTACGCCTACGCGAATCGGTACATCACATTCCTTCGCCTTATCCACCACCGCACGAATGCGATCCAGGCTACCGATGTTGCCCGGATTGATGCGAATCTTATCCGCTCCGTTTTCCATTGCTGCAATAGCCAGACGATAGTCAAAATGAATATCCGCAACCAGTGGAATATGAATCTGTTCCTTAATTTTTGAAATTGCCTGGGCCGCCTCCATGGTAGGTACAGCACATCGAATAATATCACATCCGGCATTTTCCAATTCAAGGATCTGTCTCACCGTAGCTTCCACATCCTCGGTTCTTGTATTCGTCATGGACTGAATCATCACCGGATTGCCACCACCGATGACCTTATTTCCAATCTTTATAACTCTCGTATTCTCCCTGAGATTCTTCATATGATCCCATGATCCTCCTTCCACAATCCATCCTAATTCTAATCCGCCTAGAATAACTTTAGAACGTCATTAAATGTAATAAATACCATTAAAATCAGCAACAGAATAATTCCAATAAAATGCACCATTCCCTCTTTTTCCCGATCGATAGGTTTCCTTCGCACCGCCTCAATGATCAAAAACACCAGACGTCCTCCGTCAAGCGCCGGTAATGGCAATAAATTCATTACTCCAAGGTTTGCACTCAGCATAAGCATAAGATTGAAAACGTTTAAAAGAACATAATAGAAACCATCCGGTTTGCTCTCTTCCACCACCTCACCGATCAGGCTCACAACACCAACCGGCCCGGCCACATCATCTTTGCCCACCTGTCCCCGGATCATCATCTGCAGACTCTTGAACACAGTATCAATCCAGTAACCAACCTCATGAACGCTCAGCCCGACAGTATCAACCACGCCGGCCTTATGCCGGGTATAATTCATGGAAATTCCACTCTCATATCCTGCACTGTGCACAAGCTTCGGTGTAACCGTAAGATTCAGTTCCTCATTGCCACGCAAAACCGTAAGCACTAAGGAATTACCCTTTGAATTATTAATCATCGAAACCACCTGCTCCGAAGTTTCGATCTTTTCTCCGTTAATCGCCAGGATAACATCATCCTTCATAACACCGGCCAAATCTGCCGGACGATCTTTGACAACAGAAGAAATGGTCAGTCCATTGATACTGATACCCACCTGATAATAATCCGTTTCAATATATTCCGGCGTTAAAACTGCAGTATATTCCACGCCATCCCTAAGATAAACGATCTGCAGTGCCTTTCCGGGAGACACGGTCTCCATCAATACATATTCCCTGCTAAAATAAACACGGTCGCCATCAATTTCTACAATTTGGTCTCCTTCACGAAGTCCTGCCTTGTAGGCAGCGCTCCCTTCCTCCACTTTAGCAATTACGCATGGATCATATCCTTCATTGCCAATGATTAATAACGCCATAATAAAAGCCAGAAGAAAATTAAAAATCGGTCCTGCCGCAATAATTGATATTCTTGCCCACACCGATTTGTTATTAAAGGCTTTGGCATCATCGCATTCCTCATCCTCTCCCACCATCATGCAGGATCCGCCAAAAGGAAGTAACTTGATGCAATATACTGTTTCACCCTTCTTGTATTGTAATATTCTGGGACCCATTCCAACGGCAAATTCTGTCACGCCAACACCGTTGACCTTGGCCAGTAGGAAATGTCCAAATTCATGAATAATGATAATAACACTTAAAATCAAAAGTGCAATAAGAATACTCATGTCTTTACCACCTGCTTTCAATTAATTCATACACGCTGTTTTCTGTCGCAAGGATCTGCTCCACGGAAGGATTTTCAACCTTTGTGGTTTCTTCCATGGCACATTGGATAATTTCCGGTATCTCAAGGAAGGAAATCTTGCGGTCAAGGAACAATGCAACAGCCTTCTCGTTCGCCGCATTAAATGCCGTTGGGATATTTCCTCCCTGCTTCATCGCCTCATATGCAAGACCCAGCCCGCGGAAATTCACCGGATCCGGTGCCTCAAAGGTCATGGTCTTTAATTCAAACAAATCCAGTCTCCTGCTATCTAAGTATTTCCGATCCGGATAATATAATGCATACTGAATCGGAAGACGCATATCCGGGGTACCTAACTGCGCAATAATCCCGCCATCCACGAACTGAACCATGGAATGAATGACACTCTGTGGATGTACAACAACACAGATATCTTCAAGTTCAACACCAAAGAGCCACTTTGCCTCCATAACTTCAAGTCCCTTATTGACCATGGTTGCAGAATCAATGGTAATCTTTCGTCCCATTGCCCAATTCGGATGTTTCAGCGCATCCTCTACCCGGATATCCTTCATCTCATCCCTGGTTCTTCCTCGAAAGGGTCCTCCCGATGCCGTTAACAGAATCTTCTCCACACGGGCATGGTTTTCTCCGTTTAAAGATTGAAATATCGCCGAATGCTCACTGTCCACAGGCAATATCTTTACATTATATTCACCGGCCAAAGGCATAATGATATGTCCTGCGGTAACTAATGTCTCTTTGTTCGCCAATGCAATGTCCTTGCCCGCCTTGATCGCCTCAATGGTAGGACGAATACCGATCATACCAACAATGGCAGTTACAACAATCTCCGCCTCAGGGATGGTGGCCACCTCAATAAGACCCTCCATACCATAGGTAATTCGAACATTGGTATCGGCCACCTTTGTCCCAAGCTCCTTTGCCAATTCCTCAGTACCTACACAAACAAGCATCGGATGAAACTTCCGAATCTGCTCTTCCAAAAGTTTAATATTACTTCCTGCTGACAAAGCAACCACACAAAGATCCTCATTTTTGCTTACCACATCTAAAGTCTGTGTTCCAATGGATCCTGTGGATCCCAAAATCGATATCTTCTTCATCATACGCTCCCCAAAATGTAATTACCGTACAATCTAATCTAGGACATAAAGTTAATTACCCAGAAAATCACCGGTGCAATAAATATCATACTGTCAAATCGATCCATAATTCCGCCATGTCCCGGAATCAGATTTCCATAATCCTTCACTTCATGATTTCTCTTGATTGCCGATGCGGCAAGATCACCAAATACGGACAGAATCGCCCCCAGAGAACAGGCAATTCCACAAACAATCGAAGGATTAATAATCGTATCAAACTGTGCCCTGAAGATCCATCCATATAAGGTTGCAACAATCGCTGTTCCACACACACCACCAACAGCCCCTTCCCAACTCTTCTTAGGACTGAGTTTCGGTGTCATCTTGTGTCTGCCAAGGGTTATTCCAACCAAATAGGCACATGTATCATTAATCCATGAACAGATAAATACCAGCCAAATCAGAACAATACCATTGTCCATGGCACGAATTCTAAAAATAAAGGACAGCATCACGGCAACATACACAAATCCAAAGTATGAAGCCATAGTCTGTGTGGCCTGATACTTCGGAAATGTAATAACATACACTGCCATTATAACAATCAGGCCGGCTACCAGAACCATCTCTGCCAATTCCGCCATACCGCAATACAACAGTCCGTCAAAAATCAGAGCAATCACATATCCGGTGACCCCCAGAGCACTTCTATGTATCCCATAGATCCGATAAATTTCATACATCCCAATCAATGAAATAGCTGCGAACAGCGCCGTAAAGACTGTATTTCCGGCAAATATTGCAAGAATCATCAATACAACCAGCAGAACACTGCTCAACAATCGTGTCTTAAACATGGATTACTCCTCCTTACGTCCTCCAAATCTGCGTTCTCTTGAATTATATTTTTCCACAGCTTTGATCAGTTCTTCCTTGTTAAAATCCGGCCACAGCACTTGCGGAAAATAAAATTCTGTATACGCAAGCTGCCATGGAAGAAAGTTTGATAAACGTTGTTCTCCACTGGTACGAATCAAAAGATCCGGATCCGGAATCCCCCTGGTATCAAGATATCCTGAGAAAACATTTTCGTTAATCTCTTCCAGTGATATTCTACCATCCAAAAGATCCTGACCAACCTTCTTGATTGCACGGATAATCTCGTCCCTTCCACCGTAGTTAAGGCCAATAATAAAGGTAAGTCCCGTGTTATTTTTTGTTACCTCCTCAAGATGATCAATGGTGTCTACAATATCAGGACTAAGTCCTGTCTTATCTCCGATTACAAGAACACGCATATTATTGGTACTTGCACGTTTCACGCAATCCTTAAGGTAGTTTCGAAGAAGTAACATCAACGCACCAACTTCTTCTTCAGAACGTTTCCAGTTCTCAGTTGAAAATGCATACACCGACAGATACGTTATTCCAATATTATACGCATCCTCACAAATCTGCTCCACCACCTTACTTCCGGCGGAATGTCCCATATTTCTCGGAACATGATGTTCCTTTGCCCAACGTCCGTTACCATCAAGAATTATTGATACATGCTCCGGAACGCGAAGTCCCAGTTCTTCATTCATATGATCCATATCTTTCTCCTTCTCGGATTTTAGTAAAAAGAGGCTGCCACCTTAATCAAAGCGACAGCCCTTCATCTTATACCGTAAGAATTTCCTTTGATTTCTCATCAACAGTTTTATCAATCAAATCTATATACTTGTCTGTCATCTTCTGAATATCATTTTCAAGATTCTTCTGTTCATCTTCTGAAATCTCACTATTCTTATTCTGTTTCTTAAATGCATCATTTGCATCTCTTCGCACATTACGGATTACGACCTTTGCCGCTTCACCCTTCTTCTTAATATCCTTAACAAGTTCCTTACGACGTTCCTCGGTAAGTTCCGGGAAAATCAAACGAACTACCTTACCATCATTATTTGGTGTAATGCCAAGATCCGATACCATAATCGCCTTCTCAATTTCCTTGATGAGACTTGCTTCCCAAGGCTGAATCTGAATCATACGGGCTTCCGGTACTGAAATATTAGCCACCTGCTGAAGTGATGTCGGTGATCCATAATAATCTACCTTAATCTTATCCAAAATGTGTGGATTAGCTCTACCTGCACGAATGGTGGAAAAATCCTCCCTCATACTATCCAATGCTTTTTCCATCTTCTCTTCATATAACTTTAAATCACTCATATTATCCTCCATTATTCTACGGTAACTTTCGTACCGGTAAATTTCCCTGTTAATGCATTCAAAATACTATTCTGTTCATTCAAACCAAACACAAGAAGCGGAACCTTATTTTCCATGCACATTACGGATGCAGTCATATCAATAACACCCAATTTCTTAGCCACCACTTCCTCAATGGAAATCTCGTCATACTTTTTTGCATCCGGATTCACTTTCGGATCGCTGTCATATACGCCATCAATCGCCTTTGCCAGCAAAATAGCGTCTGCATCCATCTCAATTGCCCGAAGTGCTACACCGGTATCCGTGGAAAAATACGGATGTCCGGTACCGCCTGCAAAGAAAACAACCATTCCCTTAGAAAAGTACTTATTGGCACGATCCTTTGAGAATAATTTTGTAAAACTTCCGCATTCAAATGGTGTTAAAATATTAGTCATAATACCATTACTTCTAAAAATCTCAGAAACATAAATACAATTCATAACCGTGGCAAGCATGCCAATCTGATCCGCCTTCGGACGATCGATATTTTCACTGGAACGTCCTCTCCAATAATTTCCGCCACCAATGACAATACCAATGTCCATGCCCTTTTCTAACAGAACCTTAACCTGTCCGGCAATATCATGAATAATTGCATCATTATAACCCTTGCCATTTTCTGCCGCTAAAGCCTCACCACTCAATTTCAAAATTACACGCTTGTACTCTGCCATGTTTTAACTCTCCTTAAAGAAATTCGTAGGGCTCACAGCTGCATAACACTGTGAAAAATGACCCTCAATCGCTGCACCGATATTAATCTGAACCGACTCCGACTTGATGTCACCCATAACAATTGCCGTTGAATCCACAATAACCGGGCCATGCACATCAATGTCGCCCTTAACAGCACCTGCAATCACTGCGCTTGTAGCCGCAACATTTCCAACAATAACGGTTCCCTGACCAATTTTTACAGAGCCATCACAAATCAAATCACCGGTTACACGTGCATTATTTGCAAAAATTTCACCGGCCTGTGCATTTCCATAAACAGCGCCGCTCACAACCAGTTTGCCACGGCACTGAATATTTCCCTCAACGGTACCTAAAACATTCATGGAACCTTCTGCAATCAAATCTCCTCGAACAGTCAAACCTTTCGTTATCAATGCAGTCTCATCCAGAGGTGAGGCAGATACAACGTCATCGCCTGACGCTATTTCTTCACTTGCTGTTTCCACAGCCGGGACTGAAGCTGTCATTTCCACTTCATCCATTTCCGGTTTTGTTTCCTCAACTGCATTTTTTTTCATAACCATTGCTTCCATTGCATTCATTGTTTCCATCTGATTCATCTTGTCTTCCACAACCAAATCCTCTTTATCTTCTACTAAAACTTCAGATTCCTCTACTTCTTCAACCACCGGTTCCAAAACCATTTCCTCTACAACCACCGGCTTCGGTGTCACATTCACTTCCCGAGGCTCCGGCCCTGACACATCATCGATCTCCTTAACCTCAGGTTCCACGCACTCTTCAATCACAGGTTCCGATATCGCATCCTCTTCCTCAGACTCAGGGTTTAATAGCACTTCTTCCTCAGCCTCAGGGGTCGATAGCACTTCTTCCTCATCCTCAGGGATCGATAGCACTTCTTCCTCAGCCTCAGGGGTCGATAGCACTTCTTCCTCAGCCTCAGGGGTCGATAACACTTCTTCCTCAGCCTCAGAATTCGATAACACTTCCCCCTCAGTTTGGGACTCAGCTACTGTCTCACCCATCACTTCATCAATAATATCCACTGCAATATCAAGAGGTTGTGCCTCAATATCCAGGGTATTTACCTCAATATCATCCTCATCATCAAAAGCATTAGAAACTACAGAATCCGTCAATGTGTCTACATAAACATCATCCTGATCCATGGATTCTTCTACTGTTGTAGCTTCAACTGCAGAAATTTCCTCTGCCATCACGTTTTCTGTTATAGGTTCATCCGCTACAGTCCCCTCAGCAACAAATTCATCCGCAACCGGTTCATCCTCCGGCATACCCTGAGAATGAATCAAGCGGCTCGCCTGAGCAAAAGAGTAATCCTGCTCCTGCAATTCCTCCTGTCTTGAATACATTCCCTGCATCAAATTAGCATCCTGTGAGATATCATAAGATGAAACATGGGCACCCACGTTATCACTATTCTCACCATTTTGATAAACCAATTCATTGGAATAGGACTGAACAAGATCCGCAATATCAATATTCATATTATTAACATACTCATCCGATGCATAATCATCTACAACCAAACCATATCCATTATCCTGTGGATCATCCATCTTGTCTTCTTCAGTCTCGATATAATCATCCTCATCAATATATTCAGGTTCAGCTGATTTCGATTGTGCTACATCCGTATTCGATTCTTGAATATCATCTTCTGGAAGCAGTTCTTCATCTGCAACCAATTCCGTTACAGCCTGTGCTATTTCCTTTTTCAATTCATCAAAAAAGCCCATCTAATCTCTCCTATTGTAATCTGGTATGCTGAACAGGATAAGAATCCTCTGTAAGTGGAAGGATTTCCACATTCTCCATTTCCTGTAATCGTTCAATGATACCCGGTAAAGATGCTACCGTTGCATCTTTCGTTCTCGCATCATGCATCAAAACAACAGCCACATCATTTTTCTCAATTCCATTGATAACATTATCCGCCAATGTGCTTGCCGGATAACCGTTTCCGGTGGCGTCACCGGAAGAAACATTCCAATCAAAATATGTAATCTGCTCATCTTGCAGAAATTGTAAGCATTCCTGAACATCGATATTCATAACCGTGTTGCTGGAACCACCCGGAAAACGATAAATAGTAGGTTTTACCCCCGTAACTTCCTGCAAAAAATTCTGTAAAGAGTACACATCCTGACGATAAGCGTCCATACTTGCATAAATCTGGTTATACACATGGGTATATGAGTGCATCGCAAGGGTATGACCCTCATTTACGATACGATTATAACGACGAATTGATTCCTCGTCATCCTTTGCAACAACAAAAAAAGTAGCCTTAATATTATACTGTGCCAAAATATCCAGAATCTGATCTGTATTCTCACTCGGACCATCATCAAATGTCAAATAAACCTTTTTCTTATCATCCTCAAGAACATCAACCAGTTCCGCGTTCTTGGCAGCCTGATCCACATCCTCGATTTCATACAGATCCTGATCCTTAGCTTCCTCATTAACCACCAGATCCGTCACATTGGATTGTCCAATCTGATCATTTACTGCGGTAAGTGTCTTTGCCGATGCCTCTTTTAACTGTTCAATCTCTTTCTCGAGCATAACAATCTTAACCATCAACATTCCGGATAATGCCGTCGGCACTGTAATACAAACAATCACAAGACAGATAATAATCTTCTTGATCTTATTTATTCTTCGTCTTCTTCGATTTTCTTCTGTAACATTAATCACTTTATCCGACATCATTATTCTCCAAAAAAGCAGACACTATCCCCTTGTTTACCGCATAGATATTTTACACCAAATACTATTCAAAAACAACTTAAATTTTCTATTTAATTGTTCTTTGTATTTTTTCTCCATAATTTCCGGCAAAATCCATTGCCGTAATTTCAATCAACGAAGCACTTTCATCAAAATCAGTGAGGGAAATTTTTTGCATCTGCGACATCTTTCCCACAGTATAATCTCCATAACGAATATACTCTTTGATCTTCTGACCGTCTTTATCAAGCAAAACAATTTTATACAATAATACATCTTCCGGATTCTTTGCCTGACTAAATTCCAGTATCCATTCCCCATCAACCGGAGTTAATTCCAACACAAAATCAGCATCAAAAAACGGACCCTTTTCATCCTTTGCTTCCTGATTCGCATCCTTTCTACCGAGGTTAATCTCCCGGTAAAAAGCCTCTGCAGATTGCTCTTGTCCATACAATTTCCCTGTTTTAAGGTCCATCGTATAAATTCGTGTTTTTCCGTCACCATATACTTCCACTATTTTACATTGACTTAATTCACCAATGGATTCATTGAAAAAATCTTCGGTGGTGTCCAATCCAAACTCTTCCAGTTTCAGGCGATTTCTAAAACAATTTCCATTATTAACATAGGTCGCATTTTTTTGAATAACGCTGTTAAAAACCTGTGCCGGTGTGGCGGAAAATCCTGAAAAATCAATTACTGTCGGATATTTCTCCAGCAACTGCTCCAGTTCATCGGTCTCATGAATATACCACTGCTCGCTTCCATAATAGGTATCCTTAACAGTCCCCGGTTGTACAACAAATACCGGCTTGGAATTATAGCGGGTATACTTTTCCAGCTGTTCATCCAACCATTCCAGTTTACTTTCATAGGCACTAAATACCGGTGAAACTCCAATAAAATAATACCCATTGACCATTATCACCCAATCCGTAATCTTTTCCGAAAAATATGGATCCAAGGACGCACCGTCAGCCTCTTCATCCGTCGTCATAAAATCCTGTCCGCCAACGGTAACGCAGAATCTCGTATCCTCATCCAAATACTCCGTCACCGTCTCTTTAGCATATTCCCAGGCATCTTCACTTCCGTCTTCAGTAAAATTTCCGTTAACAATTAGCACATCAAGCGTTTTATATTCCTGTGTAGCTGCATAATCACAGACTTTATTAATATAATTTACAAGTTCCCTTGCATCTTGATCCTCTACATAAGTTCCCGAGGTCACTGCAAATCTTAACACAACCCGATCTGCCTTATTCTCCAATATTTTGTTGTGTATAAACTTTGTGGTTCCTGCAAAAAAAATCACAAGAACCACAAATAAAATTACATTTCTTATTCTTCTAAACATTAATCTTTCTTGACCTTCTTATAGGTATGAATCTTCCCATTAAATGTTCTCGTTATTGTTGTGGTATTCAGCATCGTATACGTATTGCTTTCGGTATCGCTCTTGTATGCGAATGACTTTTGATCCACCGGATAGGTACTGCTATCATCCGTCAATGTAAAGGTAATAACTTCATCATCATAGGACAATTTAACAAACAAATGCTCTTCAAATCCACCCTTTTCGTTAATCTCCTTGTCATTCGATGTCGTCCACTCATATTCGCCAACATAATCCACATATTTATTCAAAGTCTTTTTGATTGCTGCCACATCTGCATAATCCTTTGGAATTTCTTCAAACAACTCCATCGTTTCTGCAGTCACATCTTCCTTGATTTTGTCGAGCAACATACGATAAAGGCAGGAATTATAGTGATCCTTGGAATCCTCATATTCCATTACCTTTGCGAAGCATTCCACGGCCTCTTCATAACCGCCATTATTTTCATAAATTGTTCCCTGAAGGTAATAAGATTTTTGTTTATTGACCGCTGTTTCCTTGTAATCTCCACACAGTTCAAACAATTCTACAGCCTTATCATATTGCGTAGAATCCATATATTCCATCGCCTGCTGATAATTACATTCCAAAACACGTTCTTCCGTATCCCCATAACCCCGGGCCTGTTCAAAATACGATAATGCTCCCGGATAATCTTTTTGGGACATCTTTTCCGTTCCAAGATTATAGTATGATTCTTTTATAATCTTTTCCGAATCACCATACTTCTCACCTTCGAGTAATTCAACAACTTCACTGTATGCCTTTTCTTCAAAACGTTTCACCGCATACTCATATTTTATAACTCTCGCATTATTTTTCTGAACTGCATCCTTATGCTCTAAGTAAATCTGATATGCTTCTTCAAAACTTCCATTCTCATACAAACTTTTTGCCCATTCATCGTAACACTGTGCAATCATTTCTTCCTGGCTACCCAGTTCCTGATATGCCTTGATTGCCTCTTCAAACTGCCCATTCACGCGTAAGGAATCGGCATAGCACTGCTTAGCCTCCTTAAGAAGTTCGGGAGAATCCATATAATTTCCCAGTCGGCTATAGCAAGAAATTGCATATTCAAACTGTCCATTTGCCATAAATGCAGCACCACGATTATAATCTGAATACTGATTATACTTTTGAAAACAAGTAAAGGCAACAAAAAGTAATGCAGCAACTATAATAAGCCCTAATATCAATTTAACAGCCTTCGGTACTCTTTTCTTTTTCTTTATCTTGCCCGTCTGTTCGGCTTCTTCTGTTTGCTCCGCTTCCTTTACCGGTTCTGCTTCCTGCACAGGCTCCACTGCCGTCACCGTTTCTGCTTCCTTCACAGGCTCCGCCATACCGGATTGAACATTTTGCACCCCTATAGGATGTTGAGGAACTTCTTCCTGCAATGTTTCAAATTCATTCACAGTATTTCCCTGATTCAATGAGAAAAGATCCTCATCCAATGTTTCCGGTAAAACCTGAGCACTCGTATCTTCAAATTGTTCTGAAACCGATACAGGCCTTTCTGCCGGTTCATCTATGTGTTCTTCCGGCAGGAAACTATCCTCAAAAACCGGCGCCATCTCCACAACAATTTCCGGTTCCCTGCTCACAACAGCCTTCGTAGTTTCATCCCAATATCGATCTCCCTCAAGTTCAACCTGAATAACAGAAACCGCAAAACTTGCAATGGAATCGGAAGGGCATGCAATTAATTTTTCCTGTCCGAAATCTGTTCCCGGATAAAACTCAATATCCTTATATCGATAATCCTTGATTGTACCGATCAATTGAACATGTTCATCAAAGCAGGCAATACGAACCGAAAACGATTCCACTTTTAACGAACCTTTGTTATGGAATTCATTGACAAAAAGTTTCTTTCCTGTTTTTGTATCCTTATACAATGTTGTTTTCACCGCAGCAATCGGACAATTATTTATCTGAGCTCTCTGCATTACAATTTTTAATGCCTTAAATCTCGTCTGATCCATCCTACCATCTCCCACACTGTTTGTATTAACATTATGTCAAAAAAGGCATATCTGAATCTTCAAATATGCCCTTTTCTTACTTCCATTATGTATCTCACCTGGCAGCAATATGATAACTTATCACTTCTTATAGGTGTATGTTGTTCCATCCGTATCCGTATATTTTAATGTTGTTTTATTCGTAATCTTACACTTCTCCGAACTTAAAGAATCAATATCAAGCACTTCACCATTCGCACGAAGTTCCGGTGTATCATTCTGAATTGTAAACTTCACAACAACTTCCTTTGTTTTAGCATCCTTATCATCCGTTGCATAAGTTCCAACGTAATCAATATACTTTTCAATCATTGAAATACGGTCTTTTACATTCTCATGATCTTTTGGAAGAGACTTATAGATTTCAAGCAAACTCTTGTCAATGTTATTCGCAAGCATGGACTCTGCATACTCATACTTAGCATCTCCTAAAATCTCATCAAGATTTTCCACTTCCTGATCAAGGGATGAAAGTAAAATATATGCTGCATTATAATTCTTCTCCTTAAGACGGATCATACCAAGATCATAAGTCAGGTCCGCCTTCTTCTCTGCGGCGTCTGAATAATCCCCCGCATTCAGGAAACAATAATAAGCACCTTCAACATCACCCGCCGTCTGTAACTTATTACCCTTAAGATAGTATGCCTCTTTGTTCAGTTCCACCGTATCTTCTACACCATAACAATGTGTAAAACTATCAATTGCATCATCAAATCGGCTCTGATTCAGTTGCTGTTTACCCAGCAAATAATAGCACTCTGCAATCTGTGTCATGGAACCTGCCATCTCACCGGTATTACTATATCGTTCCACAGCCTCCTGGTAATTTCCCATATCCTTGAGATATCCTGCATATTCAAAATTCAAAGATGCCATATAGGCTTCATCTACCAGATTTCCGGCCTTCTCATAGAATTCAAATGCCTCAGCATACTGTTTATTCTCCCTTGCAGCCTCAGCCTTCTTTAAATAAACAGCAGGTATGTGAGAAGCACTATCATTATAGTTTCCAAGCTGTGTATACAGATCAATGGAAGCCTGATAATCACCAATTACCGATAAATACTCAGCGTAAGCATACTTGGTTTCCAAAACCTTTTCAGGAGCATCCTTATAGTTACCCAACCCCTGATAAACCGCAATAGCTTCCTTATAGTTGTAATTATCTACATACTTCTGCGCGCTTTCATATCGTTCATCAATCCGCATCCATTGAATAAAGTTAAAGACGCCAATCACCACAACAACTGCCACCACTGCCACAATTGCTGCAACAACACCCTTACCTACAGACTTTCTCTGCAACTGCATATTATACTGACGTACTGCCTCTTTCTTCGCCATGAGAAGTTCCAGACGTTCTCTTTCTTCTGCAGCTTTCTTCTCTGCTTCAAGTCTCTTTGCCTCTTCAATTGCACGCTCCTCGGCAAGCCTTGCTTCCTCTGACTCACGCTCTGCAGCAAGTCTTGCTTCTTCCTCCAAACGAATTCGCTCAGCCTCTTCACGCTCTGCAGCTAATCTTCGTTCCTCTGCTTCACGCTCCGCAGCAAGCCGGCGCTCCTCTTCTTCACGCTCTGCAGCGAGACGACGTTCCTCCTCCTCACGTTCCAAACGAAGACGAATCTCCCGCTCCACACGTTCCTTATATTCAATAATATCTTCACGATTCAAGTTGTCTAAAATCCAGAATTTTGAAGAACCACACATACTACAGCTCATGTTTTCTTCATCATTCAACTGTCCACAGGTACATCTCCATCCACCCGGAAATTCTTTTGGCCAGAACTTTGGTGTCACACCACGCTCTTTACATCTGGATGCAGCCATTTCATAGGCTGGATCCTGCGGGTCAATCTTAACCGGTGCATCAACCTTAATTCCCTTAATAAGATAGTCATTACTCCAGGTTGTACCATCGACATAACGTACTCCCTTGATAATAATAGAAACCGAAACAGTCTCATCTGCAATGCCAAAAAGTTTATTTCCACCAAATACCGACTGCTTGGCTGCTTTCACTTCCTGGTAAGCACAATTATCCACGGTCTGAACAACAGCTCCGGTTTCATCCAGACATTCAATCTTAATAATGACATCCTTAATTTCTTTCTCGCCAATATTTGCCATCTCATTGACAATACACTTCTTCGAAGTCTCTGTATTCAGAATGATCTGGCTTCGAACCAAATAAACGGGACAGCCCTTAAGCCATTCTCCGTGGTTTATCAATTTTTCAACCCTAAATTTACTATTTGCCATAACATACTCCTTATATTTGAAAGGATTCTAAAGTACATTATATTATAGCAAGGTTTTATAATTACTTCAAGAGAAAAAATATCCAAACATCATACAACCTACGAGAGATTATATTTTTCCCGCAATTTTTTCTGCATATTTGCAACGATTTCTTTTTCCTGCTTGGCGTCTTCCATTCGTTCTTGCTGTTCCTCCCGCATCATCTTGCGAACAGCTTCTTCCTGGGAATCAAACCGTTCCAGAATCTTATCCCATTCCTTTAGTGTATATGAGGCATTTCCGATCTGAAATTTCTCTTCCGTCTCACCATTCAAGATTTTCTCTCTAAGTTCATCAATCTTATTGGAAATAGCCCTGGTAAAATTATCCGAATTACCTGCGCCCCCTCTTCCACCATAAGAATTACCACCGGATATGCCATTAATTCGATCAACTGCCATTGCTACCTCCCTTCTTGAATCTCCATTCAAAAATCCATATTCCTAAGTGAACTAAAATCTCCACCCATATCATCCGACTTGTTCTATTGAAAGTTACCCTTCGTATCCACCGGCCGGCAAGACCAGTCAAACCAACCGGCGTCGCTTTAAAGCGCTTGCTTCCAATTTTAATTTTTAGAACAACTTTTCTTTGTTACTATTATTATCGGAATAAACTCTTTAAAACTTTAATATCACCGCTCCGAGTCTTTTCATTTACACTAAAACCGATATATGATATAATTATTTTGTTTATTGAACTATACAAACATAATAATATGAAACGAGGAAAAACAATGAGAAAACGAATGACACTTACTTGCCTTGGATTATTGGCCGTGCTATGCATCAGCGCATGCAACTCCAAAGATACGGCCCAGCCTTCTGCTTCCACGACAACATCGGAAGAAACAACTACGGTAGCAGAAGAGACTACAACCACACAGGAAAATACCACCGCAGTAGAAGAAACTACAACCACGCAGGAAAACACTACCTCTGCAAAAGAAACCATCAACACCATATCTTTAGCAGAATGGATTACATCTACAGAAAAAGAACTAACAGAACAGGCAATTAATGAGCAAATGGCTTCTTCCGGACTTACAATTGAATTTTCTGCTGATGGGAAAATTTTAGTCGCAGCCTATCATTTTACCCAAGCTTTTGATTATTCCGGTTTAACCAAAGAACAACTATCCGACACCTTTGAAGCAAGTTTGGCCGAATCAGCCCAAGGGCTTGCCGACAGTTTCCGAAATGATTACCATATCGATATCGATGATGTACGTATCGAAATATATAGTGTAGAGGGAACGATCCTTTTTTCTAAGGCTGTATCCGAAATAAAAGTACAGTAAACTTTCTTTACAAAAACGATCCATGATGAACGCCCCAATATCTTACTCTTCTTACATAGGAGATATAAGATATTGGGGCGTATTTTATCCTTGAACTATAATCGACATCAAAATCCCATAAAAATTACAGGCAGGCGATAAATTCGTCTTTTATTTCTTCAAATTTCGGATCCACGAATCCAAAATCCTTTTCTTTGTAATTCCATAACGCATGACCGATGCCATGTTTTGCAAAAGCAGTGTGAATATCCTTTAACCAGCGAATCTTATCTTCGTTGTTGGCCAGATCAATAACACCATACTCCCCACAATACAGCGGTGCATCATTTTTTTTGGCATGTTCCAGCGCCGGCGCAAAGATTTTCTCAAAGAAGTCCACTCCCATCTGTGTGACATCTTCATTAAAAAGTGCCGCCTCAAGATTGTCCGAAATTGCACGGCTGGCCCTGCGGTAATTTTCCACCGTCTCCGGATAACCAATACGGAAATCCGAAGGCATCTCCTCCATCCAGTAAGCACCCTGATGGGTGAAAACCTTCGGGTCATAACAATGAAAATTATAAACTATCTTATTGTCATATGGCGCATCCAGCAACGGCACACTGAGAACATCATTGTAGCACACCCCTCCAATAACAAGATAGGCATCCGGCACAATCTCTCTCATCATTTCAATATACCGTCGCACCAGTTTATTCCAGGCATCTGCAACTTCGGGAAGAACGACCTCGTTCAAAGGCTCAAAGGCCACCATTTCCTGATAATCCCGAAATCTTGTTGCAATTTCTGTCCATAATTTCAAAAAACGCTCCTGCAGCTTTTCATCATAAAAGAACACCTTACGATCCATATCCTTTTTCAAGGGATCAAAGGAATATCCAAAGCACTCATGAAGATCAATCAACATACGAAGGTTATTGGCACGACACCAATCCATACAATTCTTAAGATAAGCAAAGCCACTTTCAATCATATTGCCGTCCTCATCTTCCAAGACATTATAATCCACCGGAACACGTACATGATCAAATCCAAGCCCGGCTATATAATCAATATCCTTCTTTGTAATAAAAGTTTCAAAATGCTTTGGATCATACTTGGCAAACTGTGAAATCCATCCTCCAAGGTTAACACCCTTCTGAAATCCTTCAAACTTACGCATCCTCAATTCTCCTTTACAATGTATTACTCATGCATTCTGCGAATAACCTTATAAACCACCGCATTTTCCATAACCATCGGTGCCGTATGGGCAAAAAAAACGATACCATCCGTCGGTGAAACAACGGTATCCAGAACTTCTCCATCATAAGGATCGGTAATTTCCCCAATCACATCTCCGTGGAACACCGGATCTCCCGGCTGTTTGTAGTGTTTATAAATACCTGCCGACCTTGTGGATATCGGCATCAGATCCTCTTCATGGATTACACTGGCAATATACCCGCTATGATTATTATACTTCAGTATTCCCATTCTGGTCAGGAATCGAAGAACTGAAGAAACTGCCTGTCTGGCGGATTTATCGTCAATATTTTCCGTACTGCTTGTATATAATGAAAATGCATTGGTTCCATTCATCTGCCAATTATAATTCAACGTTGCCGTATCAAAAGGCTTGGGCTTACGAATCAAAACATAAGGTGTACCAAAAAGGTTCGCCAGACTGGCACTCTGAAATCCCGTCTCCATCATACGAACATGAGGAATAAAGTCTCCGGGCATATAAAAAGACGTAAACTGAATTCCGTAGTTATATCCCTGAACCCGCTGAAACACTGCATTAGCGATTCTTTTGGTCGTATCTCCCTCCACCGAACCGGGAAACGTACGATTAATATCGTTATTGTCCGTCGCCCAGAAACGCTTTCCCACATTCATGGAATAATGATTAATGGAAGGAATCACCAGAATCTCATTGTTCGCTGAAATATTGCCGTGCTCCTCCAGATTTTTTAATACCTTAATGAGCTGTGAACAGATATACATCTGTTGAATCTCATTCCCCCTGCTGGAACCAACGATACATGCCGCCGGAGTTCCATGACCAAAAGAAAAACCTTCGATCTTAAAATTTTCCCGATATAAGCCATCTAACTCATATATAACTTCCCTATTCATGCAAACCTCCATGCACTCTGGCTATAATATCACCACGATAAACCACCGGATGTTCTCTTAAGGTAAATACAAAACCTGCCGTCGGCGCAGCAAAACTCTGCAATACGGTTCCGGAAATCGGTTCAATGATCTCACCGATACAGGTACCGGCCTCTACACTGCCCAATCCATCCACCTTGCGCACAAAGATTCCAGTCACTTCACTACGCAGCACACTGACATCACCCTCCAGACAAATCAGCGGATCCCGAACCGGCTTAGTCTCCCCCTGCCAAATTCCTAATTCCTTCATCAGATTAAAAATCCCATCAATCATTTGCTGACACAGTTCGTTATCAATACGAAGTCCAACACCCATCTCTGCCACCAGAGCCGGAACCCCCATCTTGTTAAGGGAATATGCTAATGTCGCATCTAATACCGTGATGGAGGAATAAATCCAGACCAGATCTGCATTAAGCATTTTCGCATAAGGAAGAAGTTTTCCGGCATTTTCCTCGTTTACACGCACCTGTGGAATTTCCTTGATAAATATATTACTGGAGTGAAGATCCAGACACAAATCACTGCCGATAATGTCACCCACAACCTTAGCTGCTGCATACTCTGCCATAGCGCCATTTTCAGAACCCGGAAAAACCCGGTTCATATCCAGATCAAACATAGGAATTCCACGAACTCCCGTATCCACACCCAGAGGATTAATCGCCGGATATACATCCACAATACCGGTAAGATACTCCGGATGCTCATTAATTCTACGAATCACCTCATAACAAATGTATTGTCCATCCAACTCATCTCCATGAATTCCTGTAACTAGTGAAAATCTCTTTTCCTTTCCGGTGAGAACCTCCGGCTGTAACCGGTTCTTTTTTATTGTCATCCTCTCATGAACAGACATTTCCACCGAAGCCACTTCCTGAATCATAACTTCCTCCGCATTTTCTAATCCATACTTCTCACAATAAAGCGTCCATCCACTGCCCTAAAAATCGAATGACTACACTTCGTCGTAATCTTTTTGGTAACAGCATCCATTTTAAGGAACACTCCCGGATATACATCTCCATGCGCACCGAATGTTGCTTTACTCGCCTCATTAATTTGGGCAAACAAATGCTTACGTTGTTCCAAATTTTTGCTTTTTTCTGCATTCTTAATGATCTTGGCCTGCATCAGTTTTGCCGAAGTCGTCTCATCTCCAACACTCTGATTCATACATCTTGCACGGTTCAGCTTCAAAATGCCGCTTTCTATCACCTTTAAGTCTTCCTCAATTGCTTTTAAGCGCTCTGCTAAAGATGCATACTGCATCAGAATAGCATTACTGATTCCAACCGAAATGGTTGTGGGAACCTCAATTTCATTCCCCGCATTCTGAACCTCAATCCCATGAACACCATGGGTCTTACCCCCAAGAATCACACCCTGCTTTCCTCGAATGTTTATTTTGCCATTCACATATGTATCACAATTCAACAGATAATTCGCTTCCAGATTTCCCTGAACCTCGATCTTCGCATCCTCAAAAAACTGTCCGTACAAATTGCCCTTGGCCTCAATAACCGCTTTGCCCATTCCCTGGACACCGCGTTTCAGAATAATATCCTTACCCGCCCGAATCGTAGCTCCGGATACATGACCGGTCACTTCTACGTTGCCATGGGCGTCAATGGTCATACCACTCTCCACATCACCAAAAATCTTGACATCTCCCGAAAAACGTATATTGTTGTGGGACATATCCAGATTACCATGATGCTCATATACTTCATTGATATTAATTTCGCCAAGTTTATACTCAATCTTACCGGTAATACTTGCATAATAGATATCACTATTCTCACCGCGTTCAATACCACGCCCCCGCAGCGGAGATAATTCTCGTCCCTTCTTCGGTACAAGAATTTTTCCCATAATATTATAGCCAAATTCACCCGACGTACAATGAATATATCTTGCCACTTCCGTTCCTGCCTTTACTTCCTCAAACAACTTGGTATTAAGATAATCCACCGATCCATCCTCAAGAATCTCCGGTTTAAACTCCGTCTTCGTGTCAAACAGGATCTCATATCGGCCATTTGTTCCATCAATATGATTTTTTCCCTCCGCAATTTTCATTGGAAGAAAAATAATCTTTTCCGATACCATTTCCTTTATTCGATCCGCTTTAATTCCCATACGGATACCATTTTCATCAAGAAATTTCATGATATCATTTTCATCATACTCCATACCGGATTGTGCAGGAGTGATTTCCAGTTCCGCCTTCATCAGATCATCACTAATGGTCAGCTTGAACAATTCAGTTTCTACGACCTTTGGCATCCCGGCACCTCCTAATCTGCAATTCCTGCAGATGACATAATATTCTCGATCTGCTCCCTCATAATACGCATTTCTTCCGCGGTATTTGATGGATCAGCATACAAGGAAACGTCAACGCCATGTTCCCTTCCAATATCAATCTGCTCTTGCTGTTCTTTTGTATAACTAACTTTGATATCATCGTTATCATTTTTTTGATTTGATTCAATGATTCCCTGCATCTGCGCCGGGTCCAGAAATGGATTGGCAATCTCCACAACATCCATTCCCTGTTCCAACGCCAAACGAATCTGACGCATCTGCGCTGCAGAGAAATCCGGCATTGCATACCAGGAAACCTCCAAATTCTCCATCAAACCAAGACGTATTTCCTTCATCTGCATACCTGAGAAATCTATTTTTTCGTATTGACTGATATCAACACATGCCTGAATTCCTTTACGCAATTCACGAAGCTGATATTCATCATATCCCTCATCCAGAAAGATTGTAAGATCAATGCCATCAAGCAGCCCCTTGCGGATCTCACGAAGGAAGAGACCTCCGCTTACCATGGAAATATACGGCTGAATATCCAGTTTTTCCTCCAATGCCAGACGAATCTCCCGCATCTCAATATAATCATATTCCTTTACCGCGTATATGGAAACATCAACACCACTAAGAAGCCCCATACGTATTTCATCCATCTGACACCAGTCATATCCGGGATCAAGATACCGGGACACATCCACCTGATCCTCCAGTCCAAGACGAATTTCCTTCATCTGCGGAGCCGAAAACTGGGGATCTGCATAAATCGTCACATCAACCCCGGAATTCAGACCGAATCGAATCTCCATAAGCTTGAACTCATCCATGCCCATCGCGCGGTACTTTGTTAAAATCTCATTGATCTTGTCACTCATGTCCGATACTCCTTTTTATAATTAATAATATTATACCATTAATTGACAAAAATTTCACTATTTTTCTTTCCAAAAATCAAATAAAATCTGTTGTATACTGGATCGTTGCACCAGCTCCATGTTGGACCACTCTTCCGGCATCAATCCATCATAATCGCCATTCAAAAACCGTTGATCCAAAAGCAGGATTACACCCTTGTCCTTCTCGGTTCGAATGACACGTCCACCGGATTGAAGCACTTTATTTAAACCGGGATATTGATACGCATAGGCGAATCCTTTATGGTCGCGATCAAACCAATCCATAAGAATTTTACGTTCCACCCCAATCTGTGGCAACCCGTTTCCAACAATGATTGCTCCAATCAGGCTTTCTTCTTTCAGATCTATTCCTTCGGAAAAGATACCTCCCATCACACAGTAACCCACTAAGGATCTTTGGGTATGGGGCTCGCTAAACTGTTCCAGGAATTCTTCCTTCTCCCCCTCGGTCATATCACTGCTTTGACAAACCACATCAAATTCATTCCCTGTAAGTTTTCGCACTTCCTCCATATAGGAATAAGAAGGAAAGAATACCATATAATTTCCCGCATGGGTCTGTACCGTCTTGGCGATATAATCATATATTCCTTCGTATTGTTTGGCACCACGCCCCGAATATCTGGTAGTCACATCCGTGGCAACCAGCACCTTGCGCCGGGCAGGATCAAATGGTGACTTCGCATATATCGCATAATCCTCCTCATCACCCCGAAGCAGATTACGGTAATACCGGATCGGAAGTAAAGTAGCCGAAAAAAACACCGCTGCTATACCCTTTTGGACACACAGATTCAGATTTTTCGAGGGATCCACACAAAACATTTTAAGGATTACATCTCCATTGCTCCGAATCATTGCATAAATCACATAATGTTCGTCACACAACTCACTGATATTGATGAAATCACGTATCTGAAAAAAAAAGTCCATCACCTGTTCTTTTTCTTCATAAAAGTGATGTTCCTCGTTGAATTTAAGGATCTCATCATACAGAGTCATCAACTGCAAAACAATATTTCCCACCGATTCCAGCACCAGATACTCTCCTGTGATTTCTCGCTTAATTTCAAGCATTGACCGGTTCAGTCTTTCTGCCGCGTTAAAAAGCTTACGGCTACGATTTTTCACTACATTCTTAAATTCCAGCACTGCCTCCTTTGACAGACAGGCACTGTACATTTCCCTGCCACGTTCCACCAGATTATGGGCTTCATCCACCAGAAAAATATAACGCCCCTTATTGCCATCCCCAAAAAAGCGTCTCAGATATGCATTGGGATCAAAAACATAATTATAATCACAAATAACACCATCGCACCAATAGGAGATATCCAATGCAAATTCAAAAGGACAAACCTGATAATCTTTTGCATACCTTAAAACCACGTCCCTTGTAATCCGTTCCTCATGGTGTATAATGTCAAAAACAGCCACATTCACACGGTCAAAATGTCCCTTCGCATAAGGGCACGCGTCCGGATTACACTGCATCATCTCCTGAGGACAGATCTTCTCCTTGGCCGTTAGCGTAATGGTCCGAAATGCCAGTTTCTGCTTTCGCATTTCCTCAAAAGCCTCCTCAGCCACAGTTCTGGCAATAGTCTTCGACGTCAGATAGAAAATCTTTTCCGCCAGTCCCTCTCCCACTGCCTTGACCGCAGGGAACACCGTGGAAATCGTCTTCCCCACCCCCGTGGGCGCCTGTATAAACAAAACCTTTTCCTGCTGAATTGTGCGGTACACCGATACCGCCAGTTCCTTCTGACCCTTTCGGTAAGCAAAGGGAAAATCCACCTTTTTAATCGATTGATTTCGTTGTTTCCCTGAATTCATCCAGAAATCCGTCCATTCTGCCATACGGTCAACCGTCTGATCAAACCACGCCCCAATCTCAGCCTTCGACCATTGCTCCTCAAACCTTTGAACCATCTCGGTATCCAGATCCACATAGGTAAGCTGAATTGCAATTTGGGAAAGATCATTCTGTGACAGATAAATATACGCATAACACAGGGCCTGTGCCTTGTGAACCGGAATAGGCCCCTCGAATTCCGTAACATTCGCATACATTCCCTTTATTTCATCAATAATTACAAGCTCATCTCTTTCAAAAACACCATCGGCTCTTCCTTCAATTTGTATCGTATAAGAAATATCTCCATCGCTTCTTGGACATTGAATCTTTAAAGGAACCTCGCTGCGATAGGAGGGTCCCATCGCTTTCTGAATCTTACGATGGATCCGTGATCCGGCCTGCATGGCGTCCACTTCTGATATTCCCGCCACACGATTGTCAATATCTCCGCTCCGATAGATAAATTCCACCAGATTACGGACCGACATCCGAATAATTCCATTTTCTATCTCAAACATATCTACACCCTGGAACTAATTTACAAATCACAACAGCAATACGTTGTGATATCTGTTCTAATTGTATCACCAGTACTATCGGATAGCAAGAAAAAGCACCCGGTACATGAAATCATAATCCATAAAAATGATGTACAATTTCTGTACCCAGGCGCTTAAAACCCGATTCTATATTATAAAATAATTATTTTTCTACTCAGCTACAGTTTCACCCTGCTTCTCCTCGGACTTCCTGCCAATGACAAAGAAAATTCCGGACTTTCGAAGTGCAGGACGTAATGCACTGTACACAATTACTACAACAATCGTTCCAACCACCGCATTAACTGCTGTCGCACCGGCTGCCCAGGTTGCCATAATCTTTGCAGCAGGAGAAGGAACTCCAAGAATAAAGTTCTTATAGAAATATCCTACAATCGGATCTGCGATGACATTAAATCCAAGACCTGCGATACTTGCAATCAACGACCATTTGACTACATATTTTGCATCATGATCTTCCGTGATGTGGGCGATATTGTGTGCCACAAAGCCGGCAATCAGACCAATACAAAGCTTTAAGATAAAAGTCTTAGGAGCACTGGTAATATATGTAGGATCCAAAAGATCTGCAATGGTCATGCCCAGAGAACCGGCCACACCGCCGTAACCGCCGCCAAGAATCAACGCCGCAAGTACACAGAAGGCATTACCAATATGTAACGCTGTGGTATCCCCGCCCGGTACAGGAATTGGTATCTTAAGAAATGTAAATGCCACATAGCATAATGCTGCCATCAAACCTGTGATGACAATTTTAGTTGTTTTTTCGTTTTTCATAGAATCCTCCTATTTGTCCAATTCATTTTCATTTTTCCTTCGTTTCAGGATGTTGTTATCATACCACATTCTGGATTGATGTAAAATGCCACTTTTTATATTTTTAACCAGTCCACCTCTTCGATAGAAAAAGGCACCTGCGGGACTCCCATATCGATTCGACATGGGAGATATCCAAAACACAAGTGCCCTTCATTCTAATCCACGGAATTATAACTCAAATATAACCCCTGTATGATACTATGTAAGCGGGTATCAATACCGGCCAATCTTAGTTGTCAATAATCTTCTCTTCGCCATTCCAGCTGTAAAGCTTACGAATTTCCTTACCAACAATTTCTGATGGATGTTCAGCAGCAAGCTTTCTCATCGCCTTGAAGTGTACCTGACGTCCTGCAGGTGACATATCAAGCAAGAATTCCTTAGCGAATGTACCGTCCTGAATATCAGAGAGAATCTTCTTCATAGCCTTCTTGGTATCTTCTGTGATAATCTTTGGTCCTGTTATGTAATCACCATACTCCGCTGTGTTCGAAATTGAATATCTCATACCTTCGAAACCGGACTGGTAAATAAGATCAACGATGAGCTTCATCTCATGGATACACTCAAAGTAAGCATTTCTTGCATCATAACCAGCTTCTACAAGGGTTTCGAAACCAGCCTGCATCAATGCACAAACACCACCACAAAGCACTGCCTGCTCACCGAAAAGGTCGGTCTCTGTTTCTGTTCTGAAGGTTGTTTCAAGAACACCTGCTCTTGCTCCACCAATTGCAAGCGCATAAGCTAAAGCCAAATCTAAAGCCTTACCTGTGGCATCCTGATGAACAGCAACAAGACAAGGAACACCCTTGCCAACCTGATATTCGCTTCTTACTGTATGACCCGGTCCCTTTGGTGCGATCATTGTTACGTCTACATCCTTTGGTGGGTTAATAGCACCGAAGTGGATGTTGAAACCATGCGCAAACATTAACATATTGCCCGGTTCGAGATTTGGCTCGATATCCTTCTTGTACATATCCGCCTGTAACTCATCATTGATAAGAATCATAATGATATCAGCTCTCTTAGCCGCTTCTGATGCAGTATATACTTCAAAGCCCTGTTCCTCTGCTCTCTTCCATGACTTACTTCCTTCATAGAGACCGATGATTACCTTACATCCTGACTCCTTAGCATTAAGTGCATGTGCATGTCCCTGGCTGCCATAACCAATAACTGCGATTGTCTTTCCATCCAATAAAGAAAGGTTACAATCTTCCTGGTAATAAATCTTTGCCATTATAAATTCCTCCTAAAAATAAATCTTAAAAATAATATTTAATTTATTTTAAATTCGCAGTACCACGAGCAAGTCCTGTAACACCTGTTCTCGCAAGTTCTGTAATTTTAAAACCGTCCATCAACGCAAGAAATGCCTTAAGCTTCTCCTGATTACCGGTAAGTTCCAACATAATGGAGTGATCCGACACATCCACGATCTTGGCACGATAAATATCAGCAATGGCAATCACTGCCTGTCGCTGTTCTAACGTTGCTTCTACCTGAACAAGAAGCAATTCTCTTAATACCGAAGCATTGGAAGGAAGTTCAATAATCTCTCTCACATCCTCAAGCTTAGCCAGCTGTTTTCTAATCTGCTCCAATACTTCTTCACTTCCGGAACACACAACAGTCATTCTGGAAAATGAAGGATCATTGGTAACCCCCACTGTCAGACTGTCGATGTTATATCCTCTGCGGCTAAATAAACCCGCAACACGGCTTAACACACCTGCAGCGTTATCCACAAGAATTGATAAAACCATCTGTCTCATAGCAAACCACCTTTCCGGCCGCCAAATTTTGCCGGCCGATCAATAAAAACTCCTATAATTTTACCAATTGTATTATAATTTGTCAACGTCCAGCCCACATCTTCAAGTAAAAATATTAAAAGTTTTCAAACAAACCAAAACTGCAAAACAATTCAGAACTATTGAAAATATTTTACATAGATATCGGAAAAATTCACATTGGCCCTGATACGATCATCCAAGGTGATTTTCTCCCACAAATCCTCATTATACTCCGCATATAATTGAGCCTCGTAAGGTTCAAATTTCTGATTAAACATAGCAAGCTTGCTATCCTTAATCATCTGCTCCTTATTCGCCGCTGTTTTAACCTTATCATACTCGTTGACACACATAATAATATAGTAACCCGACTCGGTTTCAACAATATCACTGGTTTCACCGGTTACCAGATTGAAGGCTGCCTCCTCAAACGCCTCCTCCATCTCACCACGGCGAAGCTCATAGATGTACTCGTATGGATTATTTTCCTTAATCAGGGCTGCAAAACTTTCTCCGGCACTCAGACGATTTTTCACTGCACCTGCCTGTTCCATAGTATCCGTACGAATGTACTGGATCGTGATGACACGCGCCTCATCCTCGCTAATCTCCGTATCCACTTCATAGGTCATATCATCAAATAATTTGTCCGAAAGAAGCATTGCACGGAATAATTCCTGTACATCTTCCTCCGTGATGGCATATTTCTTGATGGATTCCTTCTCGATTGATGACACATATTCTGCCGCAGCCTTGCGAATATTAAGTTCCTCCTGGTTGCTCAGCACAATTCCTCTGCGCAGTGCCTCCTGATCCATACACTTAATTCGGGTCAGTTTACTTCGCACCTGGTCAATCACATACTGTTCAAAGGTCATACCATCCATGGTCTCATTCCAGATATCCTCGCCAAAAAGTTCTTCATATTCATTAACGATATCGGTAAGATGAACCATAACCTCCAACCGGCTGGTTGTAGTCTGATCCACCTTGATCATAACGTTTTTTTCAAATCCTGTGGATATGTATATACTCTTGCCGCCCACGGATGTCTTTAAGAAAATAATCAGTGCAATGACAGCAATGATCAGTATCATACCAATAATTTTAATTGCCTTCTTCATGTATTTCCCCTATCCATACAACAATTCAATATTCCAAAACCGGTTATGCTTCCACTACAAAGTAGGTTCCATCCGGCAGTTTAAACACTTCCAATTCCTGTTCCAGTTCCTCATCCGACTCCCCGGTAGTGTCCATACCCAGTTCCTCAAGATATTCTCGGACTTCCTTAATATTCTTTAACTCCTGCGCAAAACAATCCTCCAGAAACTCAATTGCCTCTGCAAGGTTTGTTACCACCGGCTCATCAAAGAGCTTTCCCTGTTCCTCTAAGAAAACTTTACCACATTCATTTGGACGTTCCATATCAATTCCTCTTTTTATCAAAACATATTACTTATGTAATTATATATAGAATATATTTTTCCGGGAAATTTGGCAATAACTTTTTTATATTCCAAACAAGCGAAGCAGTTTTTCCCAATAAGACAGGGGTTTTGTTTCCTCCGGCACATCATTAAGGGGTTCATCCACTTCGATATTTTCCGTCTGAATAACAAACTGTACCGATTGAATATTCGTATTATTTCCGGACACAAAGGAAACCATTTCAACATCTTCTCCGGTAAGGGAAGAGGTGATTGAATTTATTTCATCTTCTAGCTGTGTATTCATTCCGTCCGTCTCAGAAACAAATTTCTCCGTTCCTTCTTTCAGCTCATTCGTTCCATCTTTCAAGGTACCAACTGCACTATTTAACTCCCCGACAGCTTCTTTCAGTGTGTCTGTGTTGTCATAGAGTGTTAACAGCCCATCGGCAAGTGTAGTCGCTCCATTGAAAGCAGCCCCCACCCCATTGGTATAATCCACAAGACCATTATAAAAAGCTCCGTAACGATCCAGCTGTCCCTTCAGCTCAGACACTTGTGCAGCGGATTGGTTCACGGTTGTGACTGCCTCGTTGATCTTTGCGGTTACTTCTTCACCTGCCATCAACTGCGCGATATAAGAATTTCTGATTTGTGTTTTTTGTTCTTCCGTAAGGGAAGCAATTGCTCCACGGATAATCTCCTCTTTCTGTTCTACGGTCAGATTCAAAACCGCAGTTACAATGATTTGTTCCTTTTCTTCTTCGGTCAAAGCAGCTACCTCTTCAGCAATCCTCTGATTTCCTTCCGGTGTCTCCAGATACGCCTCAGCCTGCTCCTGAGTGAAGCCACCACTTTCTACCATCTGTCGGACAAGTAAATTTGATACTCCTGTTTTATACAATTCCTCCCCCCGGGATTGCATATAGGTCCAATATATGTAATCTTCCTGGGATTGAATATATCCCGCATACAAAGTATCTGCCTGTGCTTCCACCTGACTTGTCACCTCGGACAGGGCAGCGTTATACGCCCGGTTATATACCGCATCCGCATCCATTAACGCCAACACCCCCAAAAGCACTTCGGAATACGTTGTCGGCGTAAGAACAACCGGTTCAAGACCTTTTGAGGTCAGTTGTGCATTCAGCTGTGTCTGTGCAGCACTACACAAAGCTTCATACGCAGACCGGGCTCCCTCTGTAAGCTCGCTGTTTTTGGATGTCAGGGTTTTCAATCCGCCTTTTAATTCCATCGCTCCATCATAAAGAGCCCCCACACCGGAATATAATTCCCCGGTTGCACTATTCAATTCTCCTGTTGCATCGCAGAGTTCGGATGCTCCGTCATTTAATTCTCCTGCTCCTTCATCCAGATCATTAACCGCTCCGATAACATCATCAATTTTATCCTGCAATGTGGCATCATCGATGTCTATTTCCAGATTCATGCGAATACCGTTAATGGAAATACCACTCATCTCAAAATCTTCCACATTTGCAGAAACGATAATATCCTTTTCTGTATTCGGCAGGATCGTATAAGTAAGTTGTTTATCACTGCCCACATTTGCTACGGTTGCACCCTCTGCCTGAATATTGGATGCTTTGTTCGTATCCAAAATAAAGGATGCCTGCAACGCATATCCTTCAAAGAACGAAGGATCACAATCGATATTCTGCCGGACAGACATTTTTATTTCCATTCTACCGCTCATTCCTGCAATCTCATCCGAGGTATATTCTTTTCCATCCATAAAATATCGAATTGAAATCTTCCAAGGCATAATATTATCCTTAAGTTTCCCTTCGTAATACAGTTTTCCTCCCCCGGCATCAATGGTAACCATATTATCTTTATATTCTATAGCATCAGTGGTGGTCATATTTCGCAGATTATCATATTCTCCATAATCAATAATCTTTCCGGCCTTATCCAAATCAAAAATATTGACCACATTGATTTCCTTTACCGATCCATCCCCATTAAGGTTTATGTATACAACTTCTTCTTTCGACGTATTTTCCTGTGATGCCAAAGCCGGCACAGGAAGAACTGTTATCATAAGAAGAACAGCCATTAAGACTGCCATAATTTGTTTCACAGATTTTTTCATTTTACTGCCTCCTGTAATGTTATTTTTTTCTTTTTTGCACTACCAGCCCATCAAACACAAACAGAATCCCCGGCAATACAAATAAAACAATTGCAAGGGAGAAGATTGCACCTCTTCCTATGAAAATGCCAAGCTGTGCCAACAGCTTATTGGTGGAAATGTAACCAAGCAGTAATCCAACTACCGTAAGAACACTTCCGGAGGTAAGGATGGATACCATGACATCGGATATCGTCTGTACCACAGCTTCTTTCTTTTTATAGGTTGTGCGATTTTCCTTATAGCGTTCCGTCATCAGAATCGCGTAGTCCACGGTTGCGCCTAACTGAACCGAACTTATAATCAGATAAGCGATATAATATACCGGTGTATCTGCAAAATACGGTACCGCAAGATTTAACCAGATCGCAGTTTCGATACATAAAACCAAAATAACCGGTACTGATATAGATTTCATGGTCAAAATCAACACAATAAAGACTGCACCGATAGCTAACATATTTACCTTAGCCATATCTGCAGTGATTGTTTTCATAAGATCATAGGTACTGACTCCCTCCCCTGCAAGATGGGTTTCATCGGGATAATATTTCTCTGCAATTTCCTTTATTTCTTCAACCAACTCAAAAGTAGCTTCTCCCTCATAATCCGCATCAACACTTATAACCAATCGACTATAGTTTTCTGATTGGAGAAGGGAAAGGGTATTTCCATCTAAATACTCATTAGGGATTTCCATACCAACCGTATCGACGTATGATATTATTTCACTCACCTGTGGAAGCGTCTGCAATTCCTTTGATAAATTCATTTCGGTTGCGTTGCTGCCTTTCGGCACTAACAAAACATAAGTATCACTTTTTCCGAAAACCTCCTCAATAGACTCCTTGTCCCTTCCATAGCTTGTTCCCTCTCCATAAATCTGGGATGACCCATAGCGGTAAGTATTAGCATTTGACGCAAGATAAGACGGTATAATCAACACACAAAAAATGCATATCATCGGCATTGCAATTCTTCGAACAATCTTTCCAACTCCCTTTAAATCCGGCACAAGAGATGAATGCCGGGTTTTATCAAGCCCTTTATAAATCATAAGGATCAGGGAAGGCATAAACAAAAATACGGTTATCAGGCTGATTGCAATTCCCTTTGCCAAGGCAAGACCAAGGTCCGGACCAAGTTTAAACTGCATTAATACCAAGGCAAAGAATCCTATAACTGTAGTTAAACCACTGGATAAAATAGAGGCGGTTGACTTACATAAAGCGTCAACCATTGCCTTATTGATATCTTCATTTTCCCTGCGGCACTCCTCAAAACGGTGAATTAAAAATACCGAATAATCAAGGGATACGGCAAGTTGTAATATACTTCCCGCAGCATTGGTTACAAATGATATTTCTCCAAAAATCAAATTACTTCCGTTATTCAGAATAACTGCTACTCCTAATCCTATTAAAATAACAAAAGGTTCAAACCAGGAGGTTGTTGTAAGAACTAAAACCAGTGCTACAAACACAACGGCAATAATCGTAATTTTCTGTATCTCCGAAACCGTATTTACCGTCGCGATAGCGGTAGAAACCGCACTACCGGTCATTGCGTTATCCTCTCCGATAATCTCTCTGATCTCATCCACCACCGATATGCGGTAATCTTCACTTATTGTTATACTAAATAATGCCGAATGATCTTTATAGTATTTCTCTACAATATTCTGATCCATCATTGCCATAGGAACCGTAATATCCACGGAATCATCCAGCCAGGTGACCTCTGTCACCCCCTCCAGCCGTTTAAATTTATCCTTATACTCCAGCGCCTGGGGAATCGTAACATCCCTGATCATAACACGAGCATTGGGAATGCCTCCGTCAAATTCTTTCTCCATTATTTCAAGAGCAATGGTTGATTTCGCATCGGAGGGAAGATAATCATTCATATCATAATTAACCGATACCAGATTTTGTAATAACAGGCAGACAACAAAACCAATAGAAAACCAAACGACAATCCATTTCCGTTTGTTTACGACCCCTGTGTAAAATTTTTCCACGATATACTGACCTCACTTTCCGGGATATCTTTCCCCTGACTTTAGGATATTTCTCTGATATAAGCACAACTTTCTCACCGTTGTGACTTCGTGATAGTATAAAGTACGGATCATAACAATAAAACGGTCAAATCCTATGAGAATAGATAAAATACGGACAAATTTCCCAATCTGTGGGTCAAATTAAGAATTTAATCCATTGTGTATTTGATGGACAGATGTATAATAAATATAATTACATTTCTTGTGGGGTTATAATATGAAACACGAAATCACTTCATTGAATACCAAGAAGACACTGGCGGATTCCTTAAAAAAAATAATGAAAAAGAAGAGTTTCTCCAAAATTACCATTACTGAAATTATTTCCGACTGCGGACTGAATCGAAAAACTTTTTACTATCATTTTGAAGATATTTACGCATTACTTAAATGGATGCTTGAAAGTGAGGCGGTTGAAGTTGTAAAACAATTCAACTTAATCGTAGACCATGAAGAAGCAATTAACTTCATAATGGATTACATCGAAGAAAACGACTATATCATAAGCTGCGCTTACGACTCCATCGGCCGGGATGAGATGAAACGATTTTTCTTTGCTGATTTTAAAGAAATGGTTGCTTCAATTATTTGTAGCGCTGAAAAAGAGACCGGAAAGAATTTAAGTGATAAATACAGAGAGTTTCTTTGCTGCTTTTATTCCGAAGCCCTTGCCGGAATACTCATTGATTGGATAAAAAATCGAAAAGAACAAGACCGGCAACAGGTGATCGAATACCTTGTAAAAACCATGAAATCATCCCTCCTTGGGATTCTGGACCGGAATACAATGTAATATGGGCAGAAACCAAAAATCGGCTCTGCCCATAAAATCTTTTTACAGAATACCCTCTTGTCGAAGCACCTTACACAATCGTCCAACCGGGAGTCCCACCACGTTGTTGTAGTCGCCTTCAATGCCTGTAACATAGGCCGCAAATCTCCCCTGAATGCCATATGCTCCTGCCTTATCAAGACTTTCCCCCGTGGCAATATAATCACGAATATTCTCCGGTGTCATAACATCCACCATTACCTTCGTTTCCGCGGAAAAAGTAATGGTACGTTCCTTGCCGTTTTGCATCATGCAAAGGGTCACTCCGGTAAACACACTATGGGTCTTTCCTGCGATGCCCTCGATCATGTTATAGGCATCCATCTCATTCTTCGGTTTTCCGAGAATCTTTCCTTCCGATGCCACAACCGTATCTGCGCCGATAACCACCATATCCTCATGGACATCCTTAATCCTATGAAAGACATCTTCTGCCTTCTGCTTCGAAAGACTCTCCACCACCTGATCCGGATTATTTACAGTCACGACCTCATCAACGCTGCTGGTAATGACTTCAAATATAATTCCCACCTGAGTCAACAGTTCTCTTCTTCTCGGCGAACCCGATGCCAATATAAATCTCATTTTTTCTCCTAATCCTCAGGCATTTCCACAATCACGCCTCTCGGCTTCACCGGTGTCGAGAAAACAATCTGGGTATAAGTTCTTCCGAACTTCTGTAACTTTCCGATAAAGTTATCCAGATCATCCGTGCTGGGAAATACCACCTTTAATAACATCGAATAATTTCCGGTGATACAGTTACATTCTATCACATTCGGGCAACTGCTTGCAAATTCGTAGAATTCCGGTTTCTGAACCGGAGCCAGTTCAAGATTAATAAATGCTGTAATATGATATCCCAGTTTAATTTCATTAACCTTAGCCTCATAACCCGTAATAATTTCTTCCTTCTCCAGACGCTCAATTCTTGCGGAAACCGCCGGGGATGATAAAAATACCTGCTCTGCCAATGCCTTCAGCGGCATTCTTGCGTTCTTCTGTAATAATGTAATAATTTTGCGATCGATGCTGTCCATAATCCTGCTCTCCTTTGCTGCACAATTCCTATGTATATTAACAATCTTAAGTCAATGCACATTCTACCCAAAAAGCAGAAAAGGACAACTTCGAATTATCTCGAAATCGTCCCCATCGACTTAACTTTATTAACTTATCCTGTATTATACATTATTTTATTTACAAAAGCAAGGGGATTTTTACTTATCGTCCTTTGAAGATGCGTTTTTTTTATGATCCGCTGCTGCATCCGAAGCATCCGACGAATATTTGCCAGGCTTAATCCACTTCATCCGTGTTCCTTGCTGCCCCTTTCTTTCTCTACGCTCTTTATTCCGGCGATAAAGCGGTGTCTTTCGATAAATGAAATACAGGATACCCGCAAGAATCACATAAGGCAAAATCCGTATGATGAAGAACAGGAACTCTTCCAGAAATTCCAGAAATCCCGTATAGGAATCCTCAAAGTTATGTACAAATCGATCCCAGAACGTAAGGGTTGGACGAACAACTTCCGGCTGTGTATATTCCACCACCTCAGTGAGTGTCAGATTGATATAACTGTATGCCACATCCATATCCATCGTCGTAAGATTCGATTTCAGACGATTAATCTGGGAACGAACCATGGTCATCTGATCGGTAATTTCAAGAATATCCTCCATCAGTGTTGCTGTTGCCATTAACTTTTCCAGCTGGATGTATTCATCCTCATAGGCTCTGAGTTCAGCCTGTGTATCATAATAAGATCTGGTAATGTTTGTCGCATTCGAATTTTTTGAAGTTACATTGCCCAGGGCTTCAACATTTTCAAGTAAATTCTTATAGTTTTCTACAGGAACACGAATCTCAATATAGCACTCCCGCTCCGTGGTGTAACCATTGCGGGAGTTCTTGTATCCTGAATACATATAAGAATTACCGGCATTGGTTACGTTTTCATTGGCAATAATACAGTCATACCGGCTCAACAGCTGTTTTAGACCGGCATAGGTCTCGTCAAAAGTTAAGGTTTCCGCCGTAATATTGGTGCGATAAATCATCTTCTCCTGTGAAAGCAGTACCGGACTATCCGATGCAGTACCTTCGGTATTCTGTGCAGGATTAAAACCTTCACCCGTTGTAGATGAACTCATTTCTCCTTCGTCAGCCATCATTCCTTCATAGGACAGACCCATGTTCTCCACATTCTGCAGAGCAAAATCACCTTTTGAAACACTGTCCTGCATGGCAACACCATAAGAACCATTCATCATTTCCGATGCATATTCATCACGAGACATATCCTCGGTGAATTTTGTGGCACCACACCCTGTAACGAATAATCCTGTTGCCATTAAAACTGTGAAAAAACGACGTGAGGTCTTCATTAATTCTACTCTTCCCATAATCATCCTCCTTTATGAACTACGATTCAGTTTATCATCACATCTAATATATATGTGTCCAATTATACCACATGTGTTGCACATTTGTTTCCAAAAAACAAAAATACTTTCCTCTTATACTCCTATTTTCTCATTGCAAAAAAACTACATTTCCATTACAATATAACTATTAAGTTCAAAGGAGATTACTATGGGTAAGAATAATGAGAAAGAATCTTTACTGGATGAAGATTTTGAAACCACTGTGACCCTGACTCTTGACAATGATGAAGAATTAGAATGCGCTGTCATCTCGATCTTTGATGCCAATGACAGACGCTACATTGCTCTTCTTCCGTTGGAGGGTAAGGATGCAGAAGACGGCGAAGTATATCTTTACCGCTACAACGAGACCGAAGACGGTCAGCCGGATCTTGAGAACATTGAGACCGATGAAGAATTTGAAATTGTTTCCGATGCATTCGATGAGATGCTGGATGACGCTGAATACGAGGAACTTCTTGGGGATGACGACGAGGAATAGTCGTCATCCTCTTTTTAATTTTATATTTCAATGCATCCTGCACCAAATGACACTTTTACCGACCCAAATGACACTAAAAATTAAAATTATAGTTTGAAAATCACATAATTTCTCATCATAGTACTGCTGTATTGTTCCTTTTCGTCACCCATTAATTCTCTCAGATATCCTCCCCCAAGAATCTCCTAAGTTGTCTCAGAAAGAAATTCATATTGGTTTCTCTTGTATAAACAACATCATAATAATGTCCGCTGGCATCCTCTGAACCTTTAACCTTGAAGGTTAGCATACCGGTATGTCCCTCATATACTTCACTTTCATAATGATTATTTCCCACTCCGTATGTATTTTCAAATATTAACTCGTCATCAAGATAATAACTTACTGAAACGCTTCCCGTTTCCAAAATTGCATCAAATTCAAAATAAAAATCTGTCACGCGCTCCGCTTTAAGCTCAAATCCGCCTCCGCTTTCTACATTGGAAAATATTATTAAATCGCCCTCATACGGCGCCCACCAGTCTCTCATTTTCTTTCCCCATTCAATAAAGAGCACGGCAGACACGGCAATAAGTATTACCCCCGCTGTAAACGCCACCATAAGCAATATCTTTTTCTTCTTTTTATCCATAACATTTCTCCTCACTCCAGCCGGATATCAGCGGCTATTTTTCCGTTTTCCAGCGTTATTTTCCGCCTCGTCCGCGCAGCTATGTCGTCATCATGTGTTACCACTATAATCGTCTTTCCCATATTATTAATTTCCTGAAATATGGCCATTATTTCATCAGCCGTATTGGAATCCAGAGCGCCGGTAGGCTCATCTGCAAGAATAAGACGGGACTCATCCACAAGTGCACGCGCTATTGCAACCCTCTGTTTCTCGCCTCCAGATATCTGTCCCGGAAAATTATTAACAAGATGACCTATTTTAAGCTTTTCCAACGCCTCATTTACCCTCATTCTGCATTCGCGCCTTCCTATTCCCAGACCCTCAAGCGGAAGCGCTACATTCTCATATACCGTACAATGGTTTATAAGTGCAAAATTCTGGAATACAAACCCTATATACTTTTTTCTGTACTTCCAGAGTGCTCTCCTTGAAAGGCCGGACACGTCTTCATCCATAAATGTAATCGTTCCGCTGTCAGCCTTATCCAGAAAACCGAGGATATTAAGCAGGGTTGTTTTGCCTGATCCGCTCTTTCCCATCACGGATACAAATTCCCCCTCCTCTATATTAAATGTCACCGAATCCAGCGCCTGTATGTTATATGTGTCACCTGTGTACGATTTACATACCTCTTTTAATGAAATCATCTTTTATCTCCTCCAAGCATCGTAGGAACATTTTTGTTTCTTATGGTTATATATTCTGTAAACGATACCAATATCATAAATACAAATACCATGACTATAACTGCCGGGCATACCATCGTGCCAAAAACATATACGTCCGAATCCGTAAGCCCCTTGCCAAACTTTGTCATTGATAAAGAAACTGCCAGACTTCCCTTTACCAGATTTTCAACGAGAAGCATAATGCAGATGTTTGCCGGCGCAACATTATTGATAAGCATGACTGCAAGCTCATAATGTTCGCTGTAGATATCCGCCATACCTGACGTAAAACATGAAAGGACTGCCAGAATAACCACAAATCCTATAAGGTATCCCATAGATTTTAAATAATCGGCATTTTCCGTATTTTCCTTGTGTATAAGACTGTTTATGCTTTTGCAGTAACACATGATTTTGTTTTCATCTGCAAGAACTCTTACTTCTTCCTTAACACGGGCTGCTTCCTCCTCAGATTCACATTTTATATACATGGAATTAAATATATTTGCATAAAACATGGGATATAATTCAAAATACTTTTCATCAATCTCAGACACTATATAGTCATCCAAAGTTATTACTGCATCCTGCGTAACAAGAAGCGGTTCTGAAATCCAAACGGAATTTTTCTTCAATATTCCGACTATCTGAGTCCTGCTTCCCGTATGCTTATTTTCAAGTATCGTTCCAACAGGATATTCTTCTGCTACGTTACATCCGACATACCCCTTCAGATACTCCGTACTGCCCGGTTCAATTTCATGAATCACTTCCAAACTGCACAGGTCCTTTGCTCCTTCATCAACATACAGTGTTGAAAATGTATTATAACTTCCGCTATCAACCTTCATCGAAGCATCCAGATACATAAATCTTCCGTATCTGTTTCCATACTGTTTTTTTAAGATTTTATCAAACTCTCCCACACGTTCAAAATAACCCTCATCGGCTCTGTTTATAAATACCGTGAAGTTAAGCGCCGAATCATATGACAAGGCCTTTTTTGTCGCATATATGTAATATGTGGATTTAAAAAGCATCTGAAAGACCGAAGCCAGCAGATAAACAGCAATCGCAAGAACCGACAGAGTCATTATAAAGTTTACTTTTCTTCTAAACATTTTTTCAAATGCCTTTTTTATCGCAAATCGTATATTCATCTATTCCAGTCCCTCACTTGCCCTGTAATGTGATGCCTTATACAAGGGTATTATCACTACTGCAACGGCGGAAACCACAATGAAAATCAGTGAAAAAATTACCCGCTCCATCCACTGAAATCCGTACGTATACGGATGAAACAATGCCGCCACATTCTGCAATACGATTGCCATACCTACCGCCAATCCCGCTATTATTAGTATTTCCCTGTACAGTATCCAGAAGAGTCTTATATTACCATAACCCCATAGCTTTCTGATTATAATTTCCTGTTTTCTCCTCATAATCCAGAATTCTGATATTACCACACAGTTTATCATCGCAAACAGCGTTATTGTCTTATAAAATTCTTCTTTGGCGTTCGCGCTTCCTACCTCAACATACTTGTCAGATTCTTCCTCACAGTAAATGCTGTATTTTTCCCCAAACTGACCGGAAAATTTCCGGACACAATCCTCGGCATCCACACTGTATGAACCGTAATTTAATACAAGCGTATCTGCATTCTCTAAACAGCTTATTTCCTTCGGATTATCAGTTCTTAATATAACCTTTCCATTCAGTGCATCTGAATATGTACTTTCAATATAGCCCTCAACCTGATACTCTTTGCCATCAATTACAATATACTGTGCCTTACCATCATCTTTACTGTAACAATATTGCTCCATACCCTTTCCCAGTATGATTCCATCTGAATCAGAAACTTTTCTGACCGGATAGGGCATGTCCACATCCTGCTTAATAAGTATCTCTGTATGCTGGTACACGTCCGCATCATTAATATAAATATCATTACCCGCAATACTGACATTTCCATTCAGAATTTCAATGTCATCCACTATTTCCTGAATATTGTCTATGCCGGATATATTTATAATGTAATTGTTAAGGTACTTGTATTCGTTCAGCTCCATAAGAGCTTTTTCCACTCTCTCATATACCTGCTTCCCGTTTACCGCCGCCGTAAATGAGACCGCTATACCAATAAACAGTAACCAGCTTGAATAATGTCTGAATATTTTCTTCAATGGTTCATCCCCTTATAATTAGGATGCAGGCTAATGTATATACATTAACCTGCACCGGCTTTCATATAAAATATTATTATGGTCTAACTACAAGCTTTGCCTGTGATTGTGGAACCCTGTTCTCCTGAATATTGTGAAGGCTTCTATATTCCGCAGCATTAATTTCAGTCAGTACGTTGGTCTGCACAGAATCAAATCCCACTGCCGTGTCTCCATTAAGCGCAGCTCCACCGGCATCATGTACTGTCAAATACACTCCCAGAGAATATGTGGTGCTGACATTTGTATATGTTTTAGCATATCCACTTCCAATGTTACCTACCCAATCAGCATCAATAACACCATATGCTGTAACACCATTGTAAGTTATAGGTGTTGACGTTGATGCCGCACACACCATTGTTCCCGCTGAAATTAATAGTACAAATGTTAGAACTGAATTAAAAATGATTTGCTTAACGTTCATTCTGATTTTTGTTTTCTTCATGTGATTTTCTCCCTTCAAAATTTTATTCTTTTGTTCTTAAATTATTTACTATTTTTTACCATCACCTTCCATAACAGTTTTATATTATAATCAGCCGATTATTTTCATTTTAAACTTATAAAGATGTTTTCAACTTAAAAATAACATCTTAATTTTATATTTCAATACATCCTGCGCCAAATTACACTTTTCGTGATCTAAATAACATTTTTAGTATACATGGCACCTGCATAACTGCAGAAAGAACTATTCCCAACGATAAACATAACGCATATCTATGTATTCTGAATAAGCATAAAGTGATGATAGCCATATCGTAAAATGCTATCTGAATTAATACTGTTTTCCTGTAGCTTTTCTTCTCGTCCAGACTGAGTTTCTTTGAGTCTGAGTCAATTGGGGAAAAAATACATAACCACATCTCAGCCATGATTATGCTGATAATTGTCCACCATCCAAAATCAAGATTAAGTGACGTCCATATTGTAATTGATACCAGAATTGCAGATTCTAATATGCATTTTTCTATTCTGTCCGAATGAAATCCACCACTATATTTTCTTATTGTCATAAATGGAAGTATGGTAACTATTCCGTTAAAAGCATTCCCCATTACATATGCTACTGTTACTGACAGTAATAATGGGCTAATTAACAACAGGGAACTGTACAATGCATATTCGTACAGTTCCCTGTCATCCTCACGTATCGCATCCTGTTTTATCAGCCAATCCACGATTGCCGACTGACACCTTTTTATCATCTTGTCTTTTTAAACCTATCAAGTGTTTTTGGCTCTTTAGGCTGATATGCAAAAATGCATGATGTAGAATTAGCTTCAACCTTCAGCACCTTGTTTAAAACAGTTACCATACTTTTTGCTATTTCTTTCTTAATAAGAATCCTCCCCTTCCGGTTTATAGTTAAACATCTTAACAAATTAATTTTACGATTATGAAAAAAAAAATCAATGCATCCTGCGCCAAATGACACTTTTCCCGACCCAAATGACACTAAAATTTATAAAATTGAAATTATAGTGTGAAAATCACATAATTTTTCATCATAATACTGCTGTATTGTTCCGTTGTATTTTTTAACAATTCTGTTAATGCTCTTTAAACCATACCCGTGTGTCTTTTTATCTTTTTTCTTTGTACGAAGCCTTCCATCCGGCGAAAATGGTTTTTCAGAACATGAATTTATAATGGAAATAAGTATTGAATCCGAACTGTCAACTTTGGTTATACTAAGGTCAATTATCCCATTATTTACGACCCTTGCGGCTTCTATCGCATTATCCAGCAAATTACATAAAAGCGTGGTCCAGTCTTCATCACATACCCTTTTCAGCACCCCGTTACGGATGTCTGTTGTAAAATTAATGTTTTCTTCTTCACACATTTTCATATATCTTGACAGTATAATATTTACTACATTATTATCCGAGATTTTTGTATAATTACTGTAAATGTTACTATTCATAATATTTCTGACATACTGATTTATCGCATCGGTATTGTTCTGTTCACTTAATATGGCAATTGTATTAAGATGATTTTTTATATCATGAATAAGCATATGCTGCTCTTCATCACGTTTTATTAACATTTTATAATATTCCGATTCGTCACTTTCTCTTTGAAGCTGCATCTGAAGCCTGCTGTATTCATAGCTGTTTTCCTGTATATACTGCTGCAACGCATATGTAATAATAATTACCAGAAGAAGCAATACCGCACAAATCGAAACTAAATATCTGTTCTGCTTTGTAAATTCGGCATTAAGACACAACATATTTAATGCAAGCATAATACAGGCTGATATACATATTATAATAGAGAGAAATGACGTTCCTCGTGCAGATTCCTGTCTTTTATCTTTCTTTGACATCACATTTGCTACAATCTGCGAAGTTATTACATATAACAGTTTACTTAAAACAACATATAAATTTCCGCTTCCATACAGTTCATCCACCTCACGGTAATTCCTTATTACCAGAAAAGGCACTAACGACACAACTACTAATTCACAAATTCCCATTAATGCTGTGAGGAATACGGAATGAAAAACTGCAACCGGAATTTTTGAATTATATACCACAATCATTATCAGACAATTAACAATGAAAAATAAAAGACCATTCACAAGGGGATTAGTCAATAACGCCGCCGGAACCAGACAAATGTAACAGCCATACAGTATAACAGCCCCCGCCAAACGACCCACTCTGCAGGAAAATATTCTATGACAATACAGGCCTAATATTGATGCCTCAATGACATATACCATCAAATAGTACAAAACATCACTCATAGCTTTTTTGCCCCCATTCTGCTATCTCATGCTTTCAAGGTACATCAGATATTTAGCCTTAAATTCATGATATTTTCTTTTGGCATTATACGCCGTAAACCTTCCTTTACAAAGCTGTATTGTCTCTCCGTCATGCCTGTATACATATTTCATATTTATAATATAGCAGCGGTGGCATTGATAAAAACAATTTGCCGTAAGCGTCTGCTCCCAATATTTCATACTGTCAAGCGTAACATAGCTTTTTTCCATGGTATGTACTATTACCTTTCTTCCTTCAGTTTCAACCATAACAATGTCCTGCATTGGAAACGTATAATCCGCTTCCCTGCACTTAACCTCAACCACAGCATCCCGTGATGCAAGCCTGTTTAACGCATCCGTAAGATTGCGATACAGGCGCTGTTTGTCAACCGGTTTTGAGAGATAGCGAAACACATTAAACCTCATCGCATCATCCAAATACTCCGAGTACGATGTCACAATAATCGTAATAATATTTTTATATCGCAGGTGTAATTCATTTCCAACGTATATACCGTCATAACCTTTCATTTCAACATCAAGGAAAAGTATATCCGGTTCCATACTAATCGAAAGAAGCTCCTCACCCGATGAAAATAAATGTATTTCTGGCAATTCATAGTTATTATCTGTAAAAAACTCATTTATTTCTGCCTTTAACTGTTCTCTTAACGTCTGTTCATCATCACATATGTATATTTTCATTATATCCCCCTCATGCGCACTGCCAGCTTCATCAGTTAAGTAATTGTCTGCTCAACAAGCGGCTAATTTTTCACAGCCTTTGTTTTGTATAAATATCAGCATATTTTCATGCTGTTTGAACCTTGAAAACAACAATATCAGAAATTGGTGCAACGAAAGAGCCACAAGCCGGGCTACATTCATTGTCAGATTTGATAATGTGATTAGTTGAATAGTTAAATTAAGTAAAATAACAATAGGAAAAATAAAGCCAAATAACACCAGAAATTTAGTTACAATTGTTATCATTGCATTATATCCATCACCATACTCATTATCCACTGTATAAATAATATCATACAATTCCGAATTAGTCACTACAACTGAATTTACTCGGAATCTGTATTTTTTCATTCATATTGGCAACGAAGCCGAATGTTACCGTTTCTCCCGGTTGAATATCCTGATTCTATTGAAGATTTATGACACAAACTCATTCCTGAATTTCATTGAGAAATCTGGAAATCTCCATCTTCTTATTAAATCTCGTGTCCACAGAACACAGATGAAGGTGCTCTTTGGCCCGGGTCATTGCCACATAGAACATACGCCGCTCCTCTTCAATCTCATTATTCAAAACAGCTTTTTTATAGGGAATGATTCCTTCATTTACATCCAGCACAAAAACCGTCTCATATTCCAGTCCCTTGGCTGAATGCATGGTAACGATATTCACCCCATCCTGCTCCTTTGCATCCTTTTCTCGTTTCTTATTCTTTTCTTTTAACATCTCCTCATATTGATCGATATGACGAAACCACTGGAAATAATCATTAAATTCCCTGGAGGCCTCCTGCAATTCGTTGATGACTTCAAAGAGATCATCGGGGTTTAAGTCCATTTCCTGAGCATACTCCCGAAGGAAATCATCATACCCGATTCCCCGCCGGATATAATTAATGGCACCAAAGGGATTCAGATTGGATAACACATGAAGATCTTCCTCCAGACGGTCAATGCGCTCCAACATCCAGGAACGGCTGTTAAGATACTCCATTCTGATCTCATCAAAATCTACCACCGGACTATTCAACACATCACGACTGATATATCGTTTCGGTCGATTCATAATGGTAATAAACAGGTTACGGTCTCGGTTTCCCAGGGCCATATCCACATAAGCCAGCACATTTTTTACAATCCAATGGCTGTAGAGACTTGGAATCGAATCCTTCGCGCGAAATGGTATATTATGTTCCATAAGCTTTCCAAGGATATAACGCGCCCCCTCATTGGTTCTTGTCAGAATCGCCATATCATTGTAATTCATTCCCTCATCATGATAGTCCTTGATCCGGTCAATCACATCAATAGCCTCATCATACACATCCGGGTATTCCCTGATATATACCGGCTCCTTTGACCTGCAAAACGCCCTGGTATTCTTTTCATATCGTTTTTCATTATGCCCGATAAGTTTTACTGCCTTCGCCAAAATATTTTCCTGACAGCGGTAATTCACATCCAGTTCCATAACCCTGCACTTCGGATAATCCTTGGGAAAATTCAACATAATCTCCGGTCTTGAACCTCTGAAACCATAGATACTCTGATCATCATCCCCCACAATGAAGAGATTATTCTGTGGTTCTGCCAGCATACGAATCACCGCATACTGCATATTATTAATATCCTGAAACTCATCAATCAATATATATTGAAACTTTTCCTGCCAGGCCTTAAGGACATCTTTTCGCCGGGACAATAACTCATAACAGCTAAGAATCATATCATCAAAATCAATCTTGTGCTGACGTTTCAGATTATTATCATATTCCTCATAGATCTTGCGAAAGACTTCCTGACCGCAATTGGCTGAATAATAGTGATTCAGGTCGATCCGGTCTCCCTTGACACGACTGATTTCCGATAAAATATTACCCAAAAATTCTTTTTCATTCTCGTATTCTAAGTGCATGGCATTCACAATCCGGTGAAGCAGTGCAAACTGTTCTTCCGCGGTAATAATGTCCTCCACACGATAATTGTAGGCATGCTTAAGAATCATAAAGTATATTCCGTGAAAAGTTCCGAAAGTCACCGGTATACCCCCACGATTCATCAGCATTCGAAAACGTTCCTTCATCTCCATAGCCGCAGCCTTAGTAAAGGTAATTACCAAAATATTGGCCGGATTCACATGATACTTTTCAATCAACATCCGTACACGATTCGTGACAACAGCGGTCTTGCCGGAACCCGGTCCTGCCAGCACAAGTGCCGGTCCATCACAATGTTCAATTGCCTGTTTCTGGGAATGATTAAAGTTCATCGACTAGCTAACTCCTTGAACAATTGGCGATATGCCTTGAATAAACCCGGTGATGATAAAATCACCACCGGGATATAATACAGATTACAAACACTACTTTTATGACAATTTCTCAATACCCTTCTTTACACGGGCAATGGTTTCTTCTTTACCGAGAATTTCCATAATTTCAAAGGCTCCACCCGGAGTCATCTGCTTTCCGGATACAGCAGTACGAAGTGGCCAGAGGGCTGTACCGTTCTTGATACCCTTCTTAGCAACATAGTCCATCACAACATCATGAAGCGCATCCAGTGAATAATCTTCCTGCTTTTCTAAGATTGGAAGCATATCCTGCAATACCTCAAGAGAGATCGCCCCATCGGTCTTCATCTTCTTATGGGTATACATCTCGATATCGTAATCCGGCAGAGCCTCAAAGAAATCGATATGCTCTGCAATATCCGGAAATACCATGATACGAGACTTAACAAGTTCAGCAATTTTCTTAAGGTCATAGTTCTTGGTAACCACCGCCTTAATGTACGGCTCTGCCATCTCATAAAATGCATCAAAGTCCATTGCCTTAATGTACTCGCCATTCATCCATTTTAACTTCTCTATATCAAACACCGCAGGGGACTTACCGATTCTGTGATAATCAAACTCCTGCTCTAATTCCTTCAAACTGAAGATTTCCTGATTGGAATCAGGACTCCATCCACAGAGAGCAACATAATTGACAATAGCTTCCGTAACAAATCCCTGTTCCAGAAGATCCTCAAAGGATGAATGTCCGGAACGCTTACTTAACTTCTTATGATTCTCATCGGTAATCAACGGACAGTGGATGTACTTCGGTACTTCCCAGCCAAAGGCCTCATAGAGACGATTATACTTTGGAGAGGAAGAAAGATACTCATTACCACGCACAACATGTGTAATCCCCATCAAATGATCATCCACAACATTTGCAAAATTGTACGTTGGGAAACCATCGGACTTAATCAGAATCATATCATCCAACTCTGAGTTTTCCACGGTGATATCCCCGTATAACTCATCATGGAATGTGGTTGTTCCCTCCGTCGGATTATTCTGACGAATAACAAAGGGCTTACCTGCTGCAAGATTAGCCTCAACTTCCTCCTTGGAAAGATGCAGACAATGCTTGTCATATACACTAATCTCCTTATCTGAAGAATCCCCCTCTTCACCATCCTGTGGTGCAACAGACTTCTTCAGCGTGGCAAGACGCTCCTTGTCACAGAAACAGTAATAAGCCTCACCCTTCTCAATCAGCTCCTTTGCATAATCCATATAGATACCGGCAGCCCTGCGCTCACTCTGAACATAAGGGCCACAACCGCCATCCTTGTCCGGCCCTTCATCATGATGAAGACCGGTCTTTTCCATGGTACGATAGATAATATCAATAGCACCCTCAACAAAACGCTCCTGATCGGTATCCTCTATTCGAAGAAGAAAATCACCATTCTCATGTCTTGCAATCAGATACGCATACAGCGCTGTCCTCAAGTTACCAACATGCATTCTGCCCGTTGGACTTGGTGCAAATCTTGTTCTAACCTTACTCATAACAATCTCCTTGTGTTTCATAATATATTATTGTATATTCCTGCTACAATCCAAGAAAGGAGGTAGCAATACTGAAATAAATCATCAGCGACATAGCATCCACGATGGTAGTAATAAAAGGACTTGCCATAACCGCCGGATCAAATCCTATCTTTTTAGCCAGCATCGGCAATGACGCACCTACAATTTTAGCTGTAAATACCGTAATTACCAAAGTCAGACAGACAACTGCCGCAACAAGAATTTCCACCCGGTCGATCACCAGCAATTTAACAAAATTCGCCAGAGCCAAAGTGATTCCGCACATCATTGCGACACGCATTTCCTTAAAACAAACCCTGAAAAGGTCCCTAAATTCCACTTCTTCCAAAGACAAACTACGTATAATCGATACCGATGCCTGACTACCGCAGTTACCGCCCGTATCCATCAACATCGGAATAAAGGATGTCAGCACAAGGTACCCTGCCGCAGCAATGGCCTCCTCATAATGCTGAATAATCTTTCCCGTAAACGTAGCTGAAATCATCAACAGTAACAGCCATGGAATTCTCTTCTTATAGGTTTCAAAAATACCGGTCTTCATGTAGGATTTGTCCGTAGGAGTGATCGCTGCCATCATTTCAATATCCTCGGTGGCCTCCTGCTCCATGATATCCACGATATCATCTACCGTAATAATACCAACCAGACGTTCCTCACTGTCCACAACGGGCATGGCGGTAAAATCGTACTTCTGGAAAGTTCGCGCTACTTCTTCCTGGTCATCTAAGGTCTTAATGGTAACCACATTTTCATGCATGATATTACCAATAAGTTCATCCGGATCACTTAACAACAAATATCTTAACGCAACCGTACCTAAGAGTTTACGGTTCGTATCAAGTACATAACAGACATTGACGGTTTCCTTGTCAATACCCACACGTCGAATACGCTCGATACACTGCGCAACCGTCAGATTCTCCTTCAGATCCACGAACTCCACAGTCATGATACTTCCTGCAGAATCCTCCGGATATTTTAACAAATGATTGATATCCCGGCGTGTCTCAGGGCTTGCCGATGCCAGCAACCGCTTCACAACATTGGCCGGCATCTCCTCCATCAGATCCGCCGCATCATCGGCATACAGATTGTCAATCAGGTCCGCAGCCTCACGGTCGGACATGGATGTGATCATATCCTGCTGTAATTCAATCGGAAGATAGGAAAATGCATCCGCCGCCACATCTTTTGGCATGATACGAAAGATCTTATTGCGTTCATTCTTAGGCATTTCTTCCAGATACTCTGCCACATCCTGCACATTATAATCTTCGATCTCCTGGCGAAAAAGTCCATACTGCCTGGTTTCAATCAGTTCCTTCAATCTCTCCATAATTATAATTCTCCTTATGTGATTTTAAATGTAATCGGGGTCCTGCCTCATCAATATTCTGGGTCAACCTGTGACTGTGACTTTGACTCATTTAAACCACCTGCCTTTCGAATTATAATTTCAACCTATATAATATCTCATTCAAAAAACGTTGTCAATTTACTTGTTTTACTGTATTACAATTTAAATATCTACCAATTACCGCCTCCAGATATAGGGTTCAAAGTTCTTCTTAATTTTACGGATCAAGTCATTGGAATCCCCCGGCATAATTCGGTAGGTATAGCGATTCGGTACGGTTCCAAAGGTAATCGTTTCTTCAACATTAAGTCGTCTCTTTAAATATTCTAACATATTCTCCTTGCAGGCATTGTGATTATAGACTTTAAGATATGCCATTCCCGGATAATCCGTGGAATCATACATTACCACTTTAAGATTTTTGGCAAATTTTTCCTGCATCAGGGAATCATAAAGTGTCTGCACGGTTTCCTTTGTATCAATTGCCATAAAATAGACAACTTCCTCCGTCTCCGGCAGGGGTCTCTTAATATAATTACGATAGGGTGAACTTCGAAGGGTGTCCACAATCCTATTATAAATCTCAACCTCCGTGTCCTCGTAGTAAATCATTAACAAATCATCCACCACCACATTAATAAAACAAGGTTCCTTATGTTTTTTGAAAAACTCCACCATTTTTCGGGACAACTCCGAAGAAATCACATAAACAAGCTCATACCGCTTCTCCCTCAGATTAAAAAGAGCCGCACCATCCATAACAATGACCGGAAGTTTCAGATGAATATCCTTCATGGGTTCCATCAGGGATGCCGGTGTTCGAATCGTCGACAGGGTAAAGCTAAGCCCCTCCTCCAGCATACGGTTCAGCTCCACTCTTCCATAATCCGAAATGTTGTTCTGCTTCGATAATAAGGTGTCATCCAGCCCCGACACAAATAGTATTTCCCGATGTTTCTTGCGAGGCAGTGAAAAAGTGTTGACAAAAATTCCCAACAGGATACCGATCATCGTATCCAGAAAACGATTCCACACAAACAGATAGGGATTACTGTCCGAAGCATGATTTACCACAATGCTCAGAAAAACTACACAGGAAAAGTATGAGGCCTGCTTCTTCTTCATTAAAACCGTGGCATACAGAATAATGACAATAAAGAAAGACATGGACAATCCACGACAAAGCTTTGCCAAAGGGCTGTCCAAAAACATCATCATATGAGAAGTTAATCCGCCCGAACAAAACAGTCTGTCCAAACCCCTTTCCAGGATCAGATAAACCAGACCAAAAAGGGCTCCCACCACCGTTCCCCATGAACGCTGTCTTGCCTTTGCTTTCGTTTCGCTGACATAATCCTGCATACACCACAATACCGCCAGCTGGGAGTAAAACACAATCCCCTGCCCATTTCTCAGTAGATTGACCACATAACACAGGAACACCCCGATAGCGGATTTAATAATACGTAGACCAATTTTTGGCATTTGATGTCTGCTTTGCTTCATCATATTCTCATTCTACCCTTCATTTATTGGAATCATCTAACTTTACCCTCAAATATAACGAAAGTCCCGAAAACATCACATTTCCGAGACTCTCCTGAGGGTTTTGGGATACAAACTAGTAAAATAACTCTTTTACAACGCCGGAAAGTACCTTTGCCGTCTTCTCCGGTCCAAACTTGCTACTATCCATCATGATATCCCTATGATCATAGATTTCCTTAATTCCTTCACAATACTTTAATCGATAGATTTCTCGCGCCTTATCCACTTCCTTGATCATCTTTTTTGCGTACTTTAGATCCATCCCAAGCAGTTCAACACAATTCTTTAATCGCGCCTCATAAGGTGCGTAGATATAAATATTCAAAACACGGTCATAGTCTCTTAATATGCTGTCCGCACAACGACCGACAATAATACAGGACTCTTTACTTGCAAGATCCCGAATAATATTGGACTGTACCATAAACACTTCATCCTGCATACTGCTTAAGCCCATTCCCAAAGGATACTGACGGCTTGCAAAGATTGATCCGCCCTTCTCCTCCAGATTACTGATCTCCGAAACAGCCTGATTGGTTCTTTTGGCAGTTTCTTCCACAATATCCCGGTCATAAAATTCAATTCCAAGTTCTTGTGACATTTCCCGGGCAATGGTTCGTCCCATACTTGCAAATTGTCTTGAAATCGTAACCACATACTTCTCCATATCATTGCCTTCTTTCCGTCATTTTTGTATCTTAATTGCGGACAACCGCAACCTTCGTCTTCCTTTTCTGAAGGGATCGAACAATACATGATAAGGTAAAATTGATGATAAAATACATCACACAGGCTACACCGAATAATACAAATACATCCGACACATTCACCTGGCCCGTTCCATTGTAATTATATGCGGCACTCAGTAATTTCTTCGTTCTTGCCATGAGCTCGATTACTGCGACATTGGCAAGATAGGAAGAATCCTTAATTGTAGTGATAACCTGACTTAACAAGGTCGGCACAATATTGCGGTATGCCTGGGGCAGAATAATATAAATCATAATCTGAAGGGTATTAAATCCCTGAGAATGACCCGCCTCAAACTGTCCATTGGACACCGAATTCAGACCACCTCTTACAATCTCCGCAATAACCGAGGAGGTAAATAATACCAATGCAACTACAGCCTTATATAACAATTGGACCTCAACCTTCGTGAGACCAAACATTTTTCGATTTAAGAATGCAGGACTTTTAAAAAACACCAATGCAACAAATATCCATAAAAGTAATGGTGTATTTCGAAAAATCTCAATATAAATAATTGAAATCCATTTAAAGATTCGCGAAAAACCCTTATTACAATAATTTCTGCACAATGCCAGTACAGAACCAAGAATAATACCGATAATTACGGCAAAAAATGAAATCACCAGCGTGAAAGCGACACCCTTTAGAAGGTACTGTATTACTGCCGGTTGTGTTAACATTGAAAGACTTTTTCCAAAGGTACTCATGCCTTAACACCTCTTTCCGCTGTATTTTTATCCGTGACCAGATTCACACGATCCCTCTTCTTAAGCGAATTTTCCCAGAGGCTTGCCATGGTGGAAAGCGGAAAACATACGATAAAAAACATAATACCACTGACAATATACGCCGGAGCATATGCGCCTCCTGTGGATTCACCTGTAACAAAACTGTACGTCAGAGAAATCAGATCCGCACCGCCAACGATATACAGACAGGACGTATTCTTAATAATATTTACCACCAGATTAACCATTGGCGGAAGGATGATTTTAATACTCTGAGGCAGAATAATATAATACATCATTCCAAAATATCCAAAACCGGAAGCTTTGGCGGCTTCAAACTGGCCCTTCGGCAGTGCCTCCACTCCTCCACGGATTGCCTCTGCCATATAGGCTCCATGATAAATCCCAATGGATAAAATACCCGTAACAAGAATACCCAGGCTCTTTCCGGCAAAAGCCAATGCATAATAGAGAAAACACAATTGCAACAACAGAGGTGTATTCTGGATAATCTCAACATAAACACGGCTGATTACCTTTAATATTTTCTTTTCACTCGTGGACATTAATCCAAATATAATTCCCAACATCAACGAAATCACCAGACCAAAGAATGCTGTCTCGGCGGTGTTGGCAAGACCCAGTAAAAATGTTTTTCGATACGTCCACACTTTAAGCCACGCATTGGGATCGAATAATCCTGACATAACAAGCCTCCTCTTAAAACCGCATCTGCGATTTTATTGTACAGGCACATAAACTTCATTTATGTGCCTGTACTGTAATTTCTTTAAATAAGATTGTAAACCTACACCAAATTACTGTAAGTTATATTCCTTAATCAATGCATCTACGGTTCCGTCAGCAATCCATCCGGATACCAGTTCATCAACATATGCTGAGAATGCTGAATCCTTCTTGGTTGCAACACCATATTCCTGTGGTGCAAACTCTTCTTCGATGTATGAACGACTATCTGTGTTATAAACTGCAAGGATGGACTTATCTACACAGAATGCCTGCACCTCATTAGCGCTTAAGGCTGTAGAAATCGTTGGATAATCATCATACTGCTGGAATGATACGCCTTCCTTCCATGTTGCAGCATCAAAGGTATCCTTGCTAAAGCCCTCACCCTTGATAACGCCGGCATCGATCATTGCACTTACAAGAGATCTTGCAGATGTAGAACCGGAAGATACACCCACAACCTTACCTTCAAGATCCTTAAGGGACTTGATATTCGATGAGTTCTCTACAAGAACGGTTACGTGATCGGTGTAGTATGGAGTGGAGAAATCCCAGGAATTTCTTCTCTCATCCGTAATTGTAAAGGTTGCAAGTACACAATCCAGATCGCCGGAGTCCAGTAACTCACCACGGGTTGCAGCTGTAACAGCTGTGAACTCAACATCGACGCCAAGACTCTCTGCAATCTTTGTTGCAAGATCAATTTCCATACCACTGTACTCACCGGTTATAGTATCCTGGAAACCAAAACCAATAACAGCATTCTTAACACCTACATTTAAAACACCACGATCCACAATTGCCTGAATCTCAGGGGCAAGAGCTTCTGTTGCGGTGCTTTCTGCCGCTGTCGTCTCGCTTGCTGCCGCTGTTGTCGGTGCTGTTGTTGCTGTGGAAGCTGATCCTGAACTGCCACAACCTGCCATCATTGCCATTGCCATCATCACTGATGTGGCCACTGCCACCATTTTCTTCATATTTCTCATAAACTTTTCCTCCTTATCATAAGCTATTCCGTGATTCTCATCACCAAATGCTCTATATAGTAAGATGTATCGCTACATCGAACTAACAACTTTCATTTTCTTTTATCGAATGATCTTTCCAAGGAACTGCTTTACACGCTCATTCTCCGGATTTTCAAAGAAATGATCCGGGGTACCCTCCTCGATGATCTGTCCGTCTGCCATAAAGACCACTCGATCCGCCACCTGCTTGGCAAATCCCATCTCATGTGTAACAACAACCATCGTAATATTTTCCCCGGCCAATTTAATCATTACATCCAAAACTTCCTGGATTGTTTCCGGATCCAGTGCCGATGTAGGCTCATCAAAAAGAATTATCTTACTCTGCGCACAAAGTGCTCTTGCGATTGCGATACGCTGTTGCTGTCCACCGGAGAGTGTCGTCGGATACACATGGGCTTTATCTCTTAATCCAACCACATCAAGATAGTGATATGCCAGTTCCTCTGCCTCTGCCTTTGATTTATGATGAAGCTTCATCGGTGCCAACGTAAGATTCTTAAGCACAGTCATATGCGGATAAAGATTAAATTGCTGGAAAACCATGGATGTTGTCTCCCGAATTAACTTCGTCTTGTTCTTCGCCGTTAGTTCTTTTCCATCAATATACACATGTCCGCTGGTAGGCTCCTCAAGAAAATTCATACATCTTACAGTAGTTGATTTACCTGAACCGGAAGGACCGATGATAACTAACTTCTCTCCTTCTTTTACTTCAAGATTAACATCCTTGAGTACATGCAAATCTCCATAATATTTGTTTACATTTTCGAGTTTGATCATAACAACCCTCATTTCCATTACTAAATTCAACAATCTCTCACTGAGACAAAAAAGGCGCCATACCTCAATGTGTATGACGCCTTTGTCCTATGGGTGAGATTATACAGAAGATTCTTTTGTTTGTAAACCCTAAAACTTAATAAACTTAATTTGTTTTGTTTTTACTTTAAATTATTTATGAATTCAAAAATTTCACTTAATAATCAATATATTTTGCAGGATATAACCTTATAATCCATTGTATTGATTCAAATTACCTATACTCATCCATACAAACGGTATTGATCAACGGGAATCCCCGGTCATATCGTTTTAGATTTTCCCATACGATTTCCCAGATCTTATCCTCTGTAATCCGGCTGTGTCCGAAGCTGATTCCTGCAATATGCGGGGTAATTATGACATTTTCCATATTCCATAAAACACTTTGCTCCGGTAATGGTTCCACCGGTTGTACATCCAGAACGGCCCCTGCAATTTTCTTTTCCCGCAGCGCCCATTCAAGGGCTCCTTCTTCCAGCACCGAACCTCTTCCCACATTCACAAAGATTGCATTGCTCTTCATCTTCGAAAATCCTTCCCGGCTCATAAGACCAACGCTTTCCGGATTATGGGGCATACAGTTGATGACAATATCTGCCTTTGATAGTTCTCCCGGCAGTTCCTCCGGCAAATGCACCTCGTCAAAAAATTCCGGAAGAATGTTCTTTCTTCGAATTCCCGAGACAAAACAATCAAATGCTTTCAGACGCTTCGCCGTCTGTGTTCCGATGTTGCCGGTTCCCATAATAAGCACGCGTTTGCCATATAAATGTTCCTCACTGCCTACATCCTGCCACAGATGTTTCCTCTGCCGGTCCCGGTATTCGGACAATCTGCGGTACAGATTCAAAACACCGGCAACAATATATTCTGCAATGATCACACCAAAAGCTCCGGAGGCATTGGAAAGTATTACATTCTGAGGAAATCCTTTATTTTTCGTATACTTATCCGTTCCGGCAAAGCTCATCTGAATCCACTTAAGATTCGGCGCTTTCACTCTGCTGATTTCACCAAGATCCGGTTCACCGATAATAATATCCGCCTGATGAATCAGGGCCTCTCTCTTTTCCATAAATTCTTCCTCAGAATAATCATTCTGAAAAATAAAATCATAGCTCTGTTCAAACTCACCCTGCAACGCTTTCTTTTGATTCTCATCACATGGGATTAGAGCGATTACTGATTTCTTCATTGCATCCTCCTAAGCCGGGTTCCTATACGGAAAGATATTTCTTAATAATCTCGTCGTTCAGTTCCGACATCTTACCGGTTGCCACCACCGAACCCTTCTGTATTATAACAAAATTTTCGGCCAATCTTCTGGCAAATTTTAGATTCTGCTCCACAACAGCAATTGTAATTCCGGTTTCTTGTGCAATCTTCTTCAAAGTATCCGCTATCTCCATAACTACATTAGGCTGGATACCTTCTGTCGGCTCATCCAGAAGAATCATCTTCGGCTCACCCATCAGACATCTTGCAATGGCAAGCTGCTGCTGAAGGCCTCCGGATAACACACCGCCATTTCGTTCCATATGCACCTTTAACGCCGGAAAATATCCAAGCACCCATTCCTTCTTTTCCTGAATATTAATTCCTGCATGTCCCATAGCTCCCAGTTCCAGGTTCTCATTTACCGTCAACAGCGGAATAATCTCTCTTCCCTGTGGCACGTAACCCAAGCCGATCTGCGAACGGCGAAAGGTCTTCATCCTGGTAATATCCTGTCCGTCAAATGTAAGGGTACCATTGCCCATGGGAAGAACCCCCATGGCACTCTTAAGAAACGTAGTCTTACCGACACCATTTCTGCCGAGAATGGCTGTACGGCTACCTTTTTTTATTTCCAGCGAAAGATTGTTAATCACTTTACTTTTTCCATAACTCACATCAACATTTTCTGCTTTAAACATAACCGTCACCCCTAATCTTCCTTCAGATATACTGCAATTACTTCTTCATTATTCTCTACCTCTTCCATGGTACCTTCCGCCAGGAGCCTGCCGTAGTTAAGAACCGTCACATACTCCGCCACCTGTCTTACAAAGTCCATATCGTGTTCAACAACAATCAGAGTGTGCTCGCCTTTTAGTTTCTTGATCATCTCTCCGGTCTTATAAGTCTCATCTGCCGTCATGCCCGCGGTAGGTTCATCCAGAATAATCAGCTTCGGATTCTGAGAAATAACCATGCCGATCTCCAGCCATTGTCTTTGTCCATGGGAAAGATCGCTGGCCATAAAATCAGCATATTCATACAAATCAATCTTCTTTAAAACTTCATCAACCTTCTGGTTAAACTCTGCGGTTCTCCGAAAGAAAACACATTTCAAAAGACTGTTATAGCCTTCTACAGCAATCTCAATATTCTCTCTTACCGTCATATTATCAAACACGGTAGGACTCTGGAATTTTCTGCCAAGCTTGTATTTTCTGGCAATCTCCGTGATATTTTTACCGGTGATATCTGCGCCATCATAGAAAACCCGGCCACTGGTAGGTGTGGTCTTTCCGGTAACCAGATCCATAAATGTGGTCTTACCGGCACCGTTCGGTCCGATAATCACACGCAACTCGCCGTCGTATATTTTCATATCCACATCGGTAAACGCCTTAAATCCATTGAATTCAACGGATAATTTCTTTACTTCCAACAAAACTTTTCTCTCATCACTCATGGTTACTCCTCCTTTGCAAGAATTGCATCCTTACGTTTCTGATCCTTTGCTTTCTGTTGAGAATCGATAATACTTCCAACGATTCCCTTCGGAAGAAGGAATACAATGAGTAAGATAATAATACCAAGTACCAGTTTCCAATACTGGGCAAAATCACTGGAAATTCCTGAAAATACAGAATTCAGTACCGTCTCTGCAATCTGCAAAACCAACGTTCCCACCATGGCTCCGGTAAGATTGCCTCGGCCGCCCACAGCGACCCACACCAAAACCAAGGTTGCCAGGTTAATTCCTACTGCAGTGGAATTAACACTGCCCTGAACCCGGACATAAAGTACTCCCGCAAGGCCTGCCATCGCACCACAAATCGTATAGATCAACATTTTAAATGCAGCCGGCTTATATCCAAAGAACACCAGACGGAATTCATTTTCCCGGATTGCCTGCAGGATTTTTCCCAGTCTCGAATGAACAATGAGCATACAGAGTGCGTAACAAAGTACTAAAAATACAAGAATGACAAAGTAAAATCCAAGATCGGACATACGGCTGGACTTCGCATTGGAAATCAACGTACGGCTCGTCAAGGAAATACCACTGTTACCATGGGTATATTTGCTCTGATTGATGACAAATAATTCGGCAACACCTGAAAGTGCCAGCGTTATCAGTGCAAAAAACGTACCCTGAATCTTGCCTGAAAACATAAAGAAACCGATAATTAAAGAAATCAACGCCGGCACTGCAAGCGCCATAATAAATGCCCCAAGCTCACTACTTAGGGGAGCTAAAAACCACGGCAGATGATCATAATTAACCCAATCCGCCTGATTCAGATAAGAGCAGGAAATACCAATCATATATCCTCCGGCACCGAAAAGGAGGCTGTGTCCCATACTCATAAGTCCGGTGTACCCCCAGAGAAGATCCAGGGACAAAGCAAAGATAATATATGCCATAATTCCGGACATTACATATAACCAATATGTATTCGAAAATAACGGGAATACCAGAAGAAAAACAAGTATACCCAGATCAATGTAACGATTCACGGGAAGTTGTTTCATACGTTCCTTCAATGAACTCTTCTTTGTATGATCCATAACCATTACCTCCTTCCTTTCTGCGTAAATAAACCTTCCGGCTTAATTCGAATAATCACAATAACCACCAGAAGCACCACAATCTGACCCATAACACTGTTGGAGAAACCACTGATGACCGAAATGGATTCCTGAATAATAAAGGAGGATACCACCGTTCCATAGAGGGATGAAACACCACCAAGTACAACATTCATAAAGGTGTTGGTAAGCCAGGTCTCACCCAGAGAATAAGTTACTGTGGAAAGGGGTGCAATTGCCGCTCCGGCAAGTCCTGCAAGACCCATTCCGTGGGAAAATGTAATGGTATCCACTTTCTGGGTGTCAATACCAAGACAATTGGTCATGGTACGATTCTGTGTCGTTGAACGGATTTTCCGTCCCATCGTCGTTTTATTAATAAAAATAAGGGTTCCCACCAGTGCAACCGTAGCGATCAGACAAACAATCAACTTATAGGACTCCACGTAAATCGGTCCAATATGAATTACCGAAGTAATCGGGTAAGAAACCTGCTTATATGATTTTCCAAATAAAATAAGTGCCAACTGCTTTAAGATAATTGAAATACCGTAAGTTGCCAGCAATGTTTCGGCCATTTTGCCGTAAAAGTGGCATATGACGGTTCGTTCAATCAATATACCAAATATAAATGAAATAGCATAAGCTAAAATAAGAGTAAGAATAAATGGAATGTGTAATACTTCATATAAGTAATAACACATAAATGCACCCATCATCAGCATTTCTGTATGGGCAAGGTTTACAACTTTCATGTAACCCATGATGATAACGAGACCTAATGAAGTAAGAAGCAATGTAAATGCACCACAGGCACCGGATACAAGTAACTGTCCTATTAATGCTCCATTCATGTTAACTCCTCCTTCCTGATTATAATTTTCGTGTCATTCTAATATAAATATTCCGGCACCATCCAACCACTCTGTAAGTCCATTCATGCAGTCCATCCCGGCTTTTTGTTGATATATCCCTGCAAGTCCGTCATAAAAAGCCTGTGGTCCGATGATACCGGATATTTAACAAATTAATTGGAAACTAAACTACTTCGTTGGTTCCGGCTTAATTACATCATCACTCTCAAATACCGTCTTGATGGTTCCGTCTGCCTGAACCAGACCGATTCTTGCCTTACAGTAAATATGATGATTGTCGGAATCCACCTTGATTGTACCCTGAGGTGCATCGAAGGTTAAATCTTCAAAATTCTTTAAGATATTTTCTGTGGTAATCTCATTTCCACACTTTGTAAGGGATAATGAGAGTAAGTAAACCGCATCATAGGTTGCCTCACCAACCGCAGTTACTGCACTGGCCTTATTAGCACCATACTTTGCACCGTAAGCTTCAAGATACTTCTTATTTGCTTCGGACTCAATAGAGTTAAAATAATTTACAGAAGCATATGTATTGGCAGCTGCACTACCCAGTGCTGTAGAGAAAGCCTCATCCATGAGGAAGGATGCAATCGTATACTTTTCTGAAAGACCTGCTGCTGCAAACTGTGTATAGAAGGATGTACCACTGTCACCGTTTAAGTTTACGTAGATGACACAGCCCTCATCACCACATGTGGACTTAATCTTCGCAATAATATCGGAAAACTCCGTAACATCCGATGAAACCAACTCATTGCCAACAACTTTTCCGCCAAGAGACTTAATCATTTCCTCAGCCTGTGCATTGATTCCCTGTGCATAAGTTGTATCCGTACCTAACAAATAGAAATTATGTGAGATATTCTCATAGAGATATGGTACAAAATAATCACCCTGCTGATTTGGTACACAGCCTGTATAGATAACATAATCATTTGGCTGCTCTCCTTCGTAGAATGTCGGATAGATCAACGGAATATTATATTCTTCAAGAATCGGCTCCAAAGCGACTCTGCCTGAGGATGTATATGGTCCTACAAGGGCGCATACATTATCCTGTAGAATTAATTCCTTCGCAACCTTCACAGCGGTATCCGGATCTGTAGCATAATCCTTGACGATATACTCAATCTTCTTTCCGTTAATTCCACCGGCTGCATTGATTTCCTCAATGGCAAGTACTGCTGAATTATACATACACTCCTCTGTGATTGCTGTTCCGCCGGTCAGTGAGAATATCAATCCAATCTTAATTGTGTCTGAACTACCGGACTTGCTGCCACAGCCTGCCAATGAGGCAACCAACATTGCCATTGTCATAAGAACTGCGACCATTCTTGTAAATTTTTTCATAATTTTCTCCTCCTTTATTCATTGGGCTAATGCCCTCTATGCAGAACATATGATTCATATGTTGTTGCCTTAAAAATGTACCTTCGCCTCTGCAGGCTTTTTTTCAACAATCGTTCTTCCATTATGAACTGATAAAACCACTGCACTCTGGAATCGAAGGACATCCACGTCATCCTTACCGTCAAGAAGGATAAAGTTTGCATCCTTACCGACCTCAATTCCATATTCTTTATCCAGACATAAGTTTCTTGCTCCATTCCCAGAAATCAGATCCAGACAGTGATTCAGATCCTCAAAGCCGGTCATTTGCTCCACATGAATTCCCATTTCCAACACTCGAAGAAGATTGCCGACACCAAGCGGATACCATGGATCCCTTATGGAATCCTGTCCCAGCGCTACATTCATGCCGGCATGGGTCAGTTCCTTAATTCTGGTAATTCCTCTCCGCTTCGGATAGGAATCGATTCGTCCCTGAAGATGGATACTCTCCGTCGGGCAGGAATTAAAGTTAATTCCGGAATCCTTTAACAGACGAAACAATTTACTGACGTAAGCATCATTGTAAGAACCAAGTGCACAGGTGTGTGCCGCCACAGTTCGTGGCCCCCAGCCTCTTTCCAAGGCTGTAACCGCGAGGGTCTCTAAACATCTGGACTGTTCATCATCACTTTCATCACAATGGACATCCACCATGGCATCATATTTTTCTGCAAGATCAAAAATAAACTGAATCGATTCGACTCCATAATCCCTGGTATATTCATAATGTGGTATTCCTCCCACACAGGTAACACCCATATCCATTGCCTTTGTCATTAATTCTTTTCCGTTTTTCACAGACAAGATCCCATTTTGAGGAAATGCTACGGTCTGAATATCCATGATTCCTTTCATTTCATCCTTAAGTTCCTCCAAGGCTTCCACACCTTTAAAGGATTCCTCCGTCACATCCACATGGGTTCGAACGAATTGAACTCCGAATTCTGCCATCAGTCTTAATGCTTCCCTGGCACGTTCCTTAATCTCAGAAACCACCAGCGGCTGTGTAGTTTTGTATTCGTGCCAGGTCGTAATTCCCTCAAACAACGTACCGGACATATTGTAATGAGGTATCCCGGCAGTCATGACACAATCCAGATGAATATGCGGCTCAACAAAGGGAGGCATCATCATTCTTCCCTGTGCATCATAAGCATTCTCCGGCTGGAAAGACATTTTCTCCCGGACATCATAGGGAATAATGGAAATAAACTTTCCATTTTCGTATTCCACGGTATAAAGACCTTCCCGTCCGCGAATCCTCGTATTATAAATCACCATATTCGATCCCTCCTAAATAATCATTTCATAATGCTTAAGGATCTTAAACACATTGAAATATTCATTTCTTACTTCCGGATGATTAATTTCCACATCCAGCAGTGTACAGATCTTTTTCATTCGATTAATCATGGTATTTCTGTGAATATACATTTGTTGTGACGTGTGCAGCAGATCATTTCCGCACTCCAGGTAACACCCTAATGTCTTAACATATTCACTGCCCGTAATCTTATCCGCTTCAATGAGGGGCTGTATCTTCTTAAAGCAGTAAGAAAGGAGCTTATCCTTCTCACACCCCTGCAAAAGAAGATCCAATACATTATCCTGTTCATCGATCCGATGGGATTCACCCTGAAGGCGATCCTGCATAATATACCTTGATATTTCCCGGGTAATGTCAATTAATTTCAACATAAATGGCATCTTGAAGAGTGGAATTGCATTCTCATTGGCAAATCGGATCACCGACCTGGGAATTGTTCGAATATAGTCCCCACCGCTTAACATCACCACTGCTGATATTTTATTGTTCCTGCATTCCTTCATCAAATCCAAAAGGCTCTGCTCCAAGGCATCTTCTCTGGTACCCAGCACAAATATGATTTCTCCGCCATAAATCCATTCTGAAATGGTATCTGTAGTCTTAATAAAGGGCCACGTAATAACATTGGATAATCCAGCACTTCCACCTACAATCCTAAGTCTTTTGCAACTTTCTAATTCCATAATATCTTTACAGGTAACTGCCATAATATCTAAGACCTCATTTTCAGAAAGGTGATTTCATCACTGTTTCCGGTTCCTTTTCTACAATGATCCTACCCTTATTGACACTTAAAAGAACATGGGCTCTTTCTCGAATTGCCGTCATTTCATCCGGGGCATCCAGCACAATAAAGGAGGCATTATTGCCCTTCTTTAATTCATATCCCTCAAGGATGGATAAGGTTTTCGCTCCATTGACTGTGATATAATCCAATCCATTTCGAATCTGATCCAAACTCATCATATGTCCCAGATGAAGTCCGAAATCAACCTGATGAATCAGATTACCATTGCCCAGCGGATACCATGGATCCGATATGGAATCCTGTGCAAAACTAACATTGATTCCATTCTCAACCAATTCATTAATTCTTGTAAGACCTCTTCTCTTAGGAAAGCTGTCATAACGTCCCTGTAAATAACAATTCTCCGTAGGACAGGATACAAAGTTGATTCCGGCCTTCTTGAATTTACTCATCATCTTAAATGCATAAGCATTATTGTAGGAACCCATGGCACAGGTATGACTTGCCGTTGCCCTGCTTCCCACTCCGGTGTAATAAGCCTGTGCCGCAATATTTTCTACAAATCTCGACTGTTCATCATCGGTCTCATCACAATGGATATCCACCAGTCTGTCATACTTCACCGCCAGGTCAAATGCCTTCTTAACGGACCTCTCACCCAATTCCTTCGTAAATTCATAATGTGGAATACCCCCAACGACATCCGCCCCCATCTTGAGAGCTTCTTCCACCAGTTCGTCGCCACCTTTGTATGCGTAATAACCTTCCTGCGGAAATGCTATCAACTGAAGATACAGGTAATCCTTCACTTCTTCCTTGACCTCTAACAGGGCTTTCAGTGCTGTAAGATTGGGATCTGTGACATCCACATGTGTACGAATGTACTGTACTCCATTCATTACTTCTGCCTTAATTCCTTTGTAAGCCCGTTCCTTAATATCCTGAACCGTTAATACGCTCTTAGAATCCGACCATTTATCAATCGCTTCAAATAATGTACCCGAACCGATTTCCTCGCCCGGAACCTCTGCCGTATGAATATAGTCCAGATGAATATGGGATTCCACATAAGGTTCACAAACCAACTTTCCCTCCAGATCTCTCACCTCTTCCACCGGAAAATCCATACTCCCGGCAGGTGCAATCTCATGCACCTTATCCTGATCCACCCAGATGTCATAAGTTCCCGACTTGTGTCTTAATCTTGCATTCTTAAACAGCTTCATTTCCTGCATCCTCCCTTTCGCCAACCATTTTCGCAATACCGCAAAGACAGCAAAAAAGGCGCCAGAATTCCCTTCTAACGCCTTTGTTATCTACACTTCGTATTATTTTTTCTTGATTTTAAGTCATAAAATGTTATAAGTCAATGTACTCTGTGCACATTGTGTGTCATTTTTGAAACCTTTATTGAAAACACTGAGGGTATTTGGTCTGAAGCATATATTTGATAAGTCCCACCGTCTCCTCTTCCGAAATCAGTCCGGTATTTATGGATAAGTCATATTCCGCCGGATCCAGCCATTCCTTTCCGGTGTAATAACGATAATAATCCATGCGATATTTGTTGATCTTCTCGATACTTCTTTTCGCTTCAATCTCATCCACAACCAGACGCTCCTCAATATTGCGCAGACATTTGTCCATCGGTGCCTGAATATTGAGCTTCAGAACATTAGGAAATGTTCTTAATACATAGTTTGCTGCCTTGCCAATAATAATGCAGGATGGCTTTCCGGCAGATGCAAGTCCTAACATAACCTTCGCCTGAAATGCAAACAGGTTGTCATTGGATAAATATCTTTTATCCTGAGGCGGCAGTATCCTCCAGGTATGATCACTCTTTCCAACCAGTGTCAGCTGTCCTTTGTTGATCTTTTCATTTGCTTCAAAAAAATAACTTTCGTTTATTCCGCTCAGATCCGACGCCATGCGAAGGATTTCAGTATCATAAACAGGAATATTCAATTCTTCTGATAACTTTCTTGCGATATGGCTTCCACCACTTCCATATCCTCGTGCGATAGTAATAACATAATTGTTCATAGTCACACCTCCAAGGTTTTCATTTTCCTAAATATAACCATCTGCAGCATTAAAAGTCAATTAGCAAACCTCTTTCGGAATACGAATTGTACTCCGTGCACAGGGGCCGTTTTTAGGAACCATTCGATTTTATTTCCACCAGTTTTACCACCGCCGTGTTGGCATAGGTCAGCGGATCCGTATGCATAAAGAATACCTTGGACTTCACCGGTGCATACAAAGTTTCCAGAATTTCACCATCGTATGGATGAATAATATTCGCGAGAGGTGCACCTTCTTCCACCTCATCTCCCACCTTATGTAAAGGCTCGAACATTCCGGATTTGGCCGTCTGCACAGAAACAAGCTCCGTATCGTAAAGTACTCTGGAGAGTTCCTTCTTACGCGCATACGAGTACTTTATTATTCCAAGGGATGATAAGAACTTCATAATACTTAATACCGACTGTCCTGCGGACTTTGGATCAATGGTTGTGGTACTGGTGGTATAGATACTAAATGCCTGTGTATCCCACACCTGCCAATTATAATTCAAGGTTGTAGTATCGTAGGGACGAACCTTTCGCACCACAACATAAGGCATTTCAAACTTCAATGCATTTTCCACCGTACTGTATCCTTCATCCATCATTCGCACATGGGGCATAAATTCCCCGGGCATATAGAAGGAGGTAAATTGAATACCATAGGTATAGTCCATGATTTCCTTAAATACCCCATCCGCAATCCGCTGGGTGGTCTCTCCCAGATTATAGCCCGGAAACATACGATTAATATCCGTATTATCGATGGTCCAAAAACGTTTCTGAATATTCATGGAGTAAGGATTACAGCTGGGAATAATAAGAATCTTATGCCCCCGGGTGATTCTTCCTTCCTCCTCCAATTGTTTAAATTTCTTCACAAGACAGGAACAGCAATAGAGCTGTTGTACCTCATTTCCCCGCATGGAACCCACGATACAGACACTCTTCTTTCCCTTACCAAACTCATATCCGGTCACTCTGAAATCATCACGGTACATTCCTTTGATCTGATATATTATCTTCTTTTTCATGCCTCATATACCTCCCTGCGAAGTAGTCTTCCGATCAAGGAGCCTTCGTCGACAATCGGATATTCCCGAATGGTAAAAAGAATTCCATCAATCGGTGCCGTCACATGATCCAGTACTCTTCCCGTCAGGGGATCGATAATCTGGCCAATAAGGTCACCTTTCTTTAATTTTTCCCAATGATGAACCTTCTGGATAAACAGTCCGCCCACCCCGGCATTCAGATAACTCACATCCTCATTATTTCTTGAGATAATAGGTTGACGCACCTTCGGACCCTTGCCATCCCATATACCCAGATGACTCATCAGGTTAAAGATTCCATCCACCAGCTGATTTCCATATTCCTGTGTAAGTCTCATACCAACACCCATCTCCACCACAAGACACGGGGTGCCTGTACTATTTAAACTGTACGCCAGTGTGGACTCCAACACCGTACTGGCTCCATGCACCCACACAAAATCCACATTGGACTTTTCTGCAAGAGGCAAAAGCTTTTCCTCATGTAATTCGTTAATTCGAATCTGCGGAATTTCCGTGAGATAAATATTACTTGCATGAATGTCGATGACAAGATCGGATCCGGAAAGATCCTTTATAATTTGCGCCGCCAGAAATTCTGTCATATTACCGTCAATATTTCCCGGAAACAAACGGTTCATATCCAGATCAAATGCCGGAATTCCCCTTGTGATGGAATCAATTCCCAGAGGATTCATGGCAGGATAGATGTCTACAATTCCCGTAAGCTTGTCCTTCTGCTCCTCAATACGGCGGGATAGTTCAAAGCATACATACTGTCCCTCCAATTCATCCCCGTGAATTCCTGTGACAATACTAATCCGCTTCATTCCTTTATGTTTTTCCACTGTCTGAATACGGTGTTTTTTGATGGATAAGGTTTCATCCACCGGCAAATCCACCGAAGCCACTGTTTTAATCATATGAATTTCCCAAAACCTTTCTATTTCTTATATAATCTGCCACTACGAAGGCGTGACACGAACCTGAATCGTCTGTGTATTGGTTCCGCCGCCATGCATAATTCCGCGATTAATCATACAATCACGGGCATCCCTGCCAACACCGATTTTAATATGTTCATCCTTCACCCGGGTATCATTGGTTGGGTCAAATCCATACCATTTACCGTCAAAAAGCACCTCCACCCAGGCATGGGTAGCACCCTCCCCCAGAATTAATCCGGTCACATAGCGTGCCGGAATGCCGGAAAGATGCAACAGGGCAATGAAAATATGTGCATAATCCTGGCACACACCGCACCCCTGGGAAAACGCTTCCTCCGCCGTTGTGTTGACATTGGTACAATCCTTCTGATACACAAAATCCCGATGCAGGCAATGCATAATTTCTTCCGTTCGTTCCAGTACATCCTTTTCTGCCGCAAGCTTCAATTCATTAAAATACCTCTTGATGTTATCTCCCGGAACATTTAATCCATGGGGATGCCTGAAGATCATCCCGGTATTCTCGTCGACGATTTCTTCATAATCTTCCATTCCCACCGTAACATCACCGGTAATTCTGTAAAGAAAAGTCCGATGCGGTTCTTCGTCGATACCGTAAATCTGTAGATTATGCAGACCATCCTCCCCTTCTTCATATCTTATGGCAGGATAGATTTCAATGTTTTTGCATTCAACTTTCTGACGTGCAGTATCCTTTGGAATGCACTTTATCGTAAAATTGCATCGTGAAACCTCTTCGGAATAATCAATCTTCATATAATACTCAAAATGAAGCTTTTGCATATCCCCGCCTCCTTGTTACTTCTTATGACAAAATCTCCTCCACCGCATTCACAATCCTATAGTAATCCAGAGAATCCTGTCCCATAAGTTCTTTAACTTCATTTAATTTTTCTTTGTTATACTCCAATTCGCAATGCTCTACACGAGAAATCATTCGTTGAACCTCTCTTAACATTTCTTTTCGTTCAACTCCTAAACGGGCATAAAGGTCCACCCGTTCAATACGCTTTCCTGTCTTGATAATATTACGTACATTCTCACTATCAATCTGGTCATCCACAATTCCATAAAATGCCAGCAGATTATCATTGACCTTCTGTAATTCAATCAACGGAGCCCGACTGATCACCGCCTTATTCATCTCGTAAATCGCCAGCTGAATAAATGCCAGACTCTCCGAACCGATACTCTCACGAAGCACAATCGCATTGTCATAGGCGCGATTCAGATTGCTGATAATGGAATCCGGATTACCCGGATCAAAAGGATACCTTTCTTTAAAATCCTCCTTGTCCTTATAAATATTCGGGATATCAATACTCTTACAAAAATCCTCATAACTGTCGGTGATTTCATCAATCATCGAATCAAAACTTTTAGAATACATTCTTAATGTTGTATACACACGTTCTGTGTATCGGCCAAGCCAATAAAGGCGGTCTGCCTGTTCTACCGAGATAATACCCATGTGTCCTTAAATCCTCCTCCCTGTGATGAGTTAACAATAAACGAATCCGGATTTCTTGAAAACCGGGTCAATCCGCTCTTCCATACCAGCGGCTCATCCGCCATTAATACAAATGCACGCAAATCCGCCTTTCTTGGAATCGTCCCGCCATTCTCCAGGATGTCCAGATCCTGAAAATCAATGACTTCCTGTGCGATAAATCTACGTGGTTCGGCCTCCAGAAGTTTTAAGAAATTTTCCTTCTGTTCCTTCGTCATGGTATTGCCAAAGACTACGCCATATCCACCTGCTTCCGCCACATCCTTAAGTACCAGATCATCAAAATGTTCCCGCACATACTGATGATCCTCCTCATAAAATGGTAAATACGTCGGCGCGTTGCTAAGAATCGGGGTTTCATTCAGATAATACTGAATCATCTTCGGAACAAAGTAATAGATACCCTTGTCATCCGCCACGCCGTTACCCGGTGCATTGAGGAGAGCCACATTACCCTTGCGGAACACATCATAAATATGTGGAATACCAATAAGGGACTCCGGATTAAAGTTCATAGGATCAAGATACTCATCGGATATACGTCGATAAACTGCTCCGACCCGTTCCAGTTCTCCATTGGATGTAATAAAATAAAGCTTATCATTCTTCACAATAAGTTCGGAACCATTCACCAGATGTGCCCCGATCTGTTCTGCCAGATAACTGTGTTCAAAATACGCTGCGTTATACCGTCCCGGAGTAAGGATTACCGTATGACCGCCAACATTTACATTGTCTAAGGTTCTACGAAGAAGGGCGCCATAATTGCGGTTGTCCTCAATCTTGAGATTCTTAAATGTATCCGGTGATGACCTTCTGCACAACTCCCTGGCAATCATCGGGTAAGATGCGCCGGAAGGAACCCTAAGATTGTCTTCTAAGATATACCATTGATTATCCTTGCCCTTCACCAGATCAATTCCTGAAATGTGGGAGTAAATGTCCTTCACCGGGGTCACCCCCTCACATTCCACCATATATCCGCTGGATGCAAAAATAAAGTCTTCCGGAATTACACCATCCTTCACAATAAGCTTCTTCGAATAAATATCCTTCAAAAAGAGATTTAATGCCACAACACGCTGTTTTAATCCCTTTTCCAGATAATCGTATTCATCTGCATCAATAATTCGCGGAATCGCATCAAATGGAAACAACTGCTCTTTAAAGGTATTGTTCTTGTAAATTCCAAATTTCACACCATATCTTGCCAGTAATTCATTCACGGTGTCTGTGTGCTCAAAAAGCTCTAAATGCTCCATAATCCCAAACTCCTTTCCTCCTGATCAAAAACAAAGAAGGCGCTCAGCAAAACTGCTGAACGCCCTTGTTCGATCCTTTATCGCAATTCAATTGTCCTCTGCCGATTATTTCATCCTCAGAAACATTTTGAGTATAACATATCAAATTCCTTTTTTCAATTAACATTTTTCCGTTTTTTCCGAATAAAATAAAGTGTTCCCGGAAAAGATAAATTACCCGATAATTTTACAAATCAAAGGTACTATATAACCATGCCTTACTATCGACCAACATATGTAGAATTCTTACTATGTATATGGTATCCACATCAATCACATAATATATTTTATAATTTCTGTAGTAATCTTTGCGAACACCTAACTCGGCTAATATTTCATCTTCATCTAATTCATTACGTTCGGGGAAATCCGCCAACAAATATAACTGTTTTCTTATACCACTTACAGTTTTTTCGGCAGCACCGGGATTTTTCAATTCATAAGCAATATAATCACCTGCATTTTCTAAATCTTGTTCTGCCAAATCAGTGATTTCTATTTTATATTGCTTCATTCCTATACTTCTTCTCCAATCTGTCACATACAGAATTCAAATCTTTTGTTTTTCCTTCTTTTACCTGCTCTAACCCTGCAAGTACAAGATTACGAACTTCTTTTTTCTGTTCTTCCAAAGCTCTCTGATAATCTTTTTTTATTGAAACTGCCATAAAATCAATCCTTTCAAAAACATAGTATATACAGAAGAAACAAAATATTTCAAATTACTAACACATTTAGCATACCTTATTATTTTCTGCATTTCAATATCTCTTTTGTTAAAATTTCATTAAAATTTATTGGAATTTATTTGCCTTTCTAAATGTAAAATACCCCTACAAAAAAGACATCATCACCTATATTTCTATAAGCAATGATGTCTAATCATTTCATTCCTATGTTTTAACTCTCTGCTTTGTCCATACTAAGAAATACTTCTTAGTTACCGGCCATCTGCTTTGCAACTTCCTCTGCAAAGTTCTCTTCCTTCTTCTCCATTCCTTCACCACGCTCAAGACGAACGAATGACTTGATTGAAAGGTTCGAACCTGTAGCTTTAGCTACCTTCTCGATGTACTTCTTAACAGTCTTATCGGAATCATCTACAGACTTAACATATTCCTGATCTAACAGACAGCTTTCCTTGAAGTGCTTTGTTGTCTTTCCTTCAACAGCGCCTTCGATAACCTTATCCGGCTTACCTGCGAACTTAGGATCAGCTGCAACAATGTCTCTGTTGATCTGACGCTCATGCTCGATATCTTCAGCAGGTACCTCAGACATATCCACATACTTAGCGTTAAGAGCTGCAATCTGCATTGCAACGTTCTTTAATGCTTCCTTAACTTCATCGTTAACTACAGTTGTGTTCGCAGCAACAACTACACCGATCTTACCTTCGCCATGGATGTAAGAAACAACACAATCTGCCTGAACCTTTACAAAACGACGGATGCTGAGCTTCTCGCCGATTGTAGCTACCATTGAAGATAACTTATCAGATACAGTCATAGAAGGATCCTTAGCCCAAGCCTGAGTCATAAAAGTATCAACATCTGCAACATCAGAGTCAATTAACTGCTCTGCTACTTCCTGTACATAGTCATTAAACTTCTCATTCTTAGCAACGAAGTCTGTCTCTGAGTTAACTTCTACTACAACAGCTTCTGTATCATTCTTAACAACTGCCTTAACAACACCCTCAGCTGCGATTCTGTTTGCCTTCTTAGCAGATGCTGCAAGACCCTTCTTGCGAAGGAACTCAGCTGCTAATTCCATATCACCGTTAACTTCCGGATCAGAAAGAGCCTTCTTACAATCCATCATACCGGCACCTGTTAATTCTCTTAATTCTTTTACCATACTAGCTGAAATCTCTGCCATTTTAATTATCCTCCATAATTAATCTACTCTTAAAAAAATGCTCCAACCTGTTTTATCAGGTTGAAGCATTACATTTCATAAAAACAAATTAAGCTTCAACGTTCTCTTCTACAACTTCTGCTTCTGCTTCAGGTTCTACGTTCTCAGCACCCTGATTTGCTTCGATCACTGCATCTGCCATCTTAGCTACGATAAGCTTTACAGCTCTGATAGCATCATCGTTACCAGGAATAACAACGTCTAACTCTTCCGGATCACAGTTTGTATCAGCAATACCGATCAACTTAATGCCAAGAGCCTGTGCTTCCTGAATACAGATTCTTTCCTTCTTAGGATCAACTACGAAGATTGCATCCGGGATTCTCTTCATATTCTTGATACCGCCAAGGTTCTTCTCTAACTTCTCTAATTCCTTCTTTAACTGGATAACTTCCTTCTTAGGAAGGACATCAAATGTACCATCTTCCTGCATTGCTGTGATCTCATTTAATCTTGCAATTCTGCTCTGGATTGTTCTGAAGTTGGTAAGCATACCACCTAACCATCTCTCGTTAACATAGTACATACCACAACGCTCTGCTTCTGTCTTAACAGCATCCTGAGCCTGCTTCTTAGTACCTACGAAAAGAATTGTTCCACCGTTCTGTGCGATCTCTGATACTGCTTCATAAGCCTCATCAACCTTAACTACAGACTTCTGTAAGTCAATAATGTGGATACCATTTCTCTCTGTGTAGATGTACTCAGCCATCTTAGGGTTCCATC